>NZ_JBICZC010000025.1:0-92662 GCF_043201715.1 Streptomyces sp. NPDC048291
CAGGCCCTCGAACGGCTCGACCCGGCCCGCCCGTTGACCTGGATCTCCGGCCCTTCGGCCACCAGTGACATCGAGCTGGACCGGGTCGAGGGGGTACACGGTCCACGCACCCTGGAGGTGGTGCTCGTCGGCGGCGACCGGCCGGGCCCCGAGGCGAGCACGGGCGATTCGTGACGGGCGCGGTTAACGTGAGGGAATGATCCGGTTCGAGCAGGTCACCAAGCGGTACGCGGACGGGACGACCGCGGTGGACGGCCTCTCCTTCGAGGTGGCCGAGGGTGAACTCGTCACGCTCGTCGGCCCCTCCGGCTGTGGCAAGACCACGACGATGATGATGGTCAACCGGCTCGTCGAACCGACCTCGGGCCGGATCCTCGTCGACGGCGAGGACGTCGCGGGGGCCGATCCGGTGCGGCTGCGGCGCCGGATCGGCTATGTCATCCAGCAGGTGGGCCTGTTCCCGCACCGCACGATCCTCGACAACACCGCGACCGTCCCGGCGCTGCTCGGCTGGAAGCGGGCCAGGGCCAGGGCCCGCGCCGCGGAACTGCTCGATCTCGTCGGCCTGGACCCGAAGACGTACGGGCCGCGCTACCCGGACCAGCTCTCCGGCGGCCAGCGGCAGCGCGTCGGTGTGGCCCGGGCGCTCGCCGCCGATCCTCCGGTGCTGCTGATGGACGAACCGTTCGGCGCGGTCGATCCGGTGGTGCGCGAGCAGTTGCAGGACGAGTTCCTCCGGATGCAGGCCGCCGTGCGCAAGACCGTACTGCTGGTCACGCACGACATCGAGGAGGCGGTGCGGCTCGGCGACCGGATAGCGGTGTACGGGCAGGGGCGGATCGAGCAGTTCGACACCCCGGGTACGGTGCTGGGCCGGCCGGCCACGCCGTACGTGGCCGGGTTCGTGGGCGCGGACCGGGGGCTGAAGCGGCTGTCGGTGACCGAGATCGAGCCGGACGACCTGGAGCAGCCGCCGGTGGCCCGCCTGGGCGAGTTGGCCGCGAGCGCCGCCGCACGGCTGCGGGCGGAGGGCGCCCGGTGGGCGGTGGTCCTGGACACCCGCGGCGACCTGCACGGCTGGGTCGGCCGGGACGAGCTGGCGGCGGGCGGCACGATCGACGGACTCGCCCACCGGATGACCGCCTGGGTACCGGTGGGTGCCCCGCTGAAGCAGGCGTTCGGTGTGATGCTCCAGTACGACGCCGGGTGGGTCGCGGTGCTGGACGGTTCGCGCTTCCTCGGCGTACTCACCCCGGCCAAGCTGCATGAGGCGCTGCGCCGCTCGGTGGACGCGGAGGCGCGCGGCGTCTCCCGGGGCCAGGTGCCGTTCGACTCGGTCTCCGACGCCTGACCGGCGGAGGGGGCGGCGGTCGTCAGCAGTACGTCATCGGGCAGCCGCGGCGCAGCGAGTGCTGGGCGGCCCGCAGGTACAGCGCGACGTAGAAGGCGGTGTCCAGGTCCTCGCCCCACGGGCCGGGTCGGGACTCGGCCGTCTCCTTCGCCTGCCCCTCCAGGAACCACATGGTCAGGTCGAGGTTGTCGCAGGCCTCCGGTATCGCCTCGACGGGCAGCCCGATCACCGCCGCCAGCCGCTGCGCCAGGGCCAGTACCTCGGGGGCACCGGCGACCACCGTCTCGTCGTCGTAGGCGGAGCTCAGCGGCAGCCTGATCTCCTCGTCGAGGGAGAGCGGCACCAGCACCGACCAGCCCAGCAGCAGCTCCGTCTCGCGCGGTGCGAGATGCTCCTGGCACAGCGCGGTGAACCCGGCCATGGACGGCACCAGCTTCTCCTCGAACGACAGCCCCGAGCCGCGCACGAAGGCGGCCGTCTCGGGCACCGACTCGTACGGCGCCAGTCCGCGCCGTCGCAGCTCCTCGTCGAGGGCCGCGGCGAGAGCGCCCTTGCCGCCCTCGTCCTCGTCGCCGTCGCCGTCGAGCCACTCCTGCGCGCCGACACTCACCAGATTGATCCCCATGCCACGAACGTACCGCCCGCCACTGACAACGGGCCCTGCCGTCACTTCAGCAGGCCCTTGTCCCGCAGATACGTCCGGGCCACGTCCTGGGGCAGCCGCCGCCAGCTGTCCACCTGCTGGTTCATGGCGGCCAGATCGGCCGTGGTGAGGACGTCGTTCAGCCTCCCCAGCGCCTTGGTGACGCGCTCGCTGCCCGCCCGGGCGCGGTTGACGACCGGGACGACGTAGTCGGCGTTCTGCAGATGCCTGTCGTCGGCGAGGAGGACGAGACCGAACTGGTCGAGCGTCGCGTCGGTGGTCGTGGTCAGCATCATCTGGTCCTGGCCGTGCTGCACGGCCAGCTTGGCCTGGGTGGTCCCGACGCCCTTGGGGTCGATGCCGGTGATGTCGATGCCGTAGACCTTCTTCAGCCCCGGCTCGCAGTACGGCCGTTGCACGCATTCGTCGCCGGCCGCGAGCCGTACCTCCAGTCCCGACGCGCCGAGGTCGCTGAGCGTCCTGAGGTGGTGCTGCCGGGCGTAGGCGGCGGTGACCGCGAAGGCGTTCTGGTCGACGGCCCGGCCCGGGTCGAGGACGGTCAGGCCGCGCGGTGTGGTGAGGCGGCGCAGTGCCTTCATCGTGGCGGCGAGGTCGGGCGAGCCCACGGGCGCCGCGTCGGCCCCGTTCGTCCGGGCGTTGAGCCAGTCGGCGAAGGTGGCCGCGTACTCGGGGACCACGTCGATCTGCCCGGACTCCAGGGCGGGTTCGTAGAGTTCGCGGTTGGCGACGGTGATCAGGGAGGTCTGGTATCCGGCCTGGTTCAGGAGCTGGGCGTACATCTGGGCGAGCAGGTCGCTCTCGGTGAAGCCGGCGGAGCCGATGGTCAGGTGCTTGCTGTCGCCCGGGGGCGCGGTGACCTCGCCCCGGTTCTCCAGGGAGGGGCCGGTGGTGCAGGCGGTGAGGGTGAGGAGCAGGGCACCGGCCGCCGTGCGGAGTCTCATCGCGAGCCCCGCAGCCGGACCGGGGCGAGCCGTTCGGCGAGTGCGAAGACGCCCTCGACGACCAAGGCGAAGCCGGCGACCAGGACCGCGCCGGCGACCACCATGGGCGTGCTGGCCAGGTTGAATCCGGCGGTGATGATCCGGCCGAGTCCGCCGCCGCCGGCGAGTGCGGCGATGGTGGCGGTGGCGACGAGCTGGACGGCCGCGATCCGCACCCCGGTGAGGACCATGGGGAGCGAAAGGGGCAGTTCCACGTGAAGCAGCATCTGCCGCCCGGTCATCCCCATCCCCCGTGCGGCCTGCACGATGCTCCGGTCGACCTCGCGCATGCCGACGTAGGCGTTGGTGAGCAGGGGCGGCACGGCGAACAGCACCAGGGCGACCACGGTGGGGCCCTCGCCCCAGGTGCCGATGGGAGTGAGAAGGAGCAGGACCAGGACGGCGAAGGTGGGGACGGCCCGGCCGACGTTGGAGATGTTCACGGCGAGCGCGCCGCCCTTGCCGAGGTGGCCGAGGACCAGCGCGACCGGGAGTGCGATCAGGCAGCTGACGACGAGGCAGACGGCGGTGAGGTCGAGGTGCTGGAGCAGTCGGTGCCCGATGCCGTCGTCGCCGGCCCAGTGCGCCGGTTCGGTGAGCCAGGCCCAGGCGTCGGCGAGGGTGTTCACGCGCGGGCCGCCCGCGTCCACGGGGTGAGCAGCCGCTGCACGCCGAGCAGCAGCAGGTCGGCGGCGACGGCGATCAGCACGCAGAGCACGGAGGCGGTGAGCACCTGTGCCTTGAAGTAGGTGTTCATGCCGGCGTAGATCAGGTTGCCGAGTCCGCCGAAGCCGACGATCGCGCCGACGGTGACCAGGGAGACCGCGGAGACGGTGGCGATGCGCAGGCCGGCCATCGCGGCGGGCAGGGCGAGGGGAAGTTCGACGGTGAGCAGGAGGCGGATCGGGCCGTAGCCGAGGCCCCGGGCGGCCTGCCGGGTCTCTTCGGGGACGGCGCGCAGGCCCGCGAGGATGTTGCGGACCAGCAGGGTGAGCGAGTAGAGGACCAGGCCGGCGACGACGAGGGTGGCCGAGAGGCCGTACAGGGGCAGGAGCAGGGAGAACATCGCCAGGGACGGGATGGTGTAGAGGATGGTCGTGATGCCGAGGACGGGTCCGGCCGACCAGCGCCAGCGGCGCGCCAGCACGGCCAGCGGGACGGCGATGACGAGTCCGAGGAGCACCGAGACCGCGGTGAGCCGCAGGTGCTGGCCGACCGCGTCGAGGAGGATCTGGCGGCGGCTGGTCAGATAGGCGCCGCAGATCCACTCGTTGCGCGCGAGGCAGTCGTTCGGGGGCGCGGTCACGCCTCCATTGCATCGGGTGGGCGGCCGGCCCGGCGCGTTGTGGTGATCCGTCCGGGCGGCTACTTCATGCCGGCCGCGTCAAGCAGCGTGGTGGCCGTCGCCGTGAGCAGGCCGTCGTCGAGGTGCTCGATCCGGGCGCCGGCCCGGGCGCTGGCCCCGTCGAAGATCAGCATGAGCTGCCGGGCGAGCAGGGCGGGATCCGCCGCGCCGCCCTGTTCGGCCTGCTCCTCGAAGTAGCCCCGCAGCAGTTCCTTGGCCGCTCGGGCCACCACGCTCGCGGGATGCTCGCTGTCCTTCAGCTCGACCAGGACGGCGAGGTAGGGGCAGCCGCAGTAGCCGGGGGCCGCCGCGCTCTCCTCCGCCCGCCGGAACACGTACCCGATCCGCTCGCGGGGGCTGGCCGACTCGGCGTCCGGGGACCTGAGCTGGGCCTCGTACCAGGGCCTGCGCCGCTCCAGGCTGGCGGCGAGCACCTCGTCCTTGCTGTCGAAGAGCTGGTACATCGAGCGCTTGGAGACCCCGGCCGACCTGCACAGCGCCTCGACGCCGATGGAGACGCCGTCGTGGTAGAAGAGCTCGGCGGCGGCGTCGAGGAGCCGGTCCCGGGGGGACGCCTTGTCTGTGGTGGCCATAGGGCCGAGGTTACCGCGCGGGAGAGTGTGAGGAAACCGATCGGTATACAGGGTGGCAGGCGAGGTGAACAAGCGCTTAGATAGGAGGCCGGACCTGTTCCCCGCATACGTTCCACGAACCTGATCAGCCGGAGGCCCCGTTGTTCACTTCCGTCGACGACGTCTCCGCCCGCCTCGCGGAGACCGGCTACCTCGCCTCCCCCGCCGTCGCCACCACCGTCTTCCTGGCCGACCGGCTGGGCAAGCCGCTCCTCGTCGAGGGCCCCGCCGGGGTCGGCAAGACCGAACTGGCGAAGGCCGTCGCCGAGGTCGCCGGTGCCCGCCTGGTACGCCTCCAGTGCTACGAGGGCGTGGACGAGTCCCGGGCGCTGTACGAGTGGAACCACGCCAAGCAGCTGCTGCGGATCAGCGCCGGCCGGGACGAGACCTGGGACGAGGCCCGTACCGACATCTTCAGCGAGGAGTTCCTGCTCCCCCGCCCGCTGCTCACCGCGATCCGGGGCGACGACCCGAAGGTGCTGCTCATCGACGAGACGGACAAGGCCGACGTCGAGGTGGAGGGCCTGCTCCTGGAGGTGCTCAGCGACTTCCAGGTGACGGTCCCCGAGCTGGGCACGGTCACCGCGACCCGCCGCCCCTTCGTCGTCCTCACCTCCAACGCCAGCCGCGAGCTGTCCGAGGCGCTGCGCCGCCGCTGCCTGTTCCTGCACATCGGCTTCCCGGACGAGGAGCTGGAGCGCCGGATCGTACGGCTCAAGGTGCCGGCGCTCACCGAGGCGCTCACCGAGTCCGTGGTCCGGGTGGTCGGGGCACTGCGGGCCATGGACCTGCGCAAGGTCCCCTCGGTCGCGGAGACCATCGACTGGGCGCGCACCCTGCTGGCCCTGGGCGCCGACACGCTGGACGAGCAGGTCGTACGGGACTCCCTGGGCGTGATCCTCAAGCACCAGGACGACATCCAGAAGGCGGCCGCCAAGCTGGACCTGGACACGCTGTGAGCACACCGGCCGACGCATCGACCGGGTCCCCGACCGGGCCGGCGACCGACGCTCCGGCCGACCGTGCCGACCTCGCCGACCGTGCCGACCTCGCCGGGCGGCTGACCGGACTGGCCGGCGCGCTGCGGGCGCACGGGGTGCGGATCGGCACCGGGGAGACCGTGGACGCGGGCCGGGCGGTGGCGGCGCTGGGTCTCGCGGACCGGGAGCTGCTGCGCGAGGGGCTGGCCGCGACCCTGCTGCACGGCACCGGCCAACGGGCCGTGTTCGACCAGGTCTTCGACCTCTACTTCCCGCGCACGGTGGGCGGACCCGGCGCCGGTTCCGACGGCGGGTCCGGCGACCGGGAGGAGCTGCGGGAGCGGCTCGCCGCCGCCCTTGCCGACGACGACACCGCGCTGCTGCGGCGGTTGGCGGCCGAGGCGGTGGACGGCCTGGGCGGATACGGGAGTTCGCCGGGCTCGGACGGCTGGTCGTCGTACCAGACCCTGGACCGGCTGCGGCCGCAGACGCTGCTCGCGCGGGTGCGGGCGGACGTCCGGGCGCGGGGCGGAGGCTCGGGGTTCGCGGACCGGCTGCTCGACGACGAGATCCGGCGGCGGATCGAGGACTTCCGGGGCATGGTCGCGGCGGAGGCCCGGCGCCGGGTGGCCGAGCGGCGCGGGCGGGACCAGATCGCCCGTCGGGCGGTGGCGCCGTCCGCCGACCGGGTGGACTTCCTGTCCGCCGGGCGGGAACAGCTCACCGAGCTGCGCAGGACCGTGCAGCCGCTGGCGCGGAAGCTGGCGACCCGGCTGGCCGCGCGCCGCCGCCGGGCCGCACGCGGCACCATCGACCTGCGGCGCACCCTGCGCGGCTCGCTGTCCACGGGCGGGGTGCCGATGCGGCCGGTGCTGCGCCGGCGCCGCCCGGTCCGGCCCGAACTGGTGCTGCTGTGCGACGTCTCGGGCTCGGTGTCGGGGTTCTCCGACTTCACGATGCTGCTGGTGCAGGCGCTGCACGACCAGTTCAGCAAGGTCCGGGTGTTCGCCTTCGTCAACCGGATCGACGAGGTAACCGGCCTGCTTGAGCACGGCCGGGCCGATCCGGAGGGGCTCGGCGCCCGGATCCGCGCCGAGGCGACGCTCACCGGCTGGCACGGCAGCAGCGACTACGGCATGGCGCTGGGCGAGTTCGCGGAGCGGTACGGCGCCGCCGTGGGCCCGCGGACCACGGTGTTCGTGCTCGGCGACGCCCGCACCAACAACCTCGACCCGAACCTCGCCGCCGTGCGGCGGATCGCCGGGCAGGCGCGGCGCGTCTACTGGCTGAACCCCGAGCCGCACTCCCTGTGGGGCACCGGGGACTCGGCCGCGCCGGAGTACGCGAAGCTGGTGGAGATGCACGAGTGCCGCACCGCCCGCCAGCTCGGCGGGCTGATCGCGCGGCTGCTGCCCGTCTGACACACCGGGTGCCGTCACCCGCGGAAGGTGACGGCACCGTCTGCCGCCCTCAGCTCTCCCCGGCCTTCGCGTAGTCCGTCGCCATGCCGCCGGCGAAGTCGTACACGATGACCTGCTCGTCCCCCACGACCCAGGCGTCGTGCCCCGGCGGAAGGACGAAGACGTCACCGGGGCCGATCTCGCCTTCGCCGCCGTCGTCCATGACGAGGTGCATCCTGCCCTGCACCACATAGCCGTTGTGGTGGACCATGCAGCTCTCGGTGCCCGCGATCGGCGCCACCGACTCCGACCAGCGCCAGCCCGGCTCGAACGTACCGATGGCGAAGTCGAGGCCGGTCAGGTGCACGGCCTCCAGGTGGCCGCGGGGGAAGTCCCGCCGCTCGTCCGGCTTGTCGACCGTCTTGATCTCCAGCATGACGGTGTCTCCTCCCTTCGAACCCCCGTCGACCACTCCATCGTCTTCCTGTCAACTCGGGAGCGCCATCCGGGCGGGTGCGCCGAGCGGGGGCAGTCCGGTGGCGCGGGCCGGTCAGGTGTGGAGGGAGCGGAGGAAGCGCTCGATGAGGTGTCGGCTTTCCCGAGCGGGATCGTCGGACCAGCGCAGTACCCCGTCGTTCGC
This sequence comes from Streptomyces sp. NPDC048291, assembly GCF_043201715.1. NCBI lineage: Bacteria > Bacillati > Actinomycetota > Actinomycetes > Kitasatosporales > Streptomycetaceae > Streptomyces > Streptomyces sp. NPDC048291. Next base: position 7,993 of record NZ_JBICZC010000025.1, read on the forward strand.
CTTGAGCAGCAGCATGACGTCGTTCGCGTCGACGTCCCGGCGGAGGTCACCGGTGGCCTTCGCCGCGTCGAGCAGTTGGTGCAGGGCTTTCCCGGCTTCGGCGCGGGAGTGGCTGACCGCGCTGTCCGGCGGGAACTCGTACAGGAAGACAGCGGTGAACGCCCGGTCCTCCAGCTGGAGGTGGGTGAGGTGGTCGATGTGATCGACCAGGCCCTGCCAGGGGTCGGGGTGGTTCAGCGCGCTGTGCACCGAGTCCTCGCATCCGGTGAGCCGGTCGGTGAAGACGTGGGCCAGGAGGTCCTCGCGGGTCGGGAAGCGGCGGTAGAGCGTGGCGGTGCCCACGCCCGCGCGCTTCGCGATCTCCTTCATCGGCGTGTCGGCTCCGAGCTCGCGGAAGGCGGCGCGGGCGGCGTCGGCGATGCGGTCCCGGTTGCGTTCGGCGTCGGAGCGCAGGGTTCGTCGCGCTCCGTCCTGTTCGGTCATGCCACCATCCCGAATAAAAGTGGGCACGGGTGCCCACTTACATGTTACGGTCTTCAAGTGGGCACCCTAGTCCACTTACGCCGCCGACGCCTGCCCGGGCATCGAGGCGGGTGTTCCCGCATGGATGAAAGGAAGACCGTCATGCGCGCGTTGACCACGACGAAGGACGGCTCGGTGGAGTTCGCCGAAGTGCCCGAGCCCGACCGAACGGGCAGTGAGCTCCTGGTGCAGGTCTCGGCGTCGACCGTCAGCCGGGGCGACCTGCATTCGATCCGGTTCTCCCCGCCCGGTCGCGGCCGCCTGGGAGGAGACCCCCCGCCTGCTGACCGCCCTGAGCCGTCGCGAGCTGGACGGTCGCATGGTCATACGCATCCCGTAGCCGGGCGGCCTCCCCTGCGCCGACACCACGCACGTCGCCCCACCCGGCCCGGACACGGAGGCCAAGGCGTACCGCACCCACCTCCCGACCCGCGCCGTCGGACCGCTTCACACCCCGGCCCTGCTGCGCACGGCTCGGTCCCGGGCGTCTGCCGCAGCGGACCCGTGGAATGCCGGGCCGACCCGGCACTGCCGATATCCAAGAACCGAGGAACATGAACACGCCCATGCCCACCAGTACCGCGCACTCCATGCATGCCGTCCGCCAGATCGGCTACGGCGGTCCCGAAGTCCTCCGGGTCGAGGAGGTCGAGCGCCCCGTACCCGGCCCCGATGACGTCCTGGTCCGCGTCCGCGCGGCCGGCGTCAACCCCGCCGACTGGAAGATCCGCGCCGGGCTCGCCGACCACCGGTTCCTCCAACCGCCGTTCACGCCCGGCATGGACCTCGCCGGCGAGGTGGAGGCGATCGGCGGTGAGGCAACCGGCTTCGTCCCGGGCGACCGGGTGTACGGGATGGTCTACCCGCCCGGTGGTGCGCAGGCGCAGTACGCCCTCGCGCGGGCCGACATGCTGGCTCGTGTTCCGTCCGAGGTGGACCTGGTCCAGGCGGGAGGACTGGCCACGGCAGGGCTGACAGCCTGGCAGGCCCTGGCGAAGGCTCAGGTCGCCTCTGGGCAGCGGGTGCTGATCCATGCCGCGGCCGGCGGCGTCGGGCATCTCGCGGTGCAGATCGCCAAAGCACACGGGGCGCGTGTGATCGGCACCGCGCGCCTGGAGAAGCACGCCTTCCTGCGCCGGCTGGGTGCGGACGAAGTGATCGACTACACGTCGGAGGACTTCACCAGGACGATCCGGGACGGCGTCGACGTGGTCCTGGACCCGCTGGGCGACGACTACGGCCTCCGCTCGCTGACGCTCCTGCCGCCCGGCGGCGTCTACGTGGACGTGCGTCAGCCCAATCCGGGCCGCCCCGAAGTACGCGCGAAGGCTCGGGAACGCGGCATCCGCTTCACCGACGTCACCGTCGCTCCGAACGCGAAAGACCTGGTGGACCTCATCACGCTCGCCACCCGCGGGCAGTTGCAGGTCGCCGTCCAGCAGACCTTTCCGCTCTCGGAGGCGGCCGAGGCACATGAACGCAGCGAGACCGGCCACGTGCGGGGGAAGATCGTGCTGATCCCCTGACCGGGTTCCGGCGCCCCCGATGCCACCGGCCCCTCACGGCCGGGACGACCACAGGATCGTCGCTCGACCGTGTCGATGTGCACGCCGGCGGGGACCGTGACGACTGACACTGCCGAGACCGCCCTCGGCCTGCCCCGATCCCGCTGAAGGCGATCGTCGCGGCCGTTCGGGCGGCGGGGGTGGACCGGTGCGGTACTCGGTCACCACTGCGCCCGCGGTTGTCGGCGGTCTTCCCCGGCAGGTGTGCCATGTGACATATTACTGGCGTGAGCATGCGACTGACCTGCGATGTCGTGGTCGTCGGGGCGGGCATGGTGGGCGCCGCGTGTGCCCTGTACGCCGCTCGGGCGGGCCTGGACGTCGTCGTGGTGGACCGTGGTCCGGTGGCCGGCGGTACGACGGGAGCGGGCGAGGGGAACCTGCTGGTCTCCGACAAGGAGCCCGGGCCCGAGCTCGAACTCGCCCTGCTGTCCGGCCGGTTGTGGACCGACCTGGCCGGGGAGCTGGGCGCCCGGATCGAGTACGAGCCGAAGGGCGGGATCGTCGTCGCCGCCGAACCCGAGGGGCTCACCGCCCTGGAGGAGTTCGCGGCCCGCCAACGGGCCGCCGGGGTGACGGCGGAGAGCGTCGACGCGGAGCAACTCCGCGAGCTGGAACCGCATCTGACGCCCGGTCTGGCCGGCGCGGTGCGCTACCCCCAGGACGCCCAGGTCATGCCGACGCTGGCCGCCGCACATCTGCTACGGGCCTCGGGCTCCCGTCTGTCGACCGGCCGCACGGTGACGGGGGTACTGCGCGGCGCCGACGGTGCCGTACGCGGTGTCCGCACCGACCACGGCGAGATCCACGCCCCGGCCGTGGTGAACGCGGCCGGGACCTGGGGCGGCGAGCTGGCCGCCCTCGCCGGGGTGCACCTGCCCGTGCTGCCCCGGCGCGGCTTCGTCCTGGTCACCGAGCCGCTGCCGCGCCGGGTCCGGCACAAGGTGTACGCCGCCGACTACGTCGCCGACGTGGCCAGCGACTCGGCCGCGCTGCAGACCTCGCCGGTCGTCGAGGGCACCGCGGCCGGGCCGATCCTGATCGGCGCGAGCCGGGAACGCGTCGGCTTCGACCGGTCGTTCTCGCTTCCGGTCGTACGGGCGCTGGCGGCGGGCGCGACCCGCCTGTTCCCGTTCCTGTCCGAAGTCCGGGCGATACGAAGCTACCTGGGCTTCCGCCCGTACCTGCCCGACCACCTCCCCGCGATCGGCCCCGACCCCCGCGCCCCCGGTCTCCTCCACGCCTGCGGGCACGAGGGCGCGGGCATCGGACTCGCCACCGGCACCGGGCAGTTGATCGCTCAGGCGCTCAGCGGCAAGGTACCGGCGCTGGACCTGACGCCGTTCCGTCCCGAGCGTTTCGCCGAGGAGGCCGCGTGAACCCGCTGGAACTGACCCGGGCCCGGCCGGGTCCCGCCTTCACCGTCACCTTCGACGGCCGGGAGATCGAGGCATGGCCGGGCCAGACGGTCGCCGCCGCGCTCTGGGCGTCCGGCGTCACCTCCTGGCGGACCACCCGGGGCGAGGGCCGTCCCCGGGGGGTCTTCTGCGGGATCGGCGTCTGCTTCGACTGCCTGGTCACCGTCAACGACCGCCCCAACCAACGGGCTTGCCTGGTGCCCCTGCACCCGGGCGACGCCATCCGCACGCAGGAGGGCACGGGCCACGATGACTGAGCGGCCCCGCCCCCACCTCGCCGTGATCGGCGCGGGCCCGGCCGGTCTCGCCGCCACCCTGGCCGCCGCCCGGCACGGTGTACGCGTCACCCTGATCGACGCCGCGCCCGAGGCGGGCGGCCAGTTCTACCGGCAGCCCGCCGCCGGGCTCGGTGCCCTCCGGCCGCAGGCTCTGCACCACCACTGGTCCAGTTGGGTGCGCCTGCGCGACGGGCTCGACCGGCAGTTGGAGGCCGGGCACGCGGTACATCTGCGGGACCGTCATGTGTGGTTCGTCGAGCGACGGCCGGAGGGCTTCACCGTGCACGCCCTGCTCGGTCCGGAGCAGGAGCGGCCGGAGGAGGTCCGCGCGGACGCGGTACTGCTTGCCACCGGCGGCTACGAGAAGGTGCTGCCCTTCCCCGGCTGGACGCTCCCCGGTGTCGTCACGGCGGGCGGCGCCCAGGCCATGCTCAAGGGCGGACTGGTGCTGCCCGGACGTACGGCCGTCGTCGCCGGCACCGGACCGCTGCTGCTGCCCGTCGCCACCGGCCTCGCGGCGGCCGGCGCCCGGGTGGCGGCGCTGGTGGAGTCCGCCGACCCCCGGGCCTTCGTACGACGGTCCCCGGCCCTGGCCGCGCGGCCCGCCAAGCTCGCCGAAGGCGCCCGGTACGCGGGGCAGTTGGCAGGGCACCGGGTACGCACCCTGGTCCACCACACCGTCGTCGAAGCGCACGGCGACCAGCGCCTGGAAGCGGTGACCGTCGCCGCACTGGATGCCGAGGGCCGGGTACGGCCGGACACCCGACGGCGCATCGACTGCGACACCCTGGCCGTGGGGCACGGCATGCTCCCGCACACCGATCTCGCCCAGGGGCTGGGCTGCCGTGTCGACGGCGTCGCGGTGCACGTGGACGACGAGCAGCGCACCGACGTCCCGGGGGTATGGGCGGCGGGCGAGGCCACCGGTGTCGGCGGCGCGGACCTCGCCCTCGCCGAGGGGCACATCGCGGGACGGTCGGCCGCCGCCCGGCTGTCGGGCCGGGAGCCGGACCCGCGCGGCTGGGCGGGGGCCGCCCGGACCCGAGCGGGTCTGCGCCGGTTCGCCGCCGCGATGGACGACGCCTACGCGCCGCCCGCGCACTGGGCCGAGCAGGTCACGGACGACACGGTCGTCTGCCGCTGCGAGGAGGTCACCGGCGGAGCGGTCCGCCGGGCCGTGACCGAGCTGGGCGCGGGAGACGTACGGACCGTCAAGCTGCTCACCCGGGCCGGGATGGGCTGGTGCCAGGGCCGGATGTGCGGGCCCGCGGTCGCGGGGCTCGCCGGGTGCCCGGAGACGGCGGGGGCGAGGCCGTTCGCGCGGCCGGTACCGCTGGGTGTGCTGGCGCGGGCCGGCGATGACGGCGAACCCCGGTCAGGACCGCCGTCGGAACAGTGGTGAGAGCAGCAGTGCGAACAACAGTGATATGTCACATTCCACCGAAGGGAACCGCATGACCACCGCCCCCCACCCCCGCCCCTGGCGCGGCGTCCTGGTAGCCACCGCACTCCCCCTCGCCGACGACCTCGCCGGCAACCACTCCGTCGACTACGACAAGTACGCCGAGCACTGCGTCTGGCTGGTCGAGAACGGCTGCGACGGCGTCGTACCGAACGGCTCCCTCGGCGAGTACCAGGTACTCACCCCCGAGGAGCGGGCCCGGGTCGTGGAGACCGCCGTGGCCGCGATCGGCGGGGCGCGGGTGATGCCCGGGGTCGCCGCCTACGGCTCGGCCGAGGCCCGCCGCTGGGCCGAGCAGGCCCGGGACGCCGGCTGCGCGGCCGTCATGCTGCTGCCGCCCAACGCCTACCGTGCCGACGAGCGTTCGGTCCTTGCGCACTACGCGGAGGTCGCGAAGGCGGGGGTGCCGATCGTGGCGTACAACAACCCCATCGACACCAAGGTCGACCTCGTCCCGGAACTGCTCGCCAGGCTGCACGGCGAGGGGTACATCCACGCCGTGAAGGAGTTCTCCGGCGATGTTCGCCGGGCCTACCGGCTGGCCGAACTGGCCCCGGAACTCGACCTGTTGATCGGCGCCGACGACGTCCTGCTGGAGCTCGCGGTCGCGGGTGCCAAGGGCTGGGTGGCCGGCTACCCGAACGCGCTGCCGGCGGCGTCCGTCGAGCTGTACCACGCGGCGGTGGACGGCGACCTGGACACCGCCAAGCGGCTGTACGCGCAACTGCATCCGTTGCTGCGCTGGGACTCCAGGGTCGAGTTCGTGCAGGCCATCAAGTTGTCCATGGACATCGTCGGCCGGCACGGCGGTGCCTGCCGCCCGCCGCGCGTGCGGCTGCTGCCCGAGCAGGAGGCCGTGGTCCGCGCGGCCACCGAGAAGGCCGTCGCGGCCGGACTGGCGTAACCCGACCCGCCCACCCTCCAGGAGCGTCATGCGCAGCAAACTCGTCCTGCACGCCGTCGACTCGCACACCGAGGGCATGCCCACCCGCGTGATCACCGGCGGGATCGGCACCGTCCCCGGCGCGACCATGAACGAGCGGCGGCTGTATTTCCGTGAACACCGCGACGACATCAAGCAGTTGCTGATGAACGAGCCGCGCGGGCACTCCGCGATGAGCGGGGCGATCCTGCAGCCGCCGACCCGGCCCGACTGCGACTGGGGCGTGGTCTACATCGAGGTCTCCGGCTACCTGCCGATGTGCGGGCACGGCACGATCGGGGTGGCGACGGTGCTCGTGGAGACCGGGATGGTGGAGGTCGTGGAGCCGGTCACCACCATCCGGCTCGACACCCCGGCCGGTGTGGTCGTCGCCGAGGTGGCGGTGGAGGACGGTGCGGCGCAGCACGTCACGCTGCGGAACGTGCCGTCGTTCTCGGTCGCGCTGGACCGGAAGATCGTGCTGGCCGACGGGCGGTCAGTGACATATGACATGGCATACGGCGGCAACTTCTACGCCATCCTCCCCCTGGACGAGTTCGACCTCCCCTTCGACCGCACCCGAAAGGACGACATCCTCCGGGCCGGTCTGTCCCTGATGGCGGCGATCAACGCGGAGGCGGAGCCGGTCCACCCCGAGGACCCGTCCATCCGCGGCTGCCACCACGTCCACCTGGTCGCCCCCGGCGCCACGGCCCGCCTCTCCCGGCATGCGATGGCCATCCACCCGGGCTGGTTCGACCGCTCCCCCTGCGGCACCGGCACCAGCGCGCGGATGGCGCAGTTGCACGCCCGCGGTGAACTCCCGCTGGACACCGAGTTCGTGAACGAGTCGTTCATCGGCACCCGGTTCACCGGCCGGCTCCTCGGCACCACGGAGGTCGCGGGCCGCCCCGCGGTCCTGCCCAGCTTCACCGGGCGGGCCTGGGTCACCGGCACCGCCCAGTATCTGCTGGACCCGGCCGACCCGTTCCCGGCCGGCTTCGTACTCTGATTCCCCCGACGACTCTCCGGCGACGACCCTCCAGGAGTTCCACCATGGCCGACCGGCCCAGCAGCACGCCCACCGCCGCCAAGCCCGCCATTCCGTCGCTCGGCGGCCGGAAGCCGAACTTCCGGGAGCGGGTCGTGGACGTCCTGCGTGCCGCGCTGATCGCCGGTGAGCTGCGCCCCGGCGAGGTGTACTCGGCGCCCGGGCTCGCTCCGCGCCTGGGCGTCTCCGCGACGCCGGTGCGCGAGGCCATGCTGGAGCTGGTGAAGGAGGGCATGGTCGAGATCGTCCCGAACAAGGGGTTCCGGGTCACCGCCCTGTCCGAGCGGCAGCTCGACGAGTACACGCACGTCCGGTCCCTGATCGAGATCCCGACGACCGTCGCCCTCGCGGCCACCGCCGATCGCGACGACCTGGAGGCGCTGCGCCCGGTCGCCCTGGAGATCGTCACCTCGGCCGTGAAGGGCGACCTGATCGCCTACGTCGAGGCCGACCTGGCCTTCCATCTGCGGCTGCTGGCGCTGGCGGGCAACGACCATCTCGTCGAGGTGGTACGGGACCTGCGGCGCCGTTCGCGGCTGTACGGGCTGACGGCGCTGGTGGAGGCGGGACGCCTGAAGGCCTCCGCCGAGGAGCACCTGGAGCTCCTCGACGCCCTGCTGGCCCGCGACGAGCAGGGCGTGCGCGAGGTCATGACCCGCCACCTGGGCCACGTCCGCGGCCTGTGGGCGGCCCGCCGGCCCGAGCACGGCTGACCGCTTGACCGCAAGCGCCGCGGCAGGTCGTCGGCCGACCGTGGCGCCGCCGAACCGCACCGCACGCCGCCGGACCCGCTGCGCGGCTCCCGCGAACTACGCCCCGGGGTGGGCGAGTTCGATGTCGTGGTCGTGGACGTCGGCGCCGGAGACGGCCACCCCGGCGGCGTGCGGCGGGTAGCCGGTCGCGACGACCGTGTACTGGCCGCTGTCCAGGTCGGAGAAGGCGTACGCGCCGTCGTCGCCGGTGGTGGTCGTGCCGACGACGTTGCCGGCGGCGTCCACCAGCGTCACCCGGGCGTCGCCCAGCGGGCCGCCCGCGGCCCGGACCGTGCCCCGTACATGGGCGCCGGGCCGCAGCTCGACGTCGACCCGGGTGGTGCCGGTCGCGGCTATCTCGACGGGCAGGGCGAGCGGCCGGTGCTTGGGCGAGCTGACGGCGAGGGTCACGGTGCCCGGTACCAGGTCGCCGACGGCGAACTCGCCGAGCCCGTCGGTCTGCTGGGTGGCGAGGACGTCCCCGCGCACGTCGGTGAGGATCACGGTCGCCCCGGCGACGGGCGCCCCGCTGTCCGCGGCCCGCACCGCTCCGGCCAGGCCGCTGCTGCCGGTGAGCAGCACGTCGTAGGCGACCGGTGCGCTGCTCACGACGAGGGTGGTGGCCTGTGGCCGGCAGCCGTCGGCGGAGGCGATCAGGACGTACGTCCCCTCGCCGGGCGCCGCCACCGCGTAGCCGCCGTCGGCGTCCGCGACCGCGCGGCCGAGCTGCCGGCCGCCGGGGGAGATCAGGGTGACGGCGGCGCGGCCGACGCCGGTTCCGTCGGCGCCGCGCACCCGGCCGTGCACCTGGATGCCGTCGTCGCCGACGACGGGGACGACGTTCGGCGAAGCCGCCGCCGCGCCCGTCGGCTCCTCGGCCGCCGGTCCGGCCACCGGCTGCGCCATCCCACCCGTGCCCGCGCCCGTCGCCCCGCCCGTCGCCGCGGCCGGCTTGCGGCGCGGGATGAACGCGGCGACCAGCAGGGCGAGGACCGCCGCGCCCGAGCCCGCCGCCATGACCACCTTGAAGCCGTTCTCGGAGGGCACGGTCACCGAGCCGAAGTCGGTGGTCATCTGGGCCAGGATCACCCCGGCGACGGCGCTCGCGGTCGACGTGCCGATGGACCGCATCAGGGTGTTGAGGCTGTTCGCGGCGGCCGTCTCGTGCGGGTCGACGGCGCCCATGATGAGCGCGGGCATCGCGCCGTAGGCGAAGCCGATGCCGGCGCCGATGATGCAGGAGACCAGCACGAGCTGCCAGACGGCGTCCATCAGCACGATGTTGAGCCCGTACCCGGCGGCCACGATCACCGCGCCGCACATCAGGGTGACCTTCGGGCCGAAGTTCCTGGAGACGAGGGCGGACAGCGGCGCCGTCGCCATCATCACCAGGCCGGTCGGGGCCATCACCAGGCCGGCGGCGAGCAGCGACTTGCCCAGACCGTAGCCGGTGGCCTCAGGCAACTGCAGGAGCTGCGGAAGCACCAGGGACATCGCGAACATCGAGAACCCGAAGGCGATCGAGGCGAGGTTCGTCACGAGGACCTGGCGGCGGGCCGTGGTGCGCAGGTCGACCAGCGGTTCCCGGGTGCGGAGTTCGTAGAACCCCCAGGCGAGCAGGACGACCACGGCGGCGGCGAACAGGCCGAGTGTGGTGGCGCTGCCCCAGCCCCAGTCGGCGCCCTTGGAGATGCCGAGGAGCAGACAGACCAGGCCGGCCGCCATGCCGAGGGCGCCGGGCAGGTCGAATCGGCCGCCGGTGCGCACCTTCGACTCCGGCACGAGGGCCAGTACGAACAGGGCGGCGACGACGCCGAGCGCGGCCGAGGTCCAGAACAGCATGTGCCAGTCGAAGTGGTCGGCGATCAGCGCGGCGGCGGGCAGCCCGAGGGCGCCGCCGACGCCGAGCGAGGCGCTCATCAACGCCGTGGCGGAGCCGAGCCGTTCGGCGGGGAGTTCGTCGCGCATGATGCTGATGCCGAGCGGGATCACGCCGGAGGCCAGTCCCTGCAGGGCGCGCCCGATGATCATCGGCACGAGGGTGTCGCTCAGCGCGGCGGTGACCGATCCGGCGACCAGCATGACGATGCTGGTCAGCAGCATCAGCCGCTTGCCGTACATGTCACCGAGCCGCCCCATCACGGGGGTGGCGACGGCGGCCGCGAGGAGGGTGGCGGTGACGGCCCAGGCCGCGTTGGACGCCGAGGCGTCGAGCAGCTTCGGCAGTTCGGGCACGATGGGGATCACCAGGGTCTGCATCAGCGAGACCACGATCCCGCCGAAGGCCAGCACCGCGACGACTACATTGGTCCGCGGCGCGGCGGAGCCCCCGGCGACTTCCGGCCGGGGCTGTGCATGGGACATGGTCGGGCCTCCGTAGGGCCGCTCGGGTCTGCACGACCCTCCCGAATGTAAGTCAATTGATTGACTTAAGCAACCAGGATTCGGGCGCGGCCGGTGAAGATTCGCCGCACGTCCGGCGTCGCGTCAGCTCGACTCCCGCACCACCAGTCGGCACGGCACGGTGTGCACCCCCGGCTCCGGCTCTGCGTCGATGGCCTGGAGCAGCCGCAGCGCGGCGATCCGGCCGATCTCGGCCAGGTTCATGTCGACGGTGGTGAGCGGCGGACGGCAGGCGAGGGCCATGGTGTCCCAGTTGTCGTAGCCGACCACGGCGATGTCCCCCGGCACGTCCTTCCCCCGCTCGCGCAAGGCGTCCGCGACCCCGCGGGCGATCTGGTCGTTCCCGCAGAAGACGGCGTCCGTGCCGGGCGCCGTCCGCAGCACCGCGTCGGCGGCGCGCCGCCCCCAGGCCTCGCTCCACTCCCCGAAGTGCACCCGCCCCGCCGCGAGTTCGAGACCCGCCCCGGCCAGGTGGCCGACCGCGTGCCGGGCGCGGTCGCGGGCGGCCTGGTGGTGTTCGGGCCCGGTGACATGGGCGATGCGGGTGCGCCCGGTGGCCAGCAGGTGTTCCACGGCGAGATGGGCGCCGCCGCGGTCGTCGGTGACGACGGAGGTGTCGGCGGGGTCGGTGGACGGGGAGAGGGCGTAGACGACCGGGATCGCCGGGTCGATGCCGGTCAGCGGCGGGCGGGGGTCGGTACGGCGGCCGGTGACGATGATGCCGTCCACCCGCCGGTCGGTGAGGTTGCGCAGATGGTGCTGCTCGCGGATGGCGTCGCCGCGGGTGTCGCAGAGCAGGACGGAGATCTTCCCGGCGCCGAGCGCGTCCTCGGCGCCGAGCAGGACCGGGGTGCTGAAGCGGCCGATGCCGTCCGTCGTCATCAGGCCGACCGTCCAGCTGCGGCCGCTGTGCAGGCTCTGCGCATGCTGGTTGGGCCGGAACCCGAGCTCCTCCACCGCGTCCAGCACCCGCTGCCGGGTCTCCGGGCGCATCCGGCCGGCGCCGTTCAGCGCCTTGGACGCCGTGCCCACACTGACACCGGCGAGCGCGGCGACATCGGCGAGCCTGGCCCGGCCGGCCGGCGGAGAGTCTGGAGCAGAGGTCACGGGCAAACCTTTTCCTTGACGGTTTCTCGACCGCGTCGCCCAGCGCACGGCGACAGAGCCGCCCGCCATCCTCGCAGCCGGTCGGGTCAAGCACCAGATCCAGCAGGCAACTTGAGAAATCCGCGCCGGGCGTCTTGACCCCTCCCTCCGACTGCCCTGTACTTCTCGGCGAGAAAACGGTTGCTCAAAGTGGTTTCACGCTTCGTCACGCCCGATACTCCAGACGGTGTTCGACATTTCGACAATGCTGGCGTCAAGGCGCCCAGCCCCCTCCTCCCCCCGGAGAGCCATGCCCCGCACCCGCTCCGTCCCGCCCTCCCCCCTCGGCCCGGTCCGTCCCACCCCCGACGCCCGTACCGCGCTGCGCCCGGCGGCCGTCACCGTCGACGCGGGCTTCTGGCACGACCGTCGCACCACCAACGCCCGGGTCTCCCTCCCGCAGGGCCCGGACCTGCTGGAGTCCGCCGGGAACCTGCACAACCTGCGGCTGGCGGCCGGCACCGCCGAGGGCACGTTCCGGGGCGCGTACCCGTTCGTGGACACGGACGTCTACAAGTGGCTGGAGGCGGCCTCCTGGCAACTCGGCGCCGCGGTCGGCGAGGTCGGCGAGGTCGGCGAACCGCTGGCCGCCGAGGTGGACCGGATCATCGCCCTGGTGGCCGCGGCCCAGCAGCCCGACGGCTATCTCAACACCTGGTTCCAGCTGGTCAAGGGCGGCGAGCGGTACCAGGACCTGCGCTGGGGTCACGAGTTGTACTGCGCAGGACATCTGATCCAGGCCGCCGTGGCCCACCACCGCTCCACCGGCGGCCCCGAACTCCTCGACGTGGCACGGAAGTTCGCCGACCACATCGACTCGGTGTTCGGCCTCCCCGGCAGCGGCAGGCCCGTCGACGGCATCGACGGCCACCCGGAGGTCGAGACGGCGTTGGTGGAGCTGTACCGGGAGACCGGCGAACGGCGCTACCTGGACCTGGCGGGCTACTTCGTCGACCGGCACGGCCACGGCCTGCTCGAAGGTGACGCCTACAGCCAGGACCGGGTCCCGCTGCGTGCGGCGACGAACGTCGAGGGCCACGCCGTACGGCAGTTGTACCTGCTGGCGGGGGCCGCGGACCTGGCGGCGGAGAACGGGGACGCCGAACTCCGGGCCGCGGGCGAGCGGTTGTGGCACGCCATGACGACCACCAAGACCCACCTCACCGGCGGGCTCGGCGCCCATCACGACCGGGAGGACTTCGGCGACCCCTACGAACTCCCCAACGAGCGCGCCTACTGCGAGACCTGCGCCGCCATCGCCTCCATCCAGTGGAGCTGGCGCATGGCGCTGCTCACCGGCGAGGCCCGCTACTCCGACCTGATCGAGCGCACCCTCTACAACGGCTTCCTGGCCGGGGTCTCGCTGGACGGCGAGCGCTGGCTGTACGTCAACCCGCTCCAGGTCCGCGACGGCCACACCGACACCGGCGGCGACCAGTCGGCCCGCCGTACTCGCTGGTTCCGCTGCGCCTGCTGCCCGCCGAACGTGATGCGGCTGCTGGCGAGCCTGGAGCACTACCTGGCGTCGGGCGACGAACAGGGCCTGCAGATCCACCAGTTCGTCACCGGGACGTATGCGACCGACCGGGTCCGGGTGCGCGCCGAGACCGACTACCCGTGGCACGGCACGATCGCGTTCACCGTCGAGGAGACCCCGTCCGACGCCCCCTGGACGCTCTCGCTGCGCATCCCCGGGTGGTGCCGGGAGTTCCGGGTGCGGTGCGGCGAGGAGACGTACGAGTCCCCGGTCGACGACGGCTGGCTGCGGCTGTCGCGGACCTGGGCGCCGGGCGACCTGGTGGTGCTGGAGCTCGCCCTGGAGCCCCGGCTCACCGCCGCCGACCCGCGCGTGGACGCGGTACGCGGCTGTGTGGCGATCGAGCGCGGACCGCTCGTGCACTGCCTGGAGCAGGTCGACCACCCGGGCGGCGGCCTCGACGACATCGTCCTCGACCCGTCCCGGCCGCTCGCCGTGAAGCACCGCCCCGACCTGCTCGGCGGGGTCACCACCGTGGTGGCCGCGGGCCGGCGCCGCCGCATTCCCGACCGGGGCTGGTGGCCGTACGCCCCCTCGGCCGGCGCGGAGAGCGAACCCGACGGCGAGCCGGTCGAGTTGACCGCGATCCCGTACCACGTCTGGGCCAACCGCGAGGACGGCAGCATGCGCGTCTGGCTCCCCACCTCCTGAGACACCCCCGTCCTACGACAACGAGGTCACCCCGTGATACCCACCCGCCGTACTCTCCTGGCCCTCACCACGGCCGCTCTCCTCCCCCTCACCGCCTGCGGTGGCGGTTCCGGCTCCTCGGGATCGTCGTCCTCGGCCGGCGGGACGTACACCTTCTGGGACCCGTATCCGCAGTTCGACGCCTCCTCGGACTGGGGCAAGAGGGTGGCCGCGTGCGGCACCACGGCCGGGGTGAAACTCAAGCGGACCGCGTACGACACCACCGACCTCGGCAACAAGGCCCTGCTGGCCGCGCAGCAGGGCAACGCGCCGGACGTGATGCTGGTCGACAACCCGGTGGTCTCCACCCTGGTGGAGGCGGGGATCCTCAACAAGACGAGCGACCTCGGGCTCGACACCTCCTCGATCCAGAAGAACATCATCGGCGCCGGCACGATCGACGGCGCCGCCTACGGGGTCCCGATCGGCGCCAACACCCTCGCGCTCTACTACAACAAGAAGGTGCTCGCCGCGGCCGGTGTCGACCCGGCCTCCGTCAAGGACTGGGCCTCGCTCACGGCCGCGCTGAAGAAGGTCGCGGCGGCCGGGAAGAAGGGGATCACCTTCTCGGCGATCAACACCGAGGAGGGCAGCTTCCAGTTCCTGCCCTGGTTCTGGGGCGCGGGCGGTGACCTGACCAAGCTCGACTCCGGCAAGGGAGTTGCCGCGCTGGCGCTGTGGAAGCAGTGGGTGGACGCGGGGTACGCGCCGAAGGACGTGCTGCAGAACACCCAGACCACCAGCTGGCAGGAGTTCGCCACCGGCGACTACGCGTTCGGCGAGAACGGCACCTGGCAGCTGGGCAACGCCGACAAGGCCGGGTTCGGCTACGGCGTCATCAACATCCCCGCGCAGAACGGCGGTTCGGCGCCGGTGCCGACGGGCGGCGAGTTCGTCACCGTGCCGGTGCAGAAGGACACCTCGCGCTACGACGTCAGCAAGAAGATCGTCACCTGCCTCACCAGCGACTCCAGTCTGCTGGCCACCGACACCACGCTCATGTACGTGGCGCCGACCTCCGCCGTGCAGACCGAACAGGTCGCGAAGAACGCGGAGTTGAAGCCGTGGGTGGCGGCGGTCGCGGCGGCCAGAGGCCGGACCAGCGGCGGGCTCGGCACCAAGTACCCGACCATCTCGCAGCCCCTGTGGACGGCCGTCCAGGCCGCGCTGTCCGGCAGCAAGAGCCCCCAGGACGCCCTGACCGCCGCCCAGTCCAGCGCGCAGAAGGGCTAGGACCGGCATGACCGTCGCCCGGATCGACCGACCGCGGCGCGCCCCGGCCGCCGCGGCACGGGCGAGCGGCACCGGCGCCCGCTCCCTGCGCCGCAGACGGCGGCTGACCGCGCTCGCCTTCGTCACTCCCCTGCTCGTCTACCTCGCCGCCTTCTACGTCTATCCGCTCTACCGCAACCTCGACCTCAGCCTGCGCGACTACACGGTGCGCTCCTTCGTGGC
The DNA here is from genome assembly GCF_043201715.1 of Streptomyces sp. NPDC048291. Taxonomy (NCBI): domain Bacteria; kingdom Bacillati; phylum Actinomycetota; class Actinomycetes; order Kitasatosporales; family Streptomycetaceae; genus Streptomyces; species Streptomyces sp. NPDC048291. The sequence continues at coordinate 23,194 of NZ_JBICZC010000025.1, forward strand.
GGGCGACGCGCCGTTCTCCGGCTGGGCCAACTTCCGTACGGTGGTGGACGATCCGACATTCGGCCCGGCACTGCGCCACACCATGGTCTTCACCTTCGTGTCGATCGCCTTCCAGTACGTGATCGGGCTCGCCCTCGCGGTCTTCTTCAACCGGCACTTCCGGCTGTCGACCGTGCTGCGGGCACTGTTCCTGATCCCGTGGCTGCTGCCGCTGATCGTGTCGGCGTCCACCTGGTCGTGGATGTTCAACAGCGAGTCGGGGGTGGTGAACTACTTCCTGCACTTCCTCGACGTCGGCCCGGTCGGCTGGCTGACCTCGCCGGACTGGGCGCTGGTCTCGGTGGTCGTCGCCAACATCTGGATCGGCATCCCCTTCAACCTGGTCATCCTGCACAGCGGCCTGCAGAACATCCCGGGTGAGCTGTACGAGGCGGCGGCGCTCGACGGGGCGGGTGGCTGGCAGCAGTTCCGCCGGATCACCTTCCCGCTGCTGCGCCCGGTGTCGGCGATCACCCTGCTGCTCGGGCTCGTCTACACCCTCAAGGTGTTCGACCTGATCTGGATCATGACCAGGGGCGGTCCCGGCGACTCCTCCTCCACCCTGGCCACCTGGTCGTACCAGCTCGGCTTCGGCACGCTGCTGCCCAAGTTCGGCCCCGGCGCCGCGGTCGGCGACATCCTCATCCTCATCGCCCTGGCCTTCGGCCTCCTGTACATCCGCGTCCAGAGGAGGCAGGAAGCGTGAAGTCCCGTGGCTACACCCTGGTGGGTCTCGTCCTCACGGCACTGATGCTGTTCCCGGTGTACTGGATGGTCAACGTGTCCCTCACCCCGCAGCAGGACATGCGCAAGAGCCCGCCGGACCTGCTCCCGCTGCACCCGACCTTCGAGGGCTACAGGGCGTTCCTCGACGACCAACTCCCCTACCTGGGCACCAGCCTGCTGATCGGCCTCGGTACGGTCGCCCTCACCCTCCTGCTCGCCGCTCCGGCCGGCTTCGCGCTGGCGAAGCTCCGGCCGCGCGGCGGCGGCGCCCTCGGCCTGGCGCTCCTCATCGCGCAGATGGTCCCCGGGATCGTCATGGCCATGGGTTTCTACGGCATCTTCCTGGACCTCGGCCTGCTCAACTCCTGGTGGGGACTGATCGTCGCGGACTCCACCATCGCCGTGCCGTTCGGCGTCATGATCTTCACCGCGTTCATGTCGGGCATCCCCGGCGAACTCGTCTCGGCCGCCCGGATCGACGGCGCCGGTACCTGGCGCACCTTCCGGTCGGTCGTCCTCCCGCTGAGCCGCAACGCGATCGTCACCGTCTCGCTGTTCGGCTTCCTGTGGGCCTGGTCCGACTTCGTCTTCGCCAACACCCTCGACGGCGGCGGCAGTTGGAAGCCGATCACGCTCGGCATCTACAAGTACATCGGCAACAACAACCAGGAGTGGAACGCGATCATGGCCACCGCCGTGGTCGCATCCGTCCCCGCGGCCGTTCTCCTGATCCTCGCCCAGCGCTATGTGGCCGCGGGCGTGACCGCCGGCGCGGTGAAGGACTGAGCCGTCTCAACTCCCCCTATTTCCTGAGGAGATCCATGTCATGAGCCGCACCCCTCTCAGAGCCGCCCTGGGCGTGGTGGCCCTCACCGCCGCCGCCCTCGGCACCACCGCCCCCGCCCAGGCCGCCCCCACCTCCGCCACCACCCTCGTGGTGAGCGCGAACCAGACGCTGCGCTCGGTCACGCACGTGGCCTCGGGCAGCCTCTACGGCCTGGACACCGCGAGCGTCCCCGCCGACAGCCTGGTCCAGCCGCTGAAGCCCAACACCTTCGTACAGATGGCCCCCGGCGGCAGCCAGCTGCCCAACGGCGAGCCCAGCCCCGGCGGCGACGCCCTGACCGTCGCCCCCGAGGCGGCGAAGGCCGGCGCGAAGGTCGTCGTACGGATGCCGGACTGGTATCCGAACTTCCCCTACAAGTGGGTGAGCTGGAGCGACTGGCTGTCGGCCGTGGACAAGCAGATCGCGTCCGTGCAGGCGTCCGGCGCCACGAACATGAGCGCCTACGAACTGTGGAACGAGCCCGACGGCACCTGGGACACCTCGGCGGCGGGCGCCTTCGACGACGGCTGGTCACGGACGTACAAGGAGGTCCGGGCCAAGGACACCGCCATGCCCATCCAGGGCCCCAGCTTCGCGACGTACACCGACAGCAAGATGAAGACGTTCCTCCAGGACGCCATCGCGAACAACGCGGTGCCGGACATCGTCGCCTGGCACGAACTCCAGAGCAGCGCGAACATCGCCGCGCACGTGGCCGACTACCGGGCGCTGGAGACCAGCCTCGGTCTCAGCCCCCGCCCGATCGCCATCGAGGAGTACGGCACCACGAGCGAGGTCGGCGTCCCCGGGCCGCTCGCGAGCTATGTAGCCAAGTTCGAGCGGGCCGGCGTGCACGACGCCGAACTCGCCTTCTGGAACCACTACGGCACCCTCGGCGACACCCTCACCGACACCGGCGGCTCACCCAACGGCGCCTACTGGCTGTACAAGTGGTACGGCGACATGTCCGGGAACATGCTGGTCACCACGCCTCCGGCGCAGACGGGCATCGACGGCTTCGCCGCCCGCAACGGCGCGGGCAACCAGATCAGCGTGGTCACCGGCGGCTGCACCGGCTCGTGCGCCGTCACCGTGAACGGGCTGTCGTCGCTCTCCGCCTTCGGCAGCACGGTGCACGTCAAGCTGGAGTACACGCCGTCCAAGGGCCGGACGACCGCGGTCTCCGGGCCGCTGACGGTCTCGGACACCGACTACGCGGTCAGCGGCGGCTCGATCACCGTGCCGGTGACGATGAACGCCTCCGACGGCTACCGCCTGACCATCACCCCGAGCGGCACCGCCACCTCCCTGGCCGGCCGCTACCAGATCACCAACAGGAACAGCGGCCTAGCCCTGGACACCAGCGGCGCGGGCACCGCCCAGGGCACCCTCGTCGTCCAGGCGGCCTCCTCCTCGGGCACCGACCAGAACTGGACCCTGGTGGCCGCCGGCAGCGGCCTCTACAAGATCCAGCAGCAGGCGAGCGGCCTGCTCCTCGGCATCACCAACGCGGGCACCGGGGACGGCGGCACCGCCCTGATCTGGGGCGACAACGGCACCGCCGACCACCTCTGGCAGCTGATCCCGTCGGGCGACGGCTACTACAAGATCGCCAACTACAACAGCGGCCTGTTGCTCGGGGTGACCGGCATGAGCACCTCGTCGGGCGCCCAGGTCCTCCAGTGGGACGACAACGGCACCGCCGACCACCTGTGGAAGCTGACCGCACGCTGACGTACGCCGCAGTGAACCCGAGCACACCCGTGCGGGGCGACGAGCTGCATTCGTTGCCCCGCACAGCACTTCCCGATCGATTTGCAGCCGGAAAGACCTACCCGCCCCCACCTTCCCAGGACCGCAGCTCCGGCGGCCGACAGAACCGAACAGGTGACCAGCAACGCGCGGTTATCGTGACGGGACTCATCGAACGCGGACAGAGCTGGCGGAGGACGGGCGGTGTCGGACGAGGGGCGGCTGGTCGCCGGGCGGTACCGGCTGGCCGAGCGGATCGGGCGCGGCGGCATGGGCACCGTGTGGCGGGCCGAGGACGAGGTGCTGGCCCGGCAGGTCGCGCTCAAGCAACTGCACCCCCGCCCGCACCTCTCCGACGACGAGCTGGCCACCCTCTACGAGCGCACCCGCCGCGAGGCCCGCAGCGCCGCCCGGGTCGTCCACCCCAACGTGGTCGTCGTGCACGACGTGGTGGACGACGACGGCCGCCCCTGCATCGTCATGGAGTACGTCGCCGCGCCCACCCTCGCCGACCTCCTCGACGGCGGCCGGACCCTCCCGCCCGAGGAGGCCGCCCGGATCGGCCTCGGCATGACCGGAGCACTGCGCGCCGCGCACGCCGCCGGCGTCCTGCACCGGGACGTCAAGCCCGGCAACGTGCTGCTCGGCCCGGGCGACCGGGTCGTGCTCACCGACTTCGGGATCGCGCTGACCGCCGGCTCGTCGACGCTCACCCGGACCGGCCAGATGATCGGCTCGATCCCCTACATGGCCCCGGAGCGACTGCGCGGACTGACCCCGGGTCCGGCCTCCGACCTGTGGTCGCTGGGCGCCACGCTGTACCAGGCGGTGGAGGGCCGGCCGCCGTTCCGGCGCGAGACCGCGATGGAGACGGCGTACGCCATCGTCACCGACCCCGTCGAGCCGATGAAGCGGGCGGGCCCGCTGGAGCCGCTCGTCCAGCTGCTGCTCGCCAAGGACCCGGCGGACCGCCCCTCGGCCGAGCAGACGGAACGGGCGCTGCTGGCGACCTGGTCGGGCGCGGCGACGGAGGCGACCCGGCCCTGGTCGGGCGAGGTGCCGGAGGCGACCCGCCGTCGGCCGACCGCACCGGTGCCGGCCGCACCGGTGCCGGCCGGGGCACAGCCGACGGCCACCGGGCCCGGCACCGGCACCGGCACCGGCACCGGCACCGGCACCGGCACCGGGCGGCGGCATGCCCGACGGCGCCGGGGCATCCTGACGGCCGGGACGGTCACCCTCGTGGCGGCCGCCGCGGCAACGGCGGCCCTGGTGCTCCCGCACACCCACACCGACAAGCACGCGGCGACGACACCGGCGTCAACGGCAAGCCCGGCCCCCTCCCCCTCGCCCCTCCCCCAGGGCTACCACCTCGTCACCGACAAGGCCCTAGGCGTCGCCTTCCCCGTCCCCGACGGCTGGACCGCGGGCACCAGGGCCACCGACGAGGTCACCTACAAGGACCCGTCCGGCCTGGCCGGCGTCACCATCGGCACGGTGGATCCGGCCGGCGCGAACCCCGTCACGCACTTCGCGGACATCGAGGCCAACACCAAGGTCAACTACCCGACCTACCGGCGGCTGCGGATGCAGCGCACGGCCTTCCGCGGGCAACCGGCCGCGATCTGGGAGTTCACCTTCCGGGGCCGGGCCCGCGCCTTCCGCGCCATCGACCTGGGCTACGGCAGGGAGGGCGGCCGGGAGTACGACATCTACCTCTCCGCGCCGGACGCGACCTGGGCCGACTACCGGCCGGTCTTCGACAACGTGAGGGACGGATTCCGCACGACCGGCTGACCGCTCGGCAACAGGGACCTTCGGCCGCTAAGTTGTCCGACATGAGCAACCTTGACCGTGCACCCGTTCCGAGTGTGTGCGGCGGCCGCGGATTCGTCGTCGCCGAACCCGTCCGCGAGCTGCTGAGCCCCCGCCACGTGCAACTCGGCGGGTCGACCGAGGTGCGCCGACTGCTGCCGAACCTCGGCCGCCGCATGATCGGTGCCTGGGCGTTCGTCGACCACTACGGCCCCGACGACATCGCCGACGAGCCCGGGATGCAGGTCCCGCCGCACCCGCACATCGGGCTGCAGACGGTCAGCTGGCTGCACCAGGGCGAGGTCCTGCACCGCGACTCGACCGGCAGCCTCCAGACGATCCGCCCCCGCGAGCTGGGGCTGATGACCTCGGGCCGGGCGATCAGCCACTCCGAGGAGAGCCCCAGGCCGCACGCCCGGTACCTGCACGGCGCACAGCTGTGGGTGGCCCTGCCGGACTCCCACCGCCACACGGACCCGAGGTTCGAACACCACCCCGACCTGCCGACGGTCACGGCCCCCGGCATGACCGCCACGGTCATCCTCGGCTCCCTCGACGGCGCGACGTCCCCGGGTACGACGTTCACCCCCATCGTCGGCGCGGACCTGACCCTGACCGACGGCACCGACCTGCGTCTGCCCCTCGATCCCGACTTCGAGTACGGCGTCCTCGCGATGTCCGGCGAGGTGCACGTCGACGGCGTGCCGGTTCTCCCGGGCTCGATGCTCTACCTGGGCTGCGGCCGCACCGAACTCCCCCTGCGCGCGGAGTCGGACGCGTCGATCATGCTCCTGGGCGGCGAGCCGTTCGAGGAGGAGCTGATCATGTGGTGGAACTTCGTCGCCCGCACCCAGGACGAGGTCGTACAGGCTCGGGAGGACTGGGCCAAGGGAACGCGATTCGGCGAAGTAAAGGGCTACGACGGAGCTCCGCTCAGCGCACCAGCGCTACCCGAGACCCCCCTCAAACCACGAGGACGGGCCCGCTGACCAGGCAAGACGCAGATCTCTCACCTCAGGTTCACAGAGCCACCCGGACATCCGCCTCACCTTGACGTTCACTGACGCAAGTCCCCTCGGAGGGCGCTGTAGCGGTGCCTCCGAGGGGCTTCCCGATTCCAGGGTGTGGGCATCTTTGCCAGGACGAATACTGACCCAATGCTGACTTTACTGGCGAGTAGTTAGATTGCGACTGCTGCGCCGCCCCCAGCCTCGCTGAGGGTACGGCTGCGACTCCAGGCGAGATGGCACTGCCGCCTGACGGCGACTGATGGAGGGGCTTCGAGAGTCGCAACGAATCGTTGAGCCGCCTGACGGCCTTTTGTGCAGGATCTACAAAGTCGGCCGTGCCGAGTTCGAGCGCACCTTGAGCACATCCGTCACCGCCATGCGTCACTCGCGCCCCTCTCGTGTGGCCTTATCACGTGTACGCGCCACCACAGCGACAACACCCCCGGCATCACCCCCCGTCCACCTGCGTACGCATCGCCCCCATCCCGTGCTGAAGAACTGCGGCACCGAAAGTGAACCTGCCGCCCAATACCTCACAGGCACCACGCGTGATCACGCCCCGGTCGGCACGCAACGCAGACCGCGTACCACCTGAGGCAACCGGGCGCGCACGAGCAGCCCCATGTCGACGGCCCGAAGGCTGTTCGCACCGTCCGGGCATGGCGAGCAGCCTCTCACTCAGAGCTGATCAGCACCCGAGGGGGGCCATCTCGCCAATGCGGAATGCAGAGGCCGGGTGCAGCAGCCAGTCCAGCGGCCGGGGGGCCAACCCCGCCGGGCCCGGGTAGCAGTCCCAGTCCCGGCCGGAGCGCGGGACGCCGCCGGCCCCAGCGGGCGGGCGGCGGGAGCTGACCCCGATCACCCGTCAGCGCAGACCGTACTGGGGAGCAGCCCCCAGGCGCGGGAAGTAGCGAAACCGGTCAAACACGTTGCCCAAGCCGATGGGACCATCTCCGCGGGCACGGGAAGAAGGCGACTCGGCAAGCGGTGTCTGGCCCACGCGACACGTGGCCGATCCTCACGCCGATAGTGTGGCGCGGTGGACATCCTGGCGTTCGACGCGCTGAAGGGGGTCTTGCGCGCCGCAGCGGCAGGCAGCCCGCAGGACCGCTTTGCGGCCGGAATGTTTCTGTTGGTCTTCGCAGGGATCAGCGGGTACGGCCTGCTCTGGCTGATGGTCAGGCGTAGCGGTGAGGCGCAGATGCGGGACTGTCTCGTGCAGTTGTGGGACACCCTCCCGCACAGGCCGCGGCCGGTCGGACCGTACCTGCTGCAGGGCGTACGCGACCCGGTCACCATCGCCGGTCGTACCACGGCCGGCCCGGCGGGGACGTTGACCGCTCCGCTGTCGGGCTCGGCATGCGTCTGGTACCGGGTTCGAGTTACCCGTGACGACGAGGTGGGCTCGAACAGCGGCACTTGCCACGTTGTTCTCTACGAAGACCACTGTGAACCCGACCTGGTCACGGTCGCGGTCGCGGACGCCACCTCGGTCTTGCTGGATCCGGGCCTGTGCGCCCGCAGCCTGGTACCGGGCCGGGAACACGACCTGGTCGAACGCACCATCGAAGAGCGCACGTCGCCGCCCTCGGGCAGGCAACTGCCCCTCAACCCCGGCCCGCACCTGGCGAGCCTGATCGAGGCCGGCCGGGTCGACGCCGCCGCACTCAAGCGCAATGTGCGGTCGAGCACCGACAGCTTCACCGTCACCGAGGATGTCGTCCGGCCCGACACCGACGTCCTGGCCACTGGGGGCGCCACCGCAGTCGGCGGGACGCTCACACTGACCGCCCGCGACGGGCACCGTGACGGCGTAACCGCAATGGGCCCCGCGCAGATCACCGATCACATCGCCGCACGCCGCCGCTGGCAGAAGAGGGTGGCGTTCGCACTCCTGGCCGCGACGTCACTGTTCTGCACGTTCGGGATGCTCCTGCTGTCCCGGTAACTTGGTGGGCTGGTGTGCCGCACGGCGTGGTCGGACGGCACCCGACCTCGACGGCGGTGTTCACCGTGGCCCTGGGGGGTCTCAGGGGAGTGCCATGAACCAGGTGTGAGCCTCCGCGAGCAGGCACCTGATGAGTCCAACGATGGATCACCGGATCGAGACCTTGGGCAGCGTGTCGCTCGCCGTGGCCGACAGCAATGTTCAGGGTGCCGACGTGAGGTCGATGCCGGTGTCGCCGAACGGTCCGTCAAGCGAGCTGCTGGAGGAGCTGGCCACGCTCGCGGCCGGGAAGGTCCGCGGACACCTGTGGGGCGGACCGAAGAACGGGTACGCCCGCTGGTACGCCACCACCAACACCCCCACCGCCCTGGGTGTAGGCCATCACCCGGAGCGTGTCCGACCCGGCGCCCCCGCCGCGCTGGAGAGACTCGATGCTTCCTGGGCTGCGCGAGGCTGCCCGGCGCACGCCCGCCCCACCGCCCGCGCCCTCGTTTCCGACCCCGTTCGACGAAGGTCGCCGGCACCCGCAGCGTCCCGCGCTGGAGCACCGCCTTCCTTCCTCCGGCGCCCACTGCCCCACATCCGGCCACGCGCCGCTGATCCGTCGCTGCCCACGACCAACAACACCCGCCCTGAGAAAGGACCTTGTGACGCTCAGTAGGTGTTTTTGATCCCTGGCCGTGAGGTGGGTACGGCTGGATGATCTGGGTCGTGAGGGCTGGCAGGGCAGCTCGGCGGTATTGCCGGGAGTATGGTGATCCGTTGCCGCAGACGATGGCGGCGGAGGCGGTGTTCTGCTCGGGTCGGTGCAGGTCACAGCAGTGGCGGAGACTTCAGCAGACTCGGCAGCGGGTGGCCGCGATGCAGCGGGGAGAGCAGGCGGAGTGCCCGGTTTGTGCGCGGTCGTGGACGGTGGGGGTGGAGCGGTCGAGGGCGGCGGTGTACTGCTCGGACCGTTCCCGAGTGCGGGTCTGTCGTCGGCGGCGGGCCCACACAACCGATGGCGCGGACCTGGATCGCCACTCCGCCGCCGGATCCGGACGCGCCGCTAGAAGGGCCGCGGCCCGACGCGCCCGATGGCGGCAGAGTGGCGTCCGGTCAGCAGTGCGGAATGGACCCGTTGGCCGCGGCGCTGTTGTCCACGTAGGGAGCGTACGTCCATCCGGTGACGGTCAGCTCAAGTCCGTTGAGGTGGTTGTAGCGCTCGTCGATGGTGTGGTACCAGATGTTTCCCCGGCCCAGGTCCTGACCGGTGCTCCAGCAGTCGGTCAGGAGCAGGTCACCACCCCAGAGGTCCGGAACTCCGACCGTACCGGCGGCCAGGTTGGTGCTCTTGAAGACGGCCGCACCGGTCTGCACAGTGAGCCACGAGCTCGCGGACGCGCTGCCCGCCGCCAACACCAGCCCTCCGGCGCTCAGCGCAGCAACGGCCGCTATCGAGGCGCCACGACGCCTGAACTTGCCTCTCATATCTGCCTCCCGATCACTTGGGTGAGTTCCCGCTTCAAGCAGCGGGCCGCTGCTCCGCCTGTCACGCCCCGTTCCGGTCAACGGACCGGAACGACCTGCCAGGACGGTTCAGAACACATGTGCAAGGCCCACCGCGGCGTCCACGGGTCCGCGTATTCACATGATCCCGGCCGTCGGCGGCCGGGAAAATACGTTTCGGCCCTCACCGAAACCTGGGACCATCGGCAGCACGTCGGACGTACTGCGGAGGGCAATACGGTGTTGCGTATTCACTTCACGCTCACTGACCTGGCGCGTACCCGGCTGGCAGCCGTACCCAGTCCCCTTGGTGTGACTGCCTTCAGTGCCAGCCGGCTTGTGCACCGTCCGGGGACTTCTGAACTCGACCTGTGGCGTCGTGCCGTGAGGGCTGCGTTGAACCCGTCCGCGCCGCCACTGCTGAGCGGGCTGACGCCGGCCTCGTCCTCCCACCCCGTCCCCCGCTTCCTCCGTCCTCAGCAGGGCATGCACACGCTGGAGGAGGAACTGGACCGGCTGCTGGCAACGCCCCGACAGGAGTTGCGCGCGGACCTGGAGTACGTGGCCCGGCACCGGAGCCTGCCCGGGTGGGCCCGCGAGCTTGCCGACGGTGACCAGGGTGCCGCAGCCAGGCTTGCCCAGTCCATCCGCGACTACCACCGCATCGCCGTCGCACCGTACTGGCGCGGCCTGGCGTCCACGATTGCGGCGGACCTGGCGGAGCGTGCACGGCAGTTACGGGACGGCGGTCTGGAACAGGTGCTGAGCACCTTGCATCCGCGCATGCACTGGCGCCCGCCACACCTGGAGATCGATTCTCCAGCCGACCTGGACTTCCGCCTTGGCGGGCGGGGACTGCTGCTCGCCCCATCCGCCTTCATGTCCTACGTTCCCTGCGACCCGGACGAAGAGCAGGCAACCGACCAGCCAACGTTGTACTACGACGTAGCCGGCGACGGCCCTCCCCGAGCTCTGGCAACCGGGCTCTACGGTCCCCAGGGCGGGCTGGCCGCGCTTGTCGGGCACAGCCGCGCGGCTGTGCTTGAGGCGATTGCGGAGGGGGCGTCCACGAGCCAACTTGCCCGCCGGGTGGGCCTGTCGATCGCCTCTGCCAGCGAACACGCGACGGTCCTGCGGCGCGCCGGCTTGGTGACCACGCACCGCATCGGCAGGACCCGCCACCACAGTCTCACCCCCCTGGGCGCGGAACTCCTCCTCCACGCCGCGGCCTCCTGACGCTCCGGCGCGGACAGACCCTCAGGTGTTTTTCTACTCGCTTCCTCGGACTGCGTCCGGCAGCCCGAGGAAGCCCGAGAGCGAGTGCTCTTTGTTTCGGAACAGGGTGTGCATGCCGCAGGGACTTGATGGACTGGGGCGATGAAGATCTTGTCGCCTCGTGTCCTGCGGGCTCTTGAACGGTTCAACGCCGCTTATCCCTGGGATCACAACGCCCACTACCACCGCTGGATCCTGCGGCAGTTGCCGAGGCGCTTCGACCGCGCCCTGGACGTCGGTTCCGGCAGCGGTGATCTTGCGAGGCTCTTGGCCCACGAGCCGATGCTGTGCAGGCCGTCGATTCCGATCCGGTGATCACAGCCCAGGCCCAGAAACTGACTCCTTCCGGGCTCCCCGTCACCTTCACTGTCGCGGATGCAATAGCCGAGCTTCCTGCCGGCCCTTACGACGTCATCACGTGCGTCGCCACGATCCACCACCTGCCATTCACCCAGGCGCTCACCCGTTTCCGCCGCCAGCTGGCTCCGGGAGGGACCCTGGTGATCGTCGGCCTGTCTCGCGCCCAGACCCCCGTGGACCACCTGCTCGGCGCTGTCGCCATTCCGGCCAACGCTGCCATGGGCTGGCTGAAGAACAAGGGCCGCCCCTCGCAGCGGCCCGTCTCCATGAAGGCCCCTACTCGCTCAGCGGACATGACCTTTGACGACATCGTCTGTGAAGCCAGAGACATCCTCCCTGGCGCACGGCTGCGACGACGGCCGTTCTGGCGTTATACGCTTGTATGGAATCAGCCCTGAGTGGCCCGTGGCTTCCTCGACCAAGTGCCGGTGCGGGGGCTCTTGCGGGTGAGACGCCGAGTCATCATGGTGATGAGCGCCCAGTTCAGGTGTGCTTCGGAGTGCTGGGGCAAGCGTTCGTAGTCGCGTGCGTTGCGGCGGGCATTCATGCACCAGCCGATCGTGCGCTCGACTTTCCAACGGCGGGGCAGGACGACGAAGCCCTTGGTGCCCGTGGGCCGTGAGACGATGCGCGGGCTCAGCCAGAGCCGGTCGCGAGCCCAGTCCACGAGGTCACCGGCGTAGCCGCGGTCGGCCCAGACCTGGGTGATCTGCGGCTGGGTGAGACGCAGCCGCCAGAACACGTCGCGGGCCGCGTCGCGGGCCTGGATATCGGCGGGCGTCACCGTGATCATCACGGGCAGGCCAAGCGTGTCGACGGTGATATGTCGCTTACGCCCGTTGATTTTCTTGGCGGCGTCATAGCCCCGGCTGTTGCGGCCGACGGTGGAGGCGCCCTTGACCGACTGGGAGTCCACGATCAGCGTCACGGGATGGGGGCAGCGGCCTTTGCCGGTACGGATCCTCCGGCGGAGCTGGTCACGGATGTAGGTGACGACTCCGGCCCGGTTCCATCGCCAGAAGAACCCGTAAACCGTCTCCCAGGGAGGGAAATCCATAGGCAGGGCTCGCCACTTCGCGCCGTTGTCGACGATGTAGCGGATGCCGTCGACGATCTCCCGCCGCGGCCACTTCTCCGGATGCCCGCCGGTCTTCGTCTGGCAGGCCGGAATGGGCAGCAGCGGTTCCAGAAGGGCCCATTCGGCGACGGAGGTGTCGGACGGGTAGCGGCGACGACGCGAAGCAGCGGGCATGGCGGACTCGGCAGGGTGATCGGCAGCGAGGGCTATTTGGAGAGCTGGGCGAGGGTGGCGCGGACGCCGGTGAGCTGGGCGGTGGCGAGCTGAGCCCATTCGTCGTCGGGGTAGCGGGCCGGGTGCGGATCGAGCGTGCCCGTGATCACCCGGGTGAGACGGCCGAGGATCTGCCGGAACTGGCGCTTGTCGTACTCGATCCAGTCCGCGGGGTCGTCGGAGAACATGAACCCGTCCCGGCGGGTCCAGGTGATCGGCGTCAGGTTCTCGGCGGCGACGACGTCGCGGACGTGCCGGATGCCGCGCCCGACCTGCGAGCGGGTCAGACGAGTGGCGGCCATGAGCTGGTAGGTGTGCAGGCCGGCCGGGCGTGCTTCCATATCCGGTCGCGCGTCTCGTGGGAGTTGTCGAACTGAGCGCGGTTGACGAGCATCCGGGTGGTGTCGTCCCGCATGGTCGTCCGGGCGACGGCCGGACGGCTCAGCAGGTCGGTGGTCACCTGCTGGGCGACGGTGTCGTCCCTGGTCAGCTCCGTGACAACCCGCACTCGCCCGGCTGAGGTGACGTGCTCGGTGACCGCCGGCCGCTTCAGCAGGTCGGTGGCGACCTGGGCTGCGACCTCGTCGTCCCGAGTCAGGTCGGCCACGGCCTGGACCTTCTCATCCACCGTGACCGGCCGGTCGACCCTCTGGCCGACGACCCGCTTCGCGCCGTCCGGCGTCAACTGCCGAGCCCCGGTGCGCGGGTTGAACGGCGCATCCTCGATCGCCGCCCACCTCTCGTCCGCGTCCGCGACCGACGCCAGGATGCGGTGAACCGTGAACGACACACCCTCCTTGCGGCGCCCCTCGGGCCACCGATTGGCGGTGTAGCGCCAGTCCTCCACCGTCCGCCGCTCGACGCCGTAAGCTCGGCCCGGGGCGCGGTGCTGGTCTCTTGACCAGTCCGTTTCCCCGAGCCGCCTCCTGAACCCGGCGTGCCCATTACTGAATTGTTCCCGGTGACCGTCGGTCACCGGGAACAATTCATTGACCACCCCCCTGTTGGATGCCGGTCGACATCCAATCTATACTCACCTTTGGATTGTGATCGTAATTCAATTAACGGGGTCCAACACTTGGCCCCCGCACTGCTGGGAGCATGCATGGACCTCGAGGACACCGTCGCTGTGGTCGCCGGCGCCGACCCGGGGTCGCAGCCCTGTCCGGCCACGCAGACACCGCATCGCGCCGCGAGGGGGTACTCAGCCACGCGCCACCTTGAGACCGCCGACTTGGCAGGCCTTCGCCTGCTCCGCCTGGACGTGACGGATGAGGAGCTCATCCGAGCCACAGGCCACGTCGCGGCCGGCACGACGTTGCCGGTGACGCCCCACCCACCGAGACCCGGGTGTCCACTCAGGGGCTCAGCCGGGCGGCGGGCTACCAGACACACCGGCGCCCGGGCACCGACCCGTCCCGCCCGGGGAGAGCCGCGTCGCGTGCCATCAGCAGTTCGATCCCACATGCTGGCCGTGTCGCCGCTCGCAGACCCTCGGAGCAGGCGGCCGAGCCCTCGGATGCCGAAGCCCATGTCCCGGCACACATCGAGAAGGGCCTGCCCGAACTTCTTCTCGGCTTGCCGCAGCAGCGAGCCCAGCATGAGGGTGCCTTCCGCCCCGAGGCTGCCAGGTCCCGTTGGGTGACCAGAGATTTCAGGACAGTTCAGAGAACCGCGCTTGTCGCTTGAGAAACCTCGCGACGCGCCTGGAGCCCGACCGGTGACAGACAGGAAAGAGGACGGCAATGAAGGCTTTCGTAGTCGAACGATACGGCGACAAAACGGCCCCGCACGCCAGCGAGGTGCCGGATCCCCATGTGGGCGCGGAAGACGTCCTGGTCCAGGTCCATGCCGCGAGCGTCAACCCGCTCGACTACAAGATCCGGGACGGGGAATTCAAGGCGATTCTTCCCTACAGGGTGCCGTTCGTGCTGGGCAACGACATGGCCGGGGTCGTGGTCGAGGTGGGCGAGGCCGTGACGCGATTCCAGGTGGGCGATGAGGTCTACGCGCGGCCCGGTAAGGACCGCATCGGCACGTTCGCCGAATTCATCGCGCTGCACCAGGACGACGTGGCGTTCAAACCGGCCACACTGACTATGGAGGAGGCCGCGTCCCTTCCGCTGGTCGCCCTGACCGCGTGGCAGGCTCTCGTCGAGCGGGCGCAGGTTCAACCGGGCCAGAAGGTCCTCGTCCACGCCGGCTCCGGCGGCGTGGGGACCATCGCGATCCAGTTGGCGAAGCAGCTGGGTGCGACCGTGGCCACCACTACGAGCAAGGCCAACATCGGCCTGGTGAAGAGCCTGGGCGCAGACATCGTCGTCGACTACAGGCAGCAGGCGTTCGAGACGTTCCTGCACGATTACGACCTCGTTCTGGACCCGCTCGGCGGCAAGCACGTTGAGAAGTCCCTACAGGTCGTCAGACCCGGTGGGGAGGTCATCGGAATCGCGGGTCCTCCGGACGCCGATTTCGCCAGGGAGCTGGGAGCGAATCCGGTGATCCGACTGGCGATGAGCGCGCTGAGTCTCCGAACCCGGCGACGCGCACGACGACGCAACGTGACGTACTCGTTCCTCTTCATGAGGGCCAGCGGGGACCAGTTGCGCGAAATCGCCACGCTCGTCGACGCGGGCAAGATTCGCCCTGTCGTCGATCGGGTCTTCCCCTTCGAGTCGACCCCACAGGCACTCGCCTACAGCGAGGACCGGCGGGCGAAGGCCGGCAAGGTCGTCATCGGGATGACCTGAGGAGGTGACTCCCGCCGGACCACCGTAGTCCTGCGGGAGTCAGGTGAGCACAGGACAGAACGCCCGGGGCAGCGAGATGCGCCCTGAATCCCACGATCAGAGGGACCGATCATGAGCACCCCACAGAATTCGCACCCCCGCGCGCAGTCGTCGTACGGACACGCGCCAACCCGCTCCCTGCTCGTCGGCGACGTGGACTTCGTCTATCGCGAACTCGGCCCCGACGACGGCGTACCGCTGATCCTCCTGATGCACCTCGCCGGGAACCTGGACAACTGGGACCCTCGCGTCGTCGACGGACTTGCCGCGCGGCGTCGAGTGATCACCTTCGACAACCGGGGGGTGGGCGGCTCGGGCGGATCCACACCGGACACCATCGAGGCGATGGCCCGGGACGCGGCGATGTTCATCCAGGCTCTCGGGCTGGGCACGGTCGACCTGCTCGGCTTGTCGATGGGCGGCTTCGTCGCGCAGGTCGTCGCGGCGGAGCACCCGCACCTCGTTCGCAGGGTGATACTCGCGGGCACGGGCCCGGCCGGGGGCCACGGCATCGACAGGGTTCCGGCGCTCACCGTGCAGGCCACCCTCACGGGTGCCCTCAGCCGTCAGGACCCGAAGCTGTCCCTCTTCTTCACCAGGTCCTCGGGGGGCCGAAGGGCAGGGCGTGCTTTCCTGCGACGGCTGAAAGAGCGCACGGACAACCGCGACAAGGACATCTCGCTGACCTCGTTCCGCGCGCAGCTCAGAGCCATCAAACGGTGGGGCCGCCAGGGGCCCTCGGACCTCTCGCATATCTCCCACCCCGTCCTCGTCGCGAACGGCGAGAACGACCGGATGGTGCCGAGCGAGAACACGCTCGACCTGGCCGCACGTCTGCCCAGGAGCGAACTCGTCCCCCTCTATCCGGATGCCGGCCACGGAGGGATCTTTCAGTACCACGCTGAATTCGTGGTCTCGGCGCTCGAATTCCTTGAGTCTCCCGCTTGATATGCGAGGTTCCCGATGAGGGGCATTCGTCGGGTCCCGGCGCCCCACGGCCCTCAACCGCGCAACTGGCCGGCCTCATGTCCGGGTCGGCGGGCCGGCTTCGGCGAGTGCGGTGTCGACCAACAGCTCCGCGATGGATCGAGCGCACGCGCTGGTGTGGCTGCTGTTGAGCGCGGTGCCGCGTGCGGCCGCACCGTCGTAGAGCAGCGCGAGCTGTTCACCGAGGGCTTCGGGGTTCGACACGCCGGCGCGCCGCGCGATGCCCGAGAGGCGCCGCGCGAACTCCCGCTTGTGAGTAGCAGCGAGTCGATGCACGGAATGCTCGGGGTCGGGTATCTCGACGCTGGCGTTGAGGAAGTGACAGCCCCGGACCGGAGCGGCCGTGTTTCGCGGTTTCGGGTCGAAGACGGCCAGGAGTTGCTCGCGGGGGCTCTGCGTCGGCTCGTCGGACGGCCCGGCTGCCTGCGGGAGATGCCCCCGCAACTCCTGCAAATACGTATGGACGAGCTCGTCCTTGCTCCCAAAGTACGTGTACAGGGTCCGTTTCGACACCTCGGCGGCCTTCGACAGCTGGTCCATCCCGGTCGCGTTGATCCCCTGCGCCGTGAACAGTTCGGTCGCCGCCGCGAGGATCCGCTCCCGGGCACCGCGTCCGCGATGCCGACGTGTCTGGCGAGAGTGGGTCACACCTTGAGGATACCGATCGTTTTACTTGGGAAAGTGTGACAAATAACCCAAAACTTCATCAATCTTCATTGCCAAGGCTGCCCGTTACGGAGTCATCCGTCGGCGGAGGTGAGTGCCTCGGGCGGTTCCGGAGAGCGTCATGGCACTCAGCACGTCCACCGCCTCGGAGTCGCTCGCCCCCGAAACCGGTGCGCAGTGCGGGCAGGCGCCACCGACCGCCAGGCAACCAATGTTCAAGCAACACCAGGGAGATCTCTCATGCGTTATACGACCTTTGGGCGCAGGACCGGACTACGTGTCTCCGAGTACGCGCTCGGGACGGGAAACTTCGGTACTGGCTGGGGTGCCGGCGCGGATCCGGACGAGTCCCGCCGGATGTTCGACAAGTTCGCCGAAGCGGGCGGAACGTTCCTCGACACCGCGGACGGTTACCAGTTCGGCGAGTCCGAGGAACTGCTGGGCAAGTTCATCGCCGCAGACCGGGATCACTTCGTCCTGGCCACAAAGTTCACCATGGGGGCCACACCGCAGCCCGACATCTCCAGGACGGGCAACAGCCGCAAGAACATGGTCGCTTCGGTGGAGGCCAGCCTGAAGCGCCTCGGCACCGACTACATCGACCTGTACTGGGTGCACTTCCCCGATGACCTCACGCCCGTCGAGGAGATCCTGCGCGGACTCGACGACCTGGTGAGCTCGGGGAAGATACTTCACGCCGCCCTGTCCAACTTCCCCGCATGGCGGGTCTCCCGAGCCGTGACGCTCGCGGAGCTGAAGAACTGGGCACCGGTCGCAGGCATCCAGATCGAGTACAGCCTGGTCGAACGGACCCCCGACCGCGAACTGCTGCCGATGGCCGAGGGCCTGGGGCTCGGCGCCGCCCTGTGGTCGCCGCTCGGTGGCGGACTGCTGACCGGCAAGTACCGCCGCAGCACGGAGGGACGGCTGAGCGATCTCAAGACACTCGTGCACACCGAGAGCACCCACCAGAAGACCGCGGTCGTCGACACGGTGCTGGCGGTCGCCGAGGAGACCGGCGCGACGCCGGCCCAGGTGTCCGTGGCCTGGCTCCGTGAGCGCGCCGCCCGCGCATCGACCTCGTTCGTGCCGATCATCGGCCCGCGCAACCTCACCCAGCTCGACGACTACCTGGGCGCCCTGGACGTCCGACTGGCCCCGGAGCAGTTCGCGCGGCTGACCGACGTCAGCGAGGTGGCCCTCGGGGTTCCCCACGAAGCGGTCGCCCGGGCCCAGGACGGCGTCAGGGGAGGCGACGCGAGTCGCGTGGCGTCTCCGACGGTTCCCGTCATCTGACGTCCGAGGGGGGCGCGGCTCGGCAAGCTCAGCGATGGCGCGCGTCCGGGCCGAGAGAGGCATCGCCGGTACGAGGGCAGCCAGACCGCCGCGCCGAGGCGGACGCGGAGTAGCCCCCCTCCCACAGGTGGTGGCGCATGCCCGCAGACGGACCTCCTCGGCCCGCCGCCCAGCGATCTGCCCATCGATTCCTGACGGGCAAGGACGCCGCAGCGGAAGAATCCCTTGTCGATGAGCACGCAGGGGCACCGGACCGGCTGCGGGCGGTTCAGGCGTTACACAAAGGAGGGTCGTTCGCTCAGTCCTGGGACCCAGCAGCCACGGCAGGGGTAGTCAGCCTGCACGACACCTTGTGTTCCATCAATAACGAAGTTATGTTGCCGTCATGAAACGTGACTTGCTCGGCAAGAGGCTGGTTGTCACCGGAGCGGCCCGCGGCATCGGTGAAAGGGTGGCGCGCCTCGCGGCCGCCCGAGGCGCGCGCGTGACCCTCATCGGGCTGGAGCCGGATCGGCTGCGCGACCTCGCCGATGACCTGGGCCCCTCCGTCTCCTGGCGGGAGGCGGATGTCCGTGACGGCTCCGCTCTGCGCTCGGCGATCGACGACGCCGCGTCGGTCATGGGCGGCATCGACCTCGTCGTCGCCAATGCCGGCGTCGTGGCATACGGGACCGTACGGCAGACGGACGAGGCGTCGTTCGAGCGAGTCCTGGACGTCAACCTCAACGGTGTCTTCCGCACGCTCAAGTACGCGACGCCCCATCTGGAGCGCAGCCAGGGTCATGTCCTGGTCGTGGCGTCGGCGCTGTCCTTCATGCCACTGGCCGCGATGGCCTCGTACGGCGCGAGCAAGGCCGCGGCCGAGATGCTCGCGCTGACCTACCGCCAGGAGGTGGCCCATCTCGGGGTCACGGTCGGCCTGGTCCACCCCTCCTGGATCGACACCGACCTCGTCCGGGGCGCCGAGGCGGACCTGCCCTCGTTCCAGGGCCTGCGCCGACGGCTGCCCTATCCGGGAAACGTCACCACGAGTGCCGGCCGGGCCGCGGCCGCGATCGTCGACGGCCTCGCGCGGCGGCGCAGTCGTGTGTACGTCCCGCGCGCGGTCGTCGTGGCCAACTGGGCGAAGGCAGCGCTGAATTCGCCGCTGGCGTGGCCTTGGGCGAAGCGCTTCGCGTCCAGGACGGTTCCGACCCTTGAGCGAGAGGTCGCGGCACTGGGGCGGCATGACCAACTCACGCCGGGTGCCGAGAACCCGTCACCCCCGTCCCGCGGAAGGTGACGCCCGACCGTCCGATGGTCACCGCCCCTCAACGGTCGACTCGTACAGGCGTGCGCCGGCCCGATGCGAGGCCTCGGCGCGTTCCCGCTCGTCGCCCAGCCCGACGGAGAAATTCACCCCCATGGGCAGCAGCACCTCCACCACCGCATCATCGAACTCGACGAAGTGCTCGGCCATCTCGAGAGTGATGTAGCCGTGCACCATGCTCCACAACTGAGCGGCTACGACCTCGGGATCCTGCCGCTCGACCCTGTCGGATCCCACGAGTCGCTCGCACGCAGCCACGACATGCGCATGGGCTTCACGGAATCCCGGCGAACGTCCACTCAGACGAAGATCCGTGTCCGAGAGGGGCCGGTACGTGGCACGCGTGGACAGTCCGAACATGAGGTCGTACAGGTGAGGGTTCTCCCGGGCCACTCGACGGCAGGTCAGAGCCATGGCGAAGAGATCGGCGATCGGATCCTCCGTCACCGG
This sequence comes from Streptomyces sp. NPDC048291, assembly GCF_043201715.1. NCBI lineage: Bacteria > Bacillati > Actinomycetota > Actinomycetes > Kitasatosporales > Streptomycetaceae > Streptomyces > Streptomyces sp. NPDC048291. Next base: position 43,221 of record NZ_JBICZC010000025.1, read on the forward strand.
CACCTCACCGAAAGCCCTGCCGAGTTCCTTGAATCCGTGGTCGGCGACGGCTCCCATCAGTTCGGGGATCCCACCGAAGTGGCTGTAGACCACCATCGTCGACAGTCCGCTCGCGGACGCCACCGTGCGCGCCTTGACGGCCGACGGTCCCCGCTCCGCCAGCAGGCCGACGGCAGCCCGCACAAGCCGCTCAGGAGCGTCGTCGAGTCTTGCCCGCCCTGCCACGTCTCTCAGCCTCCACCCGGCTTTACAGCCGATCACGATTCCCGAATCACACGCCCACCCGAGTGGCGGTTGTCACACTTGAAATAACTTGGTTATATGCTTCTGCGGAGCAAGGATACACACTACAAGTGACGTGCCGTCTCGGGCACAGGCATGCGCTCCTGGAGGCGCCTGGACGGACAGGCCCGAGATTCCTGCCGCCGGTACGAATATCCCACCGCAGCGGTCCAGTCCACCGCTGCCGTGCACTTCCACGGCTGTCCCTCATGCACATGCCCCACTCCCCATGAACTCAGTACGGGACGAAATAAACACGGGAGAACATTTCATGCCATACAAAGACAAGGGCCGACTGGAGATCGAGGACCGCGGAGCCGTGTTGATCGTCCGAGTCGACGGCGGCCCGCACGGTGTGTTCGGCCTCGACATCGCCAACCAGCTGGACAGACTCGTCGACCGCGTCGACGACGACCCAGCCGCCCGCGCCGTCGTCTTCACAGGAGCACATCCCGAGCGGTTCGTCAGCCATGCCGCGGTCCGGTGGCTTCAGGAGGAAGGTGCCGCCAGCCCTACCGTGGGCCGGCGCGGCGCCTCCGCCGTGGCACGCGTGGCCAGGGGCACGGACCGGGCACGCGTCCCGGAGCCTTTGATGAGCAGGACCCCGCTGCGAGGGGCCGTCCAACTCGACCGCCTGCACGCCACGTTCCTGCGGATGAACGCCAGCGGAGTCGTCTTCGTCGCAGCCCTCAACGGTTCGGCGCTCGGCCTGGGCGCGGAATTCGCCTGGGCGTGCGATCTCCGGGTCATGGCCGACGGGGACTTCTTCATCGGCCAGCCGGAGATCCTCCTCGGCATCATCCCCGGCGGAGGCGGGACCCAGCGGCTGACCCGCTTGATCGGCACTCACAGGTCCCTGGTCGCGATCCTCGAAGGCAAGCCGTTCACCCCCGCTCAGGCGCTCGCCAACGGGGCCGTGGACGAGGTCGTGCCGCAGGCCGAGGTGGTGGCGCGGGCGATCGAACTCGCGGAGCGCTTCGGCGCACGCTCCAAGGGCTCCGTCGCGGCTGCCAAGAGGTCGGTGTACTTCGGCGGCTCGATGCCGTTGGCGGAAGGCATGCACGTCGAGCGCACCGAGTTCTTCACCAGGGTCATGTCCGAGGAAGGGCAGGAGCTGATGCTCGACTACATCGCGACGACCGAGGCGACCGGCGAGCTCCCGCTCTACAACCCGGACACCTACGCGCGGGCGCTCGCCTCGGGCAGCGTGCCCGGGATCCGTTCGACGAACAGGCGGTGAGCCGACGATGTCCCCCGTACACCCCTTCGTCCGCCAGGACGTGGCATTCCCCTCCGGCGGCAGCCGCTGCGCCGGATGGCTCTACCTTCCCGCGGGCGTCGTCTCGCCGCCGGTCGTCGTCCTGGGGCACGGCCTCGGCGCCACCCGCGAGATGCGCCTGGACGCCTTCGCCGAGCGATTCGCCCAGGCCGGCATCGCCGCCCTGGCCTTCACCTACCGGCACTTCGGCGACAGCGGCGGCCGTCCTCGCCAGTTGCTGTCGATCAAGCGCCAGCTCGTCGACTGGGACTCCGCCCTGGCCTGGGTCAAGGCCCGCCGTGACCTCGACGGCACGCGCGTCGCGGTGTGGGGCAGTTCCTTCGGCGGCGGCCACGCCATCACCGTCGCCTCCCGCCATCCCGAACTGCGCGCGGCCGTGGCCCAGTGTCCGTTCACCGACGGACTCGCCTCCGCGCTGGCACTCGGCCCGACCGCCTCCCTCAGGATGACCCCCGTACTGGCCCGGGACCTGGCGGCCAGGGTCCGTGGCAGGGCGCCCGCGATGGTTCCCATCGCCGCCTCCCCCGGTTCGCCGGCTCTCATGAACGCTTCGGACGCGCTGCCCGGATACGAAGCGCTCCAGCCGGCCGGGACGACGTTCCGCAACGAGGTGGCGGCACGGGTCATACCGACCATCGCCGCCTACCGGCCCGGACGTGCGGCGAAGAAGATCGCCTTTCCGATCCTCTTCTGCGTCAGCAACACCGACTCGGTCACCCCTCCCGCCCAGACCCTCCGCTACGCGCGGACCGCACCCCGGGGAGAGATCAAGAGGTACGACGCCGGTCACTTCGACTTCTACACCGGCGACACCTTCGAGACCCTGGCGCGCGACCAGACCGAGTTCCTGACCAGGCAGCTCGCTCCGGTCCCCGCTCCTTCGACTCCTTGACCGGCTCGCACCACACCGAGACAGGTACGCACACCATGAACTTCGCTTCTCTGCCGGACCGCCGCACCGCACTCGACCCGGACGGGCCCGCGGTCGCGGACGGACGTCGGTCGCTCACCAACAACCAGTTGCTGAGCCGCGTCCGGGCGGCCGCGCACCACCTCCAGGACCTCGGAGTCGGTCGTGGTGACGTCGTCGCCCTGAAACTGACGAACCGCGTCGAGTTCGTGCTGCTGCTCTTCGCGGCCTGGCGGCTCGGCGCCACCGTCACACCGGTGAACCCGAGCATGACCGACATCGAGGTCGCCCGGCAGCTCGCGGACTCCGGCGCGCGCCTGCTGGTGGTCGAGGACGGCGCGGCAGCTCCGGCCGGCCTCACTACGCTCGCCGTCGGTGAGCTGCGCGACGAGGCACCGGGGTGGGATCAGGCACCGTATCCGGACCCGTCCGCGCTGGCCCTCCTCATCTACACCAGCGGTACGACCGGAGTGCCCAAGGGCGTGATGCTCGACCATGCCAACATCGACGCCATGGTGGAAATGGGGCGCCTGGCGCTGGAATTGGGGCCGGGCGACCGCTGCCTGCTGATCCTGCCGCTCTTCCACGTCAACGGCATCGTGGTCAGCATCCTGACCCCGCTCCTGGTCGGCGCCAGTGTCGCCATCGCGGGCCGGTTCGATCCCGGCACCTTCTTCGACCTCGTCGAGCGGGAACGCCCGACCTTCTTCAGCGCGGTGCCGACGATCTACAGCATGCTCGCGGCGCTCCCGGACGAGGTGCGACCCGACACATCGTCGCTCCGGTTCGCGGTCTGCGGTGCCGCGCCCGCATCCGCCGAGTTGCTGACCCGGTTCGAGGCACGGTACGGGTTTCCCCTCGTCGAGGGATACGGGCTCTCCGAGGCAACCTGCGGCTCCACGGTCAACCCGGTCTCGGGACCTCGTCGTGCCGGGACCGTGGGGCTTCCCTTCCCGGGACAGGAGATCCGGATCGTCGACGCGACCGGTGCCGAGATGGCACCCGGCGAGGACGGCGAGGTCCTGGTGCGCGGCCGCAACGTCATGCGGGGCTACCTCGGACGTCCGCAGGAGACAGCGCGAGTCGTCGTCGACGGCTGGCTGCACACGGGAGACGTCGGCCACATCGACCCGGAGGGCTATCTCACCCTGGTCGGGCGGTCGAAGGACATGATCATCCGGGGCGGGGAGAACATCTACCCCAAGGAGATCGAGGACGTGCTGACGAGCGATCCGTCCGTCCTGGAGGCCGCGGTGATCGGCGTGCCGGACGAGAAGTGGGGCGAGGTGGTCGTCGCCTATGTCCAGCCACGTCCGGGTGCCACGGTCGATCCCGCAGCCCTCGGGACCCTTTGCGTACGCCGTCTCACCGGCTACAAGCGCCCCACTTCGTACGTCGTGGTGGAGGCCATCGCGAAGAACGCGGTCGGCAAGATCGACAAGGTCGCTCTGCGGGCGACCCACGCCACCGCCCCTGCCGGGGCATGACAACCCGGAGAAGACAGGTCTTCCCCGGTCCCGGTGCTTTCACCCAGGTGCGCTCATCCAGGTGTTCCGTTCGGCCGTGTGAGGGGTGCAGCTGCGTCGAGTCCGCTGTAGGCGAACGTCTCCGGTACTGCCTCGGTCCCGAGCGCTTCCACTCCCACAACCCGGCCGGTGTGACCCCCGGCGACAGGTACCTGCCGTCGACGGTGGGCAGGGCACGGAGCTCTCCGTCAGTGCCATAGCCGAGTTCGAGCCGGTCCGGGCCGCTGCGTAAGCCGTACTTCCCCGTGTTCCCCAGAGCCCGGATGAACCAGTGAAAGCTCAGCCCCGATGCCCTCAGCCGTTGCCAGGGTCTGGTCGAGGGGGCCGATGGCCATTCGCCCCGCCAGCACACCGTCGCTGCGTGCGACAGCCGCCCAGTGGGCATCGTCGATGCCGTACGACCATGGCCGCATTCCCGTTCGGGATGGTGGCGACGGCCTGTCATTCGGCATCCCGTGTCCGTACCGCCAGGAGGCGCTCCGACTCGCGCGACTCGGGTCGTCGCCCGACAAGGAAGGTCAGACCGCCTCCGTCACGGTTGCAGGCGAAGGTCCACGGATCGGCTCCGGGCGAGATCCAGCGCGGACGCAGGAACGGGGTCGGGAACTCGTCGACGAACGAGGTGGTCGCCGGCCCCACCGTGAAACGGTCCTCCACCACTACAGGCCAGTCGCCCACCTCCTCCATGCCGGTCAGGAAGGTCTCGCGCCCGTTGACGTGGAACATCGGAGTGGCACCGCGGGGGCGGACGCCGAGATGGACCATCGCCCATCGGGCAGTTCCACCGGATCCGCGTGACCGACGTTCCGCACTGCATGCCCAGTACTGCGCCGCGAGAAAAGCCGGTTCGTCCGGCGGGGCACCCGCCGGACCGTCATACAGGATCGAGACCGGCTCCATCCCGCGCACCCCCCGCGGTCACGCCGACTGCGGTTGGTGACTGTCGAGCAGTTTGGTGAGCAGATAGTGCAGTTGTCGTCGTTCCTCAGCGTTGAGGCCGGCCAGGAGTGTGTCCTGTACGACATCGGTGTGCCGTTGGAGTTCTTCGAGGTACGCCCCGCCGACGGGGGTGAGGCTGACCACGTTGCGCCGCCGATCGGCGGGATCGGCCTGCCTGCCGACCTGACGGTGGCCTTCCAGGCGGTTGAGGATCCCGTTGACGTCATTGCGGTCAAGGCCCAGACGGCCACCGACCGGGAACCGGGCAGCCGCTCCCGCCGTGAGTGCCACCTGACCTGTGCCCCGTCCTGATGATCCTGAGCCAGTGGGGCGAGGCCTGCGCCCTCGGCCCCGAGGGCCCCGTACTTGGGCGTCCGGCACACCGACCGCGACGCCCCGATCCGCGTCGTGGAATGCTCCGCGGAGCACTACGCGCTCCCCCGGGCAAGTCAACGCCCGGCCGGGTCCCGGCACCGGCCTCCGGTCGTCAGCGGCGGGTCCGGGAGCGCAGACTGGACAGCGAAGGAATGTAAGCCGCCCGCACCGTTGAAACCGCGGGCCACCTGCCCATAGCCGAGATCGGGCCCCGCAACGGCGAGGAGCGCACGGTGGCGGCAGGGTGGGCTCCGCTCGGTTCCGCCGCACGGCAAGGCCGAAAAGGGTGCGACCGCCACCGGCCCGGGCCTCACCGCATGGTGAGGATTCCCCGGCATGCCAGTGCGATCCGGGTTCGGCCAGCCGTACCCGCGCCCGCCCACCTGGCCTCGCGCCTCATGCCGCCGGCCGCCTCCAGAAGGGTCCATCCCTCGACACGACGCCACCGACCGTGAGCTGGACGGACACCCCCGCTCTCCGACAGGAATCGACCGTCTGCAGCCCAGTCGCACGGGAGCCATCAGACTACTATACATTTCGTATAGTACCTTGCTAGTGTGCCGCTTCATGACGAAGGCGTCGCCGCATGGTCAACGTGCGCTCGCAACGGGCGCAACACGCGGTGCGGGCATCGCGATGGCAGAGGCGACGCCCGGGTGCGGCACCCCCGCCAGGCAACCCGGCACAGCAATCGGGACCGCCGCGAGCGCGTGCGGGCACCACGACACCCCGGACACCCGCGCCGGAACGGTGGGCCGCAATCCGGCCACCTCGGAATCGGCGGGTGCCCGCGAGCGAGCGACTGAGCGAAATATCGGCAACCCCGTCCGGACCGGGCGCGCAAGGTGCCCCGATCCGGGGCCGTCAGACGCCTTATGTACATCGGCAAGATCCTGATCGATACACCGCCGCACTCGGAGATGAGTAGCCAGATGCAGCGACCAGGTCGACGTCTCGCGCCGTCCTGAGATGACCGCCCGTCTCCGAGCCTCGTCGTGAGCGCGTTGAGACACAGCTCCTGGCTCGCCGCCTCCGCCTTGAGCCAAGCCTGCCGGCACGGGAACCGAAGTCCCGTCGCTCGGCCCCGAATTCGGACTCGCCGCGACCGAAGTGGACCTGAACGCGGACGAGCCATCCCCGTGACTGAAGACGAGGCATCCGCATGACCACATATGAACTCGACGGCAAGGTCGTTCTCATCACCGGCGGGACCGGCGGGCTCGGCAGCGCGACCACTCGGACCCTCGTCGCGCGCGGCGCACGCGTCGGCATTGTGGATCTGCATCCGCAGACACCGGAGATCGCAGCACGTATCTCTCCGTCCGGCGTCTTCGGCATCACGGCAGACGTCTGCGATCGCGACGCGCTTCGCGATGCCGTCGGTGTGCTGTGTGAGCGGTTCGGTCGGGTCGACATCGCGATCGCGAACGCCGGCATCATGGGGCGTGGAGCCACCTTGCGCACCATGCCCGCAGCCGCGATCGACAAGGTGCTGGCCGTGAACGTCAACGGTGTCATCAACACCGTGAACGCGGCGATGGAGCAGGTCGTCGCCAACCAGGGGCAGATCGTACTGATCAGTTCGGTGTTCGCTTTCCTCAACGGCGCAGGAGCTCTTCCCTACGCGATGAGCAAAGCCGCGGTCGAGCAGCTCGGACGCGGCCTGCGGGTGGAACTCGCCCGGCACGGCGCCTCTGCCACCACCGCCTACTTCTCGCTCATCCAGACGGACATGATCAAACACGGTGTCGACGAGGATCCGGCCATCGCCGAAATCCTGTCGAGGACCTCCCCGCGACCACTGCTGAAGCGCATCGAGCCGGACGAGGCTGCCCAGGCCATCGTCAAGGCCGTCGAGCACCGTTCGCCCCGCGTGATCCGGCCGACCCGCTGGACGCCGTTGTCCACCCTCCGAGGTGTGATCAACCCGGCGATCGACGCCCGCATGGCAGGTGACCGCACGTTGCGTGCGCTTCTCGGCAAACTCGAGGCACGGTGAGCCGGGTGGCTGTCGAGACCAGACCTCAGTACGGACCCGCGCACCGCGCGAACTCCGCGAACCAGAACTTCGGAGCCAACCATGTCTGATCTGCCTTTCGCCTCGGTGACCAGCCAGCTCAAGGCTCTTGGCTCGGGAGAGACGACGAGCCGCGAGCTTCTGGAGCTCTATCTTCGGCGCATCGAGATCCACAACGCGACCTTGAACGCGATCGTGACCCTGGATGCCGAGCGCGCCCGGGAGGAAGCCGACGCCGCGGACGCCGCTCGCGCCCGGGGGGAGGACCGCGGGGTCCTCGACGGCCTGCCGATCACCGTCAAGGACAGTTACGAGACCGCGGGCATGCGAACGGTGTGCGGCCGAAGGGACCTGGCGGACAACGTACCGCGGCAGGACGCCGAGGCGGTCAGCCGCCTGCGCCGGTCGGGCGCCATCGTCATCGGCAAGACGAACATGCCGCCGGGCAACCAGGACGTGCAGGCCGACAACCCGGTCTTCGGGCCAACCAACAACCCCTGGGACCTCACCCGGACATCCGGGGGCTCGGCGGGCGGGGGCGCGGTGGCGACGGCCGCAGGACTGGCCGGTTTCGACTTCGGCTCGGAGATCGGTGGATCGACGCGCATCCCTGCACACTTCAACGGGCTCTACGGACACAAGGCGACCTGGCGTTCGATCCCGTTGGTGGGCCACATCCCCAACGGCCCGGGTACCGGCCGATGGGCCGACATGGACCTCGCGTGTCCGGGCTAGCAGGTACGGGACGCCCGGGACCTCGTACCGATCCTCGTCGCGACCACGGGCCCGATGGCTCGCGACGGGGGATTCTCCTACACCCTCGCCCCGCCGAGAGCGCGCCGGCTCTCCGACTTCCGGGTCGCGGTCTGGTACGACGATCCGTCGTGCCCGATCGACACCGACGTCAGCGGCGCGATCCAGGATGTCGTCACCGTCCTGCGCGACGGAGGTGCCAAGGTGACGATCCAGCCGACCTCACTACCCGTCGACATCGCGACCTCGCACCGAGCGTTCGAACCGCTCGTCTACGGTGCGTTCGGGGTCGACCGCACCGGAATCACACCGAGGTTCGCGGCGGGACTGCTCGCCCGCATGCTCCAGCATCCGCACGGCGACGCCCTGGCCGCGTTTCGGGGGACCTTCCAGTCGCACTACTCCTGGCTCAAAGCGGACGCGGCTCGTCATGAGATCAGGCAGCGGTGGCACGGGTTCTACGACGAGTTCGACGTCGTTTTGATGCCGGTGACACCGACGGCCGCGCCACCGCATCACGGCAAGCTCATCGACCGGTTCGGGCGTCGATTCGACGTGGACGGATCAAAGCGGTCGTACTGGGACCAGGCGAAGTGGAACGCGATCGCCAACATCGCCGGAACTCCGGCCACGACCATCCCCGTGAAACGCAACGCCGCAGGGCTGCCGGTCGGCGTCCAGGCCATGGGCCCCGCCGGCGGCGACCTGACGACCGTCGAGTTCGCCGCGCTGGTCGGCGCCGAACTCGGCGGGTACCGACGGCCACCCGCCTTCGCGAAGTAGCGACGGGCGCGAACAACCTGCCCGCGAGCGAACCCGGCCCGCTATGGTGCGCTTCGCCCAGCACCGGGGACTGGCGGCGCGTCAACGTGATGCCCTGACGGCGCGTACGAAGCGCCGTCAGGGCAAGCCGGTAGGGTGGAACACATGGGAGCGATACGCAGGTACGGGCAGGCGTGCCCGCTCGCCACGGCGATGGACGTGCTCGGCGAGCGGTGGACCGTACTCATCCTCCGCGAACTCCTGCTGGGCCCGAAGCGGTTCACCGAGATCCTCGGCCGTATGCCGTCGATCGGGACGAACCGGCTCGCCGACCGGCTTCGAACCCTGCACACGACCGGAGTCGTCTCCAAGGCCGAGCCGACGTCGGAGTACACCCTGACCGAGTTCGGCGAAGGCCTGAGAACCCCCATCATCGGGCTCGGCCTATGGGGCCTGGGCCTGATGAACGACGGTGTCGACCCCTCGACCGCTCGTCCGGACATGGTGGCGCTGTGCATGACGGCAGCGACGGATCCCGGTCGACTGGCCGGCCTCACTCTTGAGTGCGACGTCGATGCCGGCGAAAGGTTCTCCGTGACCGTCAGTGACGGAGTCCTCCAGGTCCGTTCCGGACCGTCACCCGCGTCGTCCCCCTCCACCATCGCCTGCGATGTGGGAACGTTCATCGCGCTGTCCCTCGGAAGTGAGACGCCGTCCGCCGCCGTCAGTTCCGGTCGACTCGCCATAGGCGGCGACATCGAGGCGGTCGGCCGTCTCTTCGAGACCTTCGCCGACGCGGCTCGACGGCACACCGCGGTTTCGGCCGCCTCGAGGGTCTGACCTCCCGACCTGCGTCGCCGAGGACCGAGTGAGACCTCAGGCCCCGCGCTTGCGGCGGAAGGACGTCTTTCCGTTTCGCCGTACCATCGAGACGACGGTGGCGAGACGGCCGCGGCGCAGGTCGGGTTCGAGGCCCGCGCCCAGCCGGTGCAGCTGGTCGGTGTGCCAGCTGAGGTCGAGCACACCGTCGAGCGCCCTGACGTCGGCGACCTTGCCGATCACACGGCGCATCCCGACGCGCACCTGGTGCGCGACGACCGACTCGGCACGACCCGCGAGGATCACGTCTGCGGCATCAGGCATCGTGGCCGTGGGCCGGCCCATGCCGACGACATCGCACTCGCCCGTGGCGACGGCGTCCTCCATCGCGCCTCGGGAGCGGAAGCCACCTGTGACCGCCAGCGGGATGTCGCCCACCAGACCGCGCACCGTACGGGCGTACTCCAGGAAGTACGCCTCACGGGCGCGCGTCGACGCAGCGGCGGTGCCCATCATCGCCGGCGACTCGTAGCTGCCGCCGCTGACCTCGATCAGGTCGAGCCCTTCCTGCGCCAGAGCCGCAACGACCGAGCGGGACTCCTCCTCGGTGAATCCACCGCGCTGGAAGTCGGCCGAGTTGAGCTTGACGGCGACGGCGAAGCCGGGTGACACCCGTGACCGTATCCGGCGCACGACCTCGAGGACGAAGCGCATCCGGCGCTCGGGATCGCCGCCCCATTCGTCGTCGCGCCGGTTCGACAGCGGAGAGAGGAACTGGTTGACCAGGTATCCGTGAGCTCCGTGCACCTGCACCCCGGCGAAGCCGGCCGTCTCGCACACCGCCGCTGCGGTCGCGAACCGCTCGATGATGTCCTCGATCTCCGCGGATGTCAGCTCGCGGGGCTTGGCGGCGCCGGGCAGGTTGAGGGTGATCGGGCTGGGCGCGACCGGTGTGTGCCCGAGCGCGAGCATGTTGGCCTGACGGCCGGGATGGTTGAGCTGCACCCAGGTCGGGATGCCGGCGTCCTTGGTCGTCGCTGCCCATCGGGTCAGTGCGGCGAGGTCACGCTCGTCCTCGATGACGACATTGCCCAGCTCGCCGAGTTGGGTACGGTCGACCATGACGTTGCCGGTGATGATCAGCCCGTACCCGCCCCGGCTCCAGGTCCGGTAGAGCTGTTCGAGGCGATGGTCCGGGGCGTTGTTCCGGTCCGCGAGAGCCTCGCTCAGGGCGGATTTCATGATCCGGTTCGGTAGCACCTGGCCGTTGGGCAGGGTCAGGTGGCCGTGCAGGGAGGTCATGAGCAGATGTCCTTCGGTCGGGACGGGTGAGAGGCATGAGTGAGGGGCACCGCGGGTTGTCGGTCCAGACCCCGGCATTGCCTAGCAGTCTCGCGGTCAGGCGAGTTCGCGCTTCAGGATCTTGCCGGTGGACGTCAGGGGCAGGGCGTCGACGAACTGGACGATGCGCGGGTACTTGTAGGCGGCGAGCCGCTCCTTCGCCCAGGCGGTGAGCTCCTCTTCGGTCGTGCCACTCCCCGCTTTCTTCATCACGAAGGCCTTGATCTCCTCGCCGTGGGATTCATGCGGTACACCGATGACGGCGACAAGCGAGACCGCGGGGTGCTCCATGAGCACCTCCTCCAGCTCGCGCGGGTAGACGTTGAAGCCACCGCGGATGATCACGTCCTTGGACCGGTCGACGATGTAGTAGAAGTCGTCCTCGTCCTTGCGGGCGAGGTCGCCGGAGCGGAACCAGCCCTCCCTGATCGCCTCGGCCGTGGCTGCGGGCCGCTTGTAGTAGCCCTTCATGACGTTGTGACCCTTGATCGCGATCTCCCCGATCTCGTCGGGGCCGCCCCTGACCTCGGACCAGTCGTCGCGGATGAGCTTCATCTCCACGCCCGGAACGGGCACCCCGATGGATCCGACGCGAGGTGTCTCGCCGAACGGGGAGAAGGACGCGATCGGGGACGTCTCGGACAGTCCGTATCCCTCGAGGATCGTGACCCCGAAGCGGTCCTCGAACTGCTTGTGCATCTCACCGGGCAGGGCTGAACCACCGGCAACCGCCACGCGAAGGTTCGCGGCCAGGCGCGCGACGTCGACCGACTCGTCGAGTGCCGCGAGAAGGCCCCAGTACATCGTCGGGACCCCCGCGAAGAACGTCACGTCGTGGGCGAGCATGAGACGCAGGGCGGACCGCGCCTCGAACCTCGGCTGCATCACGATCGTGGCGCCGAAGGCGAAGGCGCCGTTCTGGATGACGGTCAGTCCATCGATGCCCGGCGCGAGAACGACGCCTGGCTGCGCCCCGGATTCCAGAACGAGGACTGGGCCGGAGTCCGCGCCGTGGACTACGACAACGCCCGCCTCAGCCCCGACCTCGCCCCGCCGGTACGGCGCATCGCCCACCTGCGCCCGCAGCGGACGTGGCGCAGCGCTTCTGGCGCCCTTCTCCTCGACTTCGGACAGAACGTCGTGGGCTGGCTCAAGCTCCGTGCGCGCGGACCGGTCGGAACGGTCATCACGGCACGGCACGCCGAGGTCCTCGAGGACGGCGAGTTGTGCGTACGGCCACTGCGTTCGGCCCTGGCGACCGACCACTTCACCTTGAGCGGCGGCGACGTGAATACGGCGAGTGTGACTACGCTCCATAATCTGGCCCTGGCCACGCTCCCGAGATCGTCGCTGTTGATGGTGGCCGCTGTCAGTCGGTCGGGCGTGGGGCGGTTGGTGTGGCGTCGCTGGAGCGGACGGCGTATCCGAGGTTCAAGAAGCTGATCTCGGAACGGGAGTTACGGGAGTTCTTCACGCCGTCGGCGGAGGAGTTGGCGTGGGCATGTGAGCGTACGCATGACCGCCCAGGCAGGGGCGGAGACGAAGGGCTACGGCTGGCGGTGGCACCCGTCCGGCAGAACTGGGCAAAACCACCCTTCGCTACACGAAGCCGCCTCACTCACTCATCTGGATGGCCATTCCACGGTCGGGGAACCCGCGAGTCGCGAACCTCGGGTCTGTTGCATATACGCCATGGTCATCAACCGACGGCCGTCACGAGTACTCGACTCGCAATCCACACAAGACCCGTGACCTGCGACCTCACGGTGCACACCGCCCAGTGGATCAAGGGGCGCCCGGCAGTGCGGCGAGCTGTTGGAGTCGTTCGGCGTCGGGGCTGCCTTCGGCGGCGGTGCAGACCATGAGCGCGGGGCCGGGGTTGCCCGGTATCGGGTAGGCGTCCCAATCCAGGTTCAGTTCGCCGACCTGGGGGTGGTTGAGACGCATCTGGCCGCGGGTGGGTTCCTCGACGTCGTGGAGGGCCCACAGGGCCGCGAACTCGTCACTGTGGACCGCGAGTTCGCCCACCAGCTCGACCGCGCGCGGGGGGGCCGGGGTCGGCGGCGACCTGGGTTCGCAGCATCCCGATCAGTTCGGCGACGGTGGCCGTCCGGTTCGGGCAGGCACGGTCGGCCTCCGGGTGCAGGAACAGTGCCAGCAGATTACGCTCCTTCTGCGGCTGTCGGGTGAACTCGCCCAGCACAGCACGGCCGAGCGGGTTCCAGGCCAGCACGTCCAGGAAACGCCCGACGACCAGAGCGGGCGAGCTCATGCCGCGCAGGAGTCGTAGCGTGGTGTCTGGTACCTCCTCCGACTCGTACGGACGCGGCGGGCGGGCCGGATTACGTGCGGCGGCGAGGCTGTGCAGGTGCCGGGTCTCCTCGGCGGAGAAGTTCAGGGCGTGCGCGAGGGCGTCCAGGACCTGTTCGGAGGGCCGGACGTCGCGTCCCTGCTCCATGCGCTGGTAGTAGTCCGAACTCACCCCCGCCAGCAGGGCCAACTCCTCGCGCCGCAGCCCGGCGACACGCCGCCTCGGGCCGGGCTCCAGTCCAACATCCTTTGGCCGCAGCCGAGTTCGCCGGGTACGCAGGAAGTCGGCGAGTTCGCGCCGGGGATCGTCGCTCATGGCGTGGGAGGAGTCGGTCACGACGCCAGTATGCCGTCGGTGCGGCCCGCAAGGGTGGGTCTGCCAGACCCAGGAAAAGGAGAACGACCGCGATGTCGCGCGCGGGGTCCAGCATCGGATCCACCACAGCCGGTCACGGAAGGAACAGCGCCATGAAGGCCGTTCAGATCACGGGTTTCGGTACAGCGGACGTCCTGCGGGTCAACGACGTCGAGCGCCCCGCTCCCGGTGCGGGTGAGGTGCTGGTGTCGGTCGAGGCGACCAGCGTGAATGGGCACGATGTGATCGTCCGCTCGGGAGAGTTGAAGATGGTGACGGGACGTCGCTTCCCGATCGGCGTGGGACTCGACTTCGCGGGCACCGTCGCCGCGACCGGTACCGGTGTCGAGGGCTATCGGGTCGGGGACCGCGTGTGGGGCATGGTGCATCCCCGGCAGCGGCACTCCCTCGCCGGGGCGGCCGAATATGCCGTGGTTCCTGCGAGCCGTATCTCGCACGCCCCGGCGGACCTCTCGTCGGTCGAGGCGGCTTCCCTGGTGGTCGCCGGTGCTACGGCGCTCATCGCGCTGCGCGACAGCGTGCACCTCACAGGCGGGGAACGGGTCCTGGTGCGGGGCGCGGCCGGCGGAGTCGGCACGGCCGCCGTGCAGTTGGCGCACGCCATGGGCAGTCACGTCACCGCCCTGGCACGCGATCGCCACGCCGAGCTCCTGACCGACCTCGGCGCCGACGATGTCCTGGACTACCGCTCCACAACCTCGGAGCAGATCGGGCCTTTCGACGTCATCGTCGACACCGTCGGCACGGAACTGCACTGCTACCGCAGCCGGTTGGCCAAGGGCGGCCGGATGGTCACCGTCGGGCTGTCCCCGTCGGCGCTGGCCGCGATCGTCGCCTCCAGCGTGCACGGCACCCGCCGCATCCGCACCTTCAGTGCCAACCCCGAGACCTCCGTCCTGCGTGACGTGGCCGACCATGTCACGTCGGGTGCGCTGCGCCCGGTGATCGACAGCGTGTACCCGCTCGCGGACATCGCCGCCGCGCACCAGGCGTTCGAGCGCGGCGGCGTCGCGGGCAAGCACGTGGTGACCGTGCCGCGCAGCTTCCTCTGACGGAGCCCTGCCAACCGAGTGTGGTGCGCAGTCCGACGCCACGGTTGTCTCCGTAGGGAGCGGAGGGCTCTCGCGGAGGCGCCGAGGAGGACCAGCGTTGCTCCAGAACACCGTGCCCGACTCCGAAGTGGGTATTTCCTCGTACGCAGCCGACTGCCGGAATGGCTTGCTGCGGCCTGCCCACCTGGGTGAACTCACCCGCCAGATACCGAGGGAGCTGGTCGAGCGCGCTCTGGAGGAGGAGCGTGAGGCCCGACCGCCTCAGCGTCGTCGGAAGCTTCCACTGCTCGTCGGGGTCTACTTCGTCCTGGCGCTCCAGCTGTTTCCCGGCCAGGGGTACCAGCGCGTGTGGCAGCATCTGATCGGCGGCATGGCCTGTCTGGACCGGCGGCAGGCCCGGGTGTCCAAGAGCGCACTGATCGAATTGCGGGGCCGGGTCGGTGAGCCGGTGCTGTACCAGTTGTTCCGCCTTCTCGCCGGCCCGGTCGCGTCCACGCGGACCCCTGGGGTCGCCTGGCGGGGCTGGAGGCTGGTGGCGGTCGACGGCTGCCGCTCCCTGGAGACCGCCAACACCCCCGCGAACGAGGGGTTCTTCGGCCGTGGACGGGCACTTACCCCCTGGTCACACCCGCATGTGCAATTGCTGGCGCTCATCGAGGTCGGAACCCGCGCCATTATCGACGCCGTACTGGCCGCCGCGTACGGCGACGAACGCAAGCTCGCGGCCCGGCTGACACCGGCTCTACGCGCCGACATGCTCGTCCTGGCCGATCGCGGTTTCGGCTCGGCTCCCCTGTACAGGCAGATCGCCGCGACCGGTGCCGCGTTTCTGGTGCGTTGCACCGCCAGGCGGGTCCCGCCCGTCCTCGCAGTCCTCGACGACGGGACCTTCCTCAGCCGCCTCGGCGGCGTCGACGTCCGGGTGATCGACGCCGACGTCGTAGTACGGCTGGCCGACGGGACGCGCACCAGCACCCGCTATCGGCTGGTCACCACGCTGTGCGATCCTGTGCTCTACCCGGCGCAGGACCTGATTGCCCTCTACCACGAGCGGTGGGAGGTCGAATCCGCCTCCCGTGACTTCAAGTTGGGGCTGCTGCGCTGCCTCCCCCTGCGCTCCCGCAAGCCCCGGGCCGTGCGTCAGGAATTGTGGGCGGCGCTGATCGTCTACCAACTGCTTGGCCGTGAGATCGCCGAGGCCGCACACGCCAGCGGACTCGACCCCGATCGGATCAGTTTCGAGCACGCCCTCGACCACGGCCGCGACAGCGTGATCCGCGCAGAGATCGACCCCGACACCGACTACCACGGTGGCAGCCTGCGCGCCTATCTGCTCACACCTGAACGGCGCGTCCCCCGCCGCAGACTACGCACCAGCGACCGCAAGAAGCATCCGCATCACCGCCCCGCACCCTCGGTGCGCATCGACGAAATCACCGTCGAGCTCCGCCGTCCGGTCCTGGTCACACCACCACCCCCACGCCCGTGGTGCATCCCTGCAGTCCCTCGACTGCCGCTCCCTCCCGCCTCTGCGGACGGAGTGCCGCCGACTCTCCTCGAGCGAGTGCTCGCTGCCCTGCCGTACCGACAGGAGGAAGCTGCCGGCCCGAAAGAGATCAGAGACGCCATCGGGCTGTCGAATGTCTCCCACCTCACCCACCTGCTGAAAGCATGGGCTGCAAACGGCTGGGTAGTCCGCCTCCCACGCCGTACGGCCTGCTTCGGGCCTGATCCGTGACCTCTGACCGGAGCGCCTAGCCGTCCGGCATTGGGCGGGCCGTCGCATGACGCCGCGGCTGCGCCGGGTTCCACAGGCCCGGTGGCCTGCGCCCTGCTCCTTCCTGGTCCTCGTCGGGGTAGTGGCCGGCCGTCAGAGGTCGACGGACGGGCGTCGCGGGTGCCCCGCTGCGGTGTGCCGGCCCACCGGTGGCATCCTCACTCCACTTCGTCGAACTCCCACCATGTACCGGACGGCCACTCGCGCCCATCCCAGACAGCGCGTTCCGCGCCGAGCGGGTCGTAGGCCATGCGCGATCCGGCCCGGTCGAAAATCATGGTCGCTCGGCGATCGACGGTGTAGGAGGGCCATTCGGGAAGACCGGCTGCAGCCGGGGCACGGCCGACGATGAACTCCCCCCAGGCCTCATGCAGGGCACTGGCGAGATCGTCGCCGCCGTTCCAGATCGGAATGCCGTCGGATCCGTGGACCGCCGGCAGGACGCCTTCGGGAAGGCCCAGCCCGGGCGGGATGTTCAGCGGTCCGTCATAGCGTGATCGCCACACCCGAGCATACGCGGACTGCGTATCGGCGAGACGGGTGGTCGGTATGCCGTAGCGCTCGTCCGTCATCACGGCGACGCGCAGCTGCGCCGGGTTGTTCGCCAACTCTGGGCGGCTCGCGGCGTAGGCGGCAAGGATCTGTTCGCAACCAGCCGACCCAAAATTCTTCGTCAGGATTCGGTCGGTCTGATCTGCGGTGTCGGGCGCAATCATCTGGTAAGCGGCGCATTCCTCAGCGCAGGTCTGGGCGAGCAGCGGAATGCCGGCGGCGGATCCAGCGGCAATGGCATCGAGCGGACGGGCGGTCAGGGCCAGCCCGTCGAGCGCCGGGCGCCAGATCCATGTGGCGCGCACGCCCCCGGCGATGGCGTTCTGCGCGGCGAGGATCTCGGCGACCGGTGCGCTGCGAATGAGCTCCGCCCTGCCACCCAGTTCGCGCAGGAAGCGGCGGGCCACGCTTGCGGCCTGGCGCGGAGTCGCGACACGCTCTGCGCCCCCACTGCTGGACGCGGCGCGGTGGATCAGGCCCCGAGTGAGCGGGGATCCGAGCAGATTTGCCACGGATTTCGCACCGGCGGACAGGCCGTAGACGGCGACCTGCTCTGGATCGCCACCGAACGCGGCGATGTTCTCCCGTACCCAGCGCAACGCGGCGATCTGGTCGTGCAGTCCATAGGCGCCCGTATGCGCCTCGCCATCCACGGCGAGGAAGCCGAGCGCGCCGAGACGGTAGTTGACTGTGACGACCACGGCACCGTGGCTACGCACGAAGGAACTGCCGTCGCCAGCCATGTCGGTGCCGCTGCCGTTGAAGTAGCCGCCGCCGTGAAGCCACACCAGCACTGGGCGGCCAGAGGCGTTAGCCGGCGCGGTGACATTCAGGTAGAGACAGTCTTCCGAGGGGTCAGGCAGCTCGGACCCAGCAAGAAGACCGGGCAGCTGGCGTGGTGCCTGGACAGAAGGCGGCCCATAGACGGTCGCGTCGCGAACGCCCATCCATGATGCAGCCGGTTGTGGCAGGCGCAGGCGCAGCGGCCCAAGAGGCGCAGCGGCGTAAGGGATGCCCTTCCAGGCCAGGATCGCGTCGCCGACCTCAGCGCCAAGTACCGCGCCAGCGGCGGTTTTCGCAATGGTCATCACTATTTCTCCCGGATTGTGGCCGATGCGCGGCGGCACCCTCGCTCGCGTTCCGTAGTAGGTGGAAGCAACAGCATGGAGCCACATCGAGATAATATACACTATCTCGATAGTAACCATTATCATAGCGATCTGTGATCCGAGCGCCTTGCACGCAGAGCGGCAGACGGCTGCAAAAGCGGTCGGTCGGGGACTCGCGGCGCGATGCCCATCCGTGCCCGCCCGGCCGCGACCATCGACTCAGAAAGCGCCCGGCGTACACCGCTCGCCGGGCGCGGTCAATCCCCGGGCTCGCCCCTGAGGCGACCGGGTTCGCCGACTGCAAAAGGATCGACGTGTCAGTCGAAGAGAACCACGGATCTCACGCCCTCGCCGCTGCGCGGTCGCCATCGCGCAGCGGATGGGCGAACCGCGGCTCGCCCACAAATGGACCGGCGCGGCAGTACGGCTCGGCCGGGCGGTCGCGTCGGCAGGCGACTTCGGCGGGCAGCCGCCGTCCGGCGTATTCGCCGAGAAGGATCGCTATTCGATGGACTGGCACTACCCCGCCCTCGGCACGGCATTGCGCGGTGCGGCGGCACTCGAACGGATCGACGCGGGCTGGGACCGGTTCGTCGTGCCCGGCCTCGGGACCCGCTGTGTGGACGACAGACCATGGGTGGCCGGAGGTGAGACCTTCGAACTCTGCATCGCCCTGTGGGCCGTCAGGCGACCGGATCGGGCCCGCAGAGCACTGACGGACGTCGGCCACCTGCGCGACCTGGACGGCCCCTATTGGACCGGTTACGTCTACGCCGACAACGCGATCCGGCCGGAGGAGAAGACCTCGTGGACCGTGGGCTCGCCACTGCTCGCACCCTTCGTCCTCGGCGGCGAACCCGCGACCCGGAAGGTGTTCGGCGGCGAGAGCCTATCCGCAGGCCTACCGGGCGACAGCTTTTCGCAGGCTCCGCAATTGACATAGCAAGTGCTATTTGGGTAACATTACGCGATGACGACAGGACAAGACGCCAAAGCGCGACCGAAGCGGTTGACCCGCGCGGAGTCGAAGGCGCGCACGCGGGAACTGCTGCTCGACGCCGCGGCCGAGACCTTCGCCCAGAAGGGATACGCAGGCGCCTCGGTCGAGGAGATCGCGGAGAGCGCCGGCTACTCGATCGGCGCGCTCTACTCCAACTTCGGCGGCAAGCAGGAACTGTTCCTTGAGCTGCTCAAATCGCGAGCCACCGGCCGCATTACCGAGGCCGCGAAGATGATCGGCAATCGGGAGGCGGGTGCCAAGGCTGCCGACGGGCTCGGGCGGCTGCTGATCGAGACCGCGGACACGGACATCGTCTTCGAGTCCCTGCACGCGGAGTTCTGGCTTTACGCGGTACGCAACCCGCAGGCGATGGCGACCCTCGCCGAGCAGGTCGACGAGACTCGCGACGCGCTCACGCAGTTGCTCGCCGGGATCCTCGAGCGCGAAGGCCGCAGCACGGACTACCCGCTGCAGAACATCGCGACCATCGTGCTCGCGCTGTTCCACGGCCTGGTCCAGCTACGGCGCATCGAACCCGACTCCGTGCCGGAGGACCTGTTCGAGCGCACCCTGGCTGCGCTGTTCACCGAAGTGACCATGCTGGAGCAACATCCGAAGCCTCGGACCAAGCGGTCAACCTCTGCCAGGAAAATCGATCACTGAGGTGAGCGCGGCGGGATCCGGCAGCAGGAACAGGCGCTCGCCTTCGAGGATCCTCAGCAGGGCTCCGGTATCGCGCCCCCGGCGAACGCCTCCGTGTTCGCCGGGGGCGCGATACCGTCGAACCGCCCCGCGGCGACCATCGCGGGGCAACTAGATCCGCGCGAGCCGGTCGAAGGTGTCATGCGCCGCCCTCGCCCGAGACTGTAGCGCTTCCCCGCGGCGCACCAGCGCCGACCTCTCCGCCCCCAGCGCACCCGCCATCAGCCACAGCAGCCCTCCGTTCTCACCTGGCAACTCGGGCGCAAACCTCATGTCCACCCAGACCCACCCAACGAACTGCCCGCTCATTGGCCAGCAGCTCGCCGAGGATGTACAGCGGAAAGGACGGGCCGCCCGCGCCAACCGCGAACGTGGCCGCGAGCACCAACCGCTCACCCCTCGATGGCCAGGTCACCGCCAATTCCTGGGCGACCATTCCACCGAGACTCACTCCGAACACGCGGAACCCCTGCCAGCCGAGGTGATCGGCCAACCCGACCGCGCACGCGGCCAACTCCGCCATGCTGTAAGGACCTGCAGCCGAGGCCGAGCGACCCAGGCCGCGCTGGTCGAATCCGACCACTTCGAAATGCTCCGCCAGGCGGCCGAGCAGCGGCACCACCGCCGACAGGGTGGCTTTCGAGCCGTTGAGGAACATCAGTCACAGACCGGCACCCGCAAGCTCGTGGTTCAGCTCGGAGCAGCCGATGGTGGCACTGAACATTATCTCAGTTCCCTTCCATCTCCGCCGACGACTCGGCGGCGGTGCGGGCGGGTCGCACGGCGGCGCCCAGGCTCCCGTCCAACCGCGGACCGAGCAGCGTGACGAAGAAGAAGATGCCCACCGCGACCATGTAGTCGGCGTCGTGCACCCGCGAACGGAGAAACGCACTGGCCAGCAGAGCCATGAACACCACCACGACCCTGAACGCCGTCGCCTTCTCGATTGACCGCCTGCTCTGCCTGACCCGCCCGGCGCGCCGGGCACGGCGCTGCAGCGCACGCGCCAGTATGAGCGGTCCGAGCACGCCGATCGCCACGAACTTGGCCGCGTGCTGGATCAGCGGCTCACCGGCATTCGACGCCCACATCCCGGCCATGACCACTCCCATGACCGCGTACCGGGCGGATACCTTCCACGAATTCCAACTCATGATGCGGACACTACCGTGATAGTGTTTACTATGTCAATAGCAACCCCCACGGAACGAGGCCACCCGTCGAGTATGGGATATTGAAATAAAGTTCACTATTTGGATAGCATCTCTTGATGGCGACAGATCAAGATACGAAACAGCGGCCGAAGCGGCTCACCGGTGCGGAGTCGAAGGCGCGCACGCCGGAACTTCTACTCGACGTCGCGGCCGAAACCGTCGCCCAGAAGGGATACGCAGGCGCCTCGGTCGAGGAGATCGCGGAGAGCGCCGGCTACTCGATCGGCGCGCTCCACTCCAACTTCGGCGGCAAGCAGGAGCTGTCCCTCGAACTGCTCAGGTCACGGGCGACAACCCGCTAGGTGTAGACGGCGTGGCATTCCAGGTGGGCGTTCTCCGGGCTCAGGCCCCACGGTCTGATCAGCGACCAGGCGCTCCCGGCGTGGTTCATCTCCTCGCGGTTCTCGTGCGGGAGCAGCATGAACTCGAAGCGACGCCGCCCCGGTCCGCCGGAGAGGACGGACGTGGGCCGCGTCGGGTGGCACACCTGGAGGTTCGCGGGCGACCAGACCCGCTCGCGCTCCCGGATCACATTGACAATCAGCCAGTCGTAACAGAAGCCTCGGTCCATCACCCGGGTGTCCACGGGCGCACGATGCTGTTCGCCCCGCCGCAGCCGACCACGAACGCCGCGGCCGTCTCGTGGCGACCGCCGCCCCCCGTCGTACAGGTGAGTGTCACGGAGTGCTCATTCTGGACAACGGAGAGCGCCTCGGTCCCCGGTCGCACCTCGATCCCGGGTGTGCGGCTCGTCTTCGCGTACAGCGTCGGCGGGTTCAGCTGATCCCGGCCAGGTCGGCAGCGAGCCTCACGTCCGCCGGCAGGCGCACGGCTTCGTGGTCAAACACGACCGCGTGCGGCAACGGATGGGGCTTGCTGCGGCGCTCGAACTCGCTGACTCGTCGGCCCAGGACGATCGCCAGCAACTGTCCGGCAGGACCGCATCCGACGATCGCGACGTCGACCTTCGGGTGGTTCTCGATGTTGGCCATGGATGAGAGCTCCCCGCATGTGTGCGTCATCGAGCTGCTTCGCGACCGGCGATCTCGAAGTTCATCAGGTCGCCTCCGACGGTGACCGGTCCCCGTTAGCCACCCTTGCGCACGTCCTCGACGAACCCCGCCTCCTCCTCCGGCGTGCCGGGCGGGGGGATCATGTGGGTCAGCACCAGGTAGCGGACACCGGCGCGCTCCGCCATCGCGCCGAGGGCGACGGTGTCGGCGTGATACTCGAAGATCGCCTCGAACGCGGTGCCACGGATGGCATCGGCCAGTGCCGTGTTCCGGCATGCCTCGCGCACCAGCACGTCCGCTCCCGCGGCCATTTCCTCGACCTCGGCGCACACCCGGGTGTCTCCGGAGATGACCACCGCACCGTCGGATGTCTCGACCCGGTAGGCGACAGCGTCGCTCACCGGCTCATGGTGCACGGCGACCGCGCTCACGACGACATCGCCGCCGCGCCAGACCTCCGCGGGCTTCGGCTCGGGCGTGAACGTGCTCAGCTCTACCTGCGGCGGATCCGACTCCACGTGCTTCATGCGCACCGCTACTCCGGTTGAACTCGTAGGGGCGCGCGCCGGTGACGGTTCTTGATCCCTGCACCACGACGGTCTCATGCGGTATGCGGATGGCGGGGGTTACACCCCGAAGGGAGTGTGGAAGCTGTTGCGCCGACACGGCTGGACCTCGCAGGTGGTGGAGCGCGACGAGGCTGCCGTGGAGGTCTGGAAGGACCAGGTGCGGCCGCTGGTAAAGTCACCGCGGCGGACCTGGGCGCCCACATCTGCTTCGAGGACGAGGCAGGACAGTGCCTGAATCCGGCCGAAGGGCCGGACCTGGGCACCGCGCTGGCAGCGCCCGGTGGTGAGGGTGCGCGAACGGGGACAGGGCAGGGCGAAGGTGGCCGGCGTGGTCTGCTTCCGCCCAGGCGACCACGCCCGCTTCTTCTACAAGCTGCACGCCTACCACGGGCGCCGGGGCGGGCCGAAGACCTTCACTTGGCAGGACTACCGCGACCTGATCGTCATGACGCACATCCAGCTGGGCACGCCGGTCGTGTGGGAGGCCCCAACCTGTCGCTGCACCTGGTGCAGGAGCTCTACGACTTCGCCGAGGAGGACAGGGAGTGGTTACGGATCTTCCAGCTGCCCGACTACGCGCCTGAGTTGAACCCGCGGGAGTGGGTCTGGTCGCTGATGCGTCGGGCGATGGTCGACTTCGTCGCAACCGACCTCTCCCAGTCTCGTCCGCATCATGAAGCGCAAGCTCAAGAAGATTCAGTACCGACCCGACGTCATCAACGGTTGCCTCGCCGGAGCCGGACTGACCATCGCCCCAGCGCTGATCACACAACCCGCCCCCACAAGTTCAATTTGAGTATGTCGTCGGCGAACGGCTCGAACATCCGCGAAACGTAGCGGGCGGCAGCGTCGCGGGGTGCGACCACCGGCAACGGACCGGCCGGAAACTCCTTGTCCCAGCGGACCATCGCGACATCGGGCAGGTCGATCACGTGATCGCTGTGCACATGGGTGAGGAGTACCGCATTGAGCGCGGCCGGAGTCACCTCGATCTCCGCCAACCTCAGCATGGTCGCGCAACCGGTGTCGAGCTGAAGCACCGTTTCGCCGCATCGCACGAGAGTGCCTGCATCAGCGCGGCCGGCCGCCGGGTACGGCTGCCCCGCCCCGGTCAACGTCACCATCGTCGTCATCGCCGGAGCCCTTTCCATTCGCGGATAGCTTACAGAGCTAACACTATTTACATAGCCTTCGGTATCTTAACCTGCATGACTCGTCACCCTTCCCATACTATTGTGATAGCGTTCACTACGTGAGTGATGGTCGCGATCCGCCGACGCCGGCCGCGCACAACCGAAGGGAGTCGCGATGAGCCTGGTCATGACCTATACCCGGGCGCTGCTGCGCACCAGGAGCCGGAGGGAGTGGCGACGCGGAACTGGCGCGCATCTCGACTCGGCGATATCCGAAGCCCGCCGAGGTTCCGGACAATCCCCACGGCCGTTTCGCCGTGACCGAGTCCGAGGTCAGCGGGATCCCGGTGCTACGACTGGAACCGCGGGAACGCGCCGACGGACAGCACCTGATCTACACGCACGGCGGCGGTTATGTGAGGCCGCCGATAACAGCACATTGGTGGATTCTGGATCGGATCACGCGCGATACCGGCGTGACCGTGACCGTACAGCTCTACCGTCTCGCACCGGAAGGCGACGCCGAGCAGGCGTACAGCGCGCTCCGTGCGGTGTACGTGCGTACAGTCGCCGAGGCGGGCGCGGCAAACATCAGGCTGGTCGGTGACTCCGCGGGCGGTGCACTCGCCCTCGGCCAGGCGATCACGTATCGCGATCGAGGAGAGCCGCTACCGAGACAGGTCGCACTCTTCTCCCTTCATCTCGACCTGACCACCCTTTCCAACCCGCCCGGAGATACAGGCACTCGAGCGACTCGATCCCATGCTGAACGCTCGGCTACTCGCGGGCCGGCCGACTGTGGGTGGGCGGCCTCGAACGTCTCGAGCCCCGGCTGAGCCCGCTGTTTGCGGACCTCGACTACCTTCCGCCCGTGCATGTCTTCCAAGGCGGCGCGACATCTTAGCCGATGACGCCCGTCAGCTCGCCGATCGGCTCTCGATCGCCGGAAACGCGGGCCGCACCACCTACGTACCCGCAGCCTTCCACGCCTACGTCGGCGCCTTCTGGACCCCCGAGGCACGCGGCTCAGCGCGCCGTACGCGATCTGCTCGCTCCCTGACCCCACTTGAAGGAAGGTCACTTTCGATGTTCCGACGAACCAAGCACGAGAAGCCGGATCGCGCCGTGGACGAACGCGAGCGCCCGCGTGGCCTGCTCGCGGGCACCGCCGGATGGTGCGCCCGGCACTCCTGGCTCGTGGGCGCGATCTGGATCATAATAACGGTCGGCGCGGTGGTCGGCCACCGCGCGCTCGGCGGAACCTACTCGGACGACTTCAACGTCACCGGCTCCCAGTCCGTCAACGGAATCAACGTGCTGCAGGCGCACGATCCGTCCGCGGGCGGTCAGAGCGGCCAGATCGTCTTCGCGATCGACTCCGGCAGCTTGTCCACCGACCAGCAGGCGATCGAGACCAGCATCGACAACATGCGCAAACTACCGCACGTCCTGTCGGCCTCCGACCCGCTCTCCAGCGCGACCACCTCGAAGGACGGGCGCACCGCCTATTCGACCGCCCAATTCGACACCCTGCCCTCCGACCTCGGCAGCTCCTACGTCACCCAGGTCGAGCAGGCGATGCACCCCGCCACCAACGCCGGAGTCCAGGTTAACTATGGCGAATCCCTCGGCGTGGCCGCCAGGCCCACCACCAGGGACGTCACCTCCGAAGGCGCCGGCATCGCCGTGTCGGTCATCGTGTTGCTCATCGGGTTCGGCAGCGTGCTCGCGGCAGGCATGCCCATCGCCAGCGCACTGATCGGCGGCGCGGCAGGCCTCGGCTTGCTCGGCATGCTCGCCGCCGAAACCACCTTCGCCGTCGCTTCCCCGACCCTAGCGATCATGATGGGTCTCGGCGTCGGCATCGATTACGGGCTGTTCCTGATCACCAGGCACCGCCAACTGATCATGGACGGCGTCGCCCCGGACACCGCGGCGGCCCGCACCGTCGCGTCCAGTGGACGCGCCGTGCTGACCGCCGCGCTAACCGTCATCGTCGCGCTGCTCGGGCTGTACGCCTCGGGAATGACCTTCATCGGCAAGCTCGGATTGGCCGCAGGAATCACCGTCGCCGTCGGCGCGATCAGCGCCCTGACGCTCGTGCCGGCACTGCTCGGCCTCGCGGGCCGGAGGATCGACAAGCTGCGGGTCCGCCAGCCAGTCGCCGAAAGCTCCGGGGACGGCGGCGGCTGGCACGCCTACGCCGCCCGCGTCGGACGCCACCCCGTGAGCTTCCTGCTCGGCGGCCTGGTCGTGCTCATAACCCTGGCCATCCCGCTCTTCTCCATCCAACTCGGCCACGTCGACGCTGGCGCCGACCCATCCGGCTACACCGACCGCATCGCCTACGACCAGATGGGCGCCGCCTTCGGCCCAGGCTCGAACGGCCCGTTCACCATCGTCGTCGATGTCAAGGGCCTCAGCTCTAGCCAGGTGTCGAACCTGGAGAAATCCCTGCCGAGCGACCTGTCGTCGACCTCTGACGTCGCCTCAGTCGCGGCGATCAGGAGCACGTCGGACCACGACCTGCTGATCTCCACCGTCGCGCCGTCCTCCGGACCGCAGGACGGCGCGACCGATACGCTCCTGAACACCCTGCGCGACACCACGCTGCCCAAGGCGCTCGACGGCACCAACGCGACCAGCTACGTCACCGGACAGGTCGCCTTCCAACTCGACTTCCGCGACCAGGTCAGCTCCCGCCTACCGGTGATCATCGGGGTCGTCATCGCCGCCGCGTTCCTGTTGCTGCTGGCCAGCTTCCGCAGCCCCGTGCTCGCCCTCAAGGCCGCGGTGTGCAACCTGATCTCCATCGGCGCCGCCTACGGCGTGGTCGTCACCGTCTTCCAGTGGGGCTGGGGCAGTTCGCTGCTCGGAGTCGGCGAGAAGGTGCCGATCGAGTCGTACGTCCCGATGATGATGTTCGCGATCGTCTTCGGCCTCTCCATGGACTACGAGGTATTCCTGCTCTCCCGGGTCCGCGAGGCATGGCTGGCGCGCGGCGACAACCACGAGTCGATCGCGACCGGGCTGTCTGTGACCGCACGCGTGATCAGCTG
This sequence comes from Streptomyces sp. NPDC048291, assembly GCF_043201715.1. NCBI lineage: Bacteria > Bacillati > Actinomycetota > Actinomycetes > Kitasatosporales > Streptomycetaceae > Streptomyces > Streptomyces sp. NPDC048291. The sequence continues at coordinate 70,090 of NZ_JBICZC010000025.1, forward strand.
CGCGGCGCTCATCATGACCAGCGTCTTCTTCGCCTTCATGTTGTCGAACAACGTCGTGGTCAAGATGCTCGCCCTCGGCCTCGGAGTCAGCGTCCTGGTCGACGCGAGCATCGTGCGCTTGGTCATCGTCCCCGCCGCCATGTTCCTCATGGGCAAGGCGAACTGGTGGATCCCCCGCTGGCTCGATCGAATCCTGCCGCATTTGGAGGAGCGGCCCATGGAACCCGCCGCGCCATCCGTTGACAAGGCAGACACCGCAAACGCCTCCGACTGCGAGCCGAGCCCGGAGACCGAATCAGAGCAGTACCCCTAACAGCGACTCCCTCAGAACCAACCGGAGCGATCACCATGCGCAGACGAACTACGATAGCCATCGCGGTCACCGGGCTCGCCCTGGCCGTCACTGCAGTCACTGCCGAGATCGTCGTACGGCACTCCCTCGAACAGCGGATCACGGGCGCGGCACAAGCCCAGCTCGGCGGCGACCCGAGCGTCGACATCGGGACGGCCCCCGCGCTCGTCGACGCCATGACAGGCTCGATCTCGACCGTCACGATCAACGACCCCGGCTACACAACGTGCAAGCAGGGCCAGTTGGGCCTCTCGCTGAGCCTGTTTCAGGTGACGAATTCCGGACAGCAGGTTCACGTGCAGGAGTCGAACGCCAGTATTACCCTGCCCGCCGAAGGCACGGCGTCCCGAATCGACGCCAAACTCGGGGGGCGGGGCAACGCCTCGGTCACGGCGGACCCGGGCCAGAACGCACTGGTGATCAGTATCGCGGGCGGACTGCTCACCTTCCAGGAGTCGCCCACGCTCAATGGTTCACAGATCCAGCTGACGCCCGGCGACGTCACCTTCGAAGGGGCGCCGGCTCCCGCGAGGCTCACCCACCGGATCGAGAACGCCGGGGCCAGCAGTTACCAGATCCCGCAACTGCCTCTGGGTCTCTCCGTCAAGTCGGTCGGAGTCAGCAATGACGGACTGGTGCTGAACGCCAGCGGAGGCGCCGCCGCCCTCGGCAAGTCCTCGGGATCCGGTGCGGCGGGCGGTCAGGCGAAGGCATGTGCGTCAGCGTCAACATCATCGTCGTTGTGAACTGGTCCCGCGGTGGACTTGGCCTGCCGCACCACCAGTTCGTGCGAGCCGCCCCGGGTTCCGTCCACGGGGCTTCCCCCAAGGCCAGGAGGTTAGCGTTTTCGCAGGTCCTGCAAGCGCGTTGGGTGTTCGAGGCGAAAACACAACGGAGCTCGTTGGTACAGGAAGTCGACCAAGACAGCTTGTACGTGAGGAGTTCCGTTGCGGATTCATTTTGCCTTGCCATCACCCGTTCGGTGACCGTGGCGGCGGGTCGGTTCGCGCCGGGCCATCTGGAAGAGCTGACCGCCGTCGTGCCGTTCGAGCTGGTGGACCCGGTGCTGGCGGAGACCTGGACGGTGCAACGGCGGCTGCGTGATCTGCCGTCCCGCGTCGGGATGTACTTCCTGCTCGCGATGTGTCTGTTCCCCGAGGTCGGCTATCGGCTGGTGTGGGACAAGCTCACCGGTGGCCTGGCCAGAATGCCGGTGGCCTCGCCGAGCGCGAAGGCCCTGCGGGACCTTCGTCGGCGGTTGGGGGCCGCGCCGGTGCGGTCCCTGTTCGAGGTGCTCGCCGGGCCTCTGGCCCACCCGACGAGGGTCGTCCCAGGGGGCTGGGGGCCTGGAGGTACGCAATTGCCTCCACAGTGGCACGGCGCTCGTTCCCAGTGGGGGCATCGAGACCTGGGGGGAGTGCTGGCCGTTGGTGATGATGTTCTGCTCGAATCCGGCCGGGGTGAGCATGTTGTAGACACGGCCGACTTCGGATTCGACGCGGAAGCCGTGGCGGACCTTGGGCGGCAGGTAGACGTAGCTGCCGGGTCCGGCCGGGGTCTCCTCGTCTCCGACGGTGAACAAGAAATCACCTTCGAGGATGAAGAGCCTCTTGCTCCTTGTCGTGGACGTGCGGTGGGGCGACGAGTCCTTGCGGACACAGTTCCTCGAACGTGCAGGACCGGCCATCGGTCTGGCTGCCGTCGGCGAGCACTCTCCGGTACGTGCCGACGTTCCAGTAGGCCGGGGACTGGTCCGGCGCCCAGACATAGGGGCGGGCGGTGCCGGCGCTGTGGGGGAAGCGGGTCATAACGGTTCCTTGGGTCTTTAGCGTATGGGGGAATGGATGACGGAGTCGACGGTGATGGTCAGCAGGAGCCGGGTCTGGCCCGGGTCGCCGTACGAGGCGTAGGGGTGGCCTGTGTACTTCTGGGAGAGATGTTCGATGCTCTCGGCGGCGCCGTCGGTCGTGGCGCTGGTGACGCGTCCCCGTACGGAGAAGTAGCGGGAGGTGTCATCCGGGTCGGCGATGCTGACGGCCACACGAGGGTCGCGTTGAACGTTTTTGGTTTTGCGGTAGCCCTCGACGGTGTTGATGAGGATGTGTTCGCCATCGGTGTCGACCCAGGTCTGGGTGAGCTGGGGCGAGCCGTCCGGCATGGTGGTGGCGATGAAGCAGGGGCTGGGCCGGTTCAGCAGTTTGAGGAGTTCGCCGGGCAGGGGTGTCATGAGGAATCGCCCTTGTTGGGGGAAGCTGTCGGTGGGAGGTGCCGATGTCGGCGGTGCGCTCAGCGCAAGGAACGGAAGGTGGTCAGGACTTCGTCAACGAAGAGTGCCGGTTGTTCCAGGGCCGCGAAGTGCCCGCCCGCCTCAAGCTCGTTGAAGTGGACGACGTTGCTGTAGCGGCGTTCCACCCAGCGCTGGGACTTCCGGACGTGCTCCTCCGGGAACATGCTGAAGCCGGTGGGCAGTGCGATCGGTGCGGCGGCGTTCGGCGCGGAGGGCCGTGCCGAATGTGCCATTTCCCAGTAGGTCCGCGCAGAGGACGTCCCGGTGTTGGGAAGCCAATAGAGCATGATGTCGTCGAGCAGCTCGTCCAGGGTGAATGATGCTTCCGCGTCCCCCGGCGTGCCGCAGGTGTCCTGGAACATCGCGTAGATCCAGGCAGCCAGGCCGATGGGGGACTCCGCGAGGGAGTAGCCAATGGCCTGAGGACGGGTTGCCTGCTCCTTGGCGTAGCCTGAGAGGTTCTCCCAGAAGTAGGCGGCGCTGTCGAGCATTTCCTGCTCATGCTCGGTGGCGTCCCGGATCTCGTCGGGAGTTGGCGGGAACATGGCGAAGTTGAGGTGCAGCCCGACGCATCCGCCGGGGGCCTTGCGGCCGATCTCGTCGGTGACCGCGCAGCCGAGGTCCCCGCCCTGGGCGCCCCATCGCCGGTAGCCGAGCCGGTCCATCAGTGTGATCCAGGCATCGGCGACCCGGGGGAATCCCCAGCCGGGTTCCGTAGGCCGGTCGGAGAACCCGAACCCCGGCAGCGACGGCACCACGAGATGGAAGGCGTCCCGCGGGTCACCGCCGTGGGCTGCGGGATCGGTCAGTGGGCCGATGACCTTGTGGAAATCGAGGACGGAGCTGGGCCATCCGTGGGTCATGACCAGCGGGAGGGCGGCCGGCTCAGGCGAGCGCACATGGAGGAAGTGAATACCCAGACCATCGATGATGGTGCGGGACTGGCCGAAGCCGTTGAGGGTCTTCTCGCACCGCCGCCAGTCGTAGGTGTTGAGCCAGTAGTCATGCAGCGCGCGGAGCTTCGCCAGCTGGGGGCCCTGGCTGGTGTCCAGAACGGTCTCTGGATCGGGCCACCGGGTGCGGGAGAGCCGCTCACGCAGGTCGGTCAGCTGTTCCTCCGGCACGGACAGGGTGAAGGGTTCGATGAGTTCGGACATGGGGCGTGCTCCTTACCGGGCTATGCCGCGCCGACTGCGACGCGGGCGGATTCAAGGGGGGCGGAATCCGGTGATTCAGAGGGTGTCGGGCTGACGGGTCCGTTCATCGGTGACAATCTCTGGCACCGAGTCCAGGACCTCTTGGAGCCAGGCGATCTCGGCGCGCAGTCTGTGCGCACTGTGACTGACCGCTAGCGCCTCGCTCACCGTCAGGTAGCCGCCGTCGATGGCGTTGGCGTTCAGCGCCTCGGTGTCCGAGAGCATGGAGGCGAGTTCATCCAGCCGGGATGCGATCACCGTGTGGAGCTCGTCCAGCTTCTCCGGGTCCAGGCGGGTGAGGGCCAGGTCGAACGGGTCCGGCTTCATCCAGATGTGGCGCAGACTCTCCGACTGGAGTTCCTTGAGACGCAGCCGCCCTTCACCGGTGATGCCGTACACCTGACGCTCGGGCAGATTGCCCTCCTTCTCGGTCCTGACCTCTTCGAGCAAGCCCTCAGCCAGCAGGCGCTTGATCGCCTGATACAGGCTGCCCACGGACACGTCCGTCCACAGGTGCAGATGCTCCCGCTCGGCCTGGAGGCGCACCTTGTGCCCGTGCATCTCGCCGTTCCTCGCGAACGTGTCGAGGATGAACAACCTGATCGATGACATACGACTACTCTTACATTAGTACTCGTTCATAGGCAACCGACCGATATGCTGAACATCGGCTCTGGGAGAGTGACGTCTCCGACGTGCAGTGGGCCCTGGTCGAGCCCGTGCTCGCGGCATGGAAGGCCGGACAGCCCTCGGTCAGCGGCCACCAGGGCAGATACGCGATGCGGGAGATCGTGAACGCGATCCTGTAGCAGAACCGCAGCGGCTGCCAGTGGGACCTGCTCCCCCATGACCTGCCGCCCGCCGGCGCGGTGAAGTACTACTTCTACACGTGGCGTGACGACGGCACCGACCAGACCATCCAAGATCTGTTGCGGTGGCAACCGCGGGAGAAAAGACGGCGATTAGCCGACCCAAGCCTGGTCATCCTGGACACGCAGAGTATTCATGCCACCGTCGGCGTTCCGGCCACCACGACGGGCAAGTATGCGGCGAAGAAGGCGCCGGGGCGCAAGAGATGCCTGGCCGTGGACGTATTGGGCCTGGTCGTCGCGGTCGCTGTCCTGCCGGTCAGTGCGCACGACAACGCCGCCGGTATCGCGCTGCTGGACGGCGTGGCCGCCCAGACCGACACGGTACGTAAAGCCCTGGTCGACCAAGGATTCAAGAAGAGCGTCGTCGACCACGGCAAGCAGTACGGCATCGACGTCGTAATCGTCGAACGCAACCCCGCTGACAAAGGCTTTGTCCCCCAGGCCAAGCGGTGGGTGGTGGAGCAGACGAACGGGATCCTGAAGTTCTCCCGGCGGCTGGTCCGCGACTACGAACACCGACCCGCCAGCTCCCGCTCGCGTGTCTTTTGGGCGATGGCCTCCGTGATGGCCCGTCGGCTCACCGGCGCCACCGTCCCCGCCTGGAGGACGCCGTGAGCGACAACCCGCAGATCAGCGCCATCCCGGCCTACATCGAGGCCCGCGAGCGCGAACTGGACAAAGAGGCTGGACAGCTCCGCTCCCGCGTCGAGGACCTCACCCCCCACCTCGGAGAACTCGACACGGAGAGCGAGAACCTGAGCATCACCCGCAAGACCCTCCTCGCCATCCCCCGACCTGGTCCCGTCCAGGAGACACCCCGCCCCGACGTGCCGGACCACCCGGCCTACCAGCAGATCCTCACCACCCTCACCGACGCCGGCCGGCCGATGCGGGCCCGCGACCCGTGCGAGGCACTCGACCCGCCGATCCTCCCGAAGAACACCGAAGGCATCCGGTCCAAGCTGCAACGCCTGGTCACACGAGGCATCCTCGCCGAACCCGAACCGGCCTGTTCACTCAGCCCCGCACCTGGCCACCGGCCCACCCCACCGACCAGAACCCCTCCCCCTCCCCCAGCCCCCAGCCCGAAACGGTCCTTATCTCACGTACTGCACTCTCACATCCCAGTCTCCAGGTGTCCTGGATCAGGGGGAAGCCTCAAGATGCCCTCGGCGCTGAACTGGTAGCGCATCACATGGAACTTGCCGTACAGGTTCTGCACCGTCTTGACCGCGCCCGGCCGGACGTAGTCCCACACCCCGAGGTCCATTGCGGTCAGGCCTCCGGGCTCCCTGCCGTCGGTGGGGCGCTGTCGCCCAGTGCCAGTGACGCGAGAATCCGCTTGTGGCAGACGTCGAGGATTTCGTCCGCCAGCGGAGAACCGTCCGGGCATGCCCGCGACAACATCACCGCGCCAACCGAATGGGCGAGCATGTCGATCATCGCGGCGCGGGCCGTACCCGGGCCCGCGTCCCCCGAGGTGTCGCTTCGGGACTGAAGGCCTGTCAGCAGGTTCTCGATCCCGGCTGCGAACTCCGCCCCGATGTCCGCCGGCTGGCGTGCGGCGTCGCCACTGAGGGCCGCGATGGTGCAGCCGTCGCCGCGCCCGTCGCGATGCTCCCGGGAGACGTAGTACTCGACGAACTCGGCGGGGTCCAGACCTTCCGTCCGTGCCGCGGTCTGCGAGAGCCCGCTTGCGGACGCTTCGGCCATCAGGTCGCCCTTGGAGCGGAAGTGTCTGTAGAACCCTCCATGAGTGAACCCGGCGGCCGCCATCAGTTCCGCCACGCCGACGCCGTCATAGCCGCGCTCACGGAACAGCCTGGCGGCTGTCGCGACGATGTGCGCACGGTTCTGCTCCGCCTGCGCCTTGGTGACCCGCATGTGCAGCCACCCCTTCCACGGTCGACGTTCCACGGTCAAGCATATATAGATGTCGATCGACATCAAAGAGGTTGACTTTTTAGATTACGATCGTCATCGTATTGCTCACCTCCTCCAGAAAGGTTCAGACCATGAGTGACACGCATGTGACCGCACCGACCCAGTACATCCAGGTCGACGGCGACCGATTCGCCTACCGCCGCTGGGGCAAGCCCTCCGGCGTCCCGATCTTCCTGGTCCAGCACTTCCGCGGGGGAATGGACAACTGGGACCCCCTGCTGACCGACGGCCTGGCCGAAGGCCGTGAGGTCATCCTGTTCAACGGGCGCGGCATAGCCTCGTCATCCGGCACTCCGCGCAACCGGATGGAGGACATGGCCGACGACATCGCCGCGGTCATCCGAGCGCTGGGTCTGGAGCAGGTCGATCTGCTCGGCTTCTCGATCGGCGGATACCAGGCGGAGGAGGTCGCCCTGCGCCACCCCCAGCTGGTCCGCAAGCTCCTCCTGCTCGGCACCGGCCTCCGCGGCGGGGACCCCACGAGTGACCCCAAGGTGCCTGACTACGCGCTGAATCCGGTCCCCACTCTGGAGGACTTCCTCTTCCTGTTCTTCGGCCGCTCGGAAGCCGCGATCGATGCGGGCCGAGCCTTCTGGGAGCGACGTCACCAGCGGGCCGACCAGGACACGCCGAGCTCGCCCGCGGTCGCACAGGCGCAGTTCGAAGCAGCTGTCGCCTATGCGGAACCGCTGCCGGGCGAGAACCCCTACGCCTACCTGAACGCGATCACCCAGCCGACGCTGGTCCTCAACGGCGAGAACGACGTGATGATCGCCTCGATCAACTCCTGGCACCTCGCCCAGAACATCCCCGACGCGCAACTGCTGATCTACCCCGACGCGGGGCACGGAGCGCAGTTCCAGTACCCCGAGCGGTTCCTCAATCACGCCCTTCAGTTCCTCGACGAGTAACACCTGCCGGGCTTGGGCCCCGTCGCTGACGCCTGGTCCGTGGCGATCAGGGAATGTGACGGGCACACTTCCCAGGCCGTCAACTCCGCCACGCTCCGCGGTCGAGACACAAGACGGTCCCGTCGGCGGATCGCCGTCGATTTCGCCTGGTTGACCAGCGGCACGAGAGACCGCAGGTCAGCCCGGGTAGACGCGTCCTGCGTGATGCGGGCGGGGTGCGCCGCCCGCCCGGGCGTCGTGCCCGCACTCACCGCATCACTCGGCGGCACCGAAGCCATGCCCGCACAGATGGTGTCGCGCCGAGTGGTGTGGCCGATCAAGCTGGCGGAATCCCGAGGTCGCGGCCCGGGTCGCCCTCACTGAAAGCTCTGTTGCGGCTCGCCGGGCCGGGACCAGCGATGGTCACACGACGGCCGACGTCGGCATGTACCAGACAGCTCTATAGCTGAGGCGACGGACCGTGACCGGCTACCCCACGACTGTGGACACGACCCCCACCATGGTCAGAGAGAGCACCACCGTCCGATCAGCTGTCGGGTTGTGGATGCGTTTTCACCAGGCCGCTCTGGTACGCGATGACGACGAGTTGGGCGCGGTCGCGGGCGTGGAGCTTGTTCATGGCGCGGTGGATGTGGCTGCGCACGGTCAGCGGGCTCAGGACCAGTTGGTCGGCAATCTCAGCGTTGGACCTGCCGTGCGCGGCCAGGGCCATGACCTCGCGTTCGCGGTCGGTCAGGGTCTTGAGGATGTCGGGGAGCGAGAGAAAGCCGTCGGTGTCCGGGGTGGCGAGGAAGCGGCTGATGAGGGCCCGGGTGGCGACAGGAGACAGGAGGGAGTCGCCGGCGGCGACGGTGCGGATGCTCGACAGGAGGACGTCGGGGCTGACGCCCTTGCCGAGGAAGCCGCTCGCGCCGGCGCGCAGGGCCTTGGCGACGTTCTCGTCGTTCTCGAAGGTGGTGAGGACGAGGATGTGGGTGCCCGACAGTTCCGGCCGGGCGCAGATGGCCGCGGTGGCGGTCACGCCGTCGACGTCCGGCATGCGGATGTCCATGATGACCACATCGGGCCGGTGTGTACTGGTGAGGTCGACAGCTTCCTGACCGTCGGCCGCCTCGGCGACCACCGTCATGTCGGCGACCGAGTCGATGAGAATACGGAAGGTGGCCCGGAGCAAGGCCTGGTCGTCGGCGAGCAGAACGCGGATGGTCATGTGGCGATGCTTTCGTCGTGACGGTCGAGCGGCAAAGCGCAGGCGACCTCGAAGCCGCCCTGCGGCCGGCGGCCGGCGTGGAAGGTACCGCCCACCGCAGTCGCGCGCTCGCGCATACCCAGCAGGCCGTAACCACCGCCGGAGCGGAGTGCGGCCACGGGGCGGTCGGGCGTGGTGTCATTGGTGACGCTCAGGGTCAGGTAGCGGCCCGTGTAGCCGAGCCGCACCTGTGCGGTGCGGGTGGCGGCGTACTTGCTGACGTTGGTCAGCGCTTCCTGGAGGATCCGGTAGGCCGTCACGTCGAGCACGGGGGTGAGTCGGTGCGGTTGCCCCTCGGTGGTGATGCTCACCTCCAGCCCGGCAGCCGAGCAGGCGTCGACCAGAGCGGACAGTTGCCGCAGTCCCGGCGCGGGGGCCAGGTCGTCCGCGGGGTCGGTGTCCGTGCGCAGGAGTCCCACGGTGGCCTTGAGCTCACGCAGCGCCGCAGCCGTGGAATCCGGCAGCCTGGCGATGATCTCGAAGGCTTTCCCGGGGTCGGACCGTGACAGGTGGGCCGCGGTGCCGGCCTGGGCGTCGGCCAGGGTCAGGTGGTGGGCGACCACGTCATGAAGTTCCCGGGCGATGCGCATCCGTTCCTGGAACACCCGGTGCCGTGCTTCTTCTTCCCGTTCGCGGTCGGCGTGCTCGGCCCGGGCCACGGCGTACTCGCGGCGTACCCGGACGTAGCTGCCGAAGACCGCCGACAGCAGCACCCATGCCGCCGGGTTGACGAGGGCGAGAATCAGTGAGCCGTGGAAAGAAGGGAGGATCAGGCCGGCGACAATCAGGCCGGCGGCGGCCGTCAGCGCACTGTTCCACGTGGTCCGGCGGGAGGTTCGCACGCTCGTGGAGTACTGCGCGACGAGGAGCGGGCCCATCAGGAGCGGCGTCAGGAGATAGCCGAGGACACCCTGGCCCATGGTGCACAGCAGGGTGACGGCGAGGACCTGAAGCGGGCGGTCACGGCGCCAGCGTAGCGCGCCACAGGCGACTGCGGAGAGGATGATCCCGGGCCACAGGTCCGGCGTCTCGGGCATGACCGCCCGAGTGGCGAAGACGCCCGGGGCGGTGACCGCGAGAAGCAGGACCAGCGTCACTGCTTCAACGGCTTTCGGACGGGTCGCTGCCCTGCGCTGCCAGTTCGTGCTCATCATGCTCCGAGACGGTTCCATCAGTAGGGTACTTGGACACATGTGGGCCGCGGCGCCGTTGTGTGCGGCGCCACGGCCCACAAGTGCGGATCACATCAGACGCGGGCGGATTCCTGCCGCGCGGGCTCGCTGCCCGCCGATCCGTTGCCGTGCACCGGTGGTGTGGTGAGCCCGGCGCCCTCGACGTCGACGTGGGGCAGCAGCCGGTCGAGCCACCCGGGCAGCCACCACGCCCGGTCGCCCAGCAGGGCCAGCACCGCCGGCACGAGCGCCATGCGGACGACGAAGGCGTCGAACAGCACGGCGACGGCCAGACCGAAACCGATGGTCTTGATCATCGACTCGCCGGAGCCGATGAACCCGGAGAACACCGCGATCATGATCACCGCGGCGGCGACGACCACCCGGGCACTGTGCCGGAACCCGGTGACCACCGCCTGGGGAGCCCGGTCCCCGTGCACAAAGGCCTCCCGCATCCGGGCCACCAGGAACACCTCGTAGTCCATCGCCAGGCCGAAGACGATGCCGACCAGGAAGATCGGCATCAGGCTCATGATCGGACCGGTCTGCTCCACGCCCAGCAGTCCTGCGCCCCAGCCCCACTGGAAGACCGCCACGACCGAGCCGAGGGCGGCCAGCACCGACAGCAGGAACCCGAAGGCCGCCTTGACGGGCACGAGCACCGAACGGAAGACCACGAGCAGCAGGAGCAACGCCAGGACGACGATGACGGTCAGATAGGGAACGAGCGCGTCCTGCAGTGCCTGCGCGATGTCGATGTTCATCGCGGTGCTGCCGGTGACCTCGAAGGTCGCCCCCGTCCCGCGCTCCAGAACCGCGCGCTCCGCACGGATGGTCTGCACGAGGTCCTTGGTGTGCTCGTCGTTGGGGCCGGTGGCGGGCACCGCCGAGAAGAGCGCGGTGTCGCCGGCCTGGTTGAACTGAGCCGGGGAGACGGATACGACCCCGCGGGTGGCGCCTATCTCCTTCGCGATCTCGGTCGCCGCCGCCTTGGGATCCGCTGCTCCCCTGACATCCGCCACGATCGTCAGGGGACCGTTGAAGCCCGCGCCGAAGCCATCCGCCAGCGCGTCGTAGGCGCGTCGTTCCGTCGACGAGACAGGTTTGGACTCCGCTCCCGGCATGCCCATCTCCAGTTGCGTGGCGGGCAGGGCCAGGGCTCCCAGGCCCGCGACGCACACCAGCAGCACGGTCAGTGGACGTCGCAGAACGAACCGCGCCCACCGGGTGCCGCCGTTGTCTGCGGGCTGAGCCGCGCGGCCGTTCTTGCGCATCCGACGGGGGAGTACGGCGTTCGGCCACATACCGAGCAGGGCGGGGACCAGGGTGAGGGCGATCAGGACGGCGACGACCACGGCGCCCGCGGCGCACAGGCCCATCTTCGTCAGCATCGGAACACCGATCACCGACAGGCCGGCCAGCGCGATGACGACGGTGAGACCCGCGAAGACCACGGCGGAGCCGGCCGTGCCGACGGCGAGGCCCGTCGCGTCGTGCGGAGTGTGGCCGTTGGCCCGTTCCTCCCGGTAGCGGGAGACCACGAAGAGGGCGTAGTCGATGCCGACCGCGAGGCCCAGCATCGTGGCGAGCGTCCCGGTGGTCAGAGACAGGCCGAAGGCACTGCCGAGGGCCATGATGGACGCCATGCTGATTCCGACGCCGATGACGGCGGTGAGCAGCGGCAGACCGGCCGCCGCGAGGGATCCGAAGGTGATCAGCAGGACGACGGCCGCGAGAGCGATGCCGATGGCCTCGGAGGAGCCGCCCGCCGCGGGCTGCTCGGCGAGTGCGGTGCCTCCGACCTCGACCGTCAGGCCGGCGTCACGGACCTTGTCGATGGCCTTCTCCAGAGCGGCCTTGTCGGCGTCCGTGAGGTCGTCGGCCTTCACCTTGTAGTTCACGGTGGCGTAGGCGGTGGAGCCGTCCTTGCTCACCGCGGCCGCCGTGAAGGGGTTCACAACACCGGCGACCTGCGGTTCGTCGGCGGCCTTCCTCACGAGCGTGTCGATGGCGCTGCGGTTGTCGGACGCGGTCACCTTCTCCCCGTCGGGCGCGACGAACACGATCCGCGCGTTCGCGCCATTGGCGTCCGAGCCGGGGAAGCGCTCTCCGATCAGGTCGAACGCCTTCTGTGCCTCGATGCCGGGCATGAAGGACGTGCCGTCGTCGGAGGCGGCGGGAGCCTTGGCGGCGCCGAGACCGACGGCTCCGAGGATCACAGCCCACAACAGCGCCACAAGCCAGCGTCGTTGGAAGGCGGTCCGGCCTATCCGATAGAGCAAGGTAGCCACAGGAAACGGATCTCCAGGTCTGGGTTCGGGTGTACGGCCAGCCTGGCGTGCGAGAGTGTGCCCAGGCATCGTGCGCCTGCTGGCAATGCCGTCTGGTGGCGCTGCACCAGCCGAGGCTCTCTTGTCCTTCTCAAGGAGGAGTGCGAAGTACTGCGTGGGTATGACGCCGGGACGGACGCCCCCCGATCGACCTCGGCCGCCGCGCCTGCACCTGGTGGGGCGGCCAGGACGACCGCTGGAGCCGACCTGGTCCAGACCGGCGGGAGCCATCACGGAGGCGCCCGTACGACGCCTCACCGCGGAGCCGTCGCCCAGGAGGTGATGCCGGAGGGCCGCCTTCGGCGAGTGGGTCACGCATCCGGTCGTCAGCCCGGCCCTCCCAGGAGTCGACCGCGCCCCTCCCCTCGGCGAGCAGAGCGCCCGACCCGGCGAGGCCGGTACCGCGGGCGGCCCAGGACATGCCGGAGAGGGTCCCATGCCGGGTTGACGGCAGCGCCCTGGGCGAGATCTCCGCGATGTCCGACGAAACGCAGCCGTACCGGCGGACGACGGCGTCGCCCCGCCGACCAACGGCGGAGGACAGCCGCCACCCCTAGGACTGACGCGCGTCAGTGACCGACCGACGGGACGCGTATCATCGGGGTGCCTGCCGACGCCCGCGGCAGGTGGCGGGGCAGGGCGCGACCGATGGAACCGCGGACTCTGCCGCGCTGACGGCACGGACGATCAGAGGGTCATGAAGCGTCCCGCGAAGCGGAGCACGAGCGCCGACGTCGCCCAGGCGGCCGGCGTTTCGCGCACCACCGTCAGCTACGTGCTCAACAACAGGCCTGGGCAGGCCATCCCCGAAGAGACGCGCCGACGTGTCCTGGACGCCGCCGAGCGCCTGCAATACCGGCCCCACGCCTCCGCCCGAGCGCTGGCGGCCGGCCGTAGCGACATCGTGCTGCTCTCCATTCCCGACCTGCCCATCGGCCCGAGCATCAGCCGCTTCGTGGAGGAACTCGCCGCTTCCCTCGCCGAACACGGCCTGACGTTGGTGACCCACCTGATGACCCCCCGCGGCAGGACCCTGCAAGACGTGTGCGCCACCGTGGGCGCGTCAGCGGTTCTGGGTTTCGAGGGGTTCGACAAGGCCACCGTCCAGGCCCTGCACCGGCTCGGCGTAAGCGTTGTCCTTCCCCCGACCGACACCCATCTCGCCGCCATGCCACCCCTGGGCCGCATGCAGGCGGAGCACCTGATCGGCCGCGGCCACCGCGGGATCGGATATCTGCTGCCTTCGCCCGAGCGGTTCCTTCAGATGGGCGAGGAACGGTTGCAGGGGGCGACCGGTGCCTGCGCGGACGCGGGCATCGCACCGCCCCTCGCCCTCGGCGCCGCCGCCCTCGAGATCACCGCCCTGGTCCACGTGATCAGGCAGTGGACGGACGAGGGAATCACCGGCGTGTGCGCGTTCAACGACGAGCACGCCATCGCGCTGCTTGCCGCCATGCGGCACCTGGAGCTGACCGCTCCGGACGATCTCGCCGTCATCGGCGCGGATGACATCCCCATGGCGCGCTTCGCGGCTCCCCCGCTCTCGACGGTCCACTTCGACCTCCAGGAAGCCGGCAGGCACCGGGCCGAAGCCGTGGTGGCCGGTCTCGCTGGCCGGATCGCACCCCTGCCGGGCCCCGGAGCCGGCCTGCGTCTGGTCGAGCGCCTCTCCTCCTGAGCCCCGCCGGCCACCCCCGCGAGTTATCAATTCGTTATCGCGACACGTCTTGCTGTCGGGGCATCGTCGCTGTTTCCTACTGACGCGCTTCACTGACGCGCATCAGTAACGCGGGACACCCAAAACCCGGGCGCCGCGACGCCGTCCACCAGCCGACCCGGCCGCACCCCACACCCCCCACACGCTCCCGACTGAATCGTTTCAGAACCTTGCCTGCCAGATCACCGCCCGTTCCGCCCGTTCCATCCGAAAGGCGACCCATGTCACCGACCGAGACCCTCCCGGCCGCGCAAACCGACGAGACCAGGCTCTCCTCGCGGCATCTGCCGGCGCTCCTGGCCCTGCTGTGGACCGTCGCGCTCAACCCCATCGCGGGTCTCCTCTCAGGCAACTCCCAAGCCGAGGTGGCGATCCACTTCCACACCACGCAGGTCGCGTGGTTCACCCTCGGGGGCGCGCTCCTGGGTACGTTCCTGACGCCGTTCGCCATGAAGGCCGCGGCCATGTACGGCAAGAAGCGCGTCATGGTCATCGCCACGGTCATCGGCCTGCTCGGCGACGTGATCGCGGCCCTCGCCACCGGTTATTCGACACTGCTCGCCGGACGCGTCATCGCCGGCGCCTACGGGGCCACCGTGTTCATCGCCTACGCCATGGCCCGCGACGTCTTCCCGCGCCGACTGGTCGGTACGGCCAGCGGGGTGATGGCAGCCAGCACCGGCCTGGTAGGACTGGGCGGCCCGTTCCTGTCGGCCTGGCTGATCGACGACCACGGGTTCCGGGGCGCACTGTGGTTCCTCGTCGCCTCCACCGCGGTGTGCCTGCTGCTCCAGTTGCTCTGTGTCCCCGAGAGCCCGGTACGGGAGGCGGCACGCCGGATGGACTGGATCGGGGGGCTGCTGCTCGGTGGGGGTCTCAGCGCCATCGTCTACGGCATCGGTGAGGGTTCGCACTGGGGCTGGACGAGCGTCAGGACCCTGGCCTGGATCGGCCTGGGCGCGCTCGCGGTGCTCCTGTTCCTTCCGTTCGAGTCCCGCGTCGCCGACCCCCTGCTCCCGCTGTCGCTGATCAGACGGCGCCGGGTGTGGAGCGTCTTCCTGGCCACATCGGTGGGCGCAGGCGCCACATACGCGGTGGGCACCGTCACCATGCTCCTCACCCTCATGCCGCACATCCCGACGGTGTCCGACGGACTGGGCTGGTCGGTCACCAAGAGCGCGGTGGTCTCGTCTCCGATCAGTGTTCTGGTGATCGTGGTGGCGGTCTTCGCCGGAAAGCTCGCCGGACGCTTCGACACGCGGGTCCTGTTCGCCACCGGTGGCGTCCTGACCACCGCCGGTTTCG
This sequence comes from Streptomyces sp. NPDC048291, assembly GCF_043201715.1. Classification (NCBI taxonomy): domain Bacteria; kingdom Bacillati; phylum Actinomycetota; class Actinomycetes; order Kitasatosporales; family Streptomycetaceae; genus Streptomyces; species Streptomyces sp. NPDC048291. The sequence goes on from NZ_JBICZC010000025.1 coordinate 85,425, forward strand.
CCGTCGCCACTCAACTCCACACAGAAATATGGCACTTCGTGCTGATGGGCCTGGTCGCCGGCCCGGGCATGGGGCTCGTCGTCTCCGTGCTGCCGATCATGGTCATCCAGTCGGTGGCACCCGAGGAACAGGCCCTGGCCAACGGCTCCCAGTGGCTGATCCAGAGCGTGATCCAGGTAATCGTCAGCCAGCTGGTGTTCACCGTGTTGGCCCAGGACGGCACGGTCATGAAGGGCACGCAGTTCTACCTGGACAACGGGTTCACGAACGGGTTCCTGCTCATCGCCGGAGCGTGCGCCCTGGGTGCCCTGCTGGTGGCCACGATCCCGAAGGCACGCCGCATCGACACCGTGGAGGCAGGCCAGGCGGCCTGAGCCTTCCTCCTCTCGACCCGGTTTCCGAGTACGGCCTGCTCACCCGCCAGGGCCGGCCGCGCACGACAGACAAGGCAGGAAATGATCCGTACCTCCTTCAACGACGGCTGGCAGACCCGGCGCAAGGTGAATCCCTTCGCCGAACTGTCCGGCCCCGTCGCCCCGTTCCAGTCCGTCACTCTGCCGCACGACGCGATGATCGGCCAGGACCGCCTACCACCAGAGGGCGACGTGACCATGGAGGGCGGCGCGGGCGCCTACTTCCCCGGCGGCGTCTTCGAGTACCGCAAGACGTTCTTCGTACCGGAGGAACTGCGCGGCAAGCGCGTCCTGTTCGAGTTCGAGGGCGTGTACCGCGACGCCACCGTCCACATCAACGGCGACTACGCCGGCCAGCGCCCCTACGGCTACTCCCACTTCCACATCGACGCCGACCCCTACCTGCGCTACGGCCAGGACAACGAGATTCGCGTCGATGCACGCGCCCACCAGGACTCCCGCTGGTACAGCGGGGCCGGCATCTACCGGGACACCTGGATGCTCACCGGCGACTCGGCGCGCATCGTCCCGGACGGAATCCGAGTCACCACACTTGACGTCGAGGACGACCGGGCAGTGGTCGAGGTCGTGACCCGGCTACGCAACGACTCGATCGCCCCGCGCACCCTCGACCTCGCCGTCGACGTCCGTGACGCCACCGAAGATGTCGTGGCGGCCGACACCACCAAGGTCACCGTGCTGCCCGGCGAGGAGTCGATCGTCCGCTCGCGCCTCTACCTGCGCGAGGTACGCCTGTGGGACGTCGACAGTCCGCATCTGTACGGCTGCCGGGTCACCCTGCACGACGCCGACGAGCTGGTGGACAGCGACGGCACGGACTTCGGGATCCGCTCGCTGCGACTCGACCCCGAACGGGGCCTGCGGATCAACGGGCGCGGCGTCAAGTTGCGGGGTGCGTGCGTCCACCACGACAACGGCCCTCTCGGCGCAGCCACTTACGCCCGCGCCGAGGAACGACGGGTGGAGCTCCTCAAGGAAGCCGGCTTCAACGCCGTCCGCAACTCCCATCAGCCGATGAGCAAGGCCATGCTGGACGCCTGCGACCGGAACGGCATGCTCGTGGTCGACGAGGCCTTCGACGTGTGGACATCCGCCAAGAGCGGTTTCGACTACAGCCTGCACTTTCCCGAGTGGTGGGAACGCGACCTGGAGGCGATGGTCGCCAAGGACTACAACCACCCCAGCGTCATCATGTACTCGATCGGCAACGAGATCCCCGAGACGGGCTCGCCCTTCGGCGCCGCGTGGGGACGCAGGCTCGCCGAGAAGATCCGCTCACTCGACAGCGGCCGTTACGTCACCAACGCCGTCAACGGCTTCCTGGCCGTCATGTCCGACCTCGCCGCCCTGCGCCAGAAGCAGAAACAGGAGCAGGAGCAGGAGCAGGCCGAGAGCGGCACAGGCATCAACTCCAAGATGGCCGACGCGAGCGACATGCTGAACGCCGTCAGCGCCTCCGACCTGGTCACCCGGCGCACCGCCGAGTCGTTCAGCGTGCTCGACATCGCCGGCATGAACTACGCGGACAGCCGCTACGCCCTCGACCGGGAGCTCTTCCCGAACCGGATCATCCTGGGCACCGAGACCTTCCCCACCCGCATCGACTGCAACTGGCAGCTCGTGGAGCAGCACAGCCACGTCATCGGCGACTTCACCTGGACCGGCTGGGACTACCTCGGCGAGGTCGGCATCGGCCGCCCCCAGTACGCGACCCCCGAACGACCCCAGGCCGTCCACACCGCTCCCTTCCCCCACCTCCTCGCGGGCTGCGGCGACATCGACATCACCGGCCACCGGCGCCCTGCCTCCTACTACCGCGAGATCGTCTTCGGCCTGCGCACCGCCCCCTACATCGCCGTCCAGCGCCCAGAGACCCACGGTCGGACCTCCGTCGGCAGCCCCTGGGCCTGGAGCGACTCCATCGCGAGCTGGACCTGGCCCGGCTGGGAGGGCAAGCCCATCACGGTCGAGGTCTACAGCGCCGCCGACGAGGTCGAACTCATCGGCAACGGAAACTCCTTCGGGCGGCGGCCGGTGGGCGCCGAGCACCGATTCCGCACCGAGTTCGAGATCGTCTACGTGCCCGGAGAACTGGTCGCAGTAGCCTACCGGGACGGCGTCGAGACCGGCCGCACCGGCCTGCGGTGGGCCAACGGTCCCGTCCGGCTGGCAGCCGAGGCCGATCGCCAGGTCGTCCGGACGACGGGCGGCGACCTGGCCTACATCACCCTGACCCTGACCGACGCGGCCGGCACCTGCCACACCGCCGCCGACCGCCCGGTGAGCGTCGAGGTGTCCGGAGCCGGGGAACTGATCGGGTTCGGCAGCGCCGACCCGTCGACCGAGGAACGGTTCGACACCACGGAACGCCGTACGTACGAGGGCCGCGCGCTGGCCGTCCTGCGCCCCACCTCTGCCGGAAGGATCCTGCTGACGGCGACCGCGCCGGGATGCGATCCGGTGGACGTCGTCGTCACGGCCGAATAGCCCCCGCACAGTCGCAGAGCGCCCCCTACCAGGAACGATGGCCATGATCGACCGTAAATCCCTCGTCCGCCGCCACACCGTCGAGATCGACCGGCCCGACCCGTCCCACGTCCTCACGGTGGGCAACGGCGACTTCGCCTACACCGCCGACATCACCGGCATGCAGTCGTTCCCCGCTTACCACGACCAGGATGCCGCGATGGCGGAACACCGCCTGGCGGTGAACACCGCGACGATGACCACCTGGAGCTGGCACGCCATGCCCCATCCCGAGGGCTACACCCTCGCGGACGCCATGTCCGAGTACGACACGTCCCGAGGGAAGGTGAGTTACCCGGACAGGTTCGGCCTCGCCGCCATGCTGGGCGGCGACCTGCCGGAGGAGATGCGGGCCGGAGCCTGGCTGAGCGCCAACCCGCAGCGACTCGACCTGGGCCGTATCGGACTCCTGCTGCGCCCGTCCCTCGATTCCGAGCCCGAGGCCACCCCCGAAGCACTGGCAGAAACGCGGCAGAGCCTCGATCTGTGGACCGGAACCATCAGCAGCCGGTTCAGCTATGCCGGCCACGGGGTGAAGGTCACCACCGTCGCCGATCCCGAGCACGCCCGCATCGCCTTCCGCATCGAGTCCTCGCTGCTCACCAGTGGCCTCGCCGGAATCGTGATCCGCTTCCCCTACGCGAGCGACAGCTTCTTCCAGACCAGCGACTGGGCCTCACCCGAGCGCCACCGGACCGCACTGGAAGACGACGGCAAGCAGGGCTGGAGCTTCCACCGCACCCTCGACGACACCACCTACACCCTGCGCCTGCACTGCTCCGGCGCCAGCGTCCAACGGGGCGCGGGACCACACGAGTTCCTCCTGACCACGACCACCAGCACCCTGGAGGTCGTCGCCGCCTACTCCCCCGCCGCCACGCCGGTCCTCGACGACCGGACCACCTTCACCTCCGTCCAGAACGCCGCGACCGCGGGCTGGCGGGAATTCTGGAACTCCGGCGCGGCCATCGACTTCACCGGCAGCACCGATCCCCGGGCCGCCGAGCTGGAGCGGCGAGTCGTGCTCTCGCAGTACCTCACGGCAGTCAACTGCTCCGGCACCCACCCGCCGCAGGAGACCGGACTGATCACCAACTCCTGGCACGGCAAGTCCCACCTGGAGATGCACTGGTGGCACGCCGCCCACTTCGCCACCTGGGGACGCCCGGAACTGCTCGAACGCAGCCTCGACTGGTACCTGTCCATCCTCCCCGAGGCCCGTGCCACCGCCCGCCGCCAGCACTACGAAGGAGCACGCTGGCCCAAACAGACAGGCCCCGACGGCCAGGAGAGCCCCTCGGACATCGGGGTGTTTCTCGTCTGGCAGCAGCCCCACCCCCTGTACCTCCTCGAACTGCTGCACCGCAGCCGCCCGGCGGGTGAGCACCGGCAGTTGGTGGCGCGCTTCGCCGAACTCGTCGAGGAGACTGCCTCGTTCATGGCTTCCTTCGTGGAGGAGCGCGACGGCGCCTACCACCTGCCGGCCCCCCTGGTCCCCGCTCAGGAGTTCTACGACGCGACCACCACCGAGGACCCCACCTTCGAACTGGCCTACTGGTGGTGGGGGTTGGAGATCGCCCAGCGGTGGCGTGAGCGCGCCGGCCGTGAACGCGACAAGCAGTGGCAGCGGATCCAGGACGGTCTGGTCGCCCCGCACCAGCTTGCGGGCCTGTACACGGCCATCGCCACCGAGCCCTATCTGCGCCGTGACGACCACCCCGCCCTGCTGTGCGCCCTCGGCTTCCTCCCGGCCACCCCGCTCGTCGACCCCCGCATCATGGCCTTGACTCTCCAGGACATCCAGGACAACTGGGACTGGGGCAGTGCCTGGGGCTGGGACTTCCCGGTCATGGCGATGACCGCCACCCGCGTCGGCCGACCCGACATCGCGGTGGACGCACTGCTCATGGAAACCCCGAAGAACAGCTACCTTCCCACCGGCCACACGCCGCAGATCGGCAGCCTCCTGCCCGTCTACCTGCCCTCCAACGGCGCCCTGCTCTCGGCCGTCTCCCTCATGGCAGCCGGCTGGGAGGGAGACGGCACCGACAGCCCCGGTTTCCCGGCCGACGGCTGGTCCGTAGAGCACGAAGGCTTCACTCCCTGGCCCTGACGACAGCTCGTTTGGTCACCGCCCACCCTCCGAACAGGAACCCCTCATGAGCGCAGCACCTCACTCGTCGATACGCCCGGGGCAGCCCTGGTACGACACGTCCGGCAACCGCATCCAGGCGCATGACGGGTCGATCACCCACATCGACGGCACCTTCTACTGGTACGGCGAGAACAAGGAGAACACCAAGCCAGGCAGCGGCATCCGGCACTGGGGCATCCGCTGCTACGCCTCCACCGACCTCTACAACTGGGAGGACAAGGGGCTGATCATCCCGCCCCGACCGGACGACCCCGGCTCCCCGCTTCACCCCGCCAAGCAGGTGGACCGGCCGCACATCATCCACAACGCGGCGACGAAGCGGTAGGTGTGTTGGCTCAAGATCATGGGCGAGATCACTGGCGAGGGGCACACGCAGGAGAGCACAGTCCTGCTGGCCGACGACTTCCTCGGCCCCTACCGCGTCGTACGCACCGGGCTGCGCCCTCTCGGGATGAACGCCGGAGACTTCGACCTTGCCGTCCACCCGGCCGACGGCAAGGCGTACTACTACTTCGAACGCATCCACAGCGAGCTGATCTGCGCCGATCTGACCGACGACCACACGGACGTCACCGGTCACTACTCGACGCACTTCCCGCACCCGCACCCGCCGTACGTCCGCGAGGCCCCCGCCTACTTCACCCGGGGCGGACTGCACTACCTGATCACGTCGGGCACCTCGGGCTACTTCCCCAACCGCTCAGAGGTGGCCGTGGCCCATTCATACCACGGCCCCTGGACCGTACTGGGCGACCCGTATCCCGACGACGCGTTCGGCACCTCCCACCGCTCCCAGATCAGCCAGGTGTTCAAACATCCCCACAAGAAGGATCTGTACATAGCCCTCGCCGACCGGTGGCTGCCCGGACTGGCTCCCGAACTGAACCAGCGCGTCCAGGAAGGAATAGAGAGGCGCTTCTCCGGAGCGCCGGAGCCCACCGCCGACATCCCCGCCTCCTTCCCCCGGGAACTGCTCGACCCCGACGCCTCGATCGCGGACTACGGGTGGCTGCCTCTGCGCTTCGACGGTGACATGACCTTCGTGGACTGGCACGACGAGTGGCGGATCGAGGACTGGGACTGACGCAGTCCCTCTCCGCTCTCACGCACCACTGTGTGGTCGGCGCCTTCGGGAAGACCACCGAGCCGGCGGAGTCACCGTGTATCGCGCCGCCCCGAAGCGGCGGATGTACTGAACCACGACGGTCTCCATGGCAGCTGCCGTCGCCAGTGCTCCGTCCAGACAGAGCAGAGCGAGTTGGTAGTGGTGGTGCTGTGCCTGCGCTCAGGCGCCAGCGGATCAGGCGGGCGGCGGCTCGGCAGGTCGGTGAGGAGGGACATGGTCACCGACTGGCGGGAACCCTTCGAAGCCTTGCAGGTACTCCTCGACGAGTGCGAGGACCTCGTCGTGTCCGTCGGTGATGCCGAGCACACCGTCGATGGCCAAGATGCGGGACAGGCCGCCCAGTAGGACGCTGAGGGCGGCCGGGGACAGCCGGCCGGCGTCCGCGCCTCGGGTACGCACGGCGCTCGCGAGCGCCACGTTCTCTATCCGCCGGAACCTGCGCGAGTATGCGACGAGTTCGGTCCGGACGGCCTCGCGGTGGTTCGCGAGGGCGATGAACTCCATGGTCAGCGCGACGTCGTGGGGTTCGCTGGCGACCTCCCACAGCGCGCGCAGCGGATTGTCCGCCGCCGCGGCCTGCTCCAGACGCCTGAGGTTCGCCTCGGCGCCGCGCCGGAACACGGCCAGGAACAACTCGTCCATCGTGTGGAAGTAGTAGTAGACGAGCGCCGGATTGGCTTCCGCCTTCGCGGCGACCTTGCGCGTGCTCACTGAGGCGTACCCCTGCTCCAGCATCAGTTGCACGGTCGCGTCGAGCAGGGCCGTACGGGTATTCGAACCCTCAGCTCCGGCCGGGCGCGTGCCGCTCATGGCGTCGCCTGTGGACGATGCGTTTCGGTGAAGGTACGGAGCAGAGGCATTCGGCCACTGTAGCCGTCCATGACCGGCCGAACCGCAGGTGTTACTGACCTTTCCGTTGAGTTGTCGTGTTGAGCGAGAGGCCGGTTTCGGCGAGGCAACCCTCGATGAGGTCGGTGCGTCGTTGGATGCGGCGCAG
>NZ_JBICZC010000026.1:0-91698 GCF_043201715.1 Streptomyces sp. NPDC048291
CAGGGGCAGGCGTCCCTGTGGGATGTCGCGTTCGCGGCGCTGGACTGCATACCCGGCGGCAAGGGCATCACCAGCCTCGGCAAACTCGCCAAGGGGCTGAAGGAGATGAAGAACCTCCGCGGCGGCATGAAGGCCATGAGCCTCGCCGTCCGCGGGCTCGGCAAGAACGCCCGCGGCATGCTCGCCGAAGGCGGCGAAGGGGCCTTCAACCGGCTCAAGAGCGTCGTGCGTTCCAAGGGCAGCGACCCCGTCGACATGGCGACCGGCGCGATGTACCTCCCGCAGAGCGACATCGAGCTGCCCGGGCTGCTCCCGCTGGCCTTCACCCGCCGCGTCGCCTCCGACTACCGCTGCGGCTGGTGGTTCGGACCGAGCTGGGCATCGACGCTCGATGAGCGTCTGGAGGTCGACGAGCGCGGCATCGTCCACGTCACCGAGGACGGCCTCCTCCTCGCCTACCCCCACCCCACCGCACCCCACACCCCGGTCATGCCGGAGGCCGGCCCCCGCCGCCCCTTGATCCGGCACGACGACGGCGCGTATCGCACCACCGACCCCCTCACCGGCCATACCCGCCACTTCGCCCGCCCGACCGCCGACGGCACCGCTCTGCTCAAGCGGATATCCGACCGCAACGGGCACACCATCACCTTCGACCACGACGAGCACGGCACCCCGCTCGCCATCCGCCACTCCGGCGGCTACCACCTCAAGTTCACCACCGACGACGGCCGTGTAACCGCGCTCGCTCTGGCCGGAGCCGCCGCGGACGGCTCGGACATCGTCGTCAAGCGCTACGGCTACACCGACGGCAATCTCACCGAGACGGTCAACTCCTCCGGCCTGCCCCTGCGTTTCGCCTATGACGACCGGTTGCGTGTCACCTCCTGGACCGACACCAACAACAGTCGCTACGCCTACACCTACGACCATCTCGACCGCTGCGTCGCCGAGGGCGGCGAAGCCGGTCACATCACCATCACGCTCGACTACGACGGCACCGACCCCGCCTGGCCCGACTGCCGCATCACCACCCTCACCACAGCCGAGGGCGCCGCCACCCGCTTCGTCGTCAACGCCGGCAGCCAGGTCATCGCCGAGATCGACCCTCTCGGCAACACCACCCGCACCGAGTACGACGAGCGACACCACGAGACCGCCGTCACCGACCCACTCGGAAACTGCGTCCGCTACGTCCGCGACGAGTTCGGCAGGCCGCTGGTCGTCACGTATCCGGACGGCGCGACCGCCCGTTTCGCCTACGACCGTCTGGGCCGGCAGACCAAGGCGGTCCAGGCCGACGGCAGCACCTGGCGGCGGACCTACGACGAACGGGGCAACTGCACCACGGTCACCGGTCCCACCGGCGTCACCGTGGGTTATTCCTACGACGACTCCGGCAGGCTCACGTCGGTCATCGACGCCCTCGGCAACGTGACCAGGTTGGAGACCAACGCGGCCGGTCTCACCACCGACCTCGTCGACCCCCGTGGAAACCACGAACGGCGTCGGTACGACGCGTTCGGACGCGTCCTCGCGGTCGGCGACTCGGCGGGCGGCGAGGCACGGCTGTCGTGGACCGTGGAAGGCCGCATCGCCCACTGGACGGGCCCGGACGGAACGGCGGAAAGCTGGGAGTACGACGGTGAGGGCAACTGTGTCCGACACACGGACTCCTGCGGTGGGGTCACGTCCTACGAGTACACGCACTTCGACCTCCTCGCGGCCACGACCGGTCCGGACGGAGCGCGGTACACCTACGATCACGACGCGTCGCTGCGCCTGACCCGGGTCACGAACCCGCGGGGGCTAACCTGGGCGTACGCATACGATCCGGCGGGGCACGTCGTGTCCGAGCGCGACTTCGACGGCCGTGTGCTGCGCTACGAGTACGACGCCTCGGGCCGGGTCATCGCCCGCGAGAACGCGCTCGGGGAGCGGATCGCCTACGAGCGCGACATGCTCGGCCAGGTCGCCGCGAAGACGGCCGGGAGTGTCGTCACGCGCTACGAGCACGACGCCATGGGTCGCCTGCTGAGCGCCGGCACCGACGAGTCCTCCGTACGGATCGAGAGGGACGACTGGGGAAGGATCGTCGCCGAGTCCGTCGACGGCCGTACCATCACCTTCGCCTACGACCCGCTCGGCCGACGGACCCGGCGGACCACGCCGTCCGGGCTGGTGACGGAGTACGCGTACGACGCCTACGGCCGTCGCTCCTCGCTGAGCACGGCGGATCACACCCTCCGGTTCGGCTACGACGTCGCCGGACGTGAGATCACCCGCGCGGTGGACACCGCGCTGACCGTGCGCAGCGGCTGGGACCTGTCCGGACTACTGGCCGAACAGGTCGCGGACACGGCAGGCGGTACCGTGCAGCACCGCCGCTACAGCCGCCGTCCCGACGGCCAGGTGGTCGGGGTGCAGGAGCTGGCGGGCGGGCGGCGTATCGAGTTGGATCCGGTGGGCCGGGTCACCTCGGTCAGTGCCGAGGGCTGGGCCGAGTCGTATGTCTACGACACGGCCGGCGACCAGACCGAAGCCGACTGGCCCGACACGCATGCCGCCGGGGAGGCGCGCGGGCCGCGGGCCTACGAGGGCACTCGCGTCACCCGAGCCGGACGGGTTCGCTACGAGTACGACGCGGCCGGCCGACTGGTGGCCCAGCGCCGGGCCCGGCTCTCCGGGCAGACGGAGACATGGCGCTACACCTGGGACATGGAGGACCGCCTCACCTCGGTGGTCACACCCGACGGGACACTCTGGCGCTACCGGTACGACGTGTTCGGGCGTCGCACCGCGAAGCAGCGGACGGCGGCCGACGGCAACGGGGCCCGGGCCGTCGAGGAGACCAGCTTCATCTGGGACGGCGACACCCTGGTGGAGCAGACGACCACGGGGGAGGCGCTCCGGCACGCCGCCACCGTGACCTGGGACCACGACGGTCTCCACCCGGTCGCCCAGACCGAGCGGCTGACGGACACCGTGACCCAGCGGGAGATCGACTCCCGGTTCTTCGCCGTCATCACGGACCTGGTGGGCACTCCGACCGAGCTGGTGGACGAGCGGGGCGACATCGCCTGGCGCGCCCGCTCGACCCTGTTCGGCGCGACGACGTGGCCGAGGCCGAGCACGGCGTCCACACCGCTCCGCTTCCCCGGGCAGTACCACGACAGCGAAACCGGACTCCACTACAACCGGCACCGCTACTACGCCCCGGAAACAGGGCACTACATCAGCCCCGACCCGCTGGGACTGACCGCCGCACCGCACCCCACCGCGTATGTGACCAACCCGTGGACGGCCACGGACCCGCTGGGTCTCTCCCCCTACGAGCCGTTCTACCGCGTGATGTCGGAGAAGGAGTTCTCCAGGCTCGGCCCGAAGGGCGAGATCACACCTCGTGGCGAGAACTTCGTGACGCAGGAGGAGGACTACGTCCGGGGCATCGCGGAACGCTTCGGCCGACGTGGCGGCAGGAACGCCCAGAAGTACACGCACGTCGTCCGCTACGAGATGGAGCCGGGCACCAGAGAGGCTCTCATCGCCGCGGGGCGCGGCTCGGGCGACAACATCGCGGCGATCAAGGAAGCGTTCGGCCTGCATCTGGACGAGATCGGGGAGAGCACCCAGTTCGTGCACGTGAAGATGGAACGGGGTGGGCTGAACTTCGGGCTCCGCGAGGGCTCGGCGGATGTGTTCAACTCGAACATCCTGAGAATGACGTACGAACGGATCTGACCTGGGCGTGCGTCCTTGGAACCCGGGCCTGGAAGGTAGAACGACACACATGTCTGGTGAATCGGCTGAATCGGCGGCCGACCGTGCTCTCCTGGAGCAGGTGGACTCCCTCGTCACCGGCGGATACGTCGGCGCACGCCGGGCCGAGGAGATCGCGGTCGCGGTGCCTGCGGCACGGCAGCGCGTCCTCGACTGGCTGCGGATCGCGTCCGCCGAGGGGAACTGGCGGCGCTTCGAACGGCTCGCGGCGCTGGCGCTGCATCTCCATCCCGAAGGGCTCGGACCGATCCTGGCGGCGGTGCTGGTCTCGCGGCCCGCGGGCGTGAACGCGGAGGACGTCGTCGACCTGCTCGGAGAGCTGCGGGCCCCGGAGGGAGTCGAGCCGGTCGCCGCCCTGGTGCGGGAACGGAAGTCGACCGACGGTCCTTACTTCACCTTCTGCGTCAAGGCCCTCCAGACTCTGGGTGAGATCGGCACCCCCGAAGCCGTCGGGTTCCTGCGCGGCATCGCCGCCGGCGATCCCGCGGCCTGGCCCGACCCCCTGCGCTGGCACGCCGCGGAGGAACTGGGCATCGAGGACGAACTCGGCTTCGACGAGGACCGGATGCTGGGCGGGTCGTGAGCGAAGAGCATCCGCCGGCTGGCGAGGGCGACGCACCGGTACCCGACCTCGACGAGATCGAGGAAATGTGCGCCGCGGCCACGCCCGGGCCCTGGTTCGTCAGGGACCTGGACGACAGCCATGCCATGAACCTGCGCGCGGTCAGCACGGTGGCGGACACCGGGCGCGGGGAGCGGTGGCCCGGCTTCGACCACGGGGAGATGGTCGCGGCGACCCTGGTGCAAGAGCCACGCTACGTGGACTGCGCCGACAGCCGCTGGGACGAGAACGCGGCCTTCATCGCCATGGCGCGGGAAGCCGTCCCTCGGCTCGTGCGAGAGGTGAGGCGTCTTCGGCAACTCCTCGCGGCTGCCCTGCCCGGAGCTGGACACCCGACGGAGACCAGCACCTTCGCGTACCGCTTCCGCAGCCCGCTCGGCGGACTCGCCGCCGATCTGACGGCGGAGCGCCTGCCCCCGGGCACGGAGGACGGCTTCTTCCTGCGGATCGACCGGCAGGTGCGCCTGATCCCGCCCGCGGGGGCGCACTGGCGGGACGTCCACTGGCTGGCCCACGGCCTGGCCGCGCACGCGGCCGCCCTCCTGTCGCTGCACCCCGAGGGCCTGACCGTCAGGGTCACGTCGTTCACGTTCCCGCTCGCCCACTACCGGCCGGAAGTCGCGGCGCTGGCCATGGACGGCTGGCTCAGACAGCAGTTCGCCCTCCCGGACCGCGGACTGCGGGTGGCCTTCGACGCGGGGCAGCAGGACTACACGTTCCGATGGCGAAACGACCCGACCTGACGGCAGCGGCTCCTCAGCTACCACGACGGCGCGACCGCCCCCGTCCCGCCCCGTTGGGCCACAGGCGTGCCCGGCGGCCCGCCGCCACGTCCTCCACCCACCCGAACGCCACCACCGCCACCGCGATCAGCGGCCAGACCACCACGAACATCCAGAAGCCGTAGGTGGAGTCCAGCAGGCCCGCCGCCCGGTCCGAGGCCAGGAACGGCAGGTTGTAGGCCTCGTCGATGATCGGGACCGTTGCCATGATCAGCAGGTTGTGCCAGAGGTAGATGGTCACGGCGCGGTTGTTGGAGAGGGTGATCCATCTGTCCCAGCGGCGGAGGCCGGTCGGTAGCTCGCGCCACGACGGGGAGTACTGGAGGAGGATCAGCACGGCGCCGAACGACCAGCATGCCTGGGCGAGCGGGATGTCGTTGAGGTCCCAGCCGTCGGGGCCCTGGTGGCCCGAAGCCCACCACAGGCCCGCCGCCATGACCAGGCAGGAGAGGGAGACGGCGGCGTAGCGGGGGACGCGGGCAAGGACGCCCTCCTGGTGGGCGAAGCCGAGGATCCAGCAGCCGCCGTACACCGCGAAGTCCGTGACGGCGTTGCCCGTTTCGCCGGGGATCTGCAGCAGCCCGGTGGCCAGGACGGCCGTCAGCGCCAGGGGGGCCAGGGTCGTCGGCAGGGGCCACCTGCGGAACGCCCGCAGCAGCAAAGGCGACAGCAGGACGAACCACAGGTACGCGCGGAGGTACCAGAGCGGGCCCGCCGCCTGTTCCGCCCAGGTGTCGTCCAGCAGGCCCGATGCCGAGCCGAGGTGTTCGGGGTACGGCGGGGCGCCGATCGGGAGGACGTAGTCGAGGAGCGTCCACCAGTGGGTCCAACCGGCGCCCACGTCAGGATCGTCGAGCGGGTTCCAGCCTGCCGTGAGCATCATCGTCAGCAGAACCGCGCCGAACAGCCACAGCGGTGGGAGGAGGCGGCGGAGCCGGGAGCGGATCACGCTGCCCGCCGGGCGGTTCAGGCTGCGGGCCATCAGGGAGCCGGCCAGCGCGAACATCACGCCCATGGAGGGGAAGAGGACGGTCAGCCAGGGCCAGCCGAAGAGGTGGTAGACCACCACGCGGAGCAGGGCCAGGGAGCGGAGGAGGTCGAGGTAGCGGTCCCGGACGGCGCCGGTGCCCGCCCTGTCCGGTGCGACCGGGGTCGCTTCTGCCTGGGTCATGCCGCCGGCCTCTCCCCCGCGGAGCCCGCCCCCGCGGTGCCCGGAGCGGCCCCCACCACTCCCGTCCGCCGCAGCTTCTGCCAGCGCAGCCGGCCGCCGGTCAGGGCCGTGATCCAGGACTGGAGGAGTACGACGTACATGAGCTGGCGGTAGAGGATCTGCTGGAGCGGGAGCGAGACGAGGTGGGTCATGCGTTCGCGGTCCAGGTGGAAGGCGTAGGCCGCGCAGACCGCCTGGACCGCCAGGATGCCCAGCCAGGCGCCGATCGTCTTCTGCGTCGGGCCGAAGACGATGCCGTAGAGGAGGAACGCGTCGATCAGGGGGGCGAGGAGCGGGGCCACGACCATGAACAACGACACCAGGGGGAGGCCCACGCGGCCGAAGCGGCCGGACGGGCCGCGGTCCAGCAGGGCGCCGCGGTGCTTCCAGATCGCCTGCATCGTGCCGTACGACCAGCGGTAGCGCTGGGACCAGAGCTGGGAGACCGACTCCGGGGCCTCCGTCCAGGCCCGCGCCCGTTCCGCGTAGACCACCCGCCAGCCGGCGCGGTGGATCGCCATCGTGATGTCGGTGTCCTCGGCGAGCGTGTCGTCGCTCATGCCGCCGACCTGTTGGAGGGCGGTACGGCGGAACGCGCCGACCGCGCCGGGGATGGTCGGCATGCAGCGCAGCACGTCGTACATCCGGCGGTCCAGGTTGAAGCCCATCACGTACTCGATGTGCTGCCAGGCGCCGATCAGCGAATCCCGGTTGCCGACCTTGGCGTTGCCGGCGACCGCGCCGACGGCCGGATCGGCGAAGGGCTGGACCAGCTCCCGTACCGTGGCCGGTTCGAAGACCGTGTCGCCGTCCATCATCACGACGATGTCGTGACGGGCGTTGCGCAGGCCCCGGTTGAGGGCGGCGGGCTTGCCCGCGTTCTCCTGGCGGACCACCCGAACGTCCGGCAGCCTCAGGTTCTCCACGATCCGTGCCGTGCCGTCCGTCGAACCGTCGTCGACGACGACGATCTCGACGGGGTGCTCGCTCGCGGTCAGTGAACGGACCGTGTTCGCTATGCACTTGGCCTCGTTGTAGGCGGGGACGAGCACCGAGACCGGTTCGGTCACCGGGCGGCGGCCCCAGCGGAAGCCCTTGCGGCGGACCCTGCGGGTGTGCGCGAAGGAGAGCAGCAGCATCAGGGCGAACCGGGCGAGCACCGAGGCGCCGGTCACCGCCAGGCCGACCACCAGCACGTCCGTGATGCCGTCGGCGGCCTGGACCAGGAAGATCCAGGCCCTGCCCTGCCAGAGGTCGGGGCCGGTGACCGGGGTGTGGGCGCTCGGGGCGTTCAGGGCCTCGGTGAGGTTGTCGAAGCGGTAGCCGCGCGCCTCCAGTCGGGGCAGCAGGCGGTCCAGGGCCTCGACCGTCTGGTGGCGGTCGCCGCCCGAGTCGTGCATCAGGACGATC
Source organism: Streptomyces sp. NPDC048291 (assembly GCF_043201715.1). NCBI lineage: Bacteria > Bacillati > Actinomycetota > Actinomycetes > Kitasatosporales > Streptomycetaceae > Streptomyces > Streptomyces sp. NPDC048291. The sequence continues at coordinate 7,805 of NZ_JBICZC010000026.1, forward strand.
GCGCCCTTGCCGCCGGCCGGGGTGGCGTTGCGGATGATCCGGTCGACGCCCGGCTTGCGCCAGTCCTCGCTGTCCCTGTCGTTGACGACGGTGATGTAGCCGCGGCTGCCGATGTACCGGGTCACCGGCCAGGAGAGGTCGTCCATCGCGTCGGCGGAGGAGGAGTACGGCGGCCGGAACAGGGAGGTGCGGATGCCGGCCGCGCCGGTGATCGCCAGCTGGGTCTGGGACAGCTCCCAGTCGATGCGCTTCTTCGACTGGTACGACAGGTCGGGGTGGCTGAAGGTGTGCACGCCCACCTCGTGGCCCTCGGCCACCATGCGCCGGACCAGCTGCGGATGGCGCGAGGTCATGGTGCCGGTGACGAAGAAGACGGCGTGCGCGTGGTGCTTCTTCAGGACGTCCAGGACCTTCGGGGTCCAGGCCGGGCGGCTCCGGTTCGCGCCGGTGGCGGCCGGACGGCGTCGGGTGCGGGGTGCCATCAGAGGACGGGGGCGGGTTCGGTGGCACCGCGGATGCCGGCGCGCGGTGCCGGGCCCTCCGCGACCGGGCCGCCGGTCGGGGCGGCCGACTCGCTGGGCGAGGCCGGAGGCGGCGACGCGGCGGGCGAGGACGGCGCGTCCGAGGACGGCGCCACCGCGGACGGCGAGGCGGACGCGGACGGCGACCCCGGCTTCTGCGAGGTGACCGTCACCCCGGAGGACGAGGTCGGCCGGGCGGACGCCGACGCGCTCGGCCGGGCGGTCCCCTTTCCGGCGCCGGACGTCCGGGAGGAGGCGCCGGCCGGCGGGGTCGTACCGCCGCTCACGGCCGGGCCCGCCACCGAGGCGCCGTCGTCCGAGGACCGGGGCGACCGGGCGGGCCGCGGCGAGTCGTCTACCTTGCCGGCGGGCCTGTCGGCGTTCTGCCCGGGCACCGGCAGCCAGGGCGCGTCGGAACTCCCGGACAGCAGGGTGACGACGATGACGACCGCGTAGACCGCACAGGCGAGGCCGACGGCCATCCCGAACCTGCGGAACCGGCGGCTGCGGCGCCCCGACGCGTCCACGAAGACGGGGACGGGGACGTCGTCGGCAGCACCTGAGCCTCCGGGTGCGCCAGCGGCTCCGGATGTGCCAGCGGCTCCGGATGTGCCAGCGGCCCCCGAGGCGCCAGAGCCTCCCGAAGCACCGGGGGACCCCGCCACGGCGGACCGCATCGGCCCCGCCGCCCCTGCCCGCCGCGCCGACCCCACCGGCCCCGTCGGCCGTATTCGTACGGCACCGACGTCGTTCTGGACGGTCACCTCGTCGGGGTCGTGGACGAGGCCCGGGGCCGGGCCACGCGGGAACACCGGGATCGGTGGTTCGACCACGCTCCACGGGTCGCGTAACGCCCCGGCCCGCAACACCTCGGTCACTCCGGCGGCTTCGACGGCCCCGGCGGCGGCCCCCGCCGGACCGCCGGCTCCGGCCGCTCCCGCCGCCCCGGCGGCCTCACCAGCCCCACCGCCACCGCCGCCGCCTTCGGCGGCCGCGACGCCCGCCCCCACTCCGTCGTCCCTGTCGGCCCCGTCGTCCCTGTCGACCCGGTCATCCCCCGCCACCGGCACATCCCGGGCATCCAGGACCACCTGCGGCAGTTCGGGTTGGGTTTCTTCTCGCCAATTTTTCACGCGCGTACATCCCCCCACGGGACTGTTCCGGGCGCACTGACGAACCCGAGCACACGTCGACGGAACGGGCCCCCCACCCGCTCCGAGCGCCCCCTTGCAGCTCTCCGTACTCGGGCCCATGAAGCTAGCGCACGGGGGAGATCCGTGTTCCCGATGTGTCATTTGTGGTCGTCCATCACCTCCTGATCACTGGCCGGAATCCATCCGTCGGCCGGCCACTGAAGCCACCGTTCCGCCCGACCGATCTCCACGGCCGCCCGCCGCAGCGCGTCGACTCCCGGATGGACCAGCCCCTTTCGCCACACGAGCGACACAGGCGACAACGGGACCGGATCGACCAGCGGTCGCGACACGCTTCCAGGTATGGCCGGAAAACCCACTACCGCGAGAACGGGATACCGATCCTTGGCCATGACTCGCTGGAACTCTTCCTCCCCGACGGCCAGCGGCAGCGGCGGCGCGACTGTGATGTCCCGTCCTTCGAAGAGGTGAAAGGCCAGGTCAGTCCATTCCAGGGTGCGCTCGTTCCCGGCGCCGGCGTATACCGTCTCACCCGCGAGCGCGGCCAGGGGCACCGCGTCCAGGCCCGCGAGCCGGTGTTCGGAGGGGAGAATTACGGCCATGGGTTCGAGTCGTACGGGCTGGTGTTCGAGCCCGGAGCGCAGCGCCGGATCCAGACCCGCGAGCCGTCCGAAGGACACGTCGAGCCGCCCCGCGAGGAGCTCGGCCGCCGCTCCGGTGAGCCCGCTCTCGTAGCGGGCCATCAGCTCGCAGTCGGGGGCGAGTTCGCGGGCCCGGTGCAGGACGCGGCGGGCGGTCTCCAGACCCGGGGAGTTGAGGTCCACCAGCAGCGGGCGGGCCTGCCCGAACGCGGCGAGCAGGGCGTCCTGGGCGGCCAGCACCCGGCGGGCGTACGGCAGCAGCCGGGTGCCGTCGGCGGTGAGGCCGACCTGCCGGGTACTGCGGAGGAACAGCTCGGCGCCCAACTCCCGCTCCAGCCGCCGTACATCACGGCTGAGCGCCTGCTGGGCGACGTACAGCCGGGCGGCGGCGCGGGTGAAGTGCAGTTCCTCGGCGACGGTCACGAAGACGCGCAGCAGGCGGGGTTCGATGTGGGCGGGCGAGGTGGGCGCTGACATCACGCGAATTTACAACACAGGTGCGTGAATCGGCGCCGAGCAGGTGTTGGACCCCTTGATCCGTTCCGCGCGACGGTGGTGTCCATGCCACGACCGACCGACCCGACCGACCCGACCGACCCCACCTACCCCACCTACCCGGCCGAACGGGCCTCCCAGCAGCTCCTCCACACCGTCACGGCGGACTCCCTCGTCGCCGTCGACTTCAGCCCCCGCTTCGACGGCCGCTCCCGCCCCCGTTCCGGCCCCCGCCGCCCGCCCGGCCCGTACCGCCGCCTCTTCGCGCTCCCCGGCACCCGGGCCTTCACCGCCGGGAACCTGCTGGCCCGGCTCCCCATGGGCATGTTCAGCGTGAGCGCGGTCGTGATGATCGCGGGGTCGCGCGGCTCGTACGCCCTGGCCGGTGCCGTCACCGCGACCGGCCTCGCCGCCACCGGTCTCGCCGGGCCCTGGATCGCCCGGCTCGTGGACCGGTACGGGCAGGCCCGGGTCGCCGTGCCCGCGACCGTCAGCGCCGTGCTCGGCAGCCTCGCCCTGCTGCTCTGCGTCCGCTACGGCGCCCCGGACTGGACCCTGTTCGCGGCCTACGCGGCCACCGCCACCACCCCCAACCTCGGGGGTATGTCCCGCGCCCGCTGGGCCCATCTGCTGCGCGAGGACCCGGGCGCCCTGCACACCGCGAACTCCTTCGAACAGTCCGCCGACGAGCTGTGCTTCATGCTCGGACCGGTCCTCGCCTCCTTCCTGACCGGCACGTTCTTCCCGGAGGCCGGCACGCTGGTCGGCGCGGTGCTGCTGCTCACCGGTGCGCTGCTGTTCGCCGCCCAGCGGGCCACCGAGCCGCCGCGCAGGGCCGGTTCGGCCACCGCACGCACCCCGCTGCGCATCGGCCCGCTCCTGGTCTGCTTCGTCGCGACCGGCGCGGTGTTCGGTTCGATGGAGGTGGTCACGATCGCCTTCGCCGACGCCCACGGCCACCGCTCGGCGGCCGGTGCCGTGCTCGCCCTCCAGGCGGCCGGTTCATGCGCGGCGGGCCTGCTGTACGGGGCGCTGAGGCCGGCCGGACCCGCCGAACGCAGGCTTCCCGTCTGCCTGTCGGCGATGGCGGCCCTGATGTCCCTGCCGCTGCTCGCCGCGCGCACGTTCGACAGCCTCTGGGCCCTCGCCCCCGCCCTGCTCGTGGCCGGCATGGCGACCGCCCCGACCATGGTGACCGCGATGACGCTGGTCCAGGACCGGGCCCCCGAGGGCCGCCTCAACGAGGGGATGAGCCTGGTCGTCACCGCCCTGCTCACCGGCATCGCCTGCGGCTCCGCGCTCGGCGGCTGGGCGGCGGACCACGTCTCGCCGGCGGCCGCCTTCGCCACCCCGGCCACGGCGGCCGTCGCGGCCCTCGCGGTGCAGGCCGTCAGTCGAATCGCTTCGCCCAATTCCCGCCGCACCCATTGACGGTCTCACAGCCCGCACCTACCGTCCTGCGTCGAAGCGCTTCGACGTCCCGCCCCGAACCGATTCGACGCGGGACGAGCACCATCCAGCCGACTCCCCTGGAGGCATTGGATGTTGACGGCACGAAGGCGGACCGCGACCGCGGCGGTGATCCTCGCCGGATCGCTGCTCCTCACCTCCTGCGGCGGCTCGGGCGGCAGCGCGTCCGACGCGAAGACGCTGCGGCTGTGGCACTACGAGGCCCCGAACAGCGCGATGGGCATCGCCTGGAACGAGGCCATCAAGGAGTTCGAGGCGACCCACCCGGGCGTGAAGGTGAAGTACGAGGAGAAGAGCTTCGAGCAGATCCAGAAGACCGCGCAGATGGTCCTGAACTCCTCCGACGCCCCCGACATCATGGAGTACAACAAGGGCAACGCGACGGCGGGGCTCCTCTCCAAGCAGGGCCTGCTGACCGATCTGACCGCCGAGGCGACGAAGCGCGGCTGGGACAAGAAGCTCAGCGCGGGCGTGCGCACCACCAGCCAGTACGACGCCGACGGCGTGATGGGCTCCGGCAAGTGGTACGGAGTGCCCAACTACGCCGAGTACACCATGGTTTATTACAACAAGGACCTGTTCGCGAAGTACGGGATCGCCGAGCCGAAGACGTTCGACGACCTGACGGCGGCGATGGACACGTTCGTCGCGAAGGGGGTCACCCCGCTCGCCAACGCCGGTTCCGAGTACGTGGCCCAGCAGTACCTCTACCAGCTGGCGCTCTCGAAGGCCGACCGCTCGTGGGTCGACGCCTACGAGCTGTACCAGGGCAAGGCCGACTTCCACGACCAGGCCTGGACGTACGCGGCGGACACCTTCGCCGACTGGGTGAAGAAGGGCTACCTCGCGAAGACGTCCTCCGGTACGACCGCCGAGCAGGCCGGGGTCTCCTTCATCCAGGGCAGGTCGCCGATCCTGTTCTCCGGCAGCTGGTGGTACGGCCGCTTCCAGTCGGAGGCCAAGTTCGGCTGGGGCAGCTTCCTGTGGCCCGGCTCGAACCTCACCCTCGGCTCCGGCGGCAACCTCTGGGTCGTACCGAAGAACTCCGGGAACAAGGACCTCGCCTACGACTTCATCGACATCACCATGTCGAAGAAGATCCAGAACCTGCTCGGCAACAAGGGCGGAGTCCCGGTCGCCGCCGACGCGAGCGCCATCACCGACCCCAAGTCCAAGCAGCTCATCGCCAATTTCAACACCGTCAGCGAGCGCGACGGCCTCGCCTTCTACCCCGACTGGCCGGTCGCCGGCTTCTACGACACCCTCGTCTCCGAGACCCAGAAGCTGATCACCGGCAGCGAGAAGCCGGACGCCTACCTGAGCAACCTCCAGACGGCGTACGACAAGGGCACCAAGTGACGGTGCGCCGGGACTCGTACGCCCTCTTCCTCCTCCCCGGCGCCCTCGCCTTCCTCGCGGTCGTGATCACACCGTTCCTGATGAACACGGGCGTGAGCTTCACCGACTGGCAGGGCGTGGGCAGCCCGCACTGGTCCGGGCTCGCCAACTACCGTGAGCTGCTGCACGACACGGAGTTCTGGGCGTCGTTCCGGCACAGCCTCTTCATGGTCGTGGCGATGGCCGCGCTCCCGACCGCGCTCGGACTCCTCCTCGCCGCGGCCCTGTTCGACTACATCGGCAAGCACTTCGGCACCCGGATCGCGGCCGTCCTGCGCGCCTGCTTCTACCTCCCCCAGGTGCTGCCGGTCGCGGTCGCCGGCATCGTCTGGAGCTGGATCCTGGCCCCGGACGACGGCTCCCTCAACGCCCTCCTGAAGGCGGTCGGTCTCGGCTCCTGGCAGCAGGACTGGCTCGGCGACCCCGACCTCGCCCTCTACACGGTCATGGGCGTCCTCGTCTGGGTCCAGCTCGGCTTCCCGCTGGTCGTCTTCATGGCCGGGCTCGGCCGCGTCGACCCCCAGCTGTACGAGGCGGCCGAGCTGGACGGCGCCGGCTGGTGGCGCCGTTTCCGGCACGTCACGCTGCCGCAGATCCGCCCCGAGGTGTACGTCGTCCTGACCTGGTGCACGATCGCCGCGCTCAAGGTCTTCGGCGCGGTGTACGTCCTGACCAAGGGCGGCCCGGGCGGCGCCACCGACGTGCCCTCCTACTTCTCCTTCACCACGTTCTTCGAGAAGACCCAGGTCGGCTACGGCTCGGCGATCTCCACCGTCCTCACGGTGATCATCCTGGCCCTGGCCGTGCTGGGCCTGAAGCTGCAGAGCCGGGTGGAGGACTCATGACCGCCCTGCGCCGCTACCCGGTCCTCCTCGCCCTCTGCCTCGCCGCCCTCTTCATGGTCGTCCCGTTCCTGATCGTGGCGGTCAACGCGGTGAAGTCCCCGGCGGAGTACTCCCAGCACGGCCCGCTGAGCCTCCCCCACGGCCTCTACCTGGACGGCCTCAAGGACTTCTGGCAGCGCGTGGACTACAGCCAGAAGCTCGTCAACTCGGTCGTCATCAGCGGCTCGGTGGCCCTGTTCGCCACCGCTCTCTCGGTCCTCAACGCCTACGCGATCGGCATCGGCCGGATCCGCGGCCGTACCTGGGTCCTCGCCTTCTTCGTGCTCGCCAACATGCTGCCGCAGGAGGCGCTGGTCTACCCGCTGTACTACCTGAGCAAGCAGGCCGGCCTCTACGACACCCGGCTCAGCGTGATCATCGTGTTCACGGTGATCCAGTCGGCGTTCGGGACGTATCTGCTCTCCTCGGTCCTCGGGCAGTTCCCGCGCGAGATCGTCGAGGCGGCCCGGATCGACGGCGCGAACAAGTGGCAGATCCTGGTCCGGATCGTCGTACCCGTCAGCCGCCCCACCCTCGGGGTGCTCCTGGTCTTCTTCTTCATCTGGACCTGGAACGAGTTCCTGCTCCCGCTGGTCATGCTCGTCTCCAACGACAACCAGACGGTGTCCGTCGCCCTCGGCGTCCTCCAGGGCCAGCGCCTGATGGACGCCACGATGACCAACGCGGCCGCCCTGCTCGGCGTCCTTCCGGCCGTCGTCTTCTTCCTCGTCTTCCAGCGCACGCTCACCCGGGGGATCGCCGTGGGGGCGGTCAAATAGGAGGTACGCGAGTGAAGTTCACCGACGGCTACTGGCTGCTGCGCGAGGGCGTCACCGCGGCCCACCCGGTCGAGGTCCTCGACGTCACGGCCACGGAAGGCGCCCTGGAGATCCACGCGCCGACCCAGCCCATCCGCCACCGCGGCGACCTGCTGAAGGGACCGGTCCTGACGATCAGCGCGCACACCCCGATGCCCGACGTCATCGGCGTCACCTTCACCCACTTCGAGGGCGAGCGGCCACGCGGCCCGCAGTTCGAGCTGCGGCGGGCCGACTTCGCCTCCCAGGTGTCGTACGACGACGAGTACGCGACCCTGACCTCCGGCTCGCTGACCCTGCGGCTGAGCCGTACGGCCCCCTGGCGGCTGGACTTCCGCTCCGCCGGCCGCACCCTCACCTCCAGCGGCCCCAAGGGCATGGGCATCATGCGGGACGCGGCGACGGGCGCCCACTATCTGCGGGAGCAGCTGGGCCTCGGGGTCGGCACCTCGGTCTACGGCCTCGGCGAACGCTTCGGCCCGCTGGTCAAGAACGGCCAGGTCGTCGACATCTGGAACGCCGACGGCGGCACCGCCACCGAACAGGCCTACAAGAACGTCCCGTTCTACCTCACCGACGCGGGCTACGGCGTCTTCGTCGACCACCCGGGGAAGGTGTCGTTCGAGGTCGGCTCGGAGGCGGTGTCGCGGGTCCAGTTCAGCGTGGAGTCGCAGCAGTTGACGTACTACGTCATCCACGGCCCGACCCCCAGGGACATCCTGCGCAAGTACACGGCCCTGACCGGCCGCCCGGCGCTGCCGCCCGCCTGGTCCTTCGGCCTGTGGCTGTCGACCTCCTTCACCACCTCCTACGACGAGAAGACGGTCACCTCCTTCATCGACGGCATGCGGGAGCGCGAACTCCCGCTCTCCGTCTTCCACTTCGACTGCTTCTGGATGCGGGAGTTCAACTGGTGCGACTTCCGCTGGGACCCGCGGGTGTTCCCGGACCCGGAGGGGATGCTGGGACGGCTGCACGAGCGCGGGCTGCGGGTGTGCGTGTGGATCAACCCGTACATCGCGCAGCGGTCGCCGCTGTTCGCCGAGGGGAAGGAGCTGGGACACCTGCTGCGGCGACCGGACGGGAGCGTGTGGCAGTGGGACCTGTGGCAGCCGGGGATGGCGCTGGTGGACTTCACGTCCCCGGCGGCGCGCGACTGGTACGCGGCCAAGCTGGAGGCGCTGCTCGCCCAGGGGGTCGACTGCTTCAAGACCGATTTCGGCGAACGCGTCCCGGTGGACGTGGCCTGGTCCGACGGCTCGGACCCGGAGCGGATGCACAACTACTACACGTACCTGTACAACCGAACCGTCTTCGAGGTGCTGCGCAAGCACCGGGGGGAGGCGGAGGCGGTCGTCTTCGCGCGGTCGGCGACGGCCGGGAGCCAGAAGTTCCCGGTGCACTGGGGCGGCGACTGCGAGGCCACCTACGAGTCGATGGCCGAGTCCCTGCGCGGCGGGCTGTCCCTGGGCCTGTCCGGGTTCGGCTACTGGAGCCATGACATCGGCGGCTTCGAGGGCACCCCGAGCCCGGCGCTGTTCAAGCGGTGGCTGGCCTTCGGGCTGCTGTCCTCGCACAGCAGGCTGCACGGGTCGTCGTCGTACCGGGTGCCGTGGCTGTTCGACGAGGAGGCCGTGGACGTGCTGCGGCACTTCACGCGGCTGAAGCTGAGCCTGATGCCGTACCTGTACGAGGCCGCGCGCACCGCCTCTGCGGAGGGGGTGCCGGTGATGCGGGCGATGGTGCTGGAGTTCCCGGACGATCCGGGGTGCGCGCATGTGGAGCGGCAGTACATGTTGGGGGCGGATGTGCTGGTGGCACCGGTGTTCGACGACGGGGGGTATGTGACATATTACTGTCCGCGAGGCACCTGGACCCACTTCCTGACCGGCCGCACGGTCACCGGCCCCGGCTGGGTCCGCGAGCAGCACGACTTCCTCAGCGTCCCCCTCCTGGTCCGTCCCGGCGCGGTGATCCCGGTCGGCGCGGTGGCCGACCGCCCCGACTACGACCACGCCGACGGGGTCACCCTGCGGGCGTTCGGCCTCGACCGGGGCGCCCAGGTCACGGTCCCGGTCGGGGACGTCACCTTCACCGTCGTACGCGAGGGGGACACCCTGCGGGCCTCGTGCAGCGACCCGGCGGCGCCCTGGGCGCTGGCGGCCGGAGAGCGGACGGCACGGGCCGCGGCCGGCACCGGGTTCCTCTCGCTGGAGCTGGGCTGATGGTGAAGATCACCGACGTGGCCCGGCACGCCGGGGTCTCCCCCAGCACCGTGTCCTACGCGCTGAGCGGCAAGCGCCCGATCTCCGACGAGACCCGGCGCCGTATCGAGGCGTCCATCCGCGAACTGGGCTACCGCCCGCACGCCGGCGCCCGCGCCCTCGCCAGCAGCCGCGCCAACGTCCTCGCCCTGGTGATCCCCTTACGTACCGGCATCCACGTCCCGGTGGTGATGCAGTTCGCGGTGTCGGTGGTGACCACGGCCCGCCGGTACGACCACGACGTGCTCCTCCTGACCCAGGAGGAGGGCGAGGAGGGCCTGCACCGGGTCGCCGACACGGCGCTCGTCGACGCCCTCATCGTGATGGACGTCCAGCTCCACGACCCCCGCCTGCCCCTGCTGCGCGCCCTGGAACGCCCCTCGGTCCTCATCGGCTTCCCTTCCGACGCGGCCGGCCTGACCTGCGTCGACCTGGACTTCAAGGCGGCCGGCGAGCTGTGCGTGGAGCGGCTGACGGAGCTCGGACACCGGGTGGTCGCACTGGTCGGCTCGCCGCCCGAGGTGTACGTCCGGGAGACCGCGTTCGCCCAGCGCGTCGTCCAGGGCTTCACGACCGCCGCGGACCGCAACGGCATGGCGTCCTCCGTCCACCCGTGCGAGGCGACCCCCGCGGGAGCACGCCGCGTCGCCGAGCGACTCCTCAGGGAACAACCGGCGTTGACGGGGGTCGTCGTCCACAACGAGGCGGCCCTGGAACCCCTCGTCGACGCCTTCGAACGGCTCGGCCTGCGCGTCCCGGCCGACCTGTCCGTCACCGCGATCTGCCCGGACGAGCTGGCGGCGGCGCTGCGCGTCCCGGTGACCTCGGTGGCGCTGCCGGCCGCGGAACTCGGCGAGCGGGCAGCCGAGTTGCTGATGCGGAAGCTGGACGGCGACCCGGACGTACCCGAGGCGACGCTGCTGGCGCCCCGGCTGACGGAACGGGCGAGCACGGCGCCGCGCCAGGCTCCCTGACGGCACACGCGAAACGGCGTTCCGCTCCGGGAGTCACCCCGGAGCGGAACGCCGCCCGCGCGGAACCGGCTCGGCCGGCTAGTCCTGATCGACCATGAACTTCACGGCGTCCACCACGTACTCGCCGTAGTGGAGGGCCGAGCCCAGTTGCTCCAGCCGCGCGTAGTGCCCCGGCGAGAGCGTCGAACCGTGTCCGGTGCCGGCTTCTGCCATCGCCCGCAGAAGCAGCCGGAAGGCCAGGTCGGGTGTACAGAGCCCGACGCACTCGGCCAAGTCGTGCCTGATCTCGTCGCGCACGAACCGGGCCGCTGCGATCTCGGCGAGGACCGCGTCCGCCATCTCCTCACCATCGGTCACGCCAGGCGCGTCGGACGGGTCGACGCCGTCCACCGCGTTCCTGGCCAGCCAGTCGTCGCACAGCGCGATGAGCGTGTCCATCCACTGCGTCCCCGACGTGACACCTGTGGGCCCTCCGGAGAAGAATGCCGGTCCCGTCGCCGTCCCGGCCTGCCACAGCGCCTCGACCGTCGCCGAGGGAAGGCGCCGCAGCAGGCGTGCGTCGTGCCGGACCGCGACAACGGCCCCCGGGTCCAGTTCGTCCCACAGGTGGTACTCGGCCGCCGCGACGGCTGCGGGTCCGTTGTGCGACCAGTCCTCGTGGAACTGGCTCATCAGCCACGTCACGCCGAAATCGAACTCATCTGTCCGATGCACTTGCTCTCACCTCCTGAACCGGGAGTCAGACCGGGAACGCCGTGTACACGTAGAAACCGTTCTTGTGTCCCTTCGCCCTCTTGAGGACGATCTTGTACATGTTCCCCGCAGGGGCCACGGTGCGGTCCGTCTTGGCGACATAGCCGAGGGAGCCCGACCCGAAGGTACCGGTCAACGGCTTCTCCCGCGCGCTGCCGCGGAGCCACTTCTGGATCTCCGCCGCCTTGCTCGCCAGAGCATCATCCACGACCGCCTGGGCCGTCGCGAGGTCCTTGAACACGCCGTTGGGACCACCCTTGCTGACCGCCAGGTCGATCGCCCTCTGTTCGGAGGTGACGAACCCGGCTGCCGTACCTGCCGTGTGCTCGTCGAGGGTGTGGGCCAGCCCGCTGAACTCCCGCGCGTCGGCGACGAGGTTGTTGCAGTTGTGGACGAGGACCGGGGTGGCACCGGCCACGACATAGAACGTGTGCAGGCCCGACACCGTCAGGTCGAACACCGTGCGGGGCGCCGCGTCGTTCCGGTCGATCACCGCGGCCACTGTGCGGAGGGTCCCGTCGGGGCCCCGTAGACCGTCCTCGGCACGCAGGTCGGACGCCAGGGTCCAGCCACGGCCGTCGACGTAGAACCGGTGCCCCGGTGTGCTTGTGAGACGTCCGCCGTCCGCCAGGGTGATGGTCAGCAGTACCCGGGCCGGATGCGAGAACGTGTCGGTGACCGGCTCGCCGAGGGTGCGGCCCGTGGCAGGGTCGGTGGCCATCAGGAGGTCGCCGTACTGCACGTCGCGGATGGCCTTGCGGCTGCCGTCGACGAGGACCACCTCAGTGCCGCCGGGGAAGCTGTTCGTCGGGCACGCCGTGCGCAGTTCCTCGTAGATCTGTGCGCTGTGCTCGATCTCTGCGAGTGTGCGGGCGTCGACGTCCAGGGCGCGCAGCGCCTTCAAGGCGTCCTCGATCCCGATGCCGGTGCGTAGGGCGGCGTCCACGGTGCGGATCGCCTCGGTGATCTTCCCGATCGGGCCGCCGAGCGGGAGCCAGGTGGCGGCCCAGGCGCAATCGCCGTAGCTTCCGTCACCGGTGCCGGTGACCTTGTGGTAGCAGCCGGTGAAGTCGTCGATGATCGAGTGGTAGAGACCCGTCCACAGGTCCTTGGTCGCCTCCCAGGAGGAGATCTTGACGTTCTTCTTCAAGCCCTTGAACGTCTTGGTGGTGAGGAAGTGCGTGTCCTCGGCGGGGCAACCGGCCTCGGTGGCCGGGACGTCGGGGTTGTTGCAGAAGTAGTAGCTGACGACCGCGTCGAAGTGCACTTCGAACACCAGGTCGCAGGGCAGGCGGGAGCAGTCGTCCGGAAGCCGCTGCGGGTCGCCCTGCTGCTTGATGTCGTCGATGACGGAGAACATGCCGCCGATCCCGGTGCCGGTCCCGGCGCCGGTCTGCACCTGCTTGTTCGCGTCGGCCGCTGCCGCCTGGTCGGCCGCCTGCTGTGCCGATTCGGCGTACTTCTGGGCGTCCTTCGCCGCCTCCTCGGCCGCGGTGGCCTCGGCGTCGGCGCGGTCGGCCGCGGCGCGGGCGTCCTTCGCGGACTGCTCGGCCTCGGCGGCCGCCGTGCGGGCCGCGTCCGCGTCCAGGGCCGCCTGGTCGGCGGAGTCCCGGGCGTCCTTGGCGTACCCCTCGGCGTTGCCGGCCGCCCGGTCGGCGGCTGCCGCATCGGCGGTCGCCTGCTGGTCGTACTCGATGGTGCGCGCCAGTGACTTCTGCGCGTCCGCCGCGTACTGCGCGGCCTCGGAGGCGTAACCCAGTGCCTCCTTCGACGACCTGCGGGCGTCCGCGGCGTGGCCGGCCGCCTCGGCGGCGATCGTGTACGCGGCCTTCGCGTCGCCCGTCGCCGCGTTCGCGAGGCTCTGCGCCTGCTCGGCGTTCTTCTGCGCGTTGGCGGCGTGCGCCTCGGCGACGGCCTGCTGCTGTTCGGCGATCGTCTTCGACGACTGGCCCGACAGGACGGCGAGACCCGCCGCGGAGTCGGTGTCCACGTAGGGCGAACCGAGCTGGATCGCGTCGTTGGCCGGTGCCGCGACCTGTTGCGCGGAGGCGCCGGCGGCCTCGGCCGCCTGCCCGGTCGTGTACGCGTGACCGGCCGCGTCCGCCGCGCCCGCGACCGCCTTGGCGGCCTCGGCCTTCGCCGCGTCGGCCTGCTTCTTCGAGTCGGCGGCGTGCTGCTCGGCCTCGTCGGCCAGCTTGACCGCGGCGCGGGCCGCGGCGGCCGAGGCCTGGGAGGCCGTGATGGCGTCCGCCGCCGCGCTGGTCGCCGTGCGCACCGCCGCGTCCGCCTTCAGCTTGGCGGCCTGGGCGTCGTCCGCGTCGGACCGGGCCCGCTTCGCCGCCGCCTCGGCACGCGTCGCCGCGGCGTCGGCGTCGGCCGCGGCCTGGCTCGCCGCGTCGGCCTCGGTACGGGCCGAGCCCGCCGCCGCCTCCGCGCCGTCGGCCGCCTGGTCCGCCTGGTCGGCCGCCGCCCGTGAGTCCTGCGCGTCGGCGTCCGAGTCGTGCGCGTCGGCGTAGGCGTCCTTGGCGTCGGACTTCGCGCGCGCCGCGTTCGCCTTGCTCTTCGCGTTCCACGCGTCGTCCGACTTGCCCTTGGCCCGGTCCCGCGCGGCCTCCGCGTCCTGGCGCTTGCTGCGGGCGGTGGACTCGGCGGTGTCCGCCCGGTCCTTGGCCTCGGCGGCGGTCTTCGCGTACCCCTCGGCGTTCGTCTTGTGCTGCGCGGCCTCGGCCTGCTTGGCCGCGGCGGTCTCCTTCTCCGCCCTCGCCGTCTGCTCCTCGGCCTCCGCGTCGAGCCGCTTGGCGTGCGCGGTGGCGGCGGCCGCCTTCGCGTCGGTCTCCGCCCGCTGCGTCTCGTCGAGCTTCGCCTTCGCCGTGTCGCGCGCGGCCTTGGCGGTCTGCGCCTGTACGGCGGCGGCGTCGGCGGCGGCCTTCGCCTGCGCGTTGGCCTCCTGCGCGGCGGCCGTGCGGAACGCGGCCTTCGACTGCGCCGCCTGCGTCACCGCGCGGGCGGCGATGGTCGCACTGTCGCCGGCGGACGCCTTGGTCGCCGCGTAGGCGGTGTCGCCGGCCTTGGACAGGGCGTCGAGCGCTGCTGCCGATGCCTTGGTGACCTGGGCCTTCTGCTGCCCGACGAGCAGGCCCCGGCCGCGCGGGGCGCCCGCCTGGTCGGCGATGGCGTACGCGGCCTGGGTGGCGGTGTCCGTGTCGGTGGCGGCCTTCTTCGCCGCGGTCACCTGCGCCTTGAGCAGGTCGAGCTGGGTCCTGGCCGCGGTCTGGGCGTCGGTGACGCCCTTCTTCGCCTTGTCGAACTGGGCCTTGGTCGGGTAGTTCAGGTCGTCGGTGCCGTTGTGGCCGGAGGGGGCGAAGTCGAACTTCTGCGGGTCGGTGCCCTTGCAGTCCCACATCCGGGCGTCACGGCTGTTGTCGTACGTCGCGAGGTCCAGGCAGTTGCCGGTGGCCGGGTTGTACAGGCGGCTGGTCGCGTGGGTGTCGTACTCCCACTTCTGGGCCGTGCTCTTGGCGTTGCAGGTGGAGATCTGTACGACGGTCCCGTTCGCGGTGGCGCCGCCCTTGACCTCCAGGCACTTGCCGGAGTTGACGTTGACCAGCGCGTCGTTGCTGATCGCCCACTTCTGCCCGACCGAGCCGTTGCAGGTGTAGATCTGCACCGGCGTGCCGTTGTCCTTCTTGCCGCCGCCCACTTCGAGGCACTTGTCGGCGGCGCCGTGCGCGTGCACGATCATCGGGCTGTCGCCGATCCAGCCGGGGCCGCCGGCCGACCAGTAGTCCTGCCAGCGGGCGAGGCGGTCGGCGATCCACGACTGGCCCAGCAGCTCGCCCAGCGCCTTGGAACCGGTGGCGAGGGCCTTGGTGGCGTCGCGGTTCGCGGTGAGGATCCGGTCCCGCTGGGCGGCCTGGGCGGCGATCTCCCGCTGCCACTCGGCGGACGCGTCCGCGACCTCCTTGCCGAGGACCCGGTCCGGGTCGACGGGGCTGCGCCAGTCGCAGGAGGCGAACCGGGTCTTCAGGTCCTCCACGGCTATGCGGTACTCGACGCTGCCCGGCTCGGGCGCGGTGCGCCGGAAACCGCCGGAGGAGAGGAAGAGGCGGGCGTCGTCGGTGCCCGTGGGCTGCATCGAGGAGTGCACCAGGCCGTCCCACGCCTGGTGTTCGGCGTACGCCTGCTGCCACTGCGGGGTGGGCAGCGAGGGGTCCGGGTCGGCGCCGTAGAGCGGGGTGCCGAGGTCCTTGACCGCCTTCAGTGCGGTGTCGTCGGCCTTCGGGGTCGGGTCTTCGTAGAAGTCGCCCTCGGTCTTCCAGAACTGGGCCGCGATCCACTGGCTCAGGCCGGTCTGGTCGAAGAAGCTCGGGCCGGTCCCCGTGGTCCCCGGCGGCCAGTGGAATCCGGTCTCGGTGAACCCGGCCGGGGTGCTCAGGCCGTCGAGCGGCTTCTTCCACACGTCGACGTACGCGGCGAGGGCGTCGCCCGCCTTGTCGGCGGCGGCCTTGTCCTGGTCGTACGCCGTCGACAGCGGAGTGGTGTTCCAGTACTCCCGGTTCGCCGCGGTGTGCAGCTTGTCCGGGGTCTGGTCGAGTCCGTCCTGGGCTGTGCCGAACATGGCGGAGCCGCCCGTGCGCAGCACCTCGGCCATCAGGCACTGGTCCTGGCGGAGCTGCTCGGCGGCCTTGGTGTCGAAGCCGTCGTAGCTGTCGGCCACCGGGCTGAAGTCGGTGGCCCGGTGCTGGGGCAGGTCCGGGCGGCCGGCGAGCACGGCGAGCGCGAGGACGGAGGGGACGAGTCGTTGGAGACGGCCGGCTTTTCGCGTAGGGGGCATGACAAGCCCGGGTCTGGAACGCAAAGGGGCACCCCGTTTTCCTGAGGAAGGCAGACGGGGGCCGGCTCGAAGAGGTGACATGTGCCGTGGCGGCGGTCGGACCCGCCTGCCCCTCCCCATGGCGACGACGTTCCCCCGGTCGCTGATGGTCGTGCGCGGGAGCGGAGTGGTCGGCTCGGCTCAGCGCGCGCACCGCACTTTAGTAAACTTGTGGGACATATGTGAAGAGTTTTTGACCGGCCGGGATCAATCTTCGCATCGCCGCTCCGCGGCCCCGCGAACACGACGAGGGCCCGGTGGTCTGTGACCACCGGGCCCTCGCAACATGGAGATTGTGGAGATGGCGGGAATCGAACCCGCGTCCAACGGTGCAGAATCAGGGCTTCTCCGTGTGCAGTTCGCTGTGATTTTCTCGGCCCCGGCAATCACGCGAACAAGTCGCCGACGGGCCCAGTCACTGTTTGATTTCCCATCCGACCCCGTGACCGGGCCGGATGGTTTAGTCCCCTAGATTATGCCAGGGTCCGGGTCGGGAACATCCCCGGTCTGACACCCGTTAGGGCCTTCACTCACTGCTTATTAGGCAGCGAGGGCGAAGGCGCGGGAATCGCTCTTGGAATTGGCGATTATTGGTTGCGACATATGGTTAACGAGATCATTGCCGCTTCCTCGACACGCTTCCCCTGCTTCGACATCCGCTGTCGAAACCGATCATCCCCATGTTGTTTTTTCAAACCCCTCCGAGGAGGGTGCGCACCCGCTGTGAGGTGCAGTGCCATCGTACGTGAACAACGAGCGACGTGGCCACCGTATTCCGGCGGTGTTCCGCGCTACGCGCCCCGCTGCCTGCGCTTGGCCGCCGCGATCGCCCGGTCCGACTCCCGCCGGTCCTGCTGCTCCCGCAGGGTCTGCCGCTTGTCGTACTCCTTCTTGCCCCGCGCGAGCGCGATCTCGGCCTTGGCCCGGCCGTCCTTGAAGTACAGCGCGAGCGGCACGATCGTGTGGCCGGTCTCCTGGGACTTGACCTCCAGCTTGTCGATCTCCTCCCGGTGCAGCAGCAGCTTGCGCTTGCGGCGCGCGGAGTGGTTGGTCCAGCTGCCCTGGTGGTACTCGGGGATGTGGGCGTTGTGCAGCCACGCCTCGCCCCGGTCGATCTGGACGAAGCCGTCGGTCAGCGAGCTCCGACCCTCACGCAGCGACTTCACCTCGGTGCCGAACAGCACGATGCCGGCCTCGTAGGTGTCGACGATCGCGTAGTCGTGCCGCGCCTTCTTGTTCTGCGCGACGATCTTGCGCTTGCCGCCCTTCTCGCCGTCCCTGGCTTTGGCGGCCGTCCCCTGCTGCTTCTGCTGGGACTCTTTCGGTACGTACATTCCCTTGGCCATAGTGCCCTCCATTTTCGCACTACGGAGGGGGTGCGGGGGAAGCGGATTAGCGACGGGTTCCGCAGCCGCCCCTACGACGGGTCGCCCAGGCCGCTCAGGACCGTCTCCGCCCGCTCCAGCGCCCCGGAGGACACGTCCAGGTCGGGGGTGATGCCCCGGCCGTCGACGGTGTGGCCCGAGGGGGTGCGGTAGTGGCCGACGGTGAGCTCGGCGACCGAGCCGTCGGGCAGGCGGGTCGGCATCTGGATGGAGCCCTTGCCGAAGGTGCGGGAGCCGAGGACGACCGCACGGCCGCGGTCCTGGAGGGCGCCGGTGAGCATCTCGGCCGCGCTCATCGTGCCGCCGTCGACCAGCGCGACCAGGGGTCTCGCGGTGTCGCCGCCGGGCTCCGCGTGCAGGGAGCGCTCGGCGCCGTCGACGTCGTAGGTGGCGACCAGGCCGCCGTCGAGGAAGGCGGAGGCGGCGGTGACGGCCTCGCTGACCAGGCCGCCGGAGTTGCCGCGCAGGTCGAGGACGATCCCGCCGTCGGCCGGGGCCTGCCGGACGGCGCTGCGCACCAGCTCCCCGGAGCCCCTGGTGAAGGCGGAGACCTTGATGACGGTGATGCCGGCGGTCAGCTTGCGGACGGTCACCGAGTCCGTCGACAGCAGGGCCCGGCGCAGGGTCTCGCTCCACGCGCGCGTGCCGCGTTCGAGACCGAGGGTGACGGTCGTACCGGCGCGGGCGTCGGTGGCGTCACCGCGCAGTAACGAGACGACGTCGGTGACGGGCCGCCCGTCGACGTCCTCACCGTCGATGCTGCGCAGCCGGTCGCCCTTCCTGATCCCCGCCTCGGCCGCGGGCGAGCCGGCCTGCACCTTGGTGACGTCGATCCGCCCGTCCGCCGCCCGCCGGGCCCACAGCCCCACGCCCGTGTACTGGCCGTCGAGCGCTTCCTCGAACTCCTGGTACTCGCCCTCGGAGTAGACCGCGGCCCACCGGTCCCCGCTGCGGCTGACGGCCCGTTCGGCGGCCTCCATGGGGGACTTGCCGTCGGCCATCGCCTCGGCGGCGGCCTTCGCGACGTCCTCGTGCCCGGCGGTCGCGCGGGCGGCCCCGGCGGGTGTCTTCCGGTCCGACTGCCCGGGGTCGGGAAACGCCCCGGTGGCCGCCCCGGTCACCAACAGCCCTGCGAACACCAACGTCAGAGCCGCCCCCCGGCGAACCCGGCGGGGCTGACAGAACAGCTCTCGGCCTGACATGCCGGTGAGTCTAGGACAACGCAAGAGGGCCGCACGGGCTGTTGCCCGTACGGCCCTCTTGGCGTGCGTCACACCTTCAGGTACTTGCGCAGCGCGAAGAACGCGGCAAGCGCGGGCATCAGGAGGCTCGTTGCGAGGATGAGCGGGAGCTTGGTCAACACCGCGTCCCAGCCGATGAAGTTGATCAAGTTCAGCTTGTGGGACAGGTCCAGGCCGTGGTCGATGATGAAGTACCGGGCGATCACCAGGAATCCGCAGGCGACCGTGCCGCCGATCAGGCCGGCGACGGCGGCCTCCGCGATGAACGGGGCCTGGATGTAGAAGCCGGAGGCACCGACCAGGCGCATGATGCCGGTCTCGCGCCGACGGCTGAACGCGGAGACGCGCACCGTGTTGACGATCAGCATCAGGGCGACCACCAGCATCAGGGCCATGACCATGCGGGCCGCCCAGTTCATGCCGTTGAGCAGGCCGAAGAGGTTGTCGAGGATGCCCTTCTGGTCCTGGACGGACTGCACGCCGTCCCGGCCGTCGAAGGCGGTCGCGACGACCTGGTACTTCTCCGGGTCCTTGAGCTTGATCCGGTACGACTCCTGCATCTGGTCCGGCGTGAGGGAGTCGGCGAGCGGCGAGTCGCCGAACTGCTCCTTGTAGTGCTTGTACGCCTCGTCCTGCGACTCGTAGGTGACCTTCTCGACCACCGACATCTTGCCGAGGTCGGCCTGGATCTGCTTCTTCTGATCCTCGGTGACGGCACCCTTGGCACAGTTGGGGTCCGACTCGGCGTCGCTCTTGTTGCAGAGGAAGATCGAGACGTTGACCTTGTCGTACCAGTAGCCCTTCATGGTGTTGACCTGGTCGCTCATCAGGAGCGAGCCGCCGAAGAGCGCCAGGGACAGGGCGACCGAGACGACGACCGCGAAGGTCATCGTCAGATTGCGGCGGAGACCGACTCCGATCTCCGACATTACGAACGAGGCGCGCATGGCGTCGGGTTATGCCTTTCCGTCAGTGCTGGTAGCCGTAGACGCCGCGGGCCTGGTCGCGGACGAGACGGCCCTTCTCCAGCTCGATGACGCGCTTGCGCATCTGGTCGACGATGTTCTGGTCGTGGGTGGCCATGATCACGGTGGTGCCGGTCCGGTTGATGCGGTCCAGCAGCTTCATGATGCCGACCGAGGTCTGCGGGTCGAGGTTGCCGGTGGGCTCGTCCGCGATCAGCAGCTTGGGCCGGTTCACGAAGGCACGCGCGATGGCCACACGCTGCTGCTCGCCGCCGGACAGCTCGCCGGGCCTGCGGTCCTCCTTGCCGCCGAGCCCGACGAGGTCGAGCACCTGGGGCACGGACTTGCGGATCTCGCCCTTCGACTTGCCGATGACCTCCTGGGCGAAGGCCACGTTCTCGGCGACCGTCTTGTTGGGCAGCAGGCGGAAGTCCTGGAAGACCGTCCCGAGCTGGCGGCGCATCTGCGGCACCTTCCAGTTGGACAGCCGGGCGAGGTCCTTGCCGAGGACGTGCACCTGGCCGTGGCTGCACCGCTCCTCGCGGAGGATCAGCCGCAGGAAGGTGGACTTTCCGGAGCCGGAGGACCCCACGAGGAAGACGAACTCGCCCTTCTCCACTTCCAGGGAGACATCCCTGAGTGCGGGGTGGGTCTGCTTGGGGTAGACCTTGGAGACATTGTCGA
This sequence comes from Streptomyces sp. NPDC048291, assembly GCF_043201715.1. Taxonomy (NCBI): domain Bacteria; kingdom Bacillati; phylum Actinomycetota; class Actinomycetes; order Kitasatosporales; family Streptomycetaceae; genus Streptomyces; species Streptomyces sp. NPDC048291. The sequence goes on from NZ_JBICZC010000026.1 coordinate 28,325, forward strand.
ATCGGATCACGGATGCACCACGGGTCGCCGGGGGTAGATGAGCGTGACCATACGCGAGTCGGGTGAGGAAGCGCAGGCGCCGGTCACGGTTGGGTGAGGCTTGTGCGGTTTTGTTCCGGGGCGGTCTTTCCGGAGCGCCCAGGAGTGCCGGGGCGAGGTCCGCGGACGGCCGCGCTCTTTCCGGGGGAACCTGGCACAGTGGGAGGGGAACGTTCTCGTTCCGCGGAGCGTTGGATGGGTATTGGCCGGTGCAAGGAGGGTGAGCGCATGACGTACGACCGGTTGGTGTGCGCGAACTGCGCGGCGCCCGTGAGCGAAGGCCGGTGCCCCGTGTGCCGCGCCAATCGCGAGCGTCTTCAGCAGGAGAATTTCCTCGGCGGTCTGAACCCGATGGCACTCATCGGGCTGCTGGCGGTACTGATCGCCGCGGTGGCGCTGCTGGCGGCGCACCAGACCGCGTAACGAAGCTCACACGCGACGCTCACCCAGGAGCGACCGAAGGGCCCTGAGCCATTGCTCGGGGCCCTTCGTCCGTTACGAGGCGCGTACGCTCCGTGAGCGTCCGGCTACCGTCAGACGGCAGCGCCGCCACGGCCGCCCACGAGGCGCGGCAGGATGCGGAAGCCGATACCGCCGGCGATCATCGTGGCGGCACCGACGAGGAGGAAGGCCGTCTGTCCGGCACCGGTCTCGGCGAGCTGCTTGCCGCCACCCTGGGCCTCGGTGTTCGAGGACCCGGTGTCGGTGAGGGCGGAGGTGCCGGCCTCCTGCGCGGAGGTGCCCGAGTTGCCGTCGGTGCCGGTACCGCCGGAGGTCGAGCCGCCGGTGGAGGACCCACCGGTGGACGAGCCGCCCGTGGACGACCCACCGCTCGTCGAACCGCCACTCGTCGAACCGCCGCTGTCACCGCTACCGCCGGTGGTCGAACCGCCGGTGGTCGAGCCACCCGTGGTCGAACCGCCGGTGTCGGTGCCACCGGTGTCCGTGCCACCCGTGTCCGTACCGCCGCTGTCGGTGCCGCCACTGTCGGTACCACCACTGCTGCTGGTGCCACCACTGTCGGTGCCACCACTGTCCGTGCCACCGCTGTCGGTACCACCACTGCTGCTGGTGCCACCACTGTCGGTGCCACCACTGTCCGTGCCGCCACTGTCGGTACCACCGCTGTCGGTGCCACCGCTGTCGGTGCCACCACTGTCGGTGCCACCACTGCTGGTGGTACCACCGTCGTCGGTGCAGGTCGGGTCGACGACGATGTCGCAGGGCGAGCCGCCCGTGCCGCCGTCGTCGTCGCCGGTGTCCACGGTCGCGCTGACACCGCTGTCGGTCACGCTCACGCCGATGTCCAGGGCGGAAGCGGCGCCGGCGGCCGTGAGAGAGGCGCCGGCTGCGATCACTGCGCCGGCGGCTATCCGCGCGACGCGGAGACGCGTCTTCTTCGTCATATGGTTGCTACCCCCAGTAGCTGATCGTCTGTGCGGCGGCGTTCGGGGCCGGTGCTCGACGGAGACAGCTACGAATATTCAAGGCCCCCGGTTCACATGCGCCCCAGAGATACGCATGCCACTCTTCACCCTTCCCATTTTCCAAGAGCACGTCAAGGGCGTTGCGCGCGCGATGTCCAGTTGCGCACCCAATGCCGGGAGTTGAAGCGTGTGAGTGTGACGTAAAACCCAGACATACGAGAACTGCCGCCACTGGGGCGGCAGTTCCGGGTCGGTCGACTCGCCGTGGGCAAGTCGACAAAGTTACTTCTCCTGCTGCTTGCGCCAGCGAATTCCGGCCTCCAGGAAGCCGTCGATCTCGCCGTTGAACACGGCCTCGGGGTTGCCGACTTCGTACTCGGTCCGCAGGTCCTTGACCATCTGGTACGGGTGCAGCACGTACGACCGCATCTGGTTGCCCCAGGAGTTGCCGCCGTCGCCCTTGAGGGCATCCATCTTGGCCTGTTCCTCCTGGCGGCGCCGTTCGAGGAGCTTGGCCTGGAGGACGTTCATCGCGGTCGCCTTGTTCTGGATCTGCGACCGCTCGTTCTGGCAGGAGACGACGATGCCGGTGGGGATGTGGGTGAGGCGCACCGCGGAGTCGGTGGTGTTGACGCCCTGGCCGCCGGGCCCGGACGACCGGTAGACGTCCACCCGGAGCTCGGACTCGTCGATCTCGATGTGGTCGGTCTGCTCGACCACGGGGAGGATCTCGACGCCCGCGAAGGAGGTCTGGCGGCGACCCTGGTTGTCGTAGGGCGAGATCCGCACGAGGCGGTGCGTGCCCTGCTCGACGGAGAGCGTCCCGTAGGCGTACGGCACCTGCACGGCGAACGTGGTCGACTTGATGCCGGCCTCTTCGGCGTACGACGTCTCGATGAGCTCGGTCTTGTAGCCGTGCTGCTCGGCCCAGCGCAGGTACATGCGCTGCAGCTTCTCGGCGAAGTCGGCGGCGTCGACGCCACCGGCCTCGGCACGGATGTTCACGAGCGCTTCCCGGGAGTCGTACTCCCCGCTGAGCAGGGTGCGGACCTCCATCTCGTCCAGCGCCTTCTTGACGGAGGTGAGCTCGGACTCGGCCTCGGCGCGGGTGTCCGGGTCGTCCTCCTCGTCGGCCATCTCGAAGAGCACGGAGAGATCGTCGATCCGTCCGCGCAGCGCCTCCGCCTTCCTGACCTCGGCCTGGAGGTGGCTCAGCTTGCTGGTGATCTTCTGCGCCTCGTCCGGGTTGTCCCACAGGGACGGCGCGGCCGCCTGCTCCTCGAGCACGGCGATGTCTGCCCTCAGCTTGTCGAGGTCCAGAACGGCCTCGATCGACTCCATGGTCGAGGAGAGGGACTTGAGCTCTTCGGATACATCGACGACTGCCACGCCTCCAGCGTAACGGCTCCGCCAACCGAGGATGGCCGACGGGCATCCCGGCCCGCTCAGGTCCGGACCGTGGCCGGGGTCCGCTCTCCACCGGGTCCGGGGCAGAGCCCCGTGGCGTTGACCCTGACGCCTACCGAGCCGGGCCGGCGACCGCTTCCCCCTCGGGGCCGGGACAGAGCCCCGCGACGGTAGCCCTGACACCTACCGAGCCGAGCGGGTGTCCGCTCCCCCTCGGAATCCGAGGCGGAGCCCCGCGGCCGTGGCCTTGCGGCCTACCGAGCGGGACAGGCAACCGCCTCCCCTCGGGGCCTGGGGCGGAGCCCCGCGGCCGTGGTCCTGCGGCCTGCCGAGCGGGACAGACGACCGCCCCCTTCGGGATCCGGGGCGAAGCCCCGCGGCCTACCTAGCGGGACAGCCAACCGCCACCCCTCGGGGCCTGGGGCGAAGCCCCGCGGCCGTGGCCCTACGGCCTACCGATCGGGACAAGCGACCGCCTCCCCTCGGGGTCCGGGGCGAAGCCCCGCGGCCGTGACCCTGCGGCCTACCGAGCGGGACAGACGCCCGCCACCCCTCGGGGCCTGGGGCGAAGCCCCGCAGCCGTGACCCTGCGGCCTACCGAGCGGGACAGACGCCCGCCACCCCTCGGGGCCTGGGGCGGAGCCCCGCAGCCGTGACCCCGCGGCCTACCGAGCGGGACAGACGACCGCCACCCCTCGGGGCCTGGGGCGGAGACCCGCGGCCGTGGTCCTGCGGCCTGCCGAGCGGGACGGGCGACCGCCTCTCTTCGGGGTCCGGGGCGGAGACCCGTGGCGGTGGTGTTGTTGCCTACCGAGTCGGGTGGGTGGGTGGGAAAAAAATCGGCGGAGCCACCGGCAGGTCACGGGGTCGATGAGGTGTGTGTCTCCTGGGGCGGAGCCGAGTCGTCGCCGGAGGAGGCGAGCCACGCGCCGACGCCGACGGCCGCGGCCACCGCGACCCCCGCCACCGCGAACGTCACCCTCCGCCGCCGCGCAGCGACCCGGTGCCGCGCCGACCCCGGCCGCGGCGCCCCCGCCGCCCGCGGCGCCCGCGCCGTGCCCCGGGCGCCGCCCGCCAGCTCGTCGGGGCCCGGCACCCGCATCGACGTGTGCGTGTCCCGGTTGGAGTCCGGCTTCGCGCCCGGCACCAGGGAGACAGCCCCCCGGCGCCGCACCCGCTGCTCCTCCGCGGCCGGAGCCGCGGCGGCGGCCGACTCCTCGGCCTCCTCCGGCGTCTCCGTCTCCGGCTCGTCGACGTCCAGCGGCGGCATCCCCGCCAGCATCGGCAGCTGCTCCCGCAGCCGCGCCGCCAGCTCGGAGGCCCGCAGCCGGGACGCCGGGGCCTTCGCCAGGCACTGGACGAGCAGCTGCCAGAGCTCCTCGGGGATGCCGGGGAGCGGGACGACGGTCTCGGTGACATGGCGGCGGAGCACCGCGCCGGGGTGGCCGCCGCCGAACGGGGTGAAGCCCGCGAGCAGCTCGTACAGGACCGTCGCGAGCGCGTAGATGTCCACCGACGCGCGGGGCGGCAGGCCCTCGACGATCTCCGGGGCCAGGTAGTCCGGCGTACCGATGATCTTCGTGGCCCGGGTCCGCTTCGGGGAGTCGATGAGCTTCGCGACGCCGAAGTCGGTCAGCAGGGCGGGATGGGAGCCGCCGGGGCCCAGCGGGCCCTGCATGTCCAGGAGGACGTTCTCCGGCTTGACGTCCCGGTGGACGATGCCCGCCGCGTGCGCCGCCGCCAGCCCGTCCGCGACGTCCGCGACGATCGCGACGGCCGCCTCGGGCGCGAGCCGCCGCTCCCGGTCCAGGCGGGTGCGCAGATCCGTGCCCCGGACCAGGTCCATGACGAGGGCGAGGTCGTTGCCGTCGACGACGAGGTCACGGACGGACACCACGTGCGGGTGGTCGAGGCCCAGCAGTGCCGTGCGCTCCTGCACGAAGCGCCCCACCAGCTCCTCGTCGGACGCGAGATCCTCGCGCAGCAGCTTGATGGCGACGGGCCCCTCCGGCCCCTCGCCCAGCCACACCGTGCCGGCGCTGCCCCGCCCCAGGATCTGGTTGGCGGTGTACCGGCTGCCGATCTTCCGTGCCAAGACTGCTCCTACAGACGCGTGTTGCCGACAAAAGTACGCGTCCGAAGAGCCAACCTTCACCACGGAGGCGGAAATCACCCGCCAGGTGTCGACAAATCCCCAAACTCACGGCCGGTTCCCGCGGTCGGCTGTCGCCGTCAGTTGCCGGAGCCGTTGCCCAGGTCGCCGATGAAGTTGCTGACCGAGCTCACCCAGTCGCTCAGCTGGTGCCAGTAGCCCTTGCCCTGCCCCACCCACGTGTGCACCGGGGTCAGGTCCCAGATCAGCCAGCCCGCGACGAACAGGATGACGACCAGGAACAGGCAGCCCTTGAGGCAGCCGAGCCCGGGGATCCGCATCGGGTTGGCGCTGCGCTGCCGCGGCTCGCGCGGGGCCCGCTGCTGGGGCTCGGCGGGGGGCGCGTACCGCTGCTGGGGCTGCTGGGGCTGCTGCGGCGGGGCGTACTGCTGCTGCGGCCGGCCGCCGCCGTACCCGGCCGGCTGCTGGCCGTATCCGGCGGGCTGCTGGCCGTACCCGCCCTGGCCGCCCTGCGGCCCGCCCTGGCCGCCCTGGCCGCGCGGCTGCGGCCGGCGTACCGGCTGCTGCTGCGGGGCCTGGCGCGGCGGCTGCTGCTGCGGCCGGGCCACCTGGCGCTGGGGGCGGCGGCGCAGCGGGTCCTCGCCCGGGTCGAGGTACTGGACCTGGGTCTGCTCGTTGCGGTCGCGGGCCGCGCGGAGCTGGGTCTGCCAGGGGTGCGGCTGCTCGGGCTGCTGCTGGCCGGGCTGCCCCTGGGGCACCGGCGGCATGACGGCCGTCGGGTCGGCGGCGCCGGTGTTGGGCAGGACCGCGGTCGGGTCGGCGGCGCCGAACGGACCCGGCTGGCCGGTGTGCGGCAGGACGCTGGTCGCGGCGTTCGGGTCGTACGCGCCCATCGGCGCGCCGGTGTTCGGCAGCACCTGGGTCGGGTCGGCCGCGCCCGGTACGGCGGTCGGCGCCGGGTCGGGGGCGAGCAGTGCGCCGACGCCCTCGGCCGCCGCGATCTGCGCGGAGTTCGCGTGCACGCCGACGCCCTCGGCGACGACCCGCAGGCCGCGCGCGAGGTTCTCGGCGCTCGGGCGGTCGTCGGGGTTCTTGCGCAGGCAGCGTTCTATGACCGTCCACAGCGGGTCGGGGACGGTGGAGGGGCGCCGGGGCTCGGCGCTGAGGTGCTGGTGGAGGACTTCAAGGGCGCTGCCGCCGGAGAACGGCGGGCGGCCGGTGACCAGCTCGTACAGCAGGATGCCGGCGCCGTAGATGTCGACGGCGGAGGTCTGCGGGCGGCCCTCGGCGGACTCCGGGGCGACGTACGCGGGCGTGCCGACGAACTCCTGGGTCCGGGTCAGGCCCGGGGAGTCGGCGAGCCGGGCGATGCCGAAGTCGGTCAGCAGCGGGTGCATCTGGCCGTTGTACTGCGCGAGCAGCACGTTGGCGGGCTTCAGGTCGCGGTGCACCACGCCGTCGGCGTGGCTGGCGGCGAGCGCGTCGGCGACCTGGGCGGTCAGCAGGGCGGCGGCGACGGGCGTGAAGGGGCCGTTCTCGCGCAGGTAGCGGTGCAGGTCGGGGCCCTCGACGAGGTCCATGACCAGGGCGAGGAGATCGCCCTCCACGACGAGGTCCCGGACCCGGACGATGTTCGGGTGGGTGAGCCGGAGCAGGACCGAGCGCTCCCGCAGGAAACGCATCACGATGTCGGGGTCGCTCGCGAGCTCTTCCTTGAGGACCTTGATCGCGACGGTCTCGCCGGGCTGGCCGGGCACCGCCGCCTCGGCGCCCGCGGTCTCCCGCTGGCGGGCACGCCAGACGGTACCGGTGGCGCCGCGTCCCAGCGGCTCCTCCAGGAGGTACTTGCTGCCTACCGGCCGCACGTCATGCGCTCCCTGCTGCTCACTGAATGGCTGGTTGCTGAATGTCTCCGACCCATGTGTCCGACCCACTGTAGTGCCGTGGTGCCCGGGACCGGGCGGTCGTCCGGCTGTGCTTTCCCCTCCCTCGTAGGGAGCCGATAAGCGTTCCCGACGTATCCCCATACGTTGGCGTTCCGGCCTGCGTTCGATGGAAAGACGCTCGCTTCGGTCCGCTGGTTGCCGTGCTCGGACGTGACCGATCTCAAGTGATCGTGCGCACGGTATTGGTCAGGCACTTTTGGGGGCAGAGCTGACCAATCAAGATCACTTACCATCGGGGCGTGGGCGCGTTGTCAGTGGCAGGTGCGAGGATGCGTTTGACAGCAGAACTGGCCGACGTGCTCGTGGCGGTGGGGGGAATTCCGCGCCCGCGCAGAAGGGACCGCTGACGGCGATGCAGATCCGGCTGACCGTCGTAGACCCGCTGGGCCCTGCCGCGCAGCGGGGCCGGGCCGTGAGCCGGGACGTGCTGGTGACGGCGCCCGCGGGCACGGACCTGGCCGCGGTGGCGTCGGGGCTGGCCTCGGCGGTCACCGGGGACGGCAGCCTGGGCGGCCGGGAGCCGAGCGGCGCCCCGGTCGTGCTGTACGCCGGGGTGGAGCGGCTGGACGCCCGCCGCCGCATCCTGGGCGAGCCCCCGCTGGTCGACGGCGCGGTGCTGTCCCTGGGCGCCCCCGCCGCCCCCGAGCCGCACCCCGAGCTGGACGACGCCCCGACCCAGCTGCACGTGATCGCCGGCCCGGACGCGGGCGGGGTCCACCTCCTGCACGGCGGCCAGATCACCATCGGCCGCTCCGCCGACGCCGACGTCCCGCTCGACGACCCGGACGTCTCCCGGCTGCACTGCGCGGTCACGGTCGCCGCCGACGGCCGGGTCTCGGTCGCCGACCTGCACTCCACCAACGGCACGGCCCTGGACGGCACCCGCGTCACCGACCGCCCGGTCCGGCTCACCCCGGGCTCGCTCCTGCGCATAGGGGAATCGGCCCTGCGGCTTACGCCGTCCGGGGGACCGGGGGCCCGGGTGGGCACCGCACCCGACGGAGAGGGGTGCGTGCGGGTACTGACGGGCGGCGAGGAGACCGACGGCGGCCTTTCCGCCGCCCCGGCGGGCGGCACGACCGCGCCGGCCGGCCGTACCCATCACGCCTACGGCACCGCCGGCTGGGGAGCCGCGAGCGGCGCCGCCGGGGGCCAGGGGCACGGCCCGGCGGAGCCACCGGTCGTGCCGGCCCAGGGGGCCGCACCGAGGATCGAGAGCCGGGGCGGACAGCCGGCGGCCGGCCCCGGCGACGGGCCGCCGTGGACCGGACGAGCAGGCGGCCGGCCGACCGGCGCCGGGTTCCCTTCGTCCACCGGTCGCGGGACCGAGCCGCCCTCGGCCGGACGCGGGTACGACGGCGACCCGCGCGGGTACGACGGCGACCGGCACGGCTACCAGCCGACCGGCAACCGCGGCCCGCTGCCGGGCCCGCACGGCGCTTCCGACACCGCGTACGGCTCGGCCGCCGCGTACGGCCCCGTCCCCACCCACGGATCCGAGGCCGCGTACGGCACCGGTGCGCCCCACGGGTCGGGAGCCGCGTACGGCACGAGCGCGCCGCACGGATCAGGAACCGCATACGGCCCCGACACCGCGGACGGCCCTGACACCACACCCGGCACCCCACCCGGATCCGCGTCCGGCACCGCCCCCGGATCCGCCGTCAGGCACAGTTCCGGCGACACCCACGCCGGCCGATCCGGAGTGCTCGACGATCGCTCGGCCTCCTCCGCACGTGCCGGAGGCGTCGGAAGCGGCCGGAGTTCCACCGCCGCCGGCGCGGGAAGCGCCGCCCCCGGCCGGGCCTCCGCCGACGGCGGCACCCTCGCCCACGACGACCCCGCCCATGACCCCGCCGACGCCCCCTCCCCCCGGCGCAAAGGCACCCCCCTCCGCGGCACCGATGCCCCCGCCCTGCCCGGCGCGCGCAGGCGCGGTGGGCTCGGGGCCTGGGCGCGGCGGCTGGCCGGCGGGCGCGGTGAGACCCCGTCGGCCGCCGACGAGGAGACCGCGGCGCAGGACGGCGACGCCCCGTCCGCCGCCGTGCCCGCCCAGCCGGAGACCTGGCCCGACCCCGCCGCCCTGCTGCTGACCGCGCTCGGCCCCGGCCCCCGCCTCTGGGAGCGCGGCCCCGGCCACCCGGAGGCGCTCACCGTCCGGCTCGGCACGGCGGACCGCTCGACGCCCGACGGCTCGGGTCTGCTCCCCGCCGTCCCGGTCACCGCCGATCTGCGCGAGGCCGGCGCCCTCGGCCTGGCCGGTCCCCGCACCCGCCTGGCCGGCCTGGCCCGCGCGGTCCTGGCCCAGCTCGCCGCCCTGCACTCGCCGGATCTGCTGGAGATCGTCCTGATCAGCGCTGACCGGGCCCGCCCCCTGGAGGAGCGCACGGCCGAGTGGTCGTGGCTCGGCTGGCTCCCGCACGTCCGCCCGGGGCACGGCCAGGACTGCCGCCTGCTGCTGGCCTACGACCGTGAACAGGCGGCGGCCCGCGTGGAGGAACTGCTGCGGCGGACGGAGGAGCTGTCCGCCCCCCGCAGACCGGCCGCCCCGTCCGACCGCCCCGCACCGGTCCCCGCGGCCCGAACGGCAGCGGACGCCGCGTCCTCCGAAGCCGCCGGGGGCCCCTCCTGGGCCCGCCACGACCTCGGCGCCGACGACGGCAAGGGCGGCTTCCCGGGCCCCTACACGGTCGTCGTCGTGGACGGCGATCCCGGTGGCTCCGCGCTGCGCGACGCGGTGGCGCGGCTGGCCGTGGCCGGACCGCGGGCCGGCGTGCACGTCGTCTGCCTCGCGGAGACGGCCCCCACCTCGTCCACCTCCCCGGTCGACCGGACGTACGAGGAGGCGTGCGCGGTGACGCCGACGTTCCGGGAGTGCGGGGCGGTGGCCCTGCTCAGCGGCGACGTGGCGACGGCACTGCACCTCATGCGGGTCTCGGCGGGCGGTCGCACCGGCCACTCCGGTCCCGTCGGCCCAGGCCACATCGGCCCGGTCGGCCCCGGCACCCTGGCCGCGGTGGACGCGGTCTCCCCCGCCTGGGCCGAGCGGTTCGCGCGGGCGCTGGCCCCGCTGCGCCCCGACGGCCCGGGCGCCGACCGGCACACGCGCATGGCCGCCCCGCTCCCGCAGTCCGCCCGGCTGCTGGACGAGCTGGGGCTGGCGCGGGCCACCCCGGCCTCGCTGATGGCCCGCTGGGCGGACGCGGCCGACGACACCGAGTCGCTGGGCGGCCGGGCCCGGGCGGTGCTCGGCGCCGGACCGCGCGGCCCGCTCACCGCCGACCTGGTGGCCGAGGGACCGCATCTGCTGATCGAGGGCCCGCCCGGCAGCGGCCGTACGGAGCTGCTGCGGGCGGTGGTCGCCTCGCTGGCCGCCGCCGAGCGCCCCGACCGGCTCGGGATCGTCCTGATCGACGGCCGGGACGGCGTCGGCACGGGCGGCGGGCACGGCGAGGGCCTGCGGGTCTGTACGGACATACCGCATGTCACCACCCATCTGACCGCCAACGATCCGGTGCGGATGCGGGAGTTGGCGCAGTCGCTGAGCGCCGAGCTGAAGCGGCGGGCCGAGCTGCTGGGCCGTTCCGACTTCACCGACTGGCACGCGCGGCGGGAGATCTCCGGCCGTATCGTGCCGCAGCGCGGCCGCCCCGCCGCCTCGGGCGCCGCCGACATAGAGGCCCCGCCGAGTTCGACGCTCCGGCTGCGCCCGGCGGCCGGTGCCGCGGCCCGTGAGCGTACGGAGGCGCCGCCCCCGCTCCCGCGGCTCGTGGTCGTGGTCGACGATCTGGACGCCCTGGTCTCCCCCGCGCTCGGTTCACCGGGCCGCCCGGCCGCCGGTTCCGTGATGCGGGCGCTGGAGGCGGTGGCGAAGGAGGGCGACCGGCTCGGCGTCCACCTGGTCGCGGCGGCCGGTACCGGCGGCCGTACGGCGGAGACGGAGCCGGCCCGGCAGGCCACCCTGCGCATCGCCCTGGACACCCCGGGCGGCGGCCCCGACGAACCGGCGCCGGGCCGGGGCCGGCTGACCACCCCGGACGGCCGGACCACGGAGTTCCAGACGGGCCGCGTCACGGGCCGCATCCCCCGCACGGCGACCCAGCGCCCCACGGTGGTCGCCCTCGACTGGCACCGCATGGGCGATCCCCCGGCCCGCCGCCCGGTCCGCGAGCTGGGCAACGGCCCGACGGACCTCGCCCTGCTGGCGAGCGCGGTGGAGAGGGCGGCGAAGGAGGTCTCGGCGGCGGAGGTTCCTTCCCTTCTGTGATCAGCGGTCACCATCAGCCCGTCCGGCATTTGAGGACGAGGCCGTCCAGGCCGAAGCAGGGGTCTGGGGGCGGCAGCCCGCAGCGAACGCCCACACCGGCACCGGGTCGCCGATCACAACGCGATCACGATCCCCCGCGCTGACCTGTCGGCCTACTTGCCGCGTACGCGGCCCCCGCGTACACCGGAGCGCACGGGACAGAGTTCTGACGTTCAATGAGGAACGACGAACGGGGAAGTGATGCGCGTCATGAGCAACACCATCCGGACACACAGGGCCCTCGCCACACTCGCCGCGCTGCTCGCGGGATCCCTCGCGCTCACCGCGTGCGGAAGCAGCGACAAGAAGTCCGACGGCGACACCGGCACCGGCGCCACCGAGTCCAGCACCCTCAGCCTCCCCAAGCTCGACGGCACCACCCTCGAAGTGGCCGCCGTGTGGACGGGACAGGAGCAGAAGAACTTCAAGCAGGTGCTGGCGGAGTTCGAGAAGCGCACCGGCGCGAAGGTCACCTTCGTGCCCGCCCAGGACCCGATCATCAACTTCCTGGGATCGAAGATCGCGGGCGGCCAGCCGCCGGACATCGCGCTGCTGCCGCAGCCCGGCGCGATCAAGCAGGCCGTGCAGAAGGGCTGGGTGAAGCCGCTGAGCGCGGACACGCTCACGGAGGTGCAGAAGAACTACTCGCAGGGCTGGCAGGACATCGGCAAGGTCGGCGGGAAGCAGTACGGCGTCTACTACAAGGCCGCCAACAAGTCGCTGATCTGGTACAACGCGAAGGTCTTCGAGAACGCGGGCGCCAAGGAGCCCAAGACCTGGCCGGAGCTGCTGACGACGGCGCAGGCGGTGTACGACTCGGGCGTCACCCCGTTCTCGGTCGGCGGCGCCGACGGCTGGACGCTGACCGACTGGTTCGAGAACGTCTACCTCTCCCAGGCGGGCCCGGAGAAGTACGACCAGCTCGCCCAGCACAAGATCAAGTGGACCGACCCGTCGGTGAAGCAGGCGCTGACCACCCTGGCCCAGGTCTGGGGCAAGAAGGGGTATGTCGCGGGCAACGCGTCCGGCGCGCTCCAGACGGAGTTCCCGGCCTCGGTGACCCAGACCTTCACCGGCGGCGACCAGCCGAAGGCGGCCATGGTGTACGAGGGCGACTTCGTGCAGGTCAACATCGGTGAGACCAAGGCGAAGGTGGGCACGGACGCCAAGGTGTTCCCGTTCCCGGCGGTCGGCTCCACGGCCCCCGTGGTCTCCGGCGGTGACGCGGCGGTGATCTTCAAGGACTCCAAGGGCGCCCAGGCGCTGGCGAAGTTCCTGGCCTCCCCGGACGCGGCGACGATCCAGGCGAAGCTCGGCGGCTATCTCTCGCCGAACAAGAGCGTGCCGAACTCGGCGTACCCGAACGAGGTGCAGCGCACGATCGCCAAGTCCCTGATCGCGTCCGGCGACGACTTCCGCTTCGACATGTCCGACCAGGCCCCGCAGGCGTTCGGCGGCACCCCGGGCAAGGGCGAGTGGAAGGACCTCCAGGACTTCCTGCAGAACCCCACGGACGTCGCGGGCACCCAGGCGAAACTGGAGAAGGACGCGGCGGCCGCCTACGGCAGCGGAAGCTGACCCGGCGATGGCCGCATCGTCGACCACGGCCCCCGCTCCACCGGGCCGCCGCAGGAGTGTGACCGGCACCCGCAGGGGCGTGGCGGTGCTCTTCCTCCTGCCCGCCCTGGTGCTGCTCGGCGCGCTCGTGGTGTACCCGATCGGGTACTCGCTGATCCGCAGTTTCTACAACGCGAACGGCGACGGTTTCGCCGGCTTCGACAACTACAAGGCGATCTTCACGGACGACAGCATCCGCACCGCCCTGAAGAACAACGTCATCTGGGTGGTGTTCGCGCCGACGGTCTCCACCGCCCTCGGCCTGATCTTCGCGGTGCTCACCGAACGGGTGCGCTGGGGCACGGCGTTCAAGCTGGTCGTCTTCATGCCGATGGCGATCTCGATGCTGGCCGCCGGGATCATCTTCCGGCTCGTCTACGACCAGGATCCGGACAAGGGGGTAGCCAACGCGGTCTGGGTCGGCATCCACGACACCTTCGCGCAGTCCTCGGCGTTCCCGAACGCCCACCCGGGCCGCGAGTCGCCCCTGAAGCCGGACCAGGGCGGCTTCATCACCACGGCCACCGTCCACACCGGCCAGACCGTCGCCCTCCCGCTCGTCGGCGTCGCCCCCGACCAGATGCCCGACGGCGCGAAGAAGGCCGTGGCGGCCGAGGCGGACCCGGCGAAGATCACCGGCACCACCTGGCAGGACTTCACCCGCGGCAAGGGCGTCGGAAAACTCGGCGCCCCCGACCCGTCCGAGCTCGGCTACGACGGGATGCGGATCGAGGCGGTGAAGAACGGCACGGTGGTGGCGTCGACGAAGGCCGCGGCCGACGGCACCTTCACGCTGCCCGCCGGCGCGGACGGCGCTCAGCTCAGGCTCCCCGCGAGCAACTTCAAACAGCCCTACAACGGCGTCGACTGGCTCGGCCCGTCCCTCGTCACCCCGGCCATCATCGGGTCGTACGTCTGGATGTGGGCCGGCTTCGCGATGGTGCTGATCGCGGCCGGGCTGGCCGGGGTGCCCCGGGAGCTCCTGGAGGCGGCCCGGGTCGACGGGGCGACCGAGTGGCAGGTGTTCCGCAAGGTCACCGTGCCGCTGCTCGCGCCGGTCCTCGCGGTGGTCACCGTCACCCTGATGATCAACGTGCTGAAGGTCTTCGACCTCGTGTACATCATCGCGCCGGGCTCCTCGCAGGACGACGCGAACGTGCTCGCCCTGGAGCTGTACCGCAAGGGCTTCTCGGAGGGCCAGCCGGGCATCGCGAGCGCCATCGCGGTCTTCCTGCTGCTGCTCGTGATCCCGGTGATGTGGTTCAACGTGCGTCGGCTGCGGCGGGAGGAGCGGCGATGAGCGTGCACCGCCTGTTTTTCGGCTGGGGGTCCGGGGGCCCGCGGCGGCAGCCGCTGTTGTCCGCGCCCTCGGGATGGCGCAGTAACGTGCGTCGGCTGCGGCGGGAGGAGCGGCGATGAGCTGGGTGCTGGAGAAGCTCAACAGCGGTCTGGTCCGGGTCTTCCTGATCGTCGTCGCCCTGTTCTGGCTGGTGCCGACGATCGGCCTGCTCGCGTCCTCCCTCCGCTCCCCGGAGGACATGAGCGCGAACGGCTGGTGGCACGTGTTCGCCAAGCCGTCCCAGCTGACGTTCGACAGCTACCGGAGGCTCCTGGAGAACGGCGACATCACCCACTCCCTCTGGAACACGGTCCTGATCACCGTCCCGGCGACGGTCCTGGTCGTGATCATCGGGGCGCTGGCCGGTTACGCGTTCGCGTGGATGGAGTTCCCGGGCCGGGACTGGTGGTTCCTGGTCGTGGTCAGTCTCCTGGTCGTGCCCGTCCAGGTGGCGCTGATCCCGATCGCCGAACTCTTCGGCAGGATAGGCCTGTTCGGGACGATCTTCGGGGTGATCCTCTTCCACGTCGGCTTCGGGCTGCCGTTCGCGGTGTTCCTGCTGCGGAACTTCTTCGCGGAGATCCCGCGCGAGCTGCTGGAGGCGGCCCGTCTCGACGGCGCCGGTGAACTGCGGCTGTTCACCCGGGTGGTGATGCCGCTGGGCGGGCCGGCGATCGCGAGCCTCGGCATCTTCCAGTTCCTGTGGGTGTGGAACGACATGCTGGTCGCGCTGGTGTTCACCAAGTCGGGCACCCAGCCGATCACGGTCGCGCTCCAGACCCAGGTGCGCCAGTTCGGCAACAACGTCGACGTCCTCGCGCCCGGCGCCTTCATCTCGATGGTGATCCCGCTGGCCGTGTTCTTCGCGTTCCAGCGGCAGTTCGTGACCGGGGTGATGGCGGGCGCGGTCAAATAACCCCACAAAGAGCAGTGAAGGAGGGCGAGTCGGCCATCGGCTCGCCCTCCGCCGTTCACCCACAGTCACTCACATGACGTAACGAACCGTAACCGAATCACTCCATTGGCCGTTCCCGGGCAGAACGCCCGCGCCGACCGACCGATGGATGCCCCTTGCCCAGGTTCAGTGTCATTGTCCCCGCGTACCAGGTCCAGGCGTATCTGCCCGAGTGCCTGGACTCGGTGCTGTCGCAGTCGTACCCCGATCTCGAACTGATCGCCGTGGACGACCGCTCGCCGGACGCCTGCGGCACGATCATCGACGAGTACGCGGCCCGGGACGCGCGCGTGAAGGCCCTGCACCTGCCGGAGAACCAGGGCCTGGGCGGTGCCCGCAACGCGGGGATGGCGCAGGCGCGCGGCGACTACCTGCTCTTCCTGGACGGCGACGACACGCTCACGCCGGACGCGCTGCGGGCGATCGCCGACCGGATCAAGGAGACCGGCGACCCGGACGTGCTGGTCCACGACTACGCGCGGACGTTCTGGACGGGCCGGGCGGAGCGCAACAAGGTCGCGTCGCACCTGACCGAAGAAGGTCCGGCGCCGTTCCGGCTCGACGACCGGCCCGGTCTGCTGCGGGTGCTCATGGTGGCCTGGAACAAGGCGTACCGGCGGGAGTTCGTCGAGGAGCACGAGTTCGCCTTCCCGCCCGGCTTCTACGAGGACACGCCCTGGACCTACCCGGTCCTGATGACCGCCGGGTCGATCGCGACCCTAGACCGGGTCTGCGTGCACTACCGGCAGCGGCGGCGGGGCAGCATCCTCTCCACCGCCAGCCGCCGGCACTTCGACATCTTCGAACAGTACGACCGGGTCTTCGCGTTCCTCCAGGAGCGGCCCGAACTGGCGCACTGGCAGCCGGTGTTGTTCGGCCGCATGATCGACCACTTCACGACGGTGTTCACCAGCCCGGGCCGGCTTCCGAAGGGCACCCGCGGGGCGTTCCTGCGCACGGCCCGCGCCCACTACCGGCGCTTTCAGGCGGGCGGCTCGAAGCTCCCCCTGCGCACCCGGCTCCGCCACGGCCTCGTCCACTACGGCCTGCACCGCACCTACCGTGCCCTCCAGCTGGCGATGTCCGTCCGCCGCCGCACGGTCAAGGCCGGCGTGAAGTCCGTCCGTGGTCTGCGCTCGGCCCTGCTCCAGCTGCACTACCGGGTCCAGTTGCGGCTCCCGCTGCGCGCCGACCGCGCAGTCTTCGCTGCCTACTGGAATCGCGGGCACGGCTGCAACCCGGGCGCGCTGGAGCAGGCGTTCCGCACCCACGCCCCGCACATCCGCACCGCGTGGATCGCCCGCCCGGAACACCACCACACGATCCCGCCGGGCCCGCGCCGGCTGCGGCCGGGCTCCTTCGGCTACTGGACGGCGCTGGCCCGCTCCAAGTACCTGGTCAACAACGTCAACTTCGACCGGCGGCTGAAGAAGCGCCCCGGCCAGGTGTTCGTGCAGACCCAGCACGGCACCCCGCTCAAGCACATGGGCCTCGACCTCCAGGAACATCCCGCTGCCGCCGCCGGCACGGACTTCGAGGAGCTGCTGCGGGGCGTCGACAAGTGGGACTACGTCCTGTCCGCCAACCGCCACACCACCCTGACCTGGGAGCGGGTCTACCCCGGCGGCTACCGGACCCTGGAGTACGGCTACCCGCGCAACGACGTCTTCCAGCAGGCCACCTCGGCCGACGTCACCCGGATCCGGGAGTCGCTCGGCGTCCCCGAGGGCGCGGTCGCCCTGCTGTACGCCCCCACCCACCGCGACTACCGGCGCACCCAGCACCCCGCCCTCGACCTGGACCGGATCGTGCGCCGCCTGGGCCCGCGGTTCGTGATCCTGGCCCGCGCCCACTACTGGCACGGCGGCCCGCTCGCCTCCGGGGACCGGGTGATCGACGTCAGCGACCACCCCGGCGTGGAGTCCCTCTGCCTGGCCGCGGACGCGCTGATCACCGACTACTCCTCCCTGATGTTCGACTACGCCAACCTGGACCGGCCGATCGTCGTGCACACCGAGGACTGGGACGCCTACCACGCGGCCCGCGGCACCTACTTCGACCTGCGGTCCAGCCCGCCCGGCGCGGTCGCCCGCACCGAGGACGAGCTGATCGACATCTTCGCCAGCGGCCACTGGCGCGGCTCCCGCTCGGCCCAGCTGCGCGCCGCGTTCCGCGAGCGGTTCTGCCGGTACGACGACGGACGCGCCGCCGAGCGGGTCGTACGGCACGTGGTGCTCGGCGAGCCGGCCGGGCTGCCGGAGGTCGTCCCGCTGGCGGACCGGCACCCCGTGCCCTCGGCGGCCTCGGGGCTCACCCACCCCCCGTTGGCCACCGTTCCGCAACCTTCCGGACATCTGCCCGTCACCGAGGGCCGCTGAACGCCGTTTGCCTTGCAGGGAGTTCCCTCATGCCCCCCAACACCTCGCGGCCCACTCCGTCCCGGCCGTCCACCTGGCGGCCGACGGGAAGGCCGGGCCGCATGCACACCTGAGAAAGAGCAGCATGCCCCGCTTCAGCATCATCGTCCCGTCCCACGGGGTCGCCGGCCGGCTCTCCCAGGCGCTGGACTCGGTCCTCGCCCAGTCCTTCGGCGACCTGGAGCTGATCCCGGTCTGCGACGCGCCCGACGCCCCGGCCGCCGAGGTCGCCGCCGCCTACGCCGACCGGGACTCCCGGGTCGCCCCGGTGCACTCACCGCCGTCGGCCGGGCTGAGCGGGGCCCGGAACACCGGGATGCGGGCGGCGCACGGCACGTACCTGCTCTTCCTCGACGGCGACGACGTGCTGGTCCCGGGCGCGCTGGCGCTGCTCGACGCCCGGCTCGCCGAGACCGGTGACGTGGACGTGCTGTACGCCGAGCACGAGCGGACGCCCTGGTGGGACGGTGAGCCGGCCAACCCGGCGGCGCCCCTGCTGGCCGGTCTGCCGGGCGGCGCGTTCACCCCGGACCGGGCGCCGCGGCTGACGGGCGTGGCGCTGCCCGCCTGGAGCGCGGTCTACCGCCGTGACTTCCTCGCCGAGCGGCGGCTGCGCTTCCCGGACGGGCACTTCACGGACCTCGGCTGGGGCGGCCTGACCACCGTCGCCGCCGAGCGGATCGCGGTGCTGCGCTCGGTGGTCGTACGGCACCGGCTGCGCCGCCAGGGCAGCCGGCCGAACCTGCCGGGACCGCACCAGCACGAGCTCCTCGACCAGGTGGAGCTGGTCCTGGAGCGGGCCGCCGCGCTGCCGGGCGACCGGGCGCGAGCCCTGTTCGAGCAGGTCTTCGCGGTGGTGCTGCGGACGGCCGCGCGGCCGGAGCGGATGCCGTCCGGGCACCGGGCGTTCTTCCGGCGGGCGGCCCGGCTGCACCGCACGCACCGGCCGGCCGGGTTCCGGATGCCGGGCGGGAGCGTGGGGGTCCAGCACCGGCTCCTCGCGGCGGGCGCGTACAGCGCGTTCCGCGTGCTCCGCGGCGCCAACCGGATCGCCGCCGGTGCCGCCGGGCGGCTGCCCCGCCCGCGCATGCCGCTGACCCGGCTGCGCTACGCCCTCGACCTGCGCCGCCCGCTGGACCCGAACCTCGCCGTGTACTGCGCCTACTGGGGGCGCGGCTACGTCTGCAACCCGGCCGCGATCCACGCCGTGGCCCGCGAACTCGCCCCGCACGTGCGCTCGGTGTTCCTGGTCGAGGCCGGCCAGGAACACGGCGTGCCGGACGACGTGGAGTGCGCGGTGATCGGCAGCCGCCGGTACTGGGAGGTGCTGGCCCGCGCCAAGTACCTGGTCAACAACGCCAACTTCGCGGAGGGGGTCGTCAAACGGGCGGGCAGCGTGCACGTCCAGACGCAGCACGGCACCCCGCTGAAGAAGATGGGCGTCGACCAGTCGACGTACCCGGTGGTCGCCGCGCAGACCGGCAGTTTCACCAGGCTCCTCGGCCGTGTCGACCGCTGGGACTTCAACCTCTCCGCCAACCGCCACTCCACCCAGACCTGGGAACGCGCCTTCCCCGGCTCCTACCGGACCCTGGAGTACGGCTATCCGCGCAACGACGTCTACTACACGGCGTCCGCCCACGACGTGGTCCGGGCCCGCCGCAGGCTGGGTGTCCCCGACGGCAGGACGGCCGTGCTGTACGCCCCCACCCACCGCGACCACCACACCGGCTTCGAGTCCGGCCTCGACCTGGAGGCGTTCTGCGAGGCGGCCGGCGAGGACGTCGTCGTACTCCTGCGCGCGCACTACTTCTACGACCGGGGCCGTCCGGCGGGCACCGGCCGGGTCATCGACGTCACCGCGCACCGCTCCGCCGAGGACGTGTGCCTGGCCGCGGACGCGCTGATCACCGACTACTCCTCCATCATGTTCGACTACGCCAACCTGGACCGGCCGATCGTGGTCTACGCCGACGACTGGGAGGTCTACCGGCAGACCCGGGGCGTCTACTTCGACCTGATGGCCGAGCCGCCGGGACCGGTCGCCCACACCCCGGAGGAGCTGGCCCGGATCTTCCGCGACGGCTCCTACCGCGGCCCGGAGTCCCGGCGGCTGCGGGCCGCGTTCCGGGCGCGGTTCTGCCAGTTCGACGACGGCCTGGCCGCCGAGCGGGTGGTACGGCGGGTGTTCCTCGGCCGGCCGCCGGAGGACATCCCGACGGTGATCCCGCTCGCCGAACGCCTGCCCGCCCCGGCCCCGACCCTCGTCAGGAGCTGACCGTGCCCCGACTCAGTGTGATCGTCCCCTGTTTCAAGGTGCAGGGTTTCCTCCGCGAGTGCCTCGACTCGGTCCTGGAGGAGTCCTTCCACGACGTCGAGGTGATCGCCGTCGACGACCGCTCCCCGGACGGCTGCGGCGCGATCCTCGACGAGTACGCGGACCGCGACCCGCGCGTGAAGGTCCTGCACCTGCCGGAGAACGTCGGCCTCGGCCGTGCCCGCAACGCCGGACTCCCGCACGCCACCGGCGACTTCCTCCTCTTCCTCGACAGCGACGACACCCTCACGCCGGGCGCGCTGCGCGCGGTCGCCGACCGGCTGGCGGAGACCGGCGACCCGGACGTGCTGGTCTTCGACTACGCCCGCACCTACTGGTGGGGCGGGACCCGGCGCAACGCCCTCGCGGAGGTGCTGGGTTCGACCGACGGCGTCTTCACCGCGGCCGAACGCCCGGAGATCCTCGACCTGTTGATGGTGGTGTGGAACAAGGCGTACCGGCGTGACTTCGTCGAGGAGAACGGCTTCGCCTTCCCGCCGGGCTACTACGAGGACACCCCCTGGACCTTCCCGGTCATGCTCAGCGCGGCCCGGATCGCCACCCTGGACCGGATCTGCGTGAACTACCGCCAGCGCCGGCAGGGCAACATCCTCTCCACCACCAGCCGCAAGCACTTCGACGTCCACGAGCAGTACAAGCGGGTCTTCGCCTTCCTCGACGCCCGCCCGGAACTGGCCGGCTGGCGGCCCTGCCTGCACCGGAAGATGGGCGAGCACTGCCTGGACATCCTCGCCAAACCGGACCGGCTGCCGCCCGCCGCCCGGGGCGAGTTCTTCCGGCGGACGGCGGAGCTGCACCGGGCTTTCCGGCCGGAGCAGACCGCGGACGCCGTCGGGGCGGTCGGGACTGTCGGGGCCGCGGGGGCCGACCTCGGTGTGCTGGACGGGTCCTACGCGTCCTACCTGCTGCGGGAGCAGGCCGGGCGGGCCGGACGGGCGGGCGGCAGGCAGGCGCTGCGGGTGCGGCGGGCGGCGGGGACCCGGGCCCGGCGCGCGCTGACCGGGCTCCGTGGCCTGCGGCAGCCGGACGAGAACCTGGTCCTGTACTCGGCGGCCTCGCACCAGGGGCTGCGCGGCGACCCGGCGGCCGTGTACCGGGCGGCCGCGGAGATCGCCCCGCACCTGCGCGGCGTCTGGGTGGTGCGGGACGCGGAGGTCGCGGCGGGGCTCCCGGACGGCGTGGCGCACGTGCTCCTTGACTCCCCGGAGTACCTGCGGCTGACCGCCCGCGCGAAGTTCTTCGTCAACGACGTCAACTGGCCCGGCGCACTGGTGAAACGGCCCGGCAGCGTGCACGTCCACACCCACCGGGGCACCCCGCTGAAGTACCTGGGCGCCGACCTGCTGGGCAAGCCGGGCGCCCGGCTCGGTTTCGACGTGCCGCAGATGCTGCGCCGGGCCGACCGCTGGGACCACAGCCTGGTCGCCAACCGCCACTCGGAGCTGGTGTGGGAGCGGGCCTACCCCTGCCACTTCGCGTCGGCCCGCACCGGCAGCCCGCGCAACGACGTCCTGGTCACCGGCGGCCCGACGGACTTCCGGACCCGGCACGGCATCCCGGCCGACCACACCGTCGTGCTCTACGCGCCGACCCGCCGCGACTACGTCCGGGGCGGGCACGTCGACCGGATCGACCTGGCCCGGTTCGCCGCCGACCTCGGCGAGGGGCACACCCTGGTGGTCCGCCTGCATCCGGCCCTCGCGACCGGCCCGGCCCGCGGGATGGGCCTGGCCGAGCTGCACCGGCGCGGCATCGTGGTCGACGCGACCTGCGAACCGCACGCCGAGGAGGTCATGCTGACCTCGGACGCCCTGGTCACCGACTACTCCTCCCTCATGTTCGACTACGCCAACCTGGACCGGCCGATCGTCGTGCACGCCGACGACTGGGCCGCGTACACCGCGAGCCGGGGCGCCTATCTCGACATCACCGCCGAGGCACCGGGCCATGTCTCGCGCTCCTACCGGGAGCTGGCCTGGCTGTTCGCCTCGGGCGGCTGGCGGGACGAGGAGTCGGCACGGCTGCGGGCCGACTTCCGGTCCCGGTTCTGCGAGTTCGACGACGGCCGGGCCGCCGAGCGGGTCGTACGGACGCTGCTGCTCGGCGAGCCGATGCCGGAGCCGCCGGCCCGGGTGCCCGGTCCGGCCGGCGCGCGCGACCTGCTGGCGTCGACGTGAGACCGCGTACCTGGGTGCTGGTGCTGGCCGCCGTCTTCGCGGTGCTGCAACTCGCGAACGTGACCGGCCGGGACACGCCGGACTCCAAGAACTACGTGTCGTACGCGCTGACCCTGGCCGGGGCGGGCAAGCGGGAGGCGGCGGCCGAGACCGTCGGCTGGGTGTGCGCGGGCAAGGCGTCGGCGGCGGAGCGCGCGCAGCGCGTCGACGTGCTGCGCTTCCACGCGCCCAGTCCGGCCGGCCGGGTGTCCGCGGAGTGCCGGGCCGGTGAACTGCGGCGGGTGGAGCGGCGGTTGCGGGCCGGGGGCGCACAGACGGACGGGCACGTCGTGCCGTTCGTGGCCCCTCGGCTGCGGCAGATCTTCGAGGTGCGGCCGGGGTATCCGGTGTTCCTGGTGCCGTTCGTCACCGTGTTCGGGGTGACGTGGGGGGTGTGGCTGGCGGGTGTGCTGGTCGCGGGCGCGGGCGGAGTGCTGGTCTTCCTGGTGCTGCGCACGGTGTCGGTACCGGTACCGCTCGCCCTGACCGGGCAGGCCCTGTACTACGTCCTGCCGGTCGGCACGACCGCGATGCGTCCGATGGCGGAGGGCCTGATGCTGGCCCTGACGCTGACGGCGCTGTGGGGGTGCGCACGGGTCCTGACCGGGCGGGTGAGCGCGGGGACGATGCTGGTGGCGGGTGCGTTGCTCGCGCTGTTCACCGTGAAGCACTCGCAGGCGCTCTTTCTCGGTGCGTGCCTGGCCGGGGCCGCGGCGGTGGTCGCACTGTGGCGGCGACGCCGGTACGGGCGGGGTCCCGGGCGCGAGCGGAGTCCCTGGCGCGAGCGGGGAGTCGAACGCGGGCGGAGTCCCGGGCGCGGGCAGGGTCCCGGGCGTGGGGTGGCCGTGATCGCGGTGGTGGGGTGCGGGGCGGTGGCCGGCACTCTGCTGCTCGCCCGGCTGCTGCGGTACCCCTCCGAGGCGGAGAGCGTGCAGGACCTGCTGACCGGCCACTACACCCACCCGGACCGGGCGCACCCGGCGCGGGAGTTCCTCCACCTGGAGTGCGACTTCTGGGTGGAGTGGCTGCGGCGGCAGCTGCTGGCGCCGCTGTTCCCGGCCGCGCTGGCGGCCGGGGCGTGGGGAGCGCGGCGGCGGCCCGCGTTCGGCGTCTTCCTGCTCGCGGCGGCCGGAACCGGGATCCTCACCCAGGCCGGGCACCCGGACATCACCATCTTCGGCGACCGGCTGATCGTGCTGGCGTGGCTACTGCCGGTGGTGGGCGTGCCGCTGCTCCTCGAACCGCTGGCGCACCGGTCGGTCCCGGTTCCCGTGCAGGGGTCGCCCAGGACGGTCGGCATCACTCGATGAGGTGACGGACGGCAGCGCGGTCGGGGCGGACGGGAACACTTGGCAAATGGTCCGTCCCGTCCGTTTCCTCCGGTGAGCACCGGCGCCCTGCTCCGGCGCACCACCCGTGGCTGCACCGCCCTGCGCGGCGGCCGCGTCCGCAGACTCACCCCCTACCAGGTGTTCGGCCTGCTGTTCTGGCTGCTGATGACCCTGGCGTACTGGCGGGTGCCGCCCTGCTGCGAGGCCGGAGTGCACGCGGCGGCGGTGGCACGGCTGCGGGCGGGCCTGACGGACACCGCCGTCTCCCCGTACGTACTCGCCCAGGGCGCGCTCGCCCGGCTGACCGGACTGACGGGGTGGCAGCTGCTGCGGGTGAGCGGCCCGCTGAACCTGCTGGTGCTGCTGACGGGCCTCGGCCGCCTGGTCCGCGTCCTCACCCCGCGCCCGTGGGCGCCGGTGCTGGCGCTGGCCTTCCTGTCCGTGCTGTGGGGCACGCGGCCGGCGTGGGGCGGGGGCTCGCTGGCCCTGCTGCCGCTGACCGGCAGCCTCGGCTATCCGTCCGCGTTCGCCCTGGGCCTCACCCTCTGGGCCTGGGCCCTGACCGGCGCCCGCGCCCGCGACCTGCGGCGGGTGCGCTACGTCGGCCCGAGCGGCCTGCGCAGCCTGTCCGGATACGCGGGGCTCGGCCTGCTGTACGGGACGGTGGCGCTGGTCGACCCGGTGACCGGGGTGGGCGCGGCGGCCGGGGCGGTGGCCTTCGTGGCCGGGTGGCAGCGGGGGTGGCGGGGTGCGGTGTGGGGGCGGTGGGCGCTGCTGTGCACGGTGGCGGCGGCCGTGCTCGTCTTCGGGACGCACGCGCGCGTGGTGCCGTCGGCGCCCTACGGGTCGTACGCCGGTCCGGGCGGATGGGCCGGCCTGGGCGGGTGGGCCGGCCAGTGCTGGCTGGCCCTGCTCGGGCTGCCGGCACTGTGGCTGCGGGCACGGCGGGCGGGCGGGTCGGCGCCGCGCGGGCCGGTACGGCCGGTGGCCTGGCGGGCGGCCTGGCGTGATCCGCTGGTGCTGTTGTTCGCGCTGGAGTGTCTGGCGCTGGTGTGCGCGCGGCTCGCCGGGCTGCTCGGGCTCGTGCTGCTGGCGCCGCAGTGTGCGCTCGCCGTGGAGCTGGCGGCGGAGCGGCCCTGGTGCGGGTGGCGGCGGGCGCTGGGCTGGGCCGCGGCCGGCGGGGTCTGCCTGGGCTTTCTGGCCGCGCAGGCCGGGGCGGTCGTACCGCGCTCGGTGGACCCGGTCGGCTTCGCGCAGCCGCCGCGCTGGCCGTCGTACGACTGGGCGGCCCGGCACATCGGCCCGGGGGAACCGGTGGTGACGGACGCCTACTACGCCGTCCGGCTGCTCCCCGGGTACGGCATCGACCTGGCCGACGGCCACGACCACCGCCCCCGGGTGCGCTGGCTGCTGCTGACGCGGCAGGAGCGGCTGCCCGCGGAGGCGGTGGTGGTGGACTGGAGCCGGCGAACCGGGGAGGTGCTCGCGCGGCTCACCCGGACGGGGGACATGTCCCCGGGGCCGCTGGTCACCCGCTCGGTTACTCGATGACGAGCTCGACCGGGATGTTGCCCTTGGTGGCCTTGGAGTAGGGGCAGAAGGCATGGGCCTGGTGGACCAGCTTCTCGCCCTCCTCGTTGGCGAGCGCCTCGGGAAGCTCGACGCGCAGGGTGACCTTGAGCGCGAAGCCGCCGTCGGACTCGTCCTTGCCGATGCCGACCTCGGCGGTGACGGAGATCTCGCCGGTGTCGACCTTGGCCTGGCGGCCGATGGCGCCGAGGGCGCTGGCGAAACAGGCGGCGTAACCGGCGGCGAAGAGCTGCTCGGGGTTGGTGCCCTGGCCGTTGCCGCCCAGCGCGGGCGGGAACGCCAGCGTGAGGTCCAGCTGGCCGTCCGAGCTGACCGCCCGACCTTCCCGGCCGGTGGCGGTGGCGGCTGCGGTGTAGATGGCGTCCATGGAAGACCGTCCCTCTCGAAGTACTCGACGTATCCGTGTTCCGGCGGCTCCCGTTCCGGCCGCCCTCACGACCACAAGTAGAGCACACAATTCAATTGCCCACAACTAAATGACCCACAAGCGCTACGATTGAGCCATGACCGCGACGACCCCGACCCCCAGCCCCGCCCCCGAGGCGGAGTGGCTCCACCTGGACCGCCAGATCTGCTTCTCCCTGCACGCCGCGTCCCGCGCCTTCAACGGCGTCTACCGCGTGATCCTCAAGGACCTCGGGCTCACCTACCCGCAGTACCTGGTGATGCTCGTGCTGTGGGAACAGGGCGACCTGCCGGTCAAGAAGCTCGGCGAACACCTGCGCCTGGACTCCGGCACCCTCTCCCCGCTGCTCAAGCGCCTGGAGGCGGCGGGCCTGGTGCGCCGCGAGCGCAGCACGCGCGACGAACGCTCGGTGGAGGTACGGCTGACGGAGGAGGGCACCGCGCTGCGCGAGCGGGCGCTGGCGGTACCGCGGAGGATCGTGGCGGCGACGGGCTTCGACGTGGAGGAGATCCGGGACCTGAAGACGCGGCTCGACCAACTGACGGGGACGCTGGACGCGGCGGCGCTGGAGGACGGTTCCTGCTGAGGGAGCTCCCGTGGAGCGCCCCTTCAGGGGCGCGGGGAACTGCGCGACCAGCCCCCACGCACCCGCAGCCCGGACTCCTCCGAGCCCACCCGAATCGGCCGCACATACAACCGAAGCGCAACCCGGTCGATCACCATCTCCTGGCGCAGCACGAACTGCTGGTTCAGCACGGCGAACTTGGCCCGCTCCGTCCCCAGCCGCGGCCGGTACCCGCTCACCAGCGCGTACTTCTCCATCACGGCCCACACCTCGTCGACCCCCGCCAACCGCCGCCGCAGCACCCCCGCCCCCACCTCCCGCCCGTACAACGTCCCGGAATCCGCCCCCGGTTCGGCCAGTGCGACATCCCTCGTGCCCTTGAAGTCGGCGGGATACGCGAACTCCGCCCCGCGCGCGTGGGCCGGCAGGAACAGCACGGGGTCGCCGGGCCGCAGCACCCGGGCCACCGCCGCCGCGACCGCCCCGAGGTCGTCCGGACGGGTACCCGGCACCCGGTCGGCCCGCAGCAGCGGCACCTGGTGGGTGAAGGCGAGGACAACCGCCAGGACCCCGGCCAGGGTGACCGCGGGCGACCGGGGCGCCGTCCGCGTGCCGTGGGACCGGAGACGGCCGAACACCCGGGCGACCTGGTCCGCGCCGAGCGCCACCAGCAGCGGGGCACCGGCGAGCGCGTACAGCACGTACCGGTCGACGTACAGCGGTGTGTACTGCGAGGCCAGCATCAGTGCCACCGGTGGCAGCACCGCGAGCGGCAGCGCGACCGCCGCGAGGGTCACCTCGCCGCGCCGGCCCACCAGCCGCGTCAGCCCGAGCAGCCCGAGCGCCAGGCACGGCCAGTACACCCTGTCGGTCGGTCCGAGGTACTGGCGCAGCAACTCCTGCGCGGTCTCCACGTCCGGCTCCCGCAACCAGGCCACCTGGGCCGACTGCCCGTGCGAGACCACGACCATCGGCAGCAGCGACAGCGCCACGCCCCCGGCCGCGCAGCCCCACCCCCGCCACACCCTTCCCGACGAACGGGCCAGCGCCAGAGTTCCCGCGTGCGCGAGCAGCAGCAGGACGGCGAACTCGTGCAGCCAGCAGGTGACTCCGAGGACGGCGCCGTACCACCACCAGGCCCGCCACCCCTCCTCCCGTACCGCCCGGACGAGGAGCAGCGTCGCGCCGGTGGCGCCCGCGGCGACCAGCGCGTACGAGCGGCCCTCCTGCGCGTAGTGGCCGACCAGCGGGGTGACCGCGTACAGCAGCCCGGCCCACAGGCCGACCCGCGGCCGGGCCAGGCGGCTGCCGAGGACGGCCACCAGGGCGGCGGTGACGGCCGCCGCGCACACCGAGGGCAGCCGCAGGACGACCTCGCCGGGGTGGCCGGGATCGGCGGCGAGGACGAGGTGCATCAGCAGGTAGTACAGGCCGTGCACCGCGTCGACGTCGTGCAGCAGCCGCCAGATCTGCGGCACCGTGCGCCGGGCGACCTGGTAGGTGACGGCCTCGTCGCGCCACATGCCGCCGCGGTGCAGGCCCCAGAACCCGACGGCGAGCATCACCGCGGCCGGGAGGGCCACGGCGAGGCCCCGGGCGGCCCGCGGCCACCGGGGCGGGCCGCCCAACGGGCGCGGCCGACTCCGTGGAGCCGGCCGGCTGTCGTCTTCTGTTCGTGTCGTGCGCGGATGTGTTCTTACGAGAGGCCCGATACTCACCACGGCCCGATCTTTTGCGATTAGCCAACCTTTGCCGGGTAATGACGGCGTATCGGCATGGATACACCATCCGCGCGGCTTACGCTCGCGGTCGATGAATCGCCACCCGTACACTCCGCTTCCGCGCGTCCCGTTCGCCCCGCCTGTTCGACTCCCGCGCCTCCCCCCTCGCCTCTTCCCGCCGCTGCTCCGCCTCGCCGTCGCCTGGGTCTCCACGCGCGCGGTGATGCTCTGGCTCCTCGCCCACAACAACGAGCGGTCCCTGGGGCACGGATCGGTCGCGCGCGAAGTGTGGCGGCTGTACTTCCACTGGTACGGCGTGCTGTCGCACGGCGCGTTCCCGGCCCACGACACGTTGTGGCAGTACCCGCCGGGTGCCGGCGCGGTGCTGCTCGCGCCGGGGCTGGTGCCCGGACTCAGCTATTTCCAGGCGTTCGTGGCGCTCACCCTGGCCACCGACGCGCTGGTCACGGCGGCCCTCGCCCGCGCGGGCCGGCGCCCCGGCCGCACGCTGCTCGGCGCGGCCCTGTGGACCGGCGGCCTGCCTCTCCTCCTGCACCTCCCACTGGCCCGCTACGACGTGGAGGTCACCGCCTTCGCCGTGCTCTCCCTGCTGGCGCTGTCGCGCTCCACGCGCGCGTGCGGTGCGCTCGCGGCGCTGGGTGCGCTGGTGAAGGTGTGGCCGGCGCTGGTGCTGCTGGGCCTGGAGCGCGGGCGGCCGACCCGCCGGGCGTGGCTGACCGCGGCTCTGACGGGGACCGTGACCCTCGCCGTCTTCGTGGTGTCGTTCCGCAACCCGCTCGCCTTCCTCCGCCAGCAGGGCGGCCGGGGCGTGCAGATCGAGTCGCTCGGCGGGACCGCGCTGAGCCTCGCGCGGCACGCCGGCTGGCGGGGCACCACCCGCTACCAGTACGGCGCGATCGAACTGGTCGGCCCGCACGTGCACGCGGTCGCGACCGCCTCCCTCGTGCTCACCGCGGCCGCCTTCGCGCTGCTGTTGCTGTGGCGGGTCCGGGCCCGGCACTGGTCCCCGGCCACCCCGTACGACGCGGCGCTGAGCGCCGTACTCCTGTTCACCGTCACCAGCCGGGTGATCAGTCCGCAGTACATGATCTGGCTGCTCGGCCTGGCCGCCGTCTGCCTGACCTCGCGGCACACCACCCAGCGTCCGGTCGCCGCGCTCGTCCTGGCGGCGACCGCGCTCAGCGCCGTCGCCTACCCCGCGTTCTACGCCGAGGTCGTCCACTGCACCTGGACCGGCTGCCTGCTGATGCTCGCCCGCAACGGCCTGCTGGCCACGGCCGCCGTGCTCTCCCTGACCCGGCTGTGGCGCGCCACCCGCCGCCGCGGGAACACGGCGGGTGTCCGCATGACCGCGGTGCGTCAGGTGGCCCGTCCACAGATGTCGGCGGCACCTGGTTCACTGAGGAGTGACCGCGGCTGACGAACACCACGGGCCAACACCACGGGCCAACTCACGGAGGGGACGGCCACACATGACCTGGCTGATCACCGGCGGCGCCGGCTACATCGGGGCGCATGTCGTACGCGCGATGGCGGAGGCGGGCGAGCGGACGGTGGTGTACGACGACCTGTCCACCGGCATCGCCGAGCGCCTGCCGGAGGACGTGCCGCTGGTGACGGGCTCCACGCTGGACGGTGAGAGGGTCGCGCGCGTCCTGGCCGAGCACGAGGTGACCGGGGTCGTGCACCTGGCCGCGAAGAAGCAGGTCGGGGAGTCGGTGGACCGCCCGCTGCACTACTACCACGAGAACGTCGAAGGCCTGCGCGTCCTGCTCCGGGCCGTGACGGAGGCTCAGGTCCCGTCCTTCGTCTTCTCCTCCTCCGCGGCGGTCTACGGCATGCCGGACGTCGACCTGGTGACGGAGGAGACGCCGTGCGTGCCGATGTCGCCGTACGGCGAGACGAAGCTGGCGGGCGAGTGGCTGGTCCGCGCGACGGGCCGGGCCACCGGTCTGTCCACCGCCTCGCTCCGCTACTTCAACGTGGCCGGCGCGGCCCGCCCCGAACTCGCCGACGTCGGCGTCTACAACCTCGTCCCGATGGTCTTCGAGAAGCTCACGGAGCGCGCGGCGCCGCGCATCTTCGGCGACGACTACGCGACCCCGGACGGCACCTGCGTCCGCGACTACATCCACGTGGTCGACCTCGCCGAGGCCCACGTGGCCGCGGCCCGCGCCCTCCAGGCCGAGCCGGGCCGTGCGCTCACCCTCAACATCGGGCGCGGCGAGGGCGTCTCGGTCCGCGAGATGATCGACCGCATCAACGCCGTCACCGGCTACGACCTCCCCCCTGCCGTCGCCCCCCGCCGCCCCGGCGACCCGGCCCGCGTCGTCGCCTCCGCCGACCGCATCACCACCGAACTCGGCTGGAAGGCCAAACACGACGTCCAGGACATGATCACCTCGGCCTGGGACGGCTGGGTACGCCTCCACCCGGAAGCGGCCCGGGACTGACACACCGACCGAACCCGGCGACCGTCCGCGCAAGACCACCGGTCCGGCCGCCGGGCACGACACGACCAACGGCACGACCAACGGCCCGACCACCGCCCGCACCACACCACAGCCCCGCCCACCGACCGCGCGAAACCACCGCCCCAACCACCCGGGCACGCGACGCCACAACCCCAGCCACCAAGCACGCGAGACCACCGCCCCGACCACCGACCGCGCGAAACCACCGCCCCGACCACCCGGGCACGCGACGCCACAACCCCAGCCATCAAGCGCGCGAAACCACCGACCCGCCCACCGACCGCGCGAAACCACCGCCCCGACCACCCGGGCACGCGACGCCACAACCCCAGCCACCGGCCACGCGAGACCACCGCCCCAATCACCCGGGCACGCGAGACCACCGAGCCGACCACCCGGGCACGTGAGGCACTGTCACTCTGTGGGTCTGCGGGCCTGTTTGATCTCCTCGGCGATGGCCCAGGCGTCCGCCACCGGGCCCACGTGGCCGAGTTTGTCGGGGTTGAGGACCAGGCGGATGGCCTGGACGCGGCCGTCGAGGATGTCGAGGGAGAAGGTCTGGAGGACCCTGCCGTGCCGGTCGCGGAAGATCGCGCCGGGCTGGCCGTTGACCTCGTGCTGCTCGCAGGTGACGTCGATCCGGAACAGCAGCGGGACGACGGCGGCGAGGAGGCGGGCCACGTTCTGGGCGCCCAGCACCGCGCGGGCCAGCTGCGGGGCCTTGCCGCCGGCGTCGCCGACCAGCGACACGTCGGCGGCGAGCAGGTCCCGCAGGCCGGCCAGTTCACCTTCGTGGAGGGCCTCGAAGAAGCGTGCGGCCAGCTCGTCGCGTTCCCTGCGGTCCGCCTCGAAGCGGGGGCGGCCCTCGGCCATGTGGCGCCGGGCCCGGACGGCCAGCTGGCGGCAGGCGGCCTCCGAGCGGCCGACCGCCGACGCGACCTCGGGGAAGCCGAAGTCGAACACCTCGCGCAGGACGAAGACCGCACGCTCCAGCGGGCTGAGCCGCTCCAGGAGCAGCAGGGCCGCCATCGACACCGAGTCGGCCAGCTCCGCCGACCGCACCGGATCCTCGTAGGGGTCGGCGAGCAGCGGCTCGGGGAACCACGGGCCGACGTACTCCTCGCGCCGGACCCGGGCCGAGCGCAGCACGTCGATCGAGATCCGGGTCACCGCCGCCGACAGGAACGCCTTCGGCGACCTGATCTCGGTCGGTGAGCCGGCGAAGCGCAGCCAGGCCTCCTGGACGGCGTCCTCGGCCTCGCCGACGCTGCCCAGCAGCCGGTACGCGATCGAGAACAGCAGCGGCCGCAGCTCCTGGAACTCCTCGGCCCTGTCCTTCATGTCCACTCCCCCATGCCCGATGTGCCCCATGTCCCGGTGCCCCGTCAGAAGGCGCCCGGGCCGAACCGGCCCACCGCGACGACCAGCGCCAGGGCCAGGTAGAACAGGTTCAGCGCCACGAACGCCCGCTCGCCGCGCCGGCCATGGGTGATCATCGCGCCGATCATCAGCAGGATCCAGGCGGTGGCGGTCACCGGCACCACTACCGGCGCGATGCCGGAGACGGCGGGCAGGACCAGGCCCGCCGCGGCCAGGAGTTCGAGGACGCCGAGCGTCCGCACGAAACCGTCACCGACGTCACCGGTCCAGCCGCCACCGTGCGCCGCGGCCAGCTTCTCCCGCGGCACGAACGTCTTGCTGATCCCGCCGGCCAGCGCCACCGCCGCGAGCAGCCCGGCGGTGATCCAGAGCGCGAGGTTCATCGTCCACTCCCTGATCGAGGATGTCTGTGCCCTCTACGACGAGACGGCCGCCGCGCCTGTGACATCCACGTCCGAGTGGTTACAGCGCCTTGAGGGCCTCCGTGGTCCCGCGGGCCAGCGCCGCCAGGTACCCCTTCGGCAGCTTCGGGGTGCGGATCACCACCGAGCGCCAGTACAGCGGCCCGGAGATCAGGTCCATGGCCAGGTCGTCGTCGAGGCCCTCGGCGAGCTCACCGCGTCGCTGCGCCGCCTCGATGATCTTGCTGGCGACGCCCTCCTGGCCCTCGCGCAGCGTCTTCTGCATGGCCTCGGCGATGTCGGGGTTGCGCGCGGCCTCGGCCTGCAGGTCCGGGATGATCTGCGAGGCGACCGGATGGCGCAGCGCACGGGACGTGACCTCGTACAGCAGCCGCAGGTCGCCCTCGAGGGAGCCGGTGTCGGGCACCGGCAGGCCCATCACGGCGAGGGCCGAGACGACGTCGAGGACCAGGTGCAGCTTGGAGCGCCAGCGGCGGTAGACGGCGGTCTTGCCGACGCCGGCCCGGCGCGCGATGCCCTCGATGGACATCCGGGCATACCCGACCGCCGCGAGCTCCTCGAAGACGGCGGCCCGGATGGCCTCGGTCACGTCCTCGCGGAGGACGGCCGCCCCGGCGGGGGCTCGTCGGCGCGGACGCGTCTGGGACTCCTCGGCGTTCGTCGTCATGTCTCCCAGCATAGGGGCGTAACGACGAAACGGTTGCGTTCCGACGACTCACCGACACCGAGCCGCCACCCGAACGCCGCAACCCGGTCGCGGCACGGTCGCCACGCGGTCACGACACGGTCGCGCTGAACACGCCCCAGCTCATCGCCGTACCGAACACGTGACCGCAACACACCACAACGAATCGGTCGCGCCCCGACCTCGAAAGTGTTACGGCACACATCCTTCCGTGACGACGAAACGGTTGCGTTCCGACGCCAACTCGGCCTACGCTCCCGTTGCGACGATACGGTCCCGTCCCGACGTAAGAAAACGTGAAGAGAAGCGTAAGCGAACGCCGGATGTACGGGCCCGGCCCCCGCCGGACGCCGCACCCCCACCCTCCGAGTGAAAGCAGCGGATGTGACCCAGGTTCTCCACACACCGCCCCCGGCCCCGGTCACGGCCGAGGACGACCTCGCGGCACTCGCCGCCCGGCACGGTCTCTCGGTCAGCGGCGCCCGCCCCTCCCTGCCCCAGTACGTCCGCCAGCTGTGGGCCCGACGGCACTTCATCGTCGCCTTCGCCACCGCCAAGCTCACCGCCCAGTACGCCCAGGCGAAGCTCGGCCAGGTCTGGCAGATCATGACCCCGCTGCTGAACGCCGCGGTGTACTACTTCATCTTCGGCATCCTGCTGGGCACCAAGAAGGGCGTACCGGACTACATCCCCTTCCTGGTCACGGGCGTGTTCATCTGGACGTTCACGTCGAGCTCGATCATGACCGGCACCCGCGCGATCGCCGGCAACCTCGGTCTCGTGCGCGCCCTGCACTTCCCGCGGGCCGCGCTGCCCATCTCCTTCTGTCTCCAGCAGCTCCAGCAGCTGCTGTTCTCCATGTGCGCCCTGGTCGTCATCCTGCTCTGCTTCGGCGTGCCGGTGGCCGCCTCCTGGCTGCTGGCGATCCCGGCACTGATCCTGCAGTTCACCTTCAACACCGGCATGTCGCTGATCATGGCCCGATGGGGCGCCAAGACCCCTGACATCTCCCAGCTGATGCCGTTCGTGCTCCGCACCTGGATGTACATCTCCGGCGTCATGTGGAACATCGACAAGCTGACCAAGAACCACCACGGTCTGCCGGACTGGGTCAACCCGGTGCTCAAGGCCAACCCGGCCGCCGTCTACATCGACCTGATGCGCTACTCCCTGATCGACAGCTTCCACGCCAGCCAGCTGCCGGCCCACGTGTGGATCATCGCGACCGGCTGGGCCCTGGTCGTCGGCGTCGGCGGGTTCATCTACTTCTGGAAGGCTGAGGAGACGTACGGCCGTGGCTGAGAACGTGAACGACACCCCCGTGAACGACACCCCCGGCATGGACGAGACCCCCGTCGACCGTGAGCCCCGCATCGTGAGCGACATCCCCACCGTCGTCTGCGACGGCGTCGACATCGTCTACCGGGTCAACGGCACCGGCGCCGGACGCGGCTCCGCCACCGCCGCCCTCAACCGCATGCTGCGCGGCAAGAAGAGGGCCGAGAACGCGGCGGGCGTCCGCAAGGTGCACGCGGTCAAGAACGTCTCCTTCGTCGCCTACAAGGGCGAGGCGATCGGCCTGATCGGCACCAACGGCTCCGGCAAGTCGACCCTGCTCAAGGCGGTCGCCGGCCTGCTCCCGGTGGAGAACGGCGCCATCTACACCGACGGCCAGCCCTCCCTCCTCGGCGTCAACGCGGCCCTGATGGGCGACCTGACCGGCGAGAAGAACGTCTACCTCGGCGGACTCGCCATGGGCATGTCCCGCGAGGAGATCAAGGAGCGCTACCAGGACATCGTCGACTTCTCCGGCATCAACGAGAAGGGCGACTTCATCACCCTGCCGATGCGCACCTACTCCTCCGGCATGGGCGCCCGGCTCCGCTTCTCCATCGCCGCCGCCAAGGACCACGACGTCCTCCTCATCGACGAGGCCCTGGCCACCGGTGACGCGTCCTTCCGCATGCGGTCCGAGGAGCGCATCCGCGAACTGCGCCAGCACGCGGGCACGGTCTTCCTGGTCAGCCACAACAACAAGTCCATCCGCGACACCTGCGAGCGGGTGCTGTGGCTGGAGCGCGGCGTGCTGCGCATGGACGGCCCGACCGAGGACGTCCTCGCCGAGTACGAGGCCTTCACCGGCGACAAGTCCGACAAGACGAAGGCGAAGCCCAAGCCGAAGCCGAAGGCCACGCCCCCGGCGCAGGCCGGCGCCCCGAAGGTCGCCCAGCCTTCCTGACGCGGTCTTTCGGCAGTAGAGAAGAAGAGGCGCCCCGGACCGTTACCGGTCCGGGGCGCCTCTTCTGTCGTACGGCTACGAGTGCGTGCGCAGCAGCGTCCGCATCGTCCGCATGGCCAC
Organism: Streptomyces sp. NPDC048291; assembly: GCF_043201715.1. NCBI lineage: Bacteria > Bacillati > Actinomycetota > Actinomycetes > Kitasatosporales > Streptomycetaceae > Streptomyces > Streptomyces sp. NPDC048291. Next base: position 63,399 of record NZ_JBICZC010000026.1, read on the forward strand.
CGAGAGGTTGGCCAGGTCGAAGGAGTCCGAGCTGCGGATCTCCTCCAGGGTGGTGCGGGCCCGGCCCAGGATCGCGGTGTTCTTCTGCTCCCACGCCTGGTAGCGCTGCTCGGGCGTCGACGTGCCGTTGCCCGCGGCGAGCACGTCGGCGGTGAGCATCGCGTGGGCCGCGTACAGGTCCTCGCGGATGGAGGCGCGGGCCATCGACTGCCAGCGGTCGGCCCGCGGGAGCTCGATGATGCGGTCCATCAGCTGGGTGACGCCGAGCCGGTCGGCGAGGTCGTAGTAGACCTCGGCGACGTCCAGCGGCTCCTTGCCCGTGCGGTCGGCCACCGAGACGATGTCCAGCGCCGGGAAGGCGGAGGAGAAGCCGGCCACGCGGGTCGCGACCTCGGCCGGCACGCCGGCGCCGGACAGCTCGTCGTACACGTGCTGGTACCACTCCAGGTCGGCGCCGCGCAGCAGCTTCGGCAGCTGCTGCCAGACCTGCTCGACCCGCTCGGAGAAGAAGTCGACGGTCTCCAGGAGCTGGAGCGGCTGCGGCCGGTTGTTCAGCAGCCAGCGGGTGCCGCGCTCCACCAGGCGGCGCGAGTGCAGCCGGATCCGGGTCAGGACGGCCGCGTCGACCTTGTTGTCCAGCTCCTCGACCGCGTCCCACACCGGGGCCGAGCGGAAGATCGCACGGGCCGCGGTCTGCGCCCGGACGATCTCCTCCAGGGAGGCCCCGGTCTCCTCGCGCAGCCGGTGCAGGTAGGTCGTGCCACCGGTGTTGACGGTGTCGTTGACCAGGACCGTGGTGGTGATCTCGCGGCGCAGCGGGTGGGTGGCGAGCGCGGCGGCGAACCGCTCGCGCAGGGCCGTCGGGAAGTACGCGTGCAGCAGGCTGCTCAGGTACGGGTCGTCCGGCAGCGAGGTGGCCAGCAGCTCGTCGGCGACCGTGATCTTCGTGTACGCCAGCAGGACGGCCGTCTCCGGGCCGGTCAGGCCCTGGCCAGTGCCGATGCGCTCACGGATCTGCCGGTCGGTGGGCAGGAACTCCAGCGCCCGGTCGAGGTGGCCCTCCCTGACCAGGTGGCGCAGGAAGCGCTGCTGGGCGTGGAGCATGTCCCCGGACTGGGCGAGCGCGTTGGCGATCGCCACGTTCTGCGCGTAGTTGTTGCGCAGCACCAGGGCGCCGACCTCGTCGGTCATCTCGGCGAGCAGCTTGTTGCGCTGCTTGACCGTCATGTCGCCGTCCGCGACCACGCCGTTGAGCAGGATCTTGATGTTCACCTCGTGGTCGGAGGTGTCCACGCCGGCGCTGTTGTCGATGGCGTCGGTGTTGATCTTGCCGCCCTGGCGGGCGAACTCGATCCGGCCCAGCTGGGTCAGGCCCAGGTTGCCGCCCTCGCCGACGACCTTGACGCGCAGGTCGGCGCCGTCGACGCGGATGGCGTCGTTGGCCTTGTCGCCGACGTCCGCGTTGGACTCGGTCGACGCCTTGACGTAGGTGCCGATGCCGCCGTTCCACAGCAGGTCGACCGGTGCCCCGAGGATCGCCTTCATCAGGTCGGCCGGGGTCAGCTTGGCGACCTTCTCCTCGATGCCGAGGACCTCGCGGATGTGGCCGTTGACCGGGATGGCCTTGGCGCTGCGCGGGAAGATCCCGCCGCCCTGCGAGAGCAGGTCGGTGTTGTAGTCGCCCCAGCTGGAGCGGGGCAGGTCGAACAGGCGGCGGCGCTCGGCGTAGGAGGTGGCCGCGTCCGGGTTCGGGTCGATGAAGATGTGCCGGTGGTCGAAGGCGGCGACCAGGCGGATGTGCTCGCTGAGCAGCATGCCGTTGCCGAACACGTCACCGGACATGTCCCCGATGCCGACGACCGTGAAGTCCTCGGTCTGGGTGTCGACGCCCAGCTCCCGGAAGTGCCGCTTCACGGACTCCCAGGCGCCGCGGGCGGTGATGCCCATGCCCTTGTGGTCGTAGCCCGCGGAGCCGCCGGAGGCGAAGGCGTCGCCGAGCCAGAAGTTGTAGCTGCCGGCGACCTCGTTGGCGATGTCGGAGAACGTCGCCGTGCCCTTGTCGGCCGCGACCACCAGGTAGGTGTCGTCCTCGTCGTGCCGGACCACGTCCAGCGGGGGCACGACGTCGCCGGCCACCATGTTGTCGGTGATGTCGAGCAGCGCCGAGATGAACGTCTTGTAGCTGGCGATGCCCTCGGCGAGCCACGCGTCCCGGTCCACGCCCGGGTCGGGCAGCTGCTTGGCGACGAAGCCGCCCTTGGCGCCGACCGGCACGATGACGGTGTTCTTCACCATCTGCGCCTTGACCAGGCCGAGGATCTCGGTACGGAAGTCCTCACGCCGGTCGGACCAGCGCAGACCGCCGCGCGCGACCTTGCCGAAGCGCAGGTGCACGCCTTCGACCCGCGGCGAGTACACCCAGATCTCGAACGCCGGGCGGGGCGCCGGGAGGTCCGGGATGGCCTGCGGGTCGAACTTCATGGAGACGTAGGAGTGCGGCTTGCCCTCGGCCGTCTCCTGGAAGAAGTTGGTGCGCAGCGTCGCCTTGATGACGGTCAGGAAGGAACGCAGGATGCGGTCCTCGTCGAGACTCGCCACCTGGTCGAGGGCGGCGTCCAGCTCCTCCAGGAGCGCGTCGGTGATCTCCAGACCGGCCTTCTGCCGGTCCGGCGACATCCGCGCCTCGAACAGGGAGACGAGCAGCCGGGTGGTGTGGACGTTGTTGCGGAGGGTGGTCTCCATGTAGTCCTGGCTGAACGTGGAACCGGCCTGCCGCAGGTACTTCGCGTACGCCCGCAGCACCATCGCCTGCCGCCAGGTCAGCCCGGCGCTCAGTACCAGCGCGTTGAAGCCGTCGTTCTCCGCGAGACCGGTCCAGGTCGCCGCGAACGCGTCCTGGAAACGCTCCCGGCCGTCGTCGCCGAGGTAGTCGCCGTTGCCGCCGCCGGACACCTTCGGCATGCGCAGCCCGAAGTCGTAGATCCACGCGGTCGTCCGGTCCGAGCAGCGCAGTTCGTACGGCCGCTCGTCGATCACCTCGACGCCCAGCCGGTTCAGCACCGGCAGCACGGCCGACAGGGAGATCGCCGCACCCTTGCGGTAGATCTTGAAGCGGCGCTCGCCGGGAGCGGCGCCCACCGGCTCGTAGAGGCTGAGCGCGAAGTCGTTGCCCGGCTCGTCGGTGAGGCGCTCCAGGTGGACCAGGTCGGCGACCGCCGCGCGCGGGGTGTGGTCGGCCTTGTAGCCCTCGGGGAAGGAGTTGGTGTAGCGGCGCTGCAGCTCGGCCGCGCGCTCCTCGCCGCACTCGGCGTTGAGCGCCTCGGCGAACGCGTCGGCCCAGGAGCGGGCCGCCTCCACCAGGCGGGCCTCGATGCGGTCCTTGTCGGCGTCGGACAGCTCGGGCAGCTCGGTGCCCTGCGGGACGCGCACGACGAAGTGCAGCCGGGAGAGGATCGACTCGGTGTTCCAGGCCGTGAAGTCGACGCTGATGCCGCCGAGCTCCTCCTTCAGGATGTCGATGATCCGCAGCCGGACGCCGGTGGTGTAGCGGTCGCGCGGGAGGTAGACGAGGGCCGAGTAGTAGCGGCCGTACTCGTCCTGGCGCAGGTACAGCCGCAGCCGGCGGCGCTCCTGGAGGTAGAGCACGCTCGTGACGATCGACTCCAGCTCCGGGACCGGGGTCTGGAACATGTCGTCGCGCGGGTAGGTCTCCATGATCTGCATCAGGTCGCGGCCGTCGTGGCTGTTGGGCGAGAAGCCCGCCCGCTCCAGCACGGCGTCGACCTTGCGGCGGATCACCGGCACCCGGCGCACCGACTCGGTGTAGGCGGCGGACGAGAACAGGCCGAGGAAGCGCCGCTCGCCCACCACGTTGCCGTCCGCGTCGAACTTCTTGACGCCGACGTAGTCCAGGTACGACGGCCGGTGCACGGTCGCCCGGCTGTTCGCCTTGGTCAGGACGAGGAGCTTGTGCTCACGGGCCTTGGCGCGCGCGTCGGCCGGGAGCCGCTCGAAGGAGGGGCTGACCGGGTGGCCCTCCTCGCCGGAGTGCTGCGGGTCGGAGCGCAGGATGCCCAGGCCGGTGCCGGGTACGGCGGCCAGCGAGTCGTCGTCGCGCAGCTGGTACTCGCGGAAGCCGAGGAAGGTGAAGTGGTCGTCGGCCAGCCAGCGCAGCAGCTCGCGGGCCTCCTCGACCTCGGGGCGCGGCAGGTCGGCGGGGACCGGCTCCTCGCCGAGCTCCTCGGCGACGCGGACGGCCGCCTCCCGCATCTTCTCCCAGTCCTCGACGGCCTCACGGACGTCGGAGAGCACGCGCAGCAGGTCGGCGGTGATCTGCTTGAGGTCGGAGCGGTCGGTCTCGCGGTCGATCTCGACGTGGATCCAGGACTCGGTGTACGCGTCGTGCGGCAGTTCCTCGCCCACGGCCGGGGTGGGCAGCACCTCGATCAGCTTGCCCGTGAGATCGCGGCGGACGGCGATCTGCGGGTGGATGACGACGTGGATCCCGCGGCCCTGCCGGGTCAGCTCGTTGGTGACCGAGTCCACGAGGAAGGGCATGTCGTCGGTGACGACCTCCACCACCGTGTGGGTGCAGGTCCAGCCGTTCTCCTCGACGCTCGGGGTGTGCACCCGGACGTTCGCGGTGCCCTGCGGGCGGGTCTCGGCGAGACGGTAGTGCGAGACGGCCGCGCCGAAGACGTCGACCGGGTCGCGGTCGGCCAGGTCCTCCGGTGCGGTGTGCAGGTAGTAGCGCTGGAGGAACGCGAAGACGGACTCCCGGTCCGCCTCTCCCGTCGTCCCAGTCGGTAGGTGCCCCCCGGCCGGGCTGTTCTCAGCTACCCGGGCGGCCCGATCGAGCAGCTCGGCCTTGGCTTCGTCCAGCTTGGTCTGCATTGTCCTCTGGCTCCTGTCGCGCGCCATTGCGTGACGTAGAAGGAAGTACGGGCTCTTCCCCCTGCGGCTCGACGCCACGGCCGGGTTCTCCGGTCTGCTCCGACGCTATGCCGCAAGGTGAGACGAGCGGGGGGTATTGAGCCATATTTGAGCTGCTCGGCAGGTGTGATGCTGCTCTCGGCAGCGCTCCTGCCTGGGCCGCCTTCGGCGCCCTCCGCCCGGGAAGACCAGCGACCGCCACCCGGTCACGGAGGTGTTCCGTGCTCACCGGGCGCAGGGCAGGGGCACCGATGCCCCCGCGAACTATCGCGCTGATCACGCCACCAAGGCTATCGCTCCCGACCGGGGGGCCGTCATGAGCCGTATGTGTACAAAACAGGGGGTGGAACTTTGACGTTCTGCACAGGGCGCCGCGCGGGCTTGGCCGACATAGGGGTGGGGGTGGCCGAAAACGGACGGTGCCGGTGCGGGTGCTACCCAGCTGCGGGCAGGCGTGCCGCAGGGCGGCACGGGTGGGCGCGGCGGCACCCGGCAAGCGCCGGTGAGCGTCCCCACCCCCCGGCCCCAGCCCACCGGCACCGGCACCGGCACCGGCACCGGCACCGGCACCGGCTCACGCCACCAACCGCTCCGCCTCCTCCACCGCCTCCGCCAGCGAGTCCACGACCGGCACCCCGACCTCCTCCAGACTCGCCCTCCCGTGCGACCCCCCGGTGTACAGCACCGCCCGCGCCCCCGCCGCCCGCGCCGCCACCGCGTCGTCCGCCGCGTCCCCGATCACCACGGTCCGCCCCGGGGCCACGTCCTCCAGCCGCCGCAGATGCCGCACCATGTGCTCGGCCTTGCTGCCCCCGGACGGCCCGACCCGCCCCTCCACCCGCACGAAGTGCGGCTCGATCCCGAACCCCCGCACCAGCGGGACCAGTTCGTCATGCACGTACATGCTCAGCAGCGACTGGCTGCGCCCCGCCGAACGCCACCCGGCCAGCAGCTCGGCCGCCCCCTCGGTCAGCGCGCACCTGGCGCGGTGCTCGGCGTAGTACCGGTGGAAGATCACGTCCATGACCTCCCACTCGGCGTCCGTCGGCAGCCGCCCCATCAGCCGCTCGTAGAACTTCGGCACCGGCACGCAGTACAGCGCCCGGTACTGCTCCAGCGTGATCGGCGCCAGGCCCAGCTCGGCCGAAGCCGCGTTGGTCGCCCCGATGATCGCGTCGTTGTCGTGGAACAGCGTCCCGTTCCAGTCCCAGACAATGTGTGCGCTTTCGTGCTTCCCCATGCCAAAAACGCTACCCGCCGCCACTGACAATCAAGACCGCCGGTACATCACCCCAGGTCACAGGCGCCCGTCGGCTCCTGTCACCCCTTGTCGGCCCCGCTTCAGCCGTCGGTCCCCACCAGGTTCGGGATCTCCTGCGTGGCGTACCAGAGCAGTTCGTGGTCCTCGGCCCCGTCCACGACGAACTGCGCGTCGTCGTCCCCGCCGTCCGCCGCCTCCAGGGCGACGGCCGCCGCCGTCACGTCCTGCTCCGCGTCGTCGGAGTCGACGTGCACCGCGGCCGCCTTGGCCAGCGCCACCGTCCCGGCCACCCGGACCTCGCCCAGCGCCGCCGGGTCGAGCCCGCGGTCGGGGTCGGCCGCCGCCGTACCGTCGGGCACGTCGACGGCGACCACGACCCGGCGCCGCATCGCGCCCGGGTCGGCGGCCAGCAGCCGCAGGGAGGCCAGCGCGGCCCGGTTGAGCGCGGCGTACTCCAGTTCCTCTATGTCGTCGGAGAGGTACCACTCGCGCAGCGCGGGCGTGACGGCGTAGGCGACGAAGGGACCGGTCCCCAGCTCGCCCGTCCTGTGCGCCTCGGCGAGCCCGGGGAGGGTCAGGGGGACGTACACGCGCATGGCTGGGCCGCTCTCTTCCGGACTCGTCGACTCTGCCGTCGACCGTCGACTCTGCTTCGGCATTCGCCCGCGGAAGGCCTGGCGCCTTCCGGAGGGCCTTCAGGATACGTGCGGGCGTCCCCTTTCGGGTCCCGGGAGGTGACGCCGGAGGCGTCCACCCGACGCCCCGCGATTCACCCCCTACGGCCGCGCGCCCAACGGGTTTCCGGCACCCCGGACCACTCGGATAGGTGAACATTCCGGGACCCCGACACGGACCGCCATCGCCTTGCTGCCGCCGTCTCCGTCCGTACAAGATCCGTAACCGAAAGTTACCGCCCGGTATCCGCCGGGCCCACCGAACGGGGACCACCGTGAACAAGGTCATGACCAGGACCGTCCAGCTCCGCCCGGCCGGCCGCCCGCCCGGCCGCCGCGACTCCCGCCGCCCGGGCGCCCCCGCCTCCCGTCGGCCGCTCACGCCTCCGGCGGCCCCGCCGGGCCCGCGCCCCACCGACCTCTTCGCGGAGCGTCTGCTGGCCGTCCTGAGCGGTCGCCGCCCGGTCCACTGGATGCTCCGGCATACCGCGGGACACGCCTACGACGACCTGGCCCGGCTCGCCGAACGCGGCCCCCTGCGCACCCGCGGCAGCGACCCCGTCGTCCGCGACATCGGCTACTACGTTCCGAGCGCCGGCGCTCTGGAGGTCTTCGCCCGCATCGCCGCGGGCGACCGGCTGCGCGCGCTGGCCTTCCGCCTGGAACAGGGCGCGGACCTGCGCTGGCGCTGCACGGCGGTGGAGATGGGCGGCCCCCGCGGCCCACGCGCACCGCACGATGCCTGACGGTCGCGGCCCGGCGGGTCCGGGCCGCGCGCCGCGACCGCCCCAAGCCGAAGGGCCGGCCCCCCTCTCCAGGGTGACCGGCCCTTGCGAAGCGCTCGTCGGCGCCGGGGTTACTTCCTGCGGCCCCGGCGGCTCTTCGCCTGCTTGCGGCGCTCGGCGCGGGTCAGGCCGTCGGCCTCGGAGCGGGCCGGCTCATCCTCGTCGTAGTCGAAGTCGCCCTCGACGAGGCCGCCCTCGCCGTCCACCGTGGCCGCCGAGAAGTGCATGCCCCGGCGCTGCGGCGCCTCGAGACCCTTCGCGCGGATCTCGGGACGGGAACCCGCCTGGGCCGGCACCGCGTCCTGGACGCCCTCCGCGGTCTCGGTCTCCTCGACCGGGACCTCCTCGACCTGCTGCTCGACCTGGACTTCCAGGTTGAACAGGTAGCCGACGGACTCCTCCTTGATGCCGTCCATCATGGCGGTGAACATGTCGAAGCCCTCGCGCTGGTACTCGACCAGCGGGTCCTTCTGGGCCATCGCGCGCAGGCCGATGCCCTCCTGGAGGTAGTCCATCTCGTAGAGGTGCTCGCGCCACTTGCGGTCCAGGACCGACAGCACGACCCGGCGCTCCAGCTCACGCATGATCTCGGAGCCGAGCTGCGTCTCGCGCGACTCGTACTGCTCGTGGATGTCGTCCTTGATGGACTCGGAGATGTACTCGGCGGTCAGGCCCGCGCGGTCGCCGGCCGCCTCCTCCAGCTCGTCGACGGTGACCTTGACCGGGTAGAGCTGCTTGAAGGCGCCCCACAGGCGGTCGAGGTCCCAGTCCTCCGGGAAGCCCTCGGCGGTCTCCGCGCCGACGTACGCGTCGATCGTGTCGTCCATGAAGTGCTGGATCTGCTCCTGCAGGTCCTCGCCCTCCAGGACGCGGCGGCGCTCGCCGTAGATGACCTCGCGCTGGCGGTTGAGCACCTCGTCGTACTTCAGGACGTTCTTACGCGTCTCGAAGTTCTGCTGCTCGACCTGCGACTGCGCGGACGCGATCGCGCGGGTGACCATCTTGTTCTCGATCGGCACGTCGTCCGGCACGTTCGCCATGGACATCACGCGCTCGACCATCTGGGCCTTGAACAGGCGCATCAGGTCGTCGCCGAGGGAGAGGTAGAAGCGGGACTCACCGGGGTCGCCCTGACGGCCGGAACGGCCGCGCAGCTGGTTGTCGATCCGGCGCGACTCGTGCCGCTCGGTACCGAGGACGTAGAGCCCGCCGAGGTCCTTGACCTCCTCGAACTCCGCCTTGACCGCCTGCTCGGCCTTCTCCAGGGCGGCGGGCAGCGCCTGCGCCCACTCCTCGATGTGCTCCTCGGGGTCGAGGCCGCGCTGGCGCAGCTCCGCCTCGGCGAGGTCCTCGGGGTTGCCGCCGAGCTTGATGTCCGTACCACGGCCGGCCATGTTGGTGGCCACCGTGACGGCGCCCTTGCGGCCGGCCTGGGCGACGATCGAGGCCTCGCGCTCGTGGTGCTTGGCGTTGAGCACCTCGTGCTGGATGCCGCGCTTGGAGAGCTGCTGCGAGAGGTACTCCGACTTCTCGACGGAGGTCGTGCCGACCAGGATCGGCTGGCCCTTCTCGTGCTTCTCCGCGATGTCGTCGACGACCGCCTCGAACTTGGCGATCTCGGTGCGGTAGATCAGGTCCGACTGGTCCTTGCGGACCATCGGCCGGTTCGTCGGGATCGGGACCACGCCGAGCTTGTAGATCTGGTGGAACTCGGCGGCCTCGGTCATGGCCGTACCGGTCATGCCGGACAGGCCGGGCTGTTCCTTGCCGTTGTGGTCGTGGCGCTTGTAGAGGCGGAAGAAGTTCTGCAGGGTGATCGTGGCGAGCGTCTGGTTCTCGTCCTTGATGTCCACCCCTTCCTTCGCCTCGATCGCCTGGTGCATGCCCTCGTTGTAGCGGCGGCCGGCGAGGATACGGCCGGTGTGCTCGTCGACGATCATGACTTCGCCGTCCATGACGACGTAGTCCTTGTCCTTCTTGAAGAGCTCCTTCGCCTTGATGGCGTTGTTCAGGTAGCCCACCAGAGGCGTGTTCACCGACTCGTAGAGGTTGTCGATGCCCAGCCAGTCCTCGACCTTGGAGACACCGGACTCGTGGATGGCGACGGTGCGCTTCTTCTCGTCGACGTCGTAGTCGCCGGTCTCCTCCTGGCCCTTGAGCGGGTTGCCGGCCTCGCCCTTCTTCAGGCGCAGGACCAGCTTGGCGAAGTCGCCGTACCACTTGGTGGCCTGGTCGGCCGGGCCGGAGATGATCAGCGGCGTACGTGCCTCGTCGACCAGGATGGAGTCGACCTCGTCGACGATGGCGAAGTTGTGGCCGCGCTGGACGAGCTCGTCCTGGGCCCACGCCATGTTGTCGCGGAGGTAGTCGAAACCGAACTCGTTGTTCGTCCCGTACGTGATGTCGGCCGCGTACTGCTCGCGACGCTGGGCCGGGGTCATGTTGGCGAGGATGCAGCCGACCTCGAGGCCCAGGAACTTGTGGACGCGGCCCATCATCTCGGAGTCGCGCTCGGCCAGGTAGTCGTTGACCGTGATGAGGTGGACGCCCTTGCCCGCCAGCGCGTTGAGGTACGCGGGCAGGGTGCCGACGAGGGTCTTGCCCTCACCGGTCTTCATCTCGGCCACGTAGCCCAGGTGGAGGGCCGCGCCGCCCATGATCTGCACGTCGTAGTGGCGCTGGCCGAGGGCGCGCTTGGCGGCCTCGCGGACGGTGGCGAAGGCCTCGGGGAGCAGGTCGTCGAGGCTCTCGCCGTCGGCGTAACGCTGCTTGTACTCATCGGTGAGGGCCCGCAGCTCGGCGTCGGAGAGGTCGACGAAGTCCTCTTCGATGGAGTTGACCTGGTCCGCGATGCGGTGCAGCTTGCGCAGGATCTTGCCTTCGCCTGCACGCATGATCTTCGAGAGGACGGACACGGGGGTTTGTCTCCTTGCCGGTCGGGCCTGGGACGGTCGGTTTCCATTTGACTTACTGAGCAACGGCCATCGTATGCGAGGACCCGGCCACGCCGGGAGGCCTGTCGGGCCGACGACCGTCCGCCGCTTTCCTGAGGGCCCTGCGAGCCCGTTTCGCGCTTCATCCGGGACAACGGCCGGGGCAGGCGGATAGTGCCGCGCCGGAGCGAGGAATTGCGCGAAAAGTGATCACTCGCTCACGGAGAGCGAAATCGATGGCGTACCGGACGCCGGGGCGAGCAGAATCAGCCGATGGAACCCGTCACGCTCACCACCCCTCGTCTGCTGCTGCGCGCGGTCGGCCCGCAGGACACCGACGCGGTGTACGCGGCCGTCCAGGATCCCGACATCCAGCGCTGGACGACGATTCCCTCGCCCTACCTCGCCGAGCACGCCCGGAGCTTCACGGAGCAGATGGTCCCCGACGGCTGGTCGGAGGGCTCGATGTTCACCTTCGGCGTCTTCCTGCCGACGGGCGGGCTGGCCGGGATGCTCGCCCTGACCATGCGTTCGCTGGGGACGGCCGAGGTGGGTTTCTGGACCGCCAAGGAGCACCGCGGCCACGGCTACACCGTCGAGGCCACCCTCGCCGCCGCCCGCTGGGCGTTCACACGGATGGCGATCGACCGGGTCGAATGGCGTGCCGAGGTCGGCAACCACGCCTCCCGCGCGGTCGCGGAACGCGCCGGCTTCACCGTCGAGGGCACCCTGCGCTCCTCCCTCAACAACAAGGGCGTACGACGCGACTGCTGGATCGGCTCCCTGCTCCCCTCGGACCTGGGCCTGCCCTCCGCGGCGCCCTACCTGCCGGCCCCCTCGCAGGGCTGAAACCCCAGCTCGTGCCGGGCTGTCAGTGCCACCCTCTATCGTCCGACCCATGACGACCCTCCCGCGCCCTGCCGCCGCCCTCTCGGCGGACGAGGCCCGCCGAATCGCGCTGAAGGCACAGGGCTTCCTCGGTGCCCCCGACCGCCGCTCCGGCGTCCGGGGCGTGCTCCGCCACCTCGGCGCGGTCCAGCTCGACACCATCTCGGTCCTCGCCCGTTCCCACGAGCTGATCCCGTACGCCCGCCTCGGCCGCGTCGGCCGCCGGGCGGTCGAGGAGGCCTACTGGCAGGCAGGATCTCCGGGCGCGTCTCCGGCACGACCGCACGCCTTCGAGTACTGGTCGCACGCGGCCTGCATCCTCCCCATCGAGGAGTGGCCGCACTTCGCCTTCCGCCGCCGCGCCTACCGTGGCCGCCCGCACTGGAACCACGATCTCCCCGACGGCGTCTACGACCAGGTCATCAAGCAGCTGCGCGGCGAAGGCCCGCTGACCGCGACGGAGCTGGGCGGCGCGAAGAAGACCAGCGAGTGGTGGGACTGGTCCGGCACCAAGGTCGCCGTGGAGCGCGCGCTGATGTACGGCGAGGTGGTGTGCGTCGAGCGGCGCGGCTGGAAGCGGGTGTACGACCTGGCCGAGCGCGCGGTCCCGGGTGAGCTGCTCCACGACGAGCTGGACGACACCGAGTGCCTGCGCCGCCTGGTCCGGCTGGCCGGGCAGTCGCTGGGCGTCGGCACGCGCGCGGACATCGCCGACTACCACCGCCTCAAGGGCGAGCAGGTCGACGCGGTGATCGCCGACTCCGGTCTGGTCCCGGTGGAGGTCGAGGGCTGGGGGAAGCCCGCCTGGGCGGACCCGGCGGCCCTGGCCGCACCCCCGCGCGGCCGGCACCGTACGACGCTGCTCTCCCCGTTCGACTCGCTGATCTGGGACCGGGCGCGCACGGAGCGGATCTTCGGCTTCACCCACCGCCTGGAGGCCTACGTCCCGAAGCCGAAGCGGGTGCACGGCTACTACGCGATGCCGGTGCTGGCCGGCGGCCGGCTCGTGGGCCGGGTGGACCCCGCGCGCGAGGCGGGCGGCATCCTGGTGGCCCGCCAGGTCACGCTGGACGGCCCGAAGGCGGTCCCGGCGGTGGCGGAGGCGCTGATCGAGGCGGCGAGCTGGGTGGACTGCACGACGGTGCGGGTGGAGCGCGTGGACGCCCCCGAGCTGCGCGAGCCGCTCCTCAAGGAAGTGACCCGCGCCCTGATCGCCGCGCTGCGCTGACCGGTTCCGGCGCCGGTGCCCATGCCGGTGCCCACACCGGCGGCCTCAGCGGATCTCGAGGATCTTCTCCCGCATCGCGTAGACCACCGCCTCCATCCTGGAGTGCAGCTGCAGCTTCTCCAGGATGTTGCGCACATGGTTCTTCACGGTGTTCTCGGAGATGAACAACTCCTTCGCGATATCGCGGTTGTTCATCCCCGTGGCGACCAGCTTGAGCACTTCGAGTTCACGGTCGGTCAGCCGCGGCGCCGGCACCAGCCGGCGCTCGTCGGTGCGCTGGATCATCGACTTGAACTCGGTGAGGAGTTTCGACGCCATGGACGGGCTGATCTGCGACTGTCCGTCGGCCACCGCGCGAATGGCGGTGGCCACCTCGTCGGTGGAGATCTCCTTGAGGAGGTATCCGGTCGCGCCCGCCTTGATCGCGTCGTAGAGATCGGCCTCTTCGTCGCTGATCGTCAGCATGATGATCTTCGCGCTGGGCGCGACCTCCTTGATGGAGGTGCAGGCCTCGATACCGCCGCGCTTGGGCATCCGGACGTCCATCAGCACGATGTCGGGCAGCAGGTCGGCGGCCTTGTCGACGGCCTCCGCGCCGTCGCCCGCCTCCCCGACGACCTGGATGTCCTCCTCGGCGGCGAGCACGATCTCCAGGCCGCGGCGGAAGAGGGCATGGTCGTCGACGACAAGGACTCTGATCGGTTCCTTGCGTGGAGTACCGCCCGTGTCCGGGCCCATGCCGACGACGCCGCCGTCGGCATCACCGTCCCGCATCGGTCCGAAGCTGTCCGCCATCGTTCCTCCCCCTGAAGGCTGTGGCCTGTGGTGCTGTGCCATCCGCCAACCCAAGGCAGCGGCCCACCGGTTGGGCCGCCCTGGCCATGATTCCATGCCTGGGCGACAACGGGGGGACCGAGCGGGGCGCGAAGTGGTCGCACACCGGTGCCCCTGGGGGCGCACGCGCGCTTCCAGGGGCACCGGCTCAGCTGCCGGCCGGGCCGGTCAGCCGCCCAACGTGCCTCCCGCCGCGGGCGGTTGCGCCTGGGCGACCATCGGGTCCGTGTTGAGGTGGATGACGCCGTAGTCGTACGCGTGCCGCCGGTAGACGACACTCGGCTCCTTGGTCTCGGAGTCGACGAACAGGTAGAAGTCGTGTCCGACCAGCTCCATCTCGTAGAGAGCCTGGTCGAGGGTCATCGGGGCGGCGACATGCGTCTTCTCGCGGACGACGAGGGGGCCTTCGCCCTGCACCTCGAGGGAGCCCATCTTCTTGGTGGGCACTCCGTCCGCGTCCTCGGAGTGGACGGGGCTGCCGTTCCCGTTGAGCGTCGCCGCGCCCGGGACGTGGTCGGCGACCTCGGCGGCCGGGATCCGTCGTGCGCCGCGGCGGGAGAACCGCTTGTCGTGCTGCTTGCGCAGCCGCGCGTCCAGCTTCTCCGCCGCCAGGTCGAGTGCCGCGTACGGGTCACTGGCCGCTGCCTCCGCCCGGATCACCGGACCGCGGGAGCGGAGCGTGATCTCCACTCGATCGCAACGGTCGGCCTGTCGGGGGTTGGGCTCCTTGGACACCTCGACGTCGAGGCTGATCACCTTGCCGTCGAGCTTCTGGATCTTCTCCAGCTTCAGCTTCTCGGCCACGTGCTTGCGGAACCGCTCGGGCACCTCGGTCTTGCGGCCCTTGACGACGATGTCCACGCAGAACTCCGTTCCCGGATCACTCCGCTGCACTGCGGAGCATCTCCCTTTTGCACCCAGCTCCGGTGAACCCCGGAGCCTCGGACTCGGCGACTTCACCTCCTCCTCCCCCATGGGCAAGATCTGCACCCCAGCACCGCGATGATTGCGGAAAACCCGCGGCACGGCATTCGGATAGGGGAGACATGGCCTGCGGCTTTCTCCCTCACAACCGAACATATCTCGCCCGGACGGATGTCGTCACCCTCTACTGATGCGTACCTCCATTCAGGTGAATAGACTCCGTCACTACCTGCAACGATGTACGTTCACGGTCAGTTCCGGTTCATTTCGAAAGAATCCGGAGCGGCGGCGACCACAGCGGCGCGGACCGGCCCCGCGAGGCCGTTCACCTCGGCCATTCCCGATGCGTTCCGTGCCCACTTCGCTCGCTCTTCCCCTGGTCCGGTCTTCCGTTCCTCCCTTCCTTCCCAAGCCGCGCGCCGATACACAGCCGTTGTCGTCTCTCCCGCCCCTTCGGCCCCGGCGGCCTCCCGTACCGCACGCGCCGCCTCGATGAGGGTGGCGCCCGTGGTGACGAGGTCGTCGACGAGGACCACCCGGCCCCCGGCCAGCAGCCGGGCGCCACCCGCCGTCACCTCCAGGGCGCCCGCGAGATTCGCGAACCGCTGCCGGGCGTTGAGCCCCGACTGGTCGGCGACGGCCCGCCGCTGCCGCAGCACCGGGACCACCCGGGCCGGGGCCCCGGCGCGCCGCAGCTCCACGGCCGCCGCGCGGGCGATCCGCCGCACCGGGTCGTGCCCCCGCGCCCGCACGGCCCACGGCGCCGACGGCACGGGCACGAGCAGCACGGGCCCGGAGCCGCCGGCACCACCCGCCGTACCGCTCCACGAGGCGACGATCCGCACGCTCCGGCCGTCCCGCAGCCCGGCCGGGCCGTCCCCGAGGCCGTCGCGCAGCCCGGCCCGCACCGCTCCCGCCAGCGCCGCGCCCAGCGCACCGGCGAGCGCCAGCGCACCGCGTTCCTTGTGGGCGAGGAGAGCCGCCCGTACCTCGTCCGCGTAAGGCGCCGCCGCGTACACCGCCGGCAGCCCGGACGGCTCCGGCGCCGGTCGCACGCGGCGCGGTACGGCCCCGCCCAGGGCGGCACGGCACTCGTCGCAGAGCACCGTGCGAGGCGCCCCACAGCCTCCGCACTCGGCCGGCAGCACCAGGTCGGCGAGGTCCCGCCACCACCCCTGCATGCCCATCACTGTGCCAGAACCAGGGTGCCGAGCCATCCGCCCTGTGGACAACCCGAATTGACGGCCTTCCGCGCCGAAATCTCTTGGACGCTTGTTCGATTTCTCCGTAGCGTCATGTCACTGGTACGGCAGCATGCGCGGCATCGGCGCCGGCGAGAACCACAGCCACTGCGGACGACCTGCGTTCCCGAAGTCGTCCGCCGGTAAGCGGATGTAAGGCTTGTGGCAGACGGGGGCACCGGAGACCGCCGGGGACGCGCGAACGCCTACCCGGGGTAGACCGGCGCTTCCCCGTCCTTGACCAGCTTCTGCCACTGCGCCCCGGTCGGCAGCCGGACGATGCCGTCGTCCTGCGAGTCGGCCACCAGCGGCACCCGGTCGTCCTCGGACGCGGCGATCGCCAGGACACCCGTGAGCGCCGCGGGCGCCGGCCCGTCCGGGGTCGAGCCGTCGACCTGGACGTAGCGCGTCTGCTGCACGCCGCCCTGCTCGCGCCCGACCACCACGAGCCGGCTGTCGCCAGCCCAGGACATCGCGGTGACCTCCTCGGATCCGGGGGTCGCGGAACGCAGTTCGAGGACCGAAACCTCCTGCTGGTCATCGGACTTGGTGCGCTCGATCCGCCCGACGAGCAAGGACTGCTTGCCGTCCTTCTCCACGACGAGCGCGATCCGTACTCCGTCGGCGGCGACCCGGACGCTCTTGATGCGGCCGTTCAGCTCGGGGATCTGCACCGCCAGCGGCTGGCCGACGCCCTGCGCCAGCATGTACAGCTGCGGCTTGGCGGGGTCGCGGTCGGCCACCCACAGGTCACCGCGGGCGTCCCAGCTCGGCGCCGTCAGCCGGTCGTCCGCGGTCGCACCGTGACTGGTCAGAACGGCGTCGCCCAGCGAACCGTCCGACGCGAGCGAGGTGACGTACAGCGCCCTGGCGTCGCTGGTGACCCCCGCCGCGGTCCGCTCGTCGCGGGCGACCGCCACCGACCGCAGCGGCTTGGTGCCCGCGCCGAACGGGCCGGGCACCGCGACCGCGCTGGTGCCACTGGTCGTCATCCGCACCAGCCGGCGCTTGGCATCGAGGAAGTACAGGTAGTCGGGGCGCTTGGTGGAGGCACGCCAGGCGGTCGCCTCGGCCTGCTCCTCGGTGGCCTCGCACATGTGGGCGCCGTTCACGGACCGCAGCGCCACCGAGTCCACGGTGGGCGTCAGGTTGCGCAGCGTGAAGAGCAACTGGGTCGCCATCTCGCCGCACTTGGCGGAGCCGATCCGGGACGCCTTGACGTTCAGCGGCACCGTGAGCTGGTTCTGGTCGTCGGGGGTCAGCCCCGACACGCCCTTCTTCAGCGCCGTACCGGTCGGGAAACTCGACCGGACCACCGGGCCGAGCCAGGCGGTGGGACCGCTGAGCAGCGAACGCACCAGCTGGGTCGTCGGATCCACCCGGCTGCGCACGAAGACGGGATCGGCCACCGCCACCGGCTGCCCGGTCTCCCCGGCCGACGTGTCCGAGGCGAAGTAGTACTTGTCGACCGACGTGTAGTTGCGCTGGAAGTCGGACTTGCCCATCACGACTCCCTGCGGCAAGGAGTCGATCCGCCACTGGCCGCTCTTGGCGTCCCTCGTCAGGTGCACCGTCCTGCGGTAGGCCCCGTCCGCGGGCGCGTACGCCTGCTGCGCGTCGACGGTGGCCACCCGGCTGCCCTGCAGCATGTAGGTGATGCTGTTCGTGCCCTCACGGTTCGCCGGCCGCGGGTCCGTCTGGATGCTCGGCCCGTTCGCCAGCACCATGGCCTGCGACTCCGGCTCCCAGGTCTTCGCGGCCGCCTTGGTCAGGTACTTGCGCGCCGTGTCGTAGTCCGGGTCGTCGCTGGTCAGGGCTTCCAGGAAACCCTGCACGATCTCCGTGGACGACGCGTCCTGCTGCGGCGGCATGGCGAAGACCCGCACCTGCGTGTCCTGCCGCGGCGTCGACTCGACGTCCCGCAGGTCGCCGCTGTCCGGCATGGAGGCACAGCCCGCCAGCACCACGGCCCCACAGGCGGCGTACGCCACCGCGCGCGCCGGTCTGCGCCGGGCGCTCCCCTCGCGGTCAGCGCCCACGAAATGCCTCCCCTGGCTTGTTCGACTCGTCCGCCCCGTCGCCCTGACCGGTCTCGGCCGTACCTTCCTGACGCCGAGCGCCCTGGGCCGGGCGGGGCACCACGCGCGCGCCGTTGCCGGGCAGCGCGGTCGGGTCGGCGGTGGGGGCCACGGCGGCCATCCGCTGCGCCATCGGCGCGAGCGACGACGCCTGACCGCCGCCGGGCTGCACCGGCACGGTGGCCCGCTTGTCCTCGCCACCGCCCGGCAGACCGGCCTCGCCGAGTCCCCGGTTGCGCCGGGAGTCCTTGGGCTCCAGGGGTATCGGCGAACCCCGCAACGGCTCGTCCGCCGTCCTCGGGAGCGTCAGCCGGAACTGCGAGCCGCCGCCCGGCTCCCCCCACGCCTGCAGCCAGCCGCCGTGCAGCCGCGCGTCCTCCAGGGCGATCGACAGCCCCAGGCCCGTACCACCCGTGGTACGCGCGCGTGCCGGGTCGGCCCGCCAGAAGCGGCTGAAGACCCGGGTCGCCTCGCCGGGCTTGAGCCCGACCCCGTAGTCGCGCACCGCGATCGCGACCGCCCCGCCGGCCGAGGCCAGTTTGACGACGACGTCCTTGCCCTCACCGTGCTCGACGGCGTTGACGACCAGGTTGCGCAGCACCCGCTCCACGCGCCGGGCGTCCGCCTCGGCCACCACGGGCTGCAGGTCGCCGAACACGCGTATGTGCGTGCCCTTGCGCTCCGCGAGCGGCGCGGCCCCGCTGACCACCCGCCGCACGACCTCCCTGAGGTCTATCGGCTCGGCCTCCAGCGCCGCCGCGCCCGCGTCGAAGCGGCTGATCTCCAGCAGGTCGGCGAGGAGCGACTCGAACCGGTCCAGCTGGTCGGCGAGCAGCTCCGCGGACCGTGCGGTCACCGGGTCGAAGTCCTCGCGGGCCTCGTGGATGACGTCGGCCGCCATCCGGACGGTCGTCAACGGCGTCCGCAGCTCGTGCGAGACGTCCGACACGAACCGGCGCTGCATCCGCGACAGGTCCTCCAGCTGCTGGATCTTCAGCTGGAGGTTCTGCGCCATCTTGTTGAAGGCCTCGCCGAGCCGCGCGATGTCGTCCTCGCCGGTGACCTTCATCCGCTCCTGGAGCCGCCCGGCCGACAGCCGCTCGGCGATCCCGGCCGCCATCCGCACGGGCGTGACGACCTGCCGTACGACGAGCCAGGCGATGGCCCCGAGGAGGACGACGACGAACAGCCCGGCGGTCGCCAGCGTGCCCTTGACCAGGCTGAGGGACTTCTCCTCCTGGGTGAGCGGGAAGAGGTAGTACAGCTCGTACGGGTCGTTGTTCGGATCGCTGACCTGCTTGCCGATGACCAGCGCGGGCTGCGAATCCTTGTCGTCCGTGTAGATGATCCGGGTGTAGCTCTGCGCGGCCGTCGTATTGCCGTTGACCCGCGTGCGCAGGTCGTCGGGCACGCTGGCCGTCGGGTCGACCTGCCCGGAGGCGCGGGTGCGCCCGCCGCCGCTGTTGTTGTCGCCCGCGGGCAGTGTGACCACGTCGAAGGCGCCCTGGCCGCCGCTGGAGAGGGACTCGACGAGGTCACTCATCCACGAGGTGACGTTCTGCGACTGCCGCCCGTCCGCCGACTCCGCGGTGTCACCGGTGCCGGTCGCGGCCTCGTCGGCCTTCTGCTTGGCCACCGCGAAACCACCGGTGGCCTGGCTCTGCGAGGCCTTCACCTTGGCGTCCAGCAGGCCGTTGCGCACCTGCCCGATGACGACGAAGCCAAGCAGCAGGACGACGCCCAGCGACATCAGCAGGGTCGTGACGACGACCTTGAGCTGGATGTTGCGCCGCCACAGCCGCATGACCGGCAGCAGCGGCCGTCGCACCCAGCGCATGAACAGGCGCAGCACCGGGCTGCCCTGAACCCCGCCCTGGAGCAGGCCGCCCTCGAAGATCAGCCGCCAGCGCGAACCGAACCGCTTCCCGCCGACAGGCCGCTCCGGACGGTCCCCGGACCGGCCGGGGGCCGAAGCGGCACTGTCACCGGACATGTCAGCTCGGTCCCGCCTTGTATCCGACACCACGGACGGTCACCACGATCTCCGGCCGCTCCGGGTCCTTCTCGACCTTGGAGCGCAGCCGCTGGACGTGAACATTGACGAGGCGGGTGTCGGCCGCGTGCCGGTAGCCCCAGACCTGCTCCAGGAGCACCTCACGGGTGAACACCTGCCATGGCTTGCGGGCGAGCGCGACCAGCAGGTCGAACTCCAGCGGGGTCAGCGCGATCGACTGCCCGTCCCGCTTCACCGAGTGCCCGGCCACGTCGATGACCAGGTCACCTATGGCGAGCTGCTCCGGCGCCGGCTCCTCCGACCTCCGCAGCCGGGCCCGGATCCGGGCGACCAGCTCCTTCGGCTTGAACGGCTTCACGATGTAGTCGTCCGCGCCCGACTCCAGGCCCACGACCACGTCGACGGTGTCGCTCTTCGCCGTGAGCATCACGATCGGCACCCCGGACTCCGCCCTGATCAGACGGCACACCTCGATACCGTCCCGACCGGGCAGCATCAGGTCCAGCAGCACCAGGTCGGGCTTGGTCTCACGGAAAGCGGCCAGCGCCTTGTCGCCGTCGGCTACGAAAGACGGCTCAAAACCTTCACCACGCAGCACGATGCCGAGCATCTCGGCCAGTGCGGTGTCGTCGTCGACGACAAGGACTCGTCCCTTCATAAACGACATCATCCCATTCTCATAACAGTGAAGGTTGCGCAGGTGACCAGGGTCACCGGCCAGTGACGATAGCCGCAGGAGACCGTCACTGTCTGCCCCCGTCCGCCGGCGTCGATGTCAGCGACGGATGCCGGCCCGCCCGGGACCGCGACGGACGGCCCAGGGCGCACGCGTCGGTGGCCGCATCGGCGGTCAGCCGCCTTCGGGCGACGCGTCGTACCTGTCCGTACGGGTCAGGATTCCCGGACTGTCCGGATCGGCCTTGCCCGTGTAGTGGTCTGTCCAGAAATAGCGCTCGGTACGTGGCAGCGGCACCTCGACGAGCCTGCCGTCGTGCATCATCCACAGCCCGAAGCAGTCGTCCTCCTCGTCGTGGATCAGGACCTGCACGGAGTGCGGCGACGGCCAGGGCAACGACCCCAGGTGGTCCAGCAGCCCGATCCAGCCCCTCCGGCGCACGAACTCGACGGCCCAGCCCTCGAACATGCCGTGCCCGATATCCGTGAAGCGGCCGGTCCACCCACGGCTGTCGTCCGGCCGGGTCAGCGGTTCCATGATCTCTCTTGCGTCCCTGGCCAACACGATGACCTCGGCAATTCTGCTCATGGACGAGTATCACCCGGCCCGGATCAGCCCGGAACGTGGCGTGGCCGGGCACAGAGCTCCGCGAGACCCTCGGCCGTCACGGGCGAAACGGCGCCTGCCTCGGTGACGATCGCCGTCACCAACTCGGGCGGCGTCACGTCGAACGCCGGGTTGTACGCCTGGGTCCCCAGGGGCGCCACCGGAATCCCGCCGCCCGCCCCCGCCACCGGCACCTGCGGCACTGTGACCTCGGTCACCTCGCATCCGGGGCGCTGTTCGACCTCGATGGACGCCCCGTCAGGTGTCTGCGGGTCCACCGTCGTCAACGGCGCCACCACGATGAACGGCACATGGTGGTAGCGCGCGAGCACCGCGAGCGGATAGCTCCCCACCTTGTTCGCCACCGATCCGTCGGCCGCTATCCGGTCCGCCCCGATCAGCACCGCGTCCACCTCCCCCGCCGCGAACAGCGAACCGGCCGCGTTGTCGGTGAGCAGGGTGTACGCCATGCCGCTGCGCGCCGCCTCGTACGCCGTCAGGCGCGCACCCTGCAGCAACGGGCGCGTTTCGTCCACCCAGAGCCGCCGCAGCCGCCCCGCCCGGTGCGCCCCGAGGGCCACCGCGAACGCCGTGCCCTCCCCGCCCGACACCAGCGAACCGGTGTTGCAGTGGGTGAGGATCCGGTGCCCTCCGCCGGGCAGCAGTTCATCCAGCAGCGCCAGTCCGTGCCCGGCCATCCGGGCGCTGCCCTCGGCATCCTCCCGGTGCAGCGCCCGCGCCGCACCCAGCGCCGCCGCGGCCGCCGCCCCACCGTCCCCGCCCTCGGCCAGGGCGGACCGGTACGCCGACACGGCCCTGCGCACCCCGACGGACAGGTTCACGGCCGTGGGCCGGGCACCCGACAGCGCCACCGCGGCCTCGTCCACGTCGAAGCCCCGCACGGCGGCGAGCGCCACACCGTACGCGCCCGCTATCCCGAGCAACGGCGCACCGCGCACCGCGAGCGAACGGATCGCCTCGACCAGCGCCGACGCGTCCGTGCACACCAGCTCGACCTCCTCCGCCGGCAGTCTGGTCTGGTCGAGGAGGACCACCACAGGACCTTCGGGCGGCTCCTCCCACCGGATCACCGGCATTCCCGTCGGCCGCTTGTCCTCGCCGGTTTGCGCGTACTGATCAGCCATGCGCTCAGTCTGCCCCGTATCCGGCGGACAATTGAAGGTGCGCAGCCTCTACCGCGGCCGGTCACTGGGCGCCCACCCCATGGCACGATGGCAGCCAACCTGCCACCGCGCTCGCGGACGGGCACCGTGAAGGAGCTTCGATGAACGACACTCCGGGCTGGGCCTCGCCCGGATCCGCCTCGTCCGACGGGCGGGAACCCGGCGCGTCCGCCCCTGCCGACCGCCCCGTCCCCGCAGGGCCTGTCGAACCGCCCGCCGATCAGCCGGGCACGGATCCACAGGGCACCGGCTCGCAGTGGTCCAAGGAGCAGCCGCCGCCCGGCCAGTGGTCCGCGCCCACCGGCGCCCCGGCACCAGGCCAGGCACCGCCGCCCCCACCCCCCGGCCCCGGCTGGGGCGGCCGGCCCCCCGGCGGCGGCTACGGAGGCTACGGAGGGCCCGGACCCGGAGGCTACGGCGGAGGACCGGGCGGATACGGGCCGCCCGGCGGACCCGGCGGATACGGAGCCTGGGGCGGCGGCTGGGGCGGTCCCCCGCCCGCCGCCAAGCCCGGCGTGATCCCGCTCCGCCCGCTCGGCGTCGGCGAGATCCTCGACGGCGCCGTCTCCACCATGCGCACCTACTGGCGCACGGTCCTCGGCATCTCGCTGACGGTCGCCGTCATCACCGAGGTCGCGGTGATCCTCCTCCAGGGCCTCGTCCTGAACGACACCGAGACCACCGACGCCCTCAACGACCCGAGCGCCTCCCTCACCGAGATCAGCCGCGCCGCCGGCGAGGTCGCGCTCAGCTCGGGCGCCGTCCTGCTGATCACCCTGGTCGGCACCATCATCGCGACAGCCCTGCTGACGACCGTCACCAGCCGCGCCGTACTCGGCAAGTCCGTGACCATCGCCGAGGCCTGGCGCGACGCCCGCCCGCAGGTCCTCAAGCTGTGCGGCCTCATCCTCCTGACCGGGCTCATCGCGGTCGGCGTCCTGCTCGTCGGCGCACTGCCCGGCATCGTCGTCGCGATCGCCGGCGGCCCGGGCGGCGCCATCGCCGCCCTGCTCATCCTCGGCATCCTCGCCGGCGCCGTCGTCACCGTCTGGCTGATGGTCCGCTTCTCCCTGGCCTCGCCCGCGCTGATGCTGGAGAAGCAGAGCATCACCAAGTCGCTGGGCCGCTCCACCAAACTCGTCCGCGGCTCCTGGTGGCGGGTCTTCGGCATCCAGTTCCTCGCCTCGATCATCGCCAACATCGTCTCGTCGCTCGCCGTGGTCCCCTTCACCCTGATCGGGGCCTACGCCGGCGGCCACGGCCTGACCGGCTTCCTGGAGAACACCAACGACAACTACGGCTGGACGTTCCTCGTCATCAGCGGCATCGGCGCGGTGATCGGCTCCATGCTCACCTTCCCGATCAACGCAGGCGTCACCGTGCTCCTCTACATCGACCAGCGCATCCGCCGCGAGGCCCTCGACCTCGAACTGGCCCGCGCCGCAGGAGTCGAGAACTACGGCGCCGGCACCCCCGGCACCGTCCCGGGGAGCTGATGCGGTGAGCCCGACGGGGGGAGTCCTCACAGCGGTGCCCGCAACCCTGCCACGCGCCGCCGACGAGGCCGTACGAGGCCTGTCGCGAGTCCGGGACACGGCGCTGCTGGCGCTGACCGGCTCGGACGGCCAGCCGCCCGTGACCATCCCACGCGACCCCGCGCAGGAAGCGGCACGGCGTGAACTGTCCAAGCGGATGTACCACGAGAACGACCCCGGCCTGTTCCAGCGCGCCCTGAACGCCGTGCTGGACTGGGTCGGCCGCCTGCTCTCCGCCGCCGCGTCCGCGACACCCGGAGGCGCACTGGGCCTGGTCGTGGTGGTCCTGGCCGTCCTTGCCGTCCTGGGCGCCCTGTGGTGGCGCCTGGGCGCCCCCCGCCGCCAACCCGTCTCCGCCGCCACCCTGTTCGACGACCGCCCCCGCAGCGCCGCCGAACACCGCGCGGCCGCCGAGGCACACGCCGCCCAGGGCCACTGGAACCAGGCCCTCCAGGAACGCATGCGCGCCGTCGTCCGCGCCCTGGAGGAACGCGCCCTCCTCGACGTCCGCCCCGGCCGCACCGCCGACGAGGCCGCCGCCGAGGCCGGCCGCGCCCTGCCCGCCCACACCGACCGGCTGCGCACCGCGGCCCGGGAGTTCGACGACGTGACGTACGGCGGCCGCAGGGCGACCCAGGCGTCGTACGAGCGCATCGCCGACCTCGACCGCGACCTGGAGCGCGCCAAGCCGATCCTGGCCGGCAGCGCCAACAGCTCCAGCAGCGCCGACAGCACGACCCACAACAGCCGCCAGGGAGCCGCCGAATGACCACCGGCGTCGTCTTCCCGGCCACTTCCACCGCGCCCACCACCCGCCAGGTGTGGACCAGGACCCGGGGCATCGTCCTCGCCGTGGTGCTGGTCCTCGCCGGTGCCGTGGCGATCGCCGTCATCCGCTCCGACACCAGGCACGGCGACCTCGACCCACGCTCCGCCGACCCCTACGGCAGCCGCGCCGTCGCCGAACTCCTCGCCGACCGGGGCGTGGACACCCGCGTGGTCACCACGCTGGCCGAGGCGCGCGCCGCGGCCGGCCGCGACACCACCCTCCTCGTGGCCGTCCCCGACCTGCTGACCCCGCATCAGCAGTCGCTCCTGCAGAAGTCGACGGCCGGGTCGGGTGGCCGCACCGTCCTGGTCGCCGCAGGCAGCACGTCCGTCGAACGGCTCGCTCCCGGCGTCACCGCCGACCCCGCCAACAGCGTCCGGTCCACGCTCGACCCCCACTGCACGCTGGCCGCGGCCCGGCGGGCGGGCAGCGCCGACACCGGTGGCATCCGCTACACCACCACCCACCTCGACGCCGACTCCTGCTACCCCAGCCAGCGCCTGGCCACGCTCCTCCGCATCCCCGCGGCCTCCGGAGGCGGTGACACCGTCGTCCTCGGCGCGCCCGACATCCTGCTCAACGACCGCCTCGACAAGCAGGGCAACGCCTCGCTCGCCCTCCAACTCCTCGGCTCCCGCCCGCATCTGGTCTGGTACCTCCCCTCGCTCTCCGACGCCACGGCCACCGGTAGCGGCGACCAGAAATCCCTGTTCGACCTGCTCCCGTCCGGCTGGCTCTGGGGCACACTGCAGCTCTTCATCGCCGCAGCCCTCGCCGCCTTCTGGCGGGCACGCAGGCTCGGCCCCCTCGTGCCCGAGAAACTCCCCGTGGCGATCCGCGCCTCCGAAACCGTCGAAGGCCGCGCCCGCCTCTACCGCAAGGCCAGCGCCCGCGACCGCGCGGCCGCCGCTCTTCGCTCCACCGCCCGCACCCGTCTCGCCCCCCTCGTAGGCGTCCCCGTCTCCCAGGCGCACGCGCCCGAGGCCCTGCTCCCCGCCCTCTCCGCCCACCTGCACGGCGACGGACAGGCCCTGCAAGCCCTGCTCTTCGGACCACCGCCCGGCGACGACGCGGCCCTCATCACCCTCACCGACCAGCTCGACGCCCTCGAAAGAGAGGTACGCCGTCCATGATGGACCCGACCACTGACAACGCCGGGAACACCGGGAACCCGGCCGACGCCCGGGCCTCCCTGGAGGCCCTGCGCACGGAGATCGCCAAAGCCGTGGTCGGCCAGGACTCCGCCGTGACCGGTCTCGTCGTCGCTCTCCTCTGCCGCGGACACGTTCTCCTTGAAGGAGTCCCCGGAGTCGCCAAAACGTTGCTCGTCCGCGCCCTCGCATCCGCACTCGAACTGGAGACCAAGCGCGTCCAGTTCACCCCCGACCTCATGCCGAGCGACGTCACGGGCTCGCTCGTCTACGACACCCGCACCGCCGAGTTCTCCTTCCAGCCCGGCCCGGTCTTCACCAACCTCCTCCTCGCGGACGAGATCAACCGCACCCCGCCCAAGACCCAGTCGTCCCTCCTCGAAGCCATGGAGGAGCGCCAGGTCACCGTCGACGGCATCCCGCGCCTGCTCCCCGATCCCTTCCTGGTCGCCGCGACCCAGAACCCCGTCGAGTACGAGGGCACCTACCCCCTGCCCGAAGCCCAGCTCGACCGCTTCCTCCTCAAACTGACGATCCCGCTCCCCTCCCGCCAGGACGAGATCGCCGTCCTCACCCGGCACGCCGAGGGCTTCAACCCGCGCGACCTGCGCGCCGCCGGCGTACGCCCCGTCGCGGGCCCCGCCGACCTCGAAGCCGCCCGCGCGGCCGTCGCCAAGACGAACGTCTCCCCCGAGATCACCGCCTACGTCGTCGACATCTGCCGCGCCACCCGCGAGTCGCCGTCCCTCACCCTCGGCGTCTCCCCGCGCGGCGCCACCGCCCTGCTCGCCACCGCCCGCGCCTGGGCCTGGCTGACCGGCCGCGACTACGTCATCCCCGACGACGTCAAGGCCCTCGCCCTGCCCACCCTCCGCCACCGCGTCCAACTCCGCCCCGAGGCCGAGATGGAAGGCGTGACCGCCGACTCCGTCATCAACGCGATCCTCGCCCACGTCCCGGTCCCCCGCTGATGCCCCTCACCGGGCGCGCCGCCCTCATCGCGGCCATCGGGTCGATCCCCATCGGCATCTGGGGACCGAGCTGGACCGGCATCCTCGCCGTCGACGGCCCGCTGGCCCTGGCCTGCGCCTGCGACTTCGCCCTGGCGGCTCCGGTACGACGGCTCGTGCTGACCCGCTCCGGCGACACGTCCGCCCGCCTGGGCGAGACCGCGGACGTGACCCTGACGGTGACCAACCCGTCCGGGCGCCCTCTCCGGGCCCGCCTCAGGGACGGCTGGCCACCCAGCAGCTGGCAGCCCGGCACGGAGGTCGAGGCCTCACGCCACCAGCTGGCCGTTCCCCCGGGCGAACGCCGACGCGTCACGACCCGCCTGCGCCCGACCCGGCGCGGCGACCGCCAGGCGGACCGCGTCACGATCCGCTCCTACGGCCCCCTCGGCCTGTTCTCCCGCCAGGGCGGCCACAAAGTGCCCTGGACCGTACGGGTTCTGCCCCCCTTCACCAGCCGCAAGCACCTGCCGTCGAGACTCGCCCGATTGCGTGAACTCGACGGCCGCACCAGCGTCCTGACCCGCGGCGAGGGCACGGAATTCGACAGCCTCCGCGAGTACGTCCCAGGCGACGACACCCGCTCCATCGACTGGCGGGCAACGGCACGGCAGTCCGCGGTCGCGGTACGCACCTGGCGTCCTGAGCGCGACCGGCGCATCCTGCTCGTCCTCGACACCGGGCGTACTTCCGCCGGCCGAGTCGGCGACGCGCCCCGCCTGGACGCTTCCATGGACGCGGCACTCCTCCTCGCGGCCCTCGCGTCACGCGCGGGCGACCGTGTGGATCTCCTCGCCTACGACCGCCGGATCCGCGCTCTGGTCCAGGGCCGCGCCGCGGGCGACGTCCTGCCCTCCCTGGTCAACGCAATGGCCACGCTGGAGCCCGAGCTCGTCGAAACGGACGCCCGCGGCCTGACCGCCACCGCGCTCCGCACGGCTCCACGCCGTTCCCTGATCGTCCTGCTCACGACGCTCGACACCGCTCCGGTCGAACAGGGTCTGCTTCCCGTGCTCTCCCAACTGACCCAACGGCACACGGTTCTGCTCGCTTCAGTGGCCGACCCGCACATCGCACGCATGGCGACGGCCCGCGGAAACGCCGACGCGGTGTACGAGGCAGCGGCGGCCGCACAGGCCCAGAGCGAACGGCATCGGACCGCAGAGCAACTTCGCCGGCACGGTGTGACGGTCGTGGACGCGACGCCTGACGATCTCGCTCCCGCGTTGGCGGATGCGTATCTGGCCTTGAAAGCAGCGGGCCGACTCTGATTCTCGGAGATTCCCGGAGATTCTCGGAGTGGCAGGGGCTACAGTCGGCCCCTGCCGTTTTCTCTCCGAGCCCCTAAACGCAGAAAGGCCCACGCCATACGGCGTGGGCCTTTCCCAAAAATTGTTCGGCGGTGTCCTACTCTCCCACAGAGTCCCCCCTGCAGTACCATCGGCGCTGTAAGGCTTAGCTTCCGGGTTCGGAATGTAACCGGGCGTTTCCCTCACGCTATGACCACCGAAACACTA
>NZ_JBICZC010000027.1:0-87978 GCF_043201715.1 Streptomyces sp. NPDC048291
AGATCGCCGCCGTCACCGCCTTCCTCGTCTCCGACGACGCCTCCTACATCACCGGCCGCACCATCGAAGCCGACGGCGGCTACTTCTAACCCCCCGATCCCCTGGGACGCCGAAAGACGGCCTCTCCGACGGCGCCCCAGGCACTGCCCTCGTCCACCCCGCGGGATGGGGCATGCCCGCGAGGCGGACGAGGGCGAACAGGCCCGTCTCCCCGCACACGTGCCACTTTTCAAGGAGTTGAGAGCCATGGCGCCCAAGGCACACGTGGGTGTCACCGGCCTGGCAGTGATGGGCCGCAACCTGGCCCGCAATTTCGCCCGCCACGGATACACCGTCGCCGTCCACAACCGGTCCAGCGCGAAGACCAAGGCCCTCGTCGAGGAGTTCGGACACGAAGGTGACTTCGTCCCGGCAGAGTCCGCGGAAGAGTTCGTGGCCGCGCTGCACAGGCCCCGGCGCCTGATCATCATGGTGCAGGCCGGCGACCCCACCGATGCGGTGATCGAGCAACTCGCCCCTCTGCTGGAGCCCGGCGACGTGATCATCGACGGCGGCAACGCACACTTCACCGACACCCGGCGGCGCGAGGCGGCACTGCGCGGGCACGGTATTCACTTCGTGGGCGCAGGTGTGTCCGGCGGCGAGGAAGGGGCGCTCAACGGGCCCTCCATCATGCCTGGTGGTTCCCAGCAGGCGTACCGGGAGATCGGCCCGCTGCTGGAGACCATCAGCGCCAAGGTGGACGGCACACCCTGCTGCACGCACGTCGGCCCCGACGGTGCCGGGCACTTCGTCAAGATGGTGCACAACGGCATCGAGTACGCGGACATGCAGCTGATCGCCGAGGCCTACGACCTGCTGCGGCGCCTGGCGGACATGAGTCCAGCCGAGATTGCCGAAACCTTCCGGAGCTGGAACACCGGACGCCTCGACTCCTACCTGATCGAAATCACCGCCGACATCCTCGCCCACGTCGACGCCAGTACCGGGCGCCCCTTCGTCGACATCGTCGCCGACCAGGCAGGCCAGAAGGGAACCGGCCGCTGGACCGTGCAGACCTCCTTCGACCTGGGTGCACCCGTCTCCGGAATCGCCGAAGCGGTATTCGCCCGCTCCCTGTCCGGCTACGTCGGGCTGCGTGAGGCCGTCGAGGCCGTACACGCCGGGGAGAACTGGCTCCTGCCTCCTGCAGAGCGGGTGCGCTTCGTCGCCCAGGTCGAGCAAGCCCTGTACGCCTCGAAGGTCGTCGCGTACGCGCAGGGCTGGAGCATGATCGCCGCTGCCAGCGAAGAATACAACTGGGACATCGACCTCGGTGCGATGGCGACGATCTGGCGAGGCGGCTGCATCATCCGTGCTGCCTTCCTCGACCGCATCCGCACCGCCTACGCCGACAACCGTGCGCTGCCCACCCTGCTGGTCGACCAGCAGTTCGCCCAGGAAGTGAACGCTGCCGAGGACGCCTGGCGCGGGGTGGTGGCGGCCGCCGCGCGCAACGGCATTCCCGCACCGGGCTTTTCCTCCGCGCTGGTGTACTACGACACGCTGCGCACGCCGGCTCTGCCCACCGCCCTCACCCAGGCCCAGCGGGACTTCTTCGGCGCCCACACCTACCGTCGCACCGACCGCGACGGAGTCTTCCACGTCCGGTGGAGCGGTGACCGTGCCGAAGAAAGAGTGCACTGACATGAAGATCCACATCGGCTCCGACCACGCCGGTCACCGGCTGAAGGCCCGCCTCGTCGACCGGCTCACGGCACTCGGGTACGATCTGATCGACTGCGGACCGAACACGTACCGGGAAGACGGCAACCACCCCTCGTATGTGATCGAGGCCGCTCACCGCACGGTTGCCGATCCCAGAAACCGGGGCATTGTCATAGGCGGCTCGGGCAACGGTGAGGTGATCGCCGCGAACAAGGTCGTCGACGTGTACGCCGCGCTGGCTTGGAGCGAGGGGACAGCCCGGCCGGCCCGGGAGCACAACGACGCCGACGTCATCGCCCCGGGCGCTTGTACGCACTGCGCAGAGACGATCGAGAAGCCGGTCCGGACGTTCCTCACCGCGCAGTCCAGCCACGACCTACGGCACACGCGCCGTATCGACATGCTCCACGCCTACGAGCGGACCGGTGAGATACCCACCGCAGTTGACGGGGCCGCGCCGCAGGGAGCAGGCAGCCGTGGGTGACCTCCTGCTGATCCGGCACGGTGAGACGGCGTGGATCCTGTCACGCCAGCACACCAGTTACACGGACCTGCCGCTCACCACACATGGTGAGCGGCAGGCACGGGTTGTGGCGCCCCTGCTCGCCGAGCGTGACATCGTTCTCGCGCTGACCAGCCCGCTCGGGCGTGCCATGCGTACCGCCGAACTCGCCGGGCTGACCCGTGCCACCATCGACCCGGACCGGACCTGCACGAGTGGGAGTACGGCGCCTACGAGGGCATCACCACGGCCGAGATCCGGCGCACCCGGCCGGACTGGGACCTGTGGACCGACGGCGTCGCCCTCGGGCCGGCCGGGCACCCCGGAGAGAACCCGCGAGAGGTCGGTGACCGCGCCGACCGCGTGCTCGCGAGCATCACCCCCCTCCCGGACGATCCGGCGAGAGGCGATGTCGCCGTAGTGGCCCACGGCCACTTCCTGCGCGTGCTCACCGCCCGCCGACTGGGGCTCCCGCCGTCCGAGGGCCGCCTGTTCAGCCTCGACACTGGGACCGTCAGCCGTCTGGGAACCGAGCACGGACGCCCGGTGATCGCCGGTTGGAACGTCGCCCCGCCGACCGGCACCCGGACCACGCCCCGGCTGTCCGCGAAGGGAGAGGTTGCCTGACCGCAGGCGGCCACTCCCGTCATCCCCCTTTTTTTGTCGGATTCCGGAACGGAGCACCCATCCATGAGCGCCAGAACCCGCCTCACCCGGACACCCCGGCACACGGAGATGCCGGACGGCGGAGATCTACGCCGCGTCACCTTCGTCACCATCGCCGCGGCACTCGGAGGTTTCCTCTTCGGCTACGACAGCGCGGTCATCAACGGTGCGGTCACCGGCATCCAGCACCACTTCCACGTCACCTCCGCCGAGACGGGCACCGTCGTCGCCGCTGCGCTGATCGGCTCCGCCGTCGGTGCCGGGGTCGCCGGGCGTCTCGGCGACCGCATCGGCCGTCTGCGTGTGATGCGACTCGCCGCTTCCCTGTTCGCGATCAGTGCGCTCGGCTCCTCCATGCCGTTCTCCCTGTGGGATCTGGGCGCCTGGCGCGTGTTGGGCGGTGTTGCGATCGGACTTGCCTCGCTGGTCGGTCCAACCTACATCGCCGAAGTCGCCCCGGCCCGCTACCGCGGACGGCTGGCTTCGTCCCAGCAGGCGGCGATCGTGCTCGGCATCACGACCTCACAACTCGTCAACTGGGCGATCGCGCAAGGGGCGGGAGGCAAGAGCCAGAATCCGCTGGGCGCCCTGGAAGCGTGGCAGTGGATGCTGATGGCCGCCGTTGTCCCGGCCGCAGCGTACTTCGTCTTCAGCAGCCGCATTCCCGAGTCGCCGTACTTCCTGATTGCCACGGGCCGCAGGGACCAGGCGCGACTGGCGCTGCTCGACATCGAAGGGGCGAGCGTCGACACCGACACCCGCCTCGCCGAGATCGAATCAGCCCTCAGCGTGGGCGAGAAGCCGCGTATACGGGACCTGTTCGGCTCCCGTTTCGGCCTGCTCCCGATCGTCTGGGCCGGTATCGGCCTCGCCGTCTTCCAGCAACTCGTCGGCATCAACGTGATCTTCTATTACTCGTCGATCCTGTGGCAGTCCGTGGGTATCGACCAGTCCAGTTCACTGCTGATCAGCCTGTCCACCTCCGTCGTCAACATCATCGGCACCGTGGTGGCGATGATGTTGATCGACCGGATCGGCCGCAAGCCCCTGGCCCTGATGGGCTCGGCGGGAATGACTGTCTCCCTCGGCCTGGCGGCCTGGGCGTTCTCGTACAAGACCGGCAGCGGCGGCAGCCTGTCGATCCCGGACACCCAAGGGGCGGTGGCCCTCGTCGCCGCGCACGCGTTCGTGTTCTTCTTCGCCGTCTCCTGGGGCGTGATCCTCTGGGTCATGGTGGGCGAGATGTTCCCGCTGAAGATCCGTGCAGGTGCCATGTCGGTGGCGACCGCCTGTAACTGGATCGCCAACTGGGCCGTCACCGAGACCTTCCCGCGTATGGCGGACTGGAACCTGTCCGCCACTTACGCCATCTACGCCGCGTTCGCGTTGCTGTCCCTCGGCTTCGTCGCCGGAGTCGTGCGTGAGACCAAGGGACAGGAGCTGGAAGCGATGGGGACGTCGACGTGAGACCTCTCCCTCGTGAAGGAGAGGGATTCCTGGCTCAGCCTGACGGAACAGCGTCCCGGCAGGTCATGTGCGATCAGCGCCAGCCGGGTTGAGACCAGCCCGGACCAGCATCAGGCGGGCGGAGTCCTTGTCCCTGGGAGACACGGCTCCGCCCGCCGCGCCGTCCATCGTGGTGTGCGCGGGTGGACCAGGCGCACGATCCGGCCGTGCTTGCGGGCCATCTTCAGCAAGACCTGCTTGGTGGCACCGATCGCGGCGCCCGCTGCCTTCTTCGCCATGGTCGACCTGGTGAGGAAGACAGCGGGCGGAAGTCCTCGACGGCGATGGCGTCATGGTCGCTCACCACACGCCCCGCCCTCTTGTGGCCGATGTCCTGCCGCTGCCTGGCGACCTTCGCGTAGGTCTTCGCCCGCTAGGCGGTGGCCCGGGATGCCGCGGCCGCGGTGGGCGAAGGCGCCGTGGCCCGTCAGACGGCCGATGCCGGTGGAGTCGATGCCGGCCTCCGCGCCCGTCTCAGGGGCGGGCCACTCCTCAAGTGCCGGGCCGGGGGGACTGAGTGGTCCGGAAACGAGACAACTGATCGGAGTGCCGTGATCGTCGGCGCTGCCGCCGCCGAGGTACCGCGTGGAGCGCTCCCGGCCATGGCCGACCCGCAGCATCACCCGCGAGGCGCTGGCTTTTTCCGCGGTCTGCCGCTTCGCTGGCGGCCTCGTCAGACGCCGGTGATTCTTTTGATCCAGGTGCGGTGCGAAGCGACGCTGCTGTATTCGTTCGGGCCGAAGAGAACGCCGACCTCCTTGCCCTTGTAGAAGGCCGGGCCGCCGGAATCGCCGCCTTGGGTGGCGCCGCTGAGCTTCTTGGTCCAGATGGCTCGCCCGATGATGCCGTCGTGCTTGACGGCTGTCACGCGGTTGGTGGCGGTGCGCAAGTTCTTCGGGTGTCGCCCGTAGCTGCCGTATCCGTAGATGTTGACGACCGCCTGCCTGGGCGGGTCGGCGTCCGCGAGCTTGACGTGCGGTGCTTTGATCGGCTTGGCGAGGCGGAACAACGCGACATCGTCCAGGCCGTCGGTGTCGAGGTGCCGGATCTCCGTCACGTCGGCCTTGGTTCCGTGCCCGATTCGCACGGAACCGACCCGTACGCTCATCTTGGCAGGCTCGTCGTTGTAACAGTGGTAGGCGGTGAGCACCCACCGGTCTGTGAGCATGGTGCCTGTGCACGCGAAGTGCCCGTCTGCGTAGACCTGCACGGCCCAGGGCGCGGAGCGGACCGCTGCGCCATCGCTGATCGCGTGCGCGGCGCTGAGCGGAATGACGAGAGTGGCTGCGAGTGCGATTCCGGAGACGGCAGCGAGCCGTTGGCGGTGGTCCATGGTGTGCTTTCCTTGACGGTCGACTGATTGTGGTTCGGCACGTGCGGCCTGGACGGCCGGGAAGAGCACGGCGTATCCCTGCAGGCTGTACCACCCCGTTCCTGGCCAGCCCTACTCTCGCGGCACGGCAGAGGGGGCCGCCTCGGCCTTTCGGTCAGAAAGGAAGGGGGCCGGGCGGCGCACGCCATCGTTGCGGTAGTCCTTTCGGGCAGTGATCAGGGCACCTGTCCGGCATGTTGGAGAAGAGGGAAGGCGGTTGCGAAGAGGTCACGCAGACGGCTCCCATGAACGTGACGCGGGCATCGGAGCGCATCGCGGCCCGGCGGGGTGTGCACAGACCCACGTTGAGCAAGGCGAGAGCGGAGAAGCGGATGTCTGTGACTGCTCAGCCGACCGGGGTGAGCACGGTCACGACGGCGAACGGGAGCAGGAGGCCCTTCGGCGAGCCGGATGCCGAAGCCCAGCGGCACGGCAAGACCGTGATGGGGCTCGTTGAAAACGGTCACCCCCTGCTCGGGGGTGCTCCCACGCCTCTGAGTGGATCTCCCCACCCATTCGGCACCTGACCCGCGGACGGGCGCCACATGGGAGAGAACGCCCGATCGCCAGCCGGCTCCAGGGGCGGGTCGGGCTGTGAGGTGGCCGATGGCCATCGTAGAGCGACAACGAATTAGGCGCCCTTGACCGACGGGCACGGCCCGCACACTTCACGACTGCTTTCAGGTGTGCTGACGGTTCTGTGCCCGGCATCGGGCGTCCCTGTCGGCCGGTGACCGGGGACCAGGTCCAACGGGAGGGCGGCTGAGCCTGGTCGTGCAGCCCGCTCGCAGCTCGCGAGCGTCCTTGCCGCGCAGGTGGTCTGACTGGTGCTGATCGTTTCTGTGGTGAATTCGGTCGCCCACCTGGGGAGAGTCGCGTGGGGCAGAGGGCGTACCAGTATCTGCTGCAACGCGGAACTGTCCCGCCTGTCCCACATGGTCGGCCGGCTTGAGAAACGCGGGTTCGTGCGCCGCGAGCCCGACCCGCGCAACGGGCGCTACACGCAAGCGATCCTGACCAAAGCCGGCTACGCCTACCTGGCGGGCGCGGCACCCGGACACGTAGCCGGGGTGTTGGACGTGTTCATCGACGTGCTGACCCCGGACGAACTGCGAACGCTGCACCGGATCTCCGACAAGGTGCTCGCCCGCATCGAGCACGCACAGGGTGAGACGACGAGCGACCACCCGGGCGATCGGGCCGCGACAGGCGTGGCCCGGTAAGAACTCCTCCGGGCGGTATTCACCGGCTCCGGCCCCTTCCTGCACAACGACCCGGTGGACAGGCCCGACGAGGTCTACGCCGGCACCGTCACCCTGCACAGCGGACCGGGGGTACTCCTCCCACCTGATCCTCCCGGTCATCCCTGAATGATCAACGCAGATCGGCGTACTTGACTCAAGGAGCCAGCCACGTCGAATCTCGCGGAGTTCCTCGTCGACACGGCAGAGCGGCAGCCCCGGCGTCCCGCGCTGCGCCTGGGCTCGAAAGCGATCACTTACGCCGACGCACCGCTGCGATGCTCCTCGCCCCCCTGCCCAAGGATCGGGAGACACACTTCCAACTCCGTGACTCGGCAACGGCGGCACTCCACGGCGTGGTACCGGGCTCCCGGCGGGGGCGCACAGGGCGCGGCCGCCGCCGGAGTCCGGCACCACGCCCTGCAACCGACCGCGTTCACCGTCTTGTCGGCCGGACACGAGCCGCTGCCCCACGTTGCCGCTGCCGCGCCGGACGACAGCTCGTGCCGATTTCACTCGGCGAGGGCGGCTTCCCCGGGCGCCGGGCTACGTCCGTACGATGGCGGGCCGGGCGGTCGAGACGGGGCATGATCAGCACCACGCCGATCTCCACCGGCACCAGCACGGCGCTCCGGTGCAGCGTGGCGCGGTAGCCTCGGCCGGCGCTGAGCGTCGACCTTGTCGCTCTTGGCCCCCTGAGGTGCCGTACCACTGCGTGAACCGCGGCGCCTGGCGGTGGCTGACTGCGTAGATGCGGTAGCCGACCGGGATCAGTGCATGCACCCACGGGCCGCGGTCGGTCTGGATCCCGACCACCACCTGCCCGGGCTCCAGGTCCTCGCCGCCGTGCCGCGCGATGAGAGCGTGCAGCTTGGCGATACCCTCCACGCCCTCCGGCAGCCGCGCGGTGCCCAGCTGCGGCCCGCCTCGTCCTGCACCTCGACATCCCGCGTGCGCTCCTGAGCCCGCGCGTCGGTGTCAGGAACGAAGGGCGCGCAGGCCGGTGCGGATTTCGGTGACCAGGATCTCGGGCTGTTCCATGGCCGCGAAGTGCCCGCCCTTGTCGGCCTCGCCGTAGTGGACCAGATTGCTGTAGGTGTCTTCGATCCAGCTTCGCGGCAGGCGTGGGATGTCCCTCGGGAAGACGGTCACCGCGACCGGAAGCGTCAGCTTCGGGCCGGCGAAAGTGCCTGATTTGTTCTCCCAATAGATGCGGCCGGACGACGCTGCGCTGTTGGTGAACCAGTAGAGGGATATCGCGTCGAGCATGTCATCGATACTGAGGGCATCCTCGGCAAGCCCGTGGTTGTCGGTCTTGGACTGGAACTTCTCGTAGATCCAGGCTGCCTGACCAGCGGGAGAGTCCGCCAGAGCGAATCCGACAGTCTCCGGCTTCGTGCCCTGAAGGTGGTTCGACCCACCGAGATCGCCGGTGTAGACGGCGAGGGTCTCCACGGCGTAGCGCTGCTCGGGCGACAAGGTGTCGGGTATCTGTGGGGGAAAGGCGAACTGGGTGTTCAGATGAATTCCGAGAAGCCCCTCAGGTCGTATGACCCCGAGGGCGGTGGTGACGACGGCACCCCAATCGCCGCCTTGCGCCGCCCATTTCGTGTAGCCGAGACGCTTCATCAGCTCCACCCACGCGCTTGCGATGCGCGATACGGTCCACCCGGTTTCCGTTGGCTTCTGGGAGAACCCGAACCCGGGGAGCGACGGGACGACGACGTCGAACGAATCGGCGACGTCTCCTCCGAACGCAACCGGATCGGTCAGCGGGCCGATCAGCTTCAGGAACTCGACGATCGAGCCCGGCCATCCGTGCGTGAGTATCAGCGGCATCGCGTTGGGATTCTTGGACCTGACGTGGACGAAGTGGATGTCCAGCCCATCAATCTCCGTCAGGAACTGGGGGAAGCGATTGAGCTCGGACTCGAGGCGCCGCCAGTCGTAGCTGCGCTCCCAGTAGTCGACCAGAGACCTGGCGTTCTCCACGCGAACCCCTTGCGACCAGTCGCCCACCGTTTCCGGATCCGGCCACCGAGTTCTGGCCAGTCGCTGCTTCACGTCGTCGATCTCCGCATCCGAGAACGAAACGGTGAACGGACGGACGAGGGCCGAGGCCGGCGGCTTCGGTGCGGTCATTGCCTTCTTCCCTTCCCCTGAGCTTCGAAGCACAGCGCAACTCTCCATTGCACATTGATATGCAATCTTTTTCGCTGTACACCGGTGTGCAATCTACTTCACTGTACAGTGGTGTGCAATGATGCTGTCGTGCCCACCGAGTCCTCCCGTGTGCGCTCGATGAACGAGACACGCAATCGCATCCTCGATGTCGCCCTCGATGTGCTGGGAGAGAACCCAGACGCCGCAATGGGCGACATCGCCTCCGCTGCCGGCGTCGTCCGTCGCACGGTCTATGACCATTTCCCCTCGCGCCTCGACCTGGTTCGGACACTCACGGGACGGGCTGTCACCGAGATGACAGCCGTGCTCACCGAAGTCGACGCCTCTGAAGCGGAAGCGGCCGTGGCATGGGTTGAATTCATCGCCCGTGTCTGGCCGGTGGCACACCGGTATCGAGTGCTGTTGGCGCTGCGCCGTGGCGAGTACAGCGAGGCCATCCACGGCCTGCTCGGGCCGGTCGATGCGCTCCTCGCTGACCTCGTGAAACGGGGCCAGGACAGCGGTGTGTTCGCACAGCATCTGCCGGCAGGCATTCTGAGCCAGATTGCCTACGGCGTCGTGTTCTCCATCGCGGACAGCGACCTGACGGACGAGGCCCCCGGTGCCCGAGCAGCGACGATCACGAGCCTCCTGATGCTGGGAGTTCCCGAGACGCGCGCAATCGCTCTCGTAGGCGACCAGCCCTGACCTGCAGCACTCGAGCGGAGCTCGCAGATCGTCCTGCTCCGGACACGACATCGTCACCGCGCCCCGCCAAGAATCCGGAGAGAACAGAATGATCGCGACGATGCCGACTGGTCTCTGGTCGAGGGCGTCTGCCGCTCAGCCCGGATCACGCTCGCCGAGGTCAGAAAACCGCGCGGTCTTGCATGCGCCGTTCGCGGTATGTGCGCAGGCTGAGCGCATTGGCGCGGGCGGCGGTTCCAGCTTGCCGGACTGGTGCACCTCGATGCATGCGGCATCGCTCGGTCAAGCCGCCGTTACGCCGCTGTGCCCCCGTGCCCGGAGCGGACGTCATGTGTGAGCGGGCGGAACACGGCGGCTGAAGGCCCGCCGGTACGCGGTCGGTGTGGTGTTGAGCATGCGCCGGAAATACAGCCACAGGTTGGCGGCCGAGCCCAGGCCGGAGTCGCGGGCGACCACGTCGATGGAGTGGTCCGTCACCTCCAGCAGTTGATGGTCAGCCCGATCGTGGAGGCGATGGCGACCCAGGCGGCCAGGCACCCCGCGAACGGGCCGCGCTACTCCGTCGGCGGAGAACTGCTCCGCGAGCGGGGCAACCTGCCTCGACGGACCCGCATGGAGGAGGCCGCGCTCTCCTCCCGGTGGCGCAGCTGATACGGACCGGCACCAATCGCCGCGGGCAGAACCCCGCGCCGCACCATGAAAGGACCACGCACAGTGAGCACGTACGCCGTCACCATCCCGGAGGAATCCGAGGTCTTCGGAGCGACGACCGCAGGGTTCGCGCGTTTTGAGTACTCGGCCGCGGTCCGCGCCCACGGCCTGCTCTTCATCGCCGGCCAGGTCGGGTACCGCCCCGACGGGAGCCTGCCGGAGACCATCGAGGAGCAGACCGAGTGGGTGCTGCGCCGTACTGAGGAGGTCCTGCGTATCGAGGGGTTGGCCCTGTCCGACCTCATCGAGGTCGTCAGCTACCACCCGGACATGCAGGAGCACTTGGCGGGCTTCCTGGAGATGAAGAAGCGCTTGGTCAAGGAGCCGTTTCCCGCCTGGTCGATGATCGGGGTCAGCGGCCTGGCCCGGCCCGAGTTCCTCCTGGAAGTGCGGGCCGTCGCCGCCTACCCGGACAGCGACGCCCGGTAGCCGCCAGTATCGGGCGGCCCGCACGATTCACCCTTCCGAAGAATGCCTGCTGCCTCTGTTGGCAGCCGGTTCGGGGACCGGCTGCCGGCGGGCCATCAGGTACGCCGACGGCCTCGCGGGAAGACTGCCACCGTGAGCCGCCGGTGCGCCCGCGCCCACCCATCGAGGCAATGGTTACCGCTGCGCACTTCTCCACGGAAAGGCCGTCGCGACCTGGCTCAGTCGACGCCGTTGCGGCTCAGGGTCTTTCCGTGCCCGGGCCGGTCTGGGTAAGGCCGGCGAGCAGCAGGTCGATCATGAGGCGGGCTTGGTAGTCGGGGAAGGTTTCGACTCCGATGCACAGGTTGCCGATGCCGAGCATGAAGTCGTAGGCCCGTACGTCGGCGCGCGTGCAGCCGGCGGAAGCGGATGCTTTCAACAGCTGGTCGAGCACAGGCAGCAGGCGCTCGACAAACTCGTTGTGGAGGCTTTCGAATCCCGCTTGGTCCGAGTGCATCGCCTCGGCGAGGCCGTGCTTGGTAACCAGGAAGTCGGCGAACCGATGAACCCACTGCCTCAGAACCTCGTACGGCGCATCGGCGGTCGGAGCCGAGTGACCGGCAGCGGCGAGCGCGTCGACCTGGTGCCGGAAGACCGCGACCACCAGGTCCGCCCGGGTGGGGAAGTGACGGTAGATCGTGCCCATGCCGAGGCCCGATTCGGCGGCGATCTCCCGCACGGGAGCGTCGATCCCCATACGGACGAACACGGCTGCGGCCGCGTCTAGGAGCTTCTGCTCGTTTCGGCGGACGTCGGCTCGCTTGCGGCCTCCCGATGCTGGCGGAGTGTCGGCCGTGGACATCGTGATCATCTCCTGTTGCAAAGCGGAGCGGTGTTCCGTATTGTGATTCGGAGCGGCGCTCCGTATTTCGATGATGTCAGACGCCGCGCAGCACGGCCCATCGGGCTTGCTCGAGAAAGGCATTCACCTCATGAGTGACACCATGTCCGCCGACGGTGGCAACGACTTCACCACGCCGGTCATCTCTGTCAGCCCGGTCACGCTGGCCGCCCCGGACCGGGGCCAGGACCTGCACGTACGGGTCACCGCGCCGACGAGCGGGCACAACTTGCCTGTCGTCGTCTTCTCGCACGGCATGACCCTGGGCATGGACGACTACGCACCGCTGGTCGACTTCTGGGCCGCCCGCGGATTCGTCGTCATCCAGCCCACCCATCTCGACTCGCTGGGACTGTCTCCTGACGACCCCCGTACCCCGCTCATCTGGCGCATCCGCACCGACGATCTGACCCGGATCCTGGACCGGCTCGACGTTGTCGCAGCCGTACCCGGGCTGGCCGGTCGCATCGACCGCGACCGCATCGCGGTCGCCGGACATTCCTGGGGCGCGCAGACCGCCAGCACCCTCGCGGGCGCACGGGTCGTCGACGC
Source organism: Streptomyces sp. NPDC048291 (assembly GCF_043201715.1). NCBI lineage: Bacteria > Bacillati > Actinomycetota > Actinomycetes > Kitasatosporales > Streptomycetaceae > Streptomyces > Streptomyces sp. NPDC048291. The sequence continues at coordinate 12,438 of NZ_JBICZC010000027.1, forward strand.
CGACGGCGTTCCCAGTGAGAGCATGGGCGACTCGCGGGTGAAGGCGGCGGTACTGCTGTGCCTGCCCGGTACCGGCGGCGCCGACTTGAGCCCGCTCGCCGCCCAGTACTTCCCGTTCATGAACCCTGATTTCGCCGAGCTGAAGACGCCGAGCCTCGTGGTCGCCGGTGACCACGACCAGTCCCCGCTGACGGTGCGCGGTCCGGACTGGTTCACCGACGGCTACCGCCTCAGCCCGGGCGCCACCGATCTGCTGACCCTGTTCGGCGCGGAACACGGACTCGGTGGCATCCAGGGCTCCAACGACACGCGGACCACCGACGAAAGCCCCGAGCGCGTCGCGATCGTCCAGCAGGCGACCCTTGCGTACCTGTGGACCGCGCTGGACCTCGACAGCGATGCCTGGCCCACCGCCCGCCGGTCGCTGGCCGAGGCCGGCGAACCGTTGGGAAGGATCGACTCGAAGTGACCGCTCGCCTCGGAGGGGCCCACAGGCCGAACTTCGGTCTCATGACCCCTCCGGCGCAGGTCGCCTATGACGACGTCCTGCGAGTCTGGGACGAGGCGGACGGCATCCCGCAGATCGAGCACGCCTGGCTGTTCGACCACCTCATGCCGATCGGCGGCGACCCGCACGGCCCCGCCTTGGAGGGCTGGACACTGCTGTCCGCTCTCGCGGCCCGGACCGAGCGGCTGCGTGTCGGGGTGATGGTCACCAGCAACAGGTTCCGCCCACCGGCCATACTGGCCAAGATCGCCGCCACCGCCGACGTCATCTCCGGCGGCCGGCTGGAGTTCGGCATCGGCGCCGGCTCCCGGCCCGACGTGCCCATGGCACGACGTGAATATGCGGCTCACGGCCTTCCCTTCCACGATGCCGGCCACGCGGTCGGAAGCCTCGCCGAAGCGTGCACGATCATCCGGAGACTGTGGACCGACACCGCCCCCTTCGATTTCCACGGCCACTACCACCAGTTGACGGGCGCGTTCGGCAATCCCCAACCCCTCCAGCGCCCCCACCCGCCGATCCTGATCGGCGGCCAGGCCACCCCGACTCTGCGCGTGGTCGCCGAGCACGCGGACCGCTGGAACATGCCCGGCGGCAGCATCGGCAAGGCCATCGAGCGCAGCGCCACGCTGGACCGGCTGTGCGCCGAGATCGGTCGAGACCCTGCTGAGATCACCCGATCCATCGTCCTGCCCGTCTCCTACGACCGGCCCGACGACACCCGCCGCACCATCCGCGCGGCGCTCGACGGCGGGTTCAGCCACATCGTCCTCACTCTTCCCGCGCCCTACCCGACCGGGGTCGCACGGTGGGTCGCCGACACCATCATCAAGCCGGTCTCCGACGAGATCACCGTCCCCTGAACCGAGGAATCGCCGATGCCAAGGGCACACCCACCGCTCGACCCGGAACTCGCCGCAGTGCTGACGGTCGTCCACACACAGCTGTCACCGAGCGTCACCGCCGGGGACATCGAAAACTTGCGCCGCCACCCCGCCTTCGCGGTGGCGGACGAGGACCTGACGCGCAACGGGACCGTCCACCTGCAGAACCTGTCCGTGCCCGGTCCGTCGGGCGCTCCAAAGATCTCGCTGCTCGTCCTCATACCGGTGGGATTAACGGCAGGAGCACCCGTCTTCTACTACATGCACGGCGGCGGCATGATCATCGGCAACCACCGTACCGGAGTGGGCGGCGTACTCAACTGGGCTGTCGACAACGGGGCCGTGGTGGTGTCGGTGGACTACCGCCTGGCACCGGAACACCCCGACCCCGCCCCGATCGAGGACTGCTACGCGGGACTCCTGTGGACTCACGAGCACGCTGCCGAGATCGGTGGTGACCCGGAGCGCATCGTCGTCGCCGGGGTGAGTGCCGGCGGCGGGCTCGCCGCCGGCGTGGCACTTCTCGCACGCGACCGCGGCGGCCCCCGGCTGCTGGGGCAGGTGCTCATGTGCCCGATGCTCGACGACCGCTTCATCACCCCCAGCAGCCGGGAACTCGAGGGTGAGGGCATCTGGGACGCCACCAGCAACACGACCGGATGGAACGCACTGCTCGGTGAACGCAGGGGCGGCGACCACGTGAGCATCTACGCCGCGCCCGCCCGGGCGACCGACCTGACCGGCCTGCCCACCACCTTCATCGATGTCGGCTCCGTCGAGACCTTCCGCGATGAGGACATCGACTACGCCGCCCGGCTGCTCCAGGCCGGCGTCCAGTGCGAACTGCATGTCTGGCCGGGCGGTTTCCACGGATTCGACGGCATGGCGCCACAAGCCGCGCTGTCGCGGACCGCGTCGGCGACCCGGAATGCCTGGGTCCGGCGGCTCCTGATCGCGCGCTGAAACCTGGCAGCAGGGCGGACGTGCTTCGCACGAGGCGTGAGCCGGCAGGCCGAACCCGCGACCGGACTTCGCGCGATGAGCCCCGGACCGCCCGCCCAAAGCAGGTGTCCCCGGCGGCCGAGCTGATGCCCTCGACGGGCACGACGCCGGCCGAGCCGACTCTTGCCACAACAACCACGAACGAATCTGCGAAGAAAAATGGACACGGACGAAGCTTCCTGGCCGCAAGGAGAAGGGCCGCTGACCAACTGGGGCCGCTGGGGTGTTGACGACGACCGGGGCACCCTGAATTTCATCACGGCCGCAGCGCGCGCCCGCGGTGTGGCCGAAGCCATGACGGGCCGTTTCGTCTCCTTGGCTCACCCGATCACACCGGTACCCATGGCCGCGCCGGTCGCTTTCGCCGAGCACAGCATGCCTTCCGCAGTACTGCAAGCGATGACGTTCACCGGTTCACCCACCCCGGCGTTGACCGATGTTCTGCTGATCAACGTCCACCACGCGCGTTCGACGCACATCGACGCCCTGGCGCACATACCGGTCGACGACACCGTCTACCCCGGTGTCTCACTCGCCGAAGCGACCGCCGGGGCGACGGTCAGCCGGAGTTCGTCGTCGGCGTTCGCCGACGGGATCGTGACCCGGGGTGTGTTTCTCGACCTGGCGCCGGGCGAACGGCTCGCCGAGAACCAGGTCGTGACCGCGGACGACCTGGCAGCGGCCGAGGAGCGACAGGGAGTGCGGGTCGAGTCCGGTGATGCGCTGGTCGTGCGCGGGGGATGGGTCGCCGCCGACGATCCTTTCGGCCCCCTGCCGACCACCTCGCTGAGCGCCGTCGAGTGGATGGCGAAGCGTGAAGTGTGCCTGTACGCCGGCGACATCGGCGACAAGCTCCCTGGACCGGGAGCCGGAGCGCCTGTGCTGCACAGCGTTGCCCTCGCCCAGCTGGGGATGCCGTTGATCGACTGCGTCAACGTGGCCGAGTTGGCGCGGGTGTGTGCCGAGATCGAGCGAAACAGCTTCCTGTTCGCGCTGGGAACGATTCCCGTGCGTGGTGCCACCGGACTCCCGGTCAATCCACTGGCGGTTTTCTAGTGAGCCGAGGCGCTGGGCGAGGACCTTGGGAGTGATCGCGACGACTGCTTGCTGCAGTGCGCTGTAGCGAGCAGTCCCCTCGGACAGCGCGCCGAGGATTGAGGAGGTGGCTGAGGATGGCGGCGGCCAGGAGCTTGCCGGCGGACAGCTGTCCCCATTCTCCGAAGCCCTTGTCCGAGGTGAGGACGATGGAGCCCTTCTCGCCTGCCTGTCTGCCGCCTGCTTGCCTGGCGTGAACTCGGGTGGTTCAGACGGGGCAGCTCACACGGGTGAGCCGCTCGGAGACATCCCAGAGACGGGCCGCGAGGTCCAGGTCCTGCGCGGTGGCCGAGCGTGGGATGAGTTCGGGGGCGCCACGCATATGGGCGAGGTGCCTGGGGCCGGCGAAGCTGTTGCCGGGGATGTCGGCGACAGCTGCGTACAGCACGGGAAGGGCGCCCTGGGCGGGGCCTTGCGCCAGTAGTTTGAGAGTTATTGCCCACGGGATGGGCGGACGGCGCCCGTCACGCTGGTAGATGTCGGTCGCCACCAGGCCGGGATGTGCCGCCTGCGCCAGCGCGCTGGACCCGGCAGCGGTCAGCCGACGCTGGAGTTCCGCGGTGAACAGCAGGTTCGCCAGCTTGGAGTCGTTGTAGGCCCGGGAGCCGCGGAAGGGGCGCCGCTGCCAGTTGAGGTCATCGAAGTCGAGCTGGGCCATGCGCTCGGCCTGTGAGGCCACCGTCACGACCCGGCCGGCGAGGTGCTCGAACAGCAGGTTGGTCAGGGCGAAGTGGCCGAGGTGGTTGACGCCGAACGACGACTCGAACCCGTCGACGGTTCGGCCGAGCGAGGGTGCCGAGATCCCGGCGTTGTTGACCAGCAGGTCGATCGGGCTGTTCCAGCCCGCAGCGAATGCCCGCACCGATTCGAGGTCGGCGAGGTCGAGCTCGCGGACCTCGGTCGTCCCGGGCATGCCGGCAGCTGCCTTCCTGCCCTTTTCGGGGTTGCGCACGGCGAGGACCACCCGGGCCCCGGCGCCCGACAACGCCTGGGCGGTAGATCGCCCGACCCCGGCGTTCGCACCGGTGACGATCACCGTGGTACCGGTCAGATCAGGAATGTCACGCACGGTCCATGTAGTCATGGACAAGAATCTAGGCAGCGACAAGAAACCTGTCAATGGCAACATTGCGGCTAGGCTGCGTCCCATGACGACGCGTCCCTACCACCACGGCCACCTGCGGACCACGCTGCTTGCCGAAGCCGAAGGCATCCTGCGGGAGGACGGCGCCGAGAAGCTGTCGTTGCGTGAGCTCGCGCGGAGGGCCGGAGTGAGCCATGCCGCACCCCGTCACCACTTCCCCGACCGCCAATCGCTGCTGGACGCCCTCGCGGAGACAGGATTCCTCCGCCTCGGCGACGAGGTATGCGGGGCCATCGGCGATGCCGCACCGGACTTCGAGGCGCAGCTGCGGGCGGCGGCAACCGCGTACGTACGGTTCGCCGTGCGCGAGAGCGCCCTGCTCGACCTCATGTTCGCCAGAAAGAGCGGGGGGAAGCAGACCGGCCTCACTGAAAGCTTCATACGGCTGTCCACCACTGTGGGCGACCTGATTCGCAAGGGACAGCAGGCCGGCCGGCTCCCACCGGCCGACCCCGAGCGGCTGCGCCTACTCCTCGTTGCCACTCTTCAAGGCATCGCCGCGCTCATCATCTCCGGCAGAGCGCCCGCCAACCAGACGGACGCCCTCATCACCGACGCGATCACTCTCTTCACGGGGGACCACTGCCAGCAATAGATCTCCCGGGGCGGCCCAAGGAATTCCGCCGGCTCGTAGCGCCGTCCCCGCAAGACTGGACTGAAGCGGATACTGGAACCTCGGCAGCGCGACCACAGCCCCAAGTAATTGCTCAGCGCTAGACGCCACTTGGCCGTAGCTGTACGAGAACAGGGCCGGCACGGGTGCGCGCGCCACGATGGTTGGCTGCAAGCTTGCGGGCCGGGGTCTCCTCCCTGTTGACCGCGGCCCGACCATCATCACCGGGCACGCGGCGCAGATGCGCGTGACTTTCATCGAATGGAACACTCGGGGGAGTACGCCCACCCCGCGAGGTGGACACGTTCGAGCTCAATTCGGGGTCGGGTAGTTTCCGGCCGCGAGGTCCTCGAGCAGGCTCGGGTGAGTGGGCTGCCAGCCGAACTTCTTGCGGGTCAGCTCGCTGGAGGTCGGCTGGTCGAGGGCGAAGACGGCACCGGCCGGGCCGAAGTACCCGGCCGGCACGGACTCACCGCGCAGCACGCCGGCCCCGGCCGCGCTCACGATCCGCGCGGAGGCATCGGAGCGGGCCAGCTCCAGCACTTCGTGACTTGCGGCCACCAATTCGGGCACAAGCAGGGAGCCGATCCCGCCGCTGGCTCCGGTGACGAACACCTTCGACCAGACCACCGGGGCACAGATCGCGGCCCGGGCCGGTATGTACGAGCGGTCCTTCTTCCGGCTGTTTCCGGACAAGCGCGAGGCCTTTTTCCACTCCATGGAGACGATGCAGCGCGAGGCCGTCGCCGTCATCGCGGGCACCCTCGAGGGGACATCTCCCGTCGACGCCGTCGTCGCCGCCTTCGAACAGCGCTGCGAGGCCATCCAACGCAATCGGCACACCGCGATCGTCCGGCAGAATCTCCTCGCGGCCAATCCCGAACTGCGCGAGCGCGACCTGACCAAGCACGCCGAACTCGCCGCCTCGATGGCCGAGGCCCTGCGCGAACGCGGCGCCGGCGAGCAGGCGGCGACCCTGGCCGCCGAGACGGCGATGTGCGTGTTCCGCGGCGCACTCGCGCGCTGGTACGGCGATCCGGAGCACCAGGATCTGCCGACGCTCTTCCGCGACGGCCTCACCGAGCTGTCGTCCATGCTCGCCAACCGCACAAGCAGCCAGGCCCCGCCGACCCGCTCACAGCAGTAGCACGCCGCACCCCCGAGCCCGATGACCCGAGGCCAGCACAGAGTGTGCGCGTGCACATCAGATTCCAACGATGAAAGAGACGCCTACGGCGGCGCTCAGGCCCATCAGCCCATTGTTTCGGGAGGCGAATGCACCACCTGCTCGACGCATTTGATTACTTTTCAGCACAAATACGTCAATACGTCGAGCCTTTTCAACCTTCGGCCTGGCTGTTGCGGTGCAGGACCGGGCAGCGCGGGCGAGGCCCACGGCAGACGGCCGAGTCGACCGGCCCCACGATGGCCTCAGTGACTGCGGCGTTGGGTCGCGGCCATCATGGCGAGCAGGGCCAGGGACCGCTTGTCCGGTGAGCCGGGCCGGGCGTGGAGGACGGTGAGCACCTGGCCGTCCTCCAACGGCATCGCGTGTGGAAGCGGAGGCGGATCACACCCAGCTCCGGGTGCCGAAAGCTCTTCGCGCCCGCCGTGGTGGTGCGGATGCGTGGCGGGCCCACAGCCCCCGGAAATCCTGGCTGTACAGCGAGAGTTCGCCGATGAGCTCGGTCACCTCGGGGCCGTCCCGCCCGCTTCCGATCCGCGCCCGGAAGTTGGCGACGGATCCGCCGCCGCGTTCCACTCCACACGTGACGCGTGAGGTCAGTGGGGCGGGTGGATTGGTTCCGTAGGTGAGGTCTGCGGTGCTGCCCAACTGGCGAGGAGTTTGAGGCGGTCCTCCGAGGGGGTGCCCGGCTCGGCCGTGTAGATGATCAGGTCGTGGACGGCCCGTTGAGGCAGGGGCAGGTCCAGGGAGTGGAAGGTCATCTCCAGACGGCCGACTTCGGGATGGTCCAGTCGCTTGGTGCCTTCGTGACGGATTCGGACGTCGTGACTGGCCCACATGGTGCCGAAGTCACGGCTGAGGGTGGACAGTTCGCCGACAAGTTCACGCAGGGCCCGGTCGTGAGGTTCACGTCCGGCTTCGGCGCGGAGCACTGCGACCGTGGCCCTTGCGCCCTCCTCCCAGTCGACGAAGAAGTCGGGAGAGCCGGGGTCGAGGAAGAAGTAACGGGGGAAGTTGGCGCAGCCCCGGTTGCTGGTGGTGTCGCTGTCGAACATCGGTGAGTACAGGGCCCTGCACAGCGCGTTGCTCGCGACGATGTCCAAACGGCCGTTGCGTACGAAGGCGGGGGCCATGGTCATGGAGTCCACCATCCATTGGACGGAAGACGGGATGTTGACGTCCTTGCGGCGGTGCGACCTGCGGCGGGCGGGGCGAGCCACTCTGGCCAGTTCGAGCAGGTAGGTGCGCTCGTCCTCATTGAGGAGCAATGCCTGTGCGACCGCTTTCAGCACGTCCTCGGAGACGCCGCTGATGTGGCCCTTCTCCAGCCGTGTGTACCACTCGGTGCTCACGCCAGCGAGGGCTGCGACCTCCTCGCGCCGTAGGCCAGGAACCCGTCGGCGTCGGCTGGTGGGCAGTCCGACCCGCTCCGGGGCGAGCTTGGCGCGTCGGCTGATGAGGAAATCGCGGATGTCCGAGCGGTTGTCGGCGGGAGTACCGGTGTCTTCTTCGGACGGAGGTGCCATTCGTCCACGGTACCCACGGTCCCGCCGATAGGGAGGTTGTGTTTATACCCCCCATAAACGCGACCTTGCCTGCCTTCGACGGCGCCGGTTTCGTGGGGTCGGCGAACTTGAACGGCACTCCCTCATCGCGGGCCGCCGTCCGCCGTCACCCATCCACACCTCAGGAGCATGACCATGACCAGCAAGACCGTACTGATCACCGGCGCGACCAGCGGTATCGGTGCCCACACCGCGCGGTTGCTCCTCGACCGCGGCCACCGCGTGGCGGTCACCGGCCGCGACGAGAGCAAACTGAAGACTTTCCTCGACGAGGCCGGCCACCCCGACCGGCTGCTGGGTCTGGTCGCGGACGCGTCGGACTGGCAGGCCACCGAGTCGGTCGTGACCCGCACCGTGGAGCACTTCGGTGCCCTTGACGCGGCGGTGGCCAACGCCGGATTCATGTCCGGTGACTCCATCGGGGCCGGTAACCCGACGTCGTGGACGCCGATGGTCCTCACCAACGTCCTCGGCCCCGCCCTGCTGGCCCATGCCGCCCTGCCCCACCTTGAGGCAACCGGCGGACGGCTGGTGCTCATCGGCAGCGTCGCCGGGCTGAAGAACTCTCCCGCCAATCTCTACTCGGCCACCAAGTGGGCTACCACCGGACTCGCCGAGAACCTGCGCCTGCACGCCACGACCCGCGGCATCGGTGTCACTCTTGTCAACCCCGGCATGATCGACACCCCGTTCTGGCAAGGCGCCAGCGTTCCCGCCTTCGCCCTGCCTCCCCAGCCCATTGCCGAGGCCATCTGCTTCGCCCTCGGCCAACCGGCAGGCGTCGACCTCAACACCCTGACCGTCCGGCCCATCGGCCAGCCCGTCTGACCACACTCGGCTGTCACACTACGCCGCCCACTTTCTCGGAGCCCTCCTTGCGCACGATGTCCTCCCAGTGCGGCACGGGCGCCATGTTCTAAGGCAACCACGGCGGGCGCCCCAAGGTCATCGACGACGACATGCTCATGCGGGAACTCTGCGTCGACGACGTGGTGGTCTCAACCGGCTCCGAGGCCATGGCCGGGCAGCGCGGGCGGTTCGACTTCATTTTTGACACTGAGCCGTCCGAGTTTCGTAGGATCCGGCGATCCTCCAAGCCGTCGGCCAGCCGGTACGTGCCGGTCGCGTCCGGCTCCTTCTCCACCGGGAGCATGCCGTACAGGCCGCCCGGTGCCTGGACCCGCAGGATGCCGCGCGGGCCCTGGAACTGCAGTTCCAGATCGAAGCTGCAGTATCGGAACCGTCGGGTCTCGACCCGGTTGTCCATCTCGATGCCGTCGCGGCGTCCTTCGAACTCGGTTGCGCCGATGACGCTCCGTCACTGATGTTGCGACACTCGGCGAGTCAGACTGCTCAAGCGGCAGCCGTGTGCCGGGACGCTCTGACCAGCCTCCCGGCACACGGCTGCATGTGGAGAACAGGTCTAGGTGGTCTGGCTCAGGCGGTGGCTGGTGATGCCTTCGTAGGGTGGCGCCGTGGGGAGTGACCGCGCAGTGCCTGGGGCCAACCCGTCGATGAAGATGCGTGCGTGCCGGGTGACGAGCGCTGTGGCGTCCTCGGCGGACAGGTAAGGCATGGGCCGGCAGATCAGGGCCGAGGTGATGGTGAGGTCCACCGCTGTGACGTCGGTGCGGATTGTGTCCTTCGCACGGGCGGTGGCGATCAGCTCGTCGAGCGTTGCGGCGATCTGCCCCTGAAGGGTGTTGGCTTCGGGGTCGTCGGTGACGGGGCCGCCCGCCAGAGGCAGGACAATCAGGTCACGCTGGTCGACTACCCGCAGCAGGTAGTCTTCGATGGCGCCCAGCGGATCCTGCTCGGCCGACTGCAAGGCCGTCTGCGCAGCTTGAAGGACCAGTGTGAAGCCGTCGACGACCACTTGACGGATCAGGGCGTCCCGGTCGGGAAAGCGCCGGTAGAGCGTGGCGATGTTCACTCCGGCGCGGCGTGCGATCTCATCGAGGGGGGCCGCCGTCCCCAGCTCGCGGAAGGCGGTGCGCGCGGCGGCCAGGACCTGGACCCGGTTGCGGGCGGCATCCGCTCGTAGCTTGACTGTTCCGTTGCTTCCCCGAGCGGTGCTGGAGGCCACTGTGCGTTCCTTTCCCCTGTCTGCGCCGCACGGCGATGACGCGCGGCGGCCGGTGCCTGCCGTCGACGTCTCAACAGGTGCGCTCATGCGCCCGCGGTCTGGACGGACAGCATGCGCATGCGAGCGCCTACGGTCCCGCCTTCAGTCTAACCGAAGGGTTTCCAGCGGTAGCGTTTCCGTCCTCCGCCGTCGGCGCCTGCGGCTACAGCTCCATGCGGGGCAGCGGCAGTGCTTCCGGCCTCCGTTTCTCGATCGGGCCGGTCATGCCAGGCCCTGGGGCAATTGCCACCTCGTGACCCGTGGACCGGGCTGGCTCGGCTGCTGGCGGTGCGAGCGGCACGAGGTGGCAATTGCTGGCCCGGGTGGTGGTCGGGAGGTGTACACCTGCAGCCTGCCAGGGGCGATGCGGCCGGGGCCTGGCAATCGCCCGCGTGAGGGGCGTCCCGTGCAGGTGTCCGCGTCGGTCGAAGGGAATTGACGATTGTTCATATTCTCGCTCGGACCGAGAGGCGATGACCCGAACCGGAGGTGCGCAGAGCGGCCGGTGAGGTGGCGAAGGCGGCTTAGCTGTGACATGAAAGTGAAGGAATTTTTGCGATTCCCTGGAGTGTCCCTTACTGTCTGCCGTAATCTCTCCATTGCCGGCGCAATGACGGGCTGAGAAGGACACACGGTGACGAGAAGAACGTCAGGGGAGGGCGCCGCGGCTCCACATCTGCGCGCCGATGCTGCACGGAACCGCGCCCAGGTCCTGGCCGCCGCACGCCAGGCCTTCCGTGAACTCGGGACCGCGGCTCCCCTGGATGAGATCGCTCGCCGCGCCGGCGTGAACATAGCCACCTTGTACCGACGCTTTCCCGATCGCCAGGCGTTGATCCGGCAGGTCGTCATCGACGGTTACACGCTTGTCCTGGAGGCCGCCCAGACTTCGGCCGACGCTTCGACCACGGACTCCGTCGAGAACTTCCTGATGGCCATGGTCCGTCAACGGAACATGCTGGTACTGCCCTTCATCGGTGGTCCTGTTGTCGATGACGAAGAGGTGTCGGCCCTTCAGCGGGAGATCAACGCCACGTTGGAGAAGCTGCTGGACGCGGCGTGCGGCGACGGGACGATCCGCTGCGACGTCACGGGCCTGGACCTGATCACTTCCGCAGCCCTGGCCTGTCGGCCCCTGCCTCACATCCCCGAGGCGGGGGCAGCGGCGCTGGCCACCCGTCATGTCCGCGTCTTCCTCGACGGTCTTCAGTCATCCGTAACCCGTGAGTTGCCTCCCCCTCCCGCGCGTGAGGAGATTGCCGTTCATCTGCGTCAGGAGGCGGCCTGACCGCGCAGGCACCACGACACGCACTCCACACTCGCCCTTTTGCAAGTCATACGTACGGGCCACGTCCAGCTCATCGACGAGCTCGTGAACTACTCGCGGGCCGTCGCCTTCGTCTTCCGGTAGCCGGGGGCCGGTGTTGACACCGTTACCAGCGGGAGCCGGCCGAACAGACTATCTCTCCCGGAGACAGGAACTGCGTCCGTGTGATGCTCGTCCGGGCAGGTCTGAACCCGGCTGGGGTCGAGAGCGTGAGGCCTCCGGGCGTGCTGCTCGCGCACGCAGCCTGCGCCAGGAGTCCCCGCTCCCCTCTTTGAGGGAGGGCGTCCCCTCCCTCAAAGAGGGGAGCGGTCAAGCCGCGTGCTGACGGCTGTGGTGATGGCGGCCGTCGTCGTCGATGAGGCGGCCGTGGTCCATCACGAGGACGGTGTCGGTGTCCTCGGCCAGGTGGAGGTCATGGGTGATCACGATGACGGCTCGTTCGGCGGCGAGCCGACGGATCGTTTTGAAGAAGCTGCGAGCCGATGCGACGTCCAAGCCAGCGGTGGGCTCGTCGAGGACAACGACAGGGGTCTCCCGGGCGAGGGCACGGGCCAGTGCCAGACGCCGGCTCTGCCCGCCGGAGAATTGTCGCCCGCCCGGGCCGACCACGGTGCGATAGCCGTCAGGCAGGATGTCCTCCACCACCGCATCCAGACCTGCAGCCCGAGCCGCACTGCGGATCTGTTTCCCGCTGGCTTTCGGGTTGCCGTAGGCGATGTTCTCCGCAACGGTGCCGTGGAACACCGCGGTTTGCTGGGGGAGCAGAGTGATGAGGTCCCGCACCTGCGTGACCGACAGCTCCATGATGTCCCGTCCGTTGAGCAGGATGCGCCCGCAGGCGGGGTCATAAAAGCGCAGTAGCAGCTTGGTCAGGGTGGTCTTGCCCGCGCCGCTCGGGCCGGTGACCAGCGTGAGACCACCCGAGGTCACAGTGAAGGAGACATCGTCGACACCAGCCTGCCGGGCATGGTGGGGATAACTGAAGCCGACCCGGTCGAACTGCACCACTGTGCGCTTGCCGGGCGATGCGCCGCCCGGCTCGATGCCCGTGCCGCTTGCCGCGGCAGGCCCGCGGTCGACGATCGAGGCCGGGGCGTCGAGGACGTACAGAACACGTTCACAGGCGGCGGCCGCCGACGACGCGGTGACGGCCAGACCGCCCAGACTCTGGATCTGCGGGTACAGGTAGCCGACGAAGGCTGCGAAGCCCATGAGTCCGCCCACCGACATGCGGCCGCTGCTGATCTCCCAGGCGCCCGCGCCGATCACGGCCAGGACGCAGACGGTCTCCAGCATGGCGGCCAAGGGCGCGTAGGCCCCGGTCAGCCGCGCCTGTGCGACTGCGGTGCCCATCCAGCGGGCGCCTTCCCGGTGCACCCTTGTGCTCTGCGCATCCTGCTGGTTGTACGCCTGCACCAGCTCGACGTTTGCCAGACTCTCCTCCAGCACGGTCGTCAGCGCGCCATGGGCGGCCCTCTCCTTGCCGGAAACAGCCCGGATCCGGGTCGAGAACCGGCGCGACGCCCCCCAGAACAGCGGTCCCGCGGCAAACGTCACCAACGCCAGGGAGGGGCTCAGCCACACTGCTGCGCCGGCGAAGAACAGCGCCGAGAACAGAGCGGACACCACCTGGACCGGCCCCGAGGCGACCAGGGCCTCGACCGCCTCAATGTCTCCCGTGAAACGGGCCATCAAGTCACCCAGCCTGCCTTGGCCGAAGAAGTCGGGCGGCAGACGGAGTACATGCGCGAGCATTCGGTCCCGCAATTGCAGAAGGAACTTCTCGCCTGTCCAGACGGTGATGAGTCCCGCGCCGAATGACGTGGCCGCACTCACTGCGGCTACAGCGACCCATAGCGACGCGGTCCGCGTGAAGTCGTGAAAGCTTCCCGACACCAGGACATGGTCGGTCATGTGCGCAAACAGACCTATGAGAACAGTCTCACCGGCAGCCGAAACCAGGGCCAGGACGATGGCGGCAAGGAGTCGGAGCCGTTCCTTTTGCAGGTACGGCCAGAACCTTTTGAAAACCGCTACCCCGGACAGATTCCGGTATTCCGGTTCCCGACCCGCTGGAATCCTCCCCCTGCTTTCCGTCGATGTCACCGAACTTCACTCTCCAGTCAGTGAATCCGCGGCGGGCGGTGGTGCGCCGTCCTGACGGCGCACCACAAACCCGCTGCTGTGGGCTTACGCCCAGGTCACCGGCAGTAGCTGCCGTAGCCGCGGCGGCCGTAGCCGTAGTCTCCACGGCCATAGCCGCGACGGCCGTAGCCGTAGTCTCCGCGGCCGTAGCCACGGCCGTATCCGTGACCGCCGTGGTTGCCGCCGAAGGAGCCGCGACGGCTGCCAAACAGATGGATGCTGCCCCTGTGAGAAGCGAGAGCGGATCGTTCCGAGCGGAAAGCTCAACAGCGCATCGAGCGGCCGGAATCGCGCACTGATGGCGCGACTTCGGGAGCGGGGATTTGCCGGTTGCTGATTTTCGTCCGAGTCGAACCCGTAAGCAGCTCCCCGTGGGTGACCTTCAGTCAGGCCATCCGCTTCAAGGGCGATGCCAGATTAACTGCAAATTTCCTGAGGTGTTTCCCCGGGATGGCCTTCCGGCCGGCCGCCGAGCCACGTTCCACTCTTCGGGCACCCGTGATGAGCTGCGACAACAAGGCCTGCGCCGAGGAGAATGCGACGCCGATCACACCATTGGCCGCATGAGCGATTCTTCTACTGTGCGCACTGTGCTGGTTACGAATCGTGCTTGATGTTCGCTGGCTTCCTGTCTATCCGTGCCGTGCGGCCCTGCCGTAGGGGACGGCTGTCGGGCCGTCAAACTTCGGTTCTTCAGGTGGAGATCCGGTGCGTGCCGCCAAGTGTCCGGCCCGGGGGCCTTCTCTGGAGCGCAAGGAAAGTGGGCCGGGGCTCGCTGTGGCGTTGTGCGATGCGCCTCTGATGCTGGTCGAGTGGCTGTCCAACGCAGTCCTGGGGTGCTTTCGGGATGAGAAAACCATCTCTGAGCTGCGCTTTCACATAGTGAAGGATTCTCTGCGTTTATGGTAGTGTGGGTGTCGTAGAATGGCGGGGCGCGAATTCCAGCAGCCCCCTGACGGCGAAGAGTTTGCGTATCCGCATCGTCTCGGTCTCACTGGCGCGAAGCGGTCGCCCGGCAGTCTGCGGGTCCACCGTGGGATTGGCGTGAAGTCCATGGGAAAGCTCAGTGACAAGGTTGCTCAGGTGACTGGTGCGGACCGGCGAACCGGCAAGGCTGTCACCGTGCGGCTGGTCGAGAACAGCGCTGCGGCGGCGGCCAACTACCGCAGGAGCGCTTCTGACTCCGAGGAATTCGTCGGCGAGCTGAAGGAGCGTGGTGCCCGGGCCGTCGTTCTCCAGGCCGACTTCGCCGACCCGGTGTGGACCGGACGCCTGGTCGACCAGACCGTAGAGACGTTTGGGAAACCCGACGTTCTGGTGAGCCACGCGGGCACCGAGCGCTTCAGGTCGCTGAAGGAAAACACGCCGGACGGCTCTGACGGGTGTTCTCCGCCAACGCATGTGGGCAGTTGTTCACAGCGCAGCAGGCGGCGCGCCGCCCCGGGTGCCGGCGGGCGGATCGCATTGACCTCGTCGGCCAGTGCCGCTTGGGTGGTGTTCCAGCACACGTTCTGAGCGGTGGGCAAGGGTGCGATCACTGGCATGGTGTTCAACCCGGCCGCCGAATCGGGCAGTCGGGGATTGCCATCAACGCCGTCGCCCCGGCGACACAGCCACTGACATGACCGCCACCCGCGCTCCAAGCCGTGAGTACCCGCTGCTGAAGGTTTCGCTGCAAGAGCGGGAGAAGACGCACGGCGTGCCGGGCCGATCGGGCCCGCCCGGAGGAGATCGCCGTGGCGGCCGCCTTCGCGGTCGTCGGCAATGCCTCACGTATCACCAACCGCACCATCGAGCCGAGGGCGGCTGCCTTTGATCCCCGCTCCTGGTGTGTCGGACATCCCCTTCCGGCGGTGTCCCGTCCATCCCTCACCGGTCGGCAGTGGCCCGTGAAACAGGAACCCAAGGTGGTACCGCGTAGCGGTACGGACCGGAATCTCCTGCCCTCGGGCAGGAGAGGGCGCCAACTCAGAGCTCTGCCCTTCAGAGCTGGGTCAGGCTGATGAGAGCCGGTCGGCTCTCATGCTCTGCTGATGGCCAATCGGTTTCTGCAAGGCCAGAGGATCGCCTTCGATGAGACCGCCGAGGAGGGTGTTCCGACCGAGCGCGACACAAGGAACCGCCAGGCGGCTCGAACCGGGTGCAGTGCCCGGTGGGCGGTGGACGGGATCTCTGGCCTTGATGCCTCTTTCTCCCTGGGGTTCGTCGCCGGGAGGATCCAGAGACCAAAGGCGGGGAACCGGACATGATCGTCTGGCGCCCACCGCGATCCGGCTTGGCTCAGACGGCGCCGGCCGGCCAGCCCCGTACGGCTGAGTGTCAGGCCATGGACGGATTCCCTGTTTTGTAGGCGTGCTCCAGATCGATGATGAGTCCTTCCAGGTAGGTCATCAGCGAGCCGTAGATATGCCATGAACGGGGCTCGACCAGCGCCCCCTCGTCCACGAGGCGGGTCATCGTCTCGTGCCACTCCCGGGCGCGCTTGCTGGCCTCGCGCAACTGCTCATGAGGCCCGGCGCCCACCGAGTCGATCATCCGCTGGGGGGCGGCGAAGGCGTCGACCGCCCGACCTGCGCATTCGAGTGTTCCGGCGTAATGTTCCAGGAACTGCTGGCCCAACTGCCCATGTGTATAAGGTTCGTTGTGAACCAATGTCCAAGCGATGCCGCGTACCTGCAGCGCGACTGCGTGCAGGGCCTGGAACGCCTCGTCGCCCGCGCCGATGGGTCGTCCTTCATGCAGGAGGACTCGTGTGTTCCAGCGAAGGCTCTCCTGGGCCTGCAGGAGACGCGTGTTCACATCCGCAAGGCGGTCCTCCAGATCACGGCCTCTCTCTCGCCAGTCCTGGGCATGCATGGCATGCTCGTGTTCGCGCAGGCCGCGTCCCATCTGCCGCAGAAATGCCCCCATGGCGAGCGCCAGCTCTCGGACTGCGGCATCGGATTCGTCTGCGTGCACCGGAGGCAGAACCAGGGCGTTGACGGCAATGCCCACTGCTGCGCCGGTCAGTATCTGAGCGGTCGATGCAACGGTGTTCCCGAGTGGGGCAGCTGTCACGGCAGTAAGGGTCAACAGTGCCGTCGTGGCCACGTGGAGCCAGTCGTTCGATGCTCGACGTCCACCGGCGATCACGGCAACTATCAGCACGCCTGCCGCCCCGCTGAGGGCGGACCCCATCAGTGGCGCGGCGCTGACGGCCACAGCCACACCTGCCACTCGTGTGAGTGATCGACGCGCCGCCTGCGTCACCGATCCGTACACGGTTGCGGAGTTGACCATGAGCAAAGTCATGGCAATGGCCGTATAGCGCTGCGTTCCGTCATGCCATGTCCCGGTGATCTCCCAGGAGGCCAGTGTCGCGATCAGGCTCTTGATGACGTCGACCAGGGTCTGGAAGGCGGTCGGTCTGCTGATTTGCGGGCGCAGAGCCCCCACTATCTGCCGCAGTGTCGTCTGGCGGTCACACGGATTCATGACGGCGAGACGTCGTATGCAGGTACTGGGTGACATCTGTACGCATTACTCCTGATGGTCGGCCCGGGGCGTCGGAGCCCTGTCCTTCGGGAGGCGGTCGGGTCCGTCGCCGGCGGACACCGCCGCTGCTCGCTTGTCAGTGCTTTGGCGGTTGTCGCCGGACGGTCGCGCCGTCGCCCTGGCTCGGGCGCAACCCCTGCACCCAGAACTTTCAGCACCATACTACATAAGTGAAGTAAATCCTTCAAATACGTCATTCCGGGCAGTGGAGCACTCGTCGGGCATATCCTGGCCGACAGGGTCCCGCTCTTGCCCTGGCGGCGCGCGGCACAGTCAAGGAGGTCGGAGACGTCCCGTCGGCGGTCATCGGGAACCGCCCGCCCCGGCTGGTCGAGTGGCCGGTGTCCGGCGCGGGCAGCTTCATTGCCGCACCCTGCCCGCGATTGCGGAAGGTGTGCCAGGCCCCAACTTCGGGATGGTGGATCTTCACGGGACGGGTTGCCCGTTCCGCGGGGCTGTCTCGGGACAGCCCCGCGCGAGCAGATCAGGCTGTGTGCTTCAGACAGTGCTCAGCACGTCGACCAGATCGGTGGCGACCCGGCGGTCGATGGGGGCGGGCACGGCCTGCACGCCGGTTGCGAGAGGCTGGTCGTGGCCGGTGGTGATGGCGGCGAGACTGCAGGCCTGGAGGGTCAAGCCGAGGTCCATGGCCTGAATGGGATTGCCCTTGGCCGCGGTCAGGTTGATCATCTTGGTGCCCGCGAGAACGATGATCTCGCGGCCGTCGTGCAGCTTGTGCACGGCACGCTCCTGCCCGCTGGGGCCGGAGCGGTGCACGGAGGCAGTGTGCTCGGCCAGCGCGTGTGCGTCCAGTTCCCAGGGCATGTGCCCGACGCCGGCGATGACGGTTCCGTCCCGCAGGGCGGCGAGTTCCGCCGCGCCGATCACACCGGGGTGCCCGGTGGCCAGGAAGAGCAGCTGGGTCCGGGGCAGCAGGTCCACGAGGCTGCCGACCTGGTGCCCGGCCATCACGGCTTCCAGGGCGCGGTAGGGGTCGGTCTCGGCCACCGAGACGCGGGCGCCGAGGTGAGCGAGGGTGTCCGCGACGCCCCGTCCGCAGGGGCCGTAGCCGACGACGGTGGCACGGGCGGCGGGGATCATGAGGTTGGTGGCGTTCATGAAACCCTGCACAACACTCTGGCCGACGCCGAACTCGTTCTCGACCAGCAGCTTGAGGCGGCTGTCGTTGATGACGATCACGGGGAAGTCCGGATGCTTCTCCCAGGAGCGGATGCGCAGGCCGCCCGTGGTCGTCTCCTCCGTGGCGCCGGTGAGGCCCGGCAGGCCGCCGCCTGCCAGAACCCCCTCGATCAGGTCGGCGCCGTTGTCGAGAATGAGGTCGGGCTGCGCGTCCAGGACGCGTGCGATGTTCTCGCGATGCTGGGCGAGACCGTCGCGGCGGTGGCCCACGACGGTGATGCCGTAGTCGCGCAGCGCCTGTGCGGTGTCCTCCTGGGTGGTGCCGGGGGAGCCGGTGAGGATGATCTCGGCGCCTGCCTGTGCGAGGTAGCCGACGAGGACGGCGGTCTTGGGCTCGATGTGCAGGCAGATGCCGATACGGCGGCCGGCGAACGCCGACGCGTGGCTCTGCATGGTGGCCGCCAGCATCGGCATGTGGCGGGCGGCCCACTGCGTGCCGTCGTGAAGGATCGGGCAGCAGGCAGGGGAGATCTGGGACATGGCGAAGTTCCTTGGCTGAAAGGGAGGGTGACGGGCACACGGGTGCCATGGCGCCGGCATGTGTCGAGGGCACACGTGTGCCCTCGACACATGCCGGCGCGTCAGCCGTAGAACTCGCTGCGGTAGGAGTGGTCACCGAATATCCACAGGCGGAGCGTCCCCTGCCTCGCATTCATCGGGAACCTCCTTTCCTTGCGGTGACACCTTTGCTCATTACTACCTGCTGGCCGACGTTATACGCATAACGTCGGCCTGGCAAGATCCGATCGTGCTCAGACCCGGTCCTCCGCCGTGACGAACACCCTGACGTCCCACGCCCCGAGTTCCACCCTCGTGCCAACCGGCAGCGAGCCGCCCTCCAGGACGTCGGTCAGTGCGACCGGGGTGACGACCTGCGCTGGCTCCCAGCCCCAGTTGTGAACCACGTGCACACGACGTCCGTCCGCGGCGGTTGCCGTGGTCGCGGTGACCGGTACCGGAAGCTCCTGCCAGCCGCTGCACGCGACGGGAGCCAGCCATGCGGACAGTGTCCGGGCCAGTGCGAGGCCGGGCACGGTGCCGACGCAGGTGACACGGCCTTGGCCGTGATGGCGGGTCGTCACTGCCGGCCAGCGTCCGAAGTGAGGGTGGTCGTATCCGGCGAGGACCTCGGCGTCGGTGACCGTGAGACCGTCCACCCAGCGGGTGGCCGTCGCACTCTCGGGTATGCCGAGCGGACTGCCTGGCACCGCGCGGAGCGGGAGATCCTGCGCGAGGTTGCTGAACTCGTCGTAGCTCACGCCCGCTGCTGCGGCGAGCCGTCCGGGCGCGGGCTCCTGCCGTGCACGGGCCTCGTGGTCCGCGTACCCGGTGCGGGGGCCGAGGACGAGATGGCCGCCCGCGTGGGCGTAGGCCGCGAGCCAGTCGAGGGTCGTGTCATCGCCGAGGTACAGGGCGGGGACGACCAGAACGGGGTGGAGCCGGGCAGCCTCATCGGGTGCAAGGCCGGCCCGTCGGCCTTGCGGGTCGTGCAACTGACGGGCGTGGATGATGCGCACCTGGCGCCCGGCGTCGAGGGCGCCGCGGTAGAAGGGATCGACGATCCCGTGATACGCCTCGGGGTCGGGACCGCCGTCCGGAGCCGACAGGGGCGGGTACTTCTGCATGTGCCACATGCTCGGCGTCGAGCGGACGACGGTGATGTCGGCATCCGGCCGCAGGCCGGCGACCAGCGGGCCGGCCGCCTCGAACTCCGCGCCCAAGCGGGCCAGTTCCGCATGAACGCGGCCGGGCCGGCCGGTGTGCGGCAGTACGCCGCCCCAGTACGTCTCCGTGCCGAAGTGCAGAGTGTGCCAGTGCCAGTACTCCACCATCCGCGCGCCCCGGGCCACCAGAGCCCATGCGGCCTGGCGCCACTGACCGTCGTAGGCGGGCCGGTTGTCCCACGGCGGCCCGATCGCGCCGGCGTTGGTCTCGGTGACCAGGAACGGCTCCTGGCGGGAGGAGTACATCCGGTCGGCGGCCAGATACAGCTTCCACACATCGCTCTGCCGCGTCCGTGCTTCCTGCTCCCCGGATGTGGTGTCCGGGAGCGCGAGGAGGTCCTGCATGCCGTAGTAGGCGTTGCCAGCAGTGACATCGAGCCGGTCGGTCAGCTCGTCGTCCTCCACCGCGGGGCGTACGTAGGAGATGCAGGTGGTGACGAACTGGTCGGGCCGGGCGCACTCGCGGACGATGTCCGCCTGCCAGTTGATGAACTCGGTGACCTGGCGGGCCTGGAACTCCCGCCAGGCGATGTCGTACTGGGGCTGCGCGTTGCCGTCCGGCCGCCACAGGTCGGACCAGGTCGACAGCCGGTGCGACCAGTAGACCAGCCCCCACTCGCGGTTGAGGGTCTCGACGTCGCCGTACTTCTGGCGCAGGTGGTCGACGAAACGCTCGAAGATCCCGTGGTTGTAAAGGAGTTCGTTGCCGGGTTCGTTGTCGACCTGGAACCCGATGACGGCCGGGTGACCGGCGTACCGGGCGACGATTTCCCTCACCACGCGTTCGGCGTGGAAGAGGAAAGCAGGGTGGGTGAAGTCGACCTCCTGGCGGGAGCCCCAGCCGATGCGCCGGCCGGTCTCCCGCTCGCCCGCGATCTCGGGGTAGAGGCGGGCGAGCCACGGCGGCACCGCGTACGTCGGGGTCCCGAGGATCACGCGGATCCCGCGCTCGTGGGCGCCGTCGAGGACGGGCTGCAGCCAGTCCAGGTCGAAGCGGCCGTTCTCCGGTTCCCACGTCGACCAGACCGACTCGCCGACCCGGATGACGGTGAAGCGCGCGTCCGCCATCAGGTCGAGGTCGGTCTTGAGCCGGTCGTCGGACCGGTTGTCGGGGCCGTAGGCGGGCTGGTACTCGTGGTAGTAGGCGGCGCCGAACAGGACGCGCGGCGGCAGGCCGGTCACGTCAGGGCCTCTCCGTGGTAGCGGAAGTCGGCGAAGTGGACGGTGCCCTCCTCGGCGAACATGCCGGTGACGCGCCCGGTGAAGGAAGCGGCGGTCTCGAACGACCAGACCCGGCCGTCGAACTCGGCCAGCTGCGTCTCGACGCCGTCGCCGTCGACGAGGCTCAGCCGGACGAGGTCGCCCGTGGGCGCCCACGGCAGCCGTCCCGCGGTGGGCGCGTGTGTGGCGATCCGGAGCACGACCTCGTCGCCCGCCGCCTCGGCGCTCCAGGAGTGGGACAGAGTGGGCATGGACGCCCGGCCCGTGACCCGGATCCCGCTGCCGGACGGCGCCCGCTCGGCGAGAACGGAGATGGTGAAGTCCTCGTCGAGGCGGATCCCCAGGCCGCCCCTGCCGTCGGCCGGGGCGACACGGGTCTCCACGACGCTGGTCAGATGACGCTGACGGCGGCCGACGAAGTCCGGACGGAAGGTGTCGATGCCCCCGGAGTCCGCGCGAAGGGTCAGGTAACCGGGACGGCCGCCGGCGGACACCACCGTCTGGGGGGTGCGGCCCACGGCGAGCCAGCCCGGGTCCGCGAGGGCGGCCGGGTCGGTGAACTCGAAGTACTCGTCGACCGGTTCGGACCGCGGGCTGTACGGCACCGGGGCCGCGTGCGGCCAGCCGTCGGCCCACTCCACCGCGGTGACGTAGGTCTCCCGGCACAGGGCGGCGGTGCGTCCGACCATGCGCGTGCCGAGGAGGATCAGCAGGTCCTTGCCGTGCGGCCCGCGCACCAGGTCGGCGTGGCCGGTGCACTGCACGCGGCGGTCCGTCCCGGACGCGCTGAGGACGGGATTGTGCGGCGCCCCCTCGAAGGGCCCCTCGATACTCGGGCCGCGGGCGATGCTCACCGAGTGCCCGTAACCGGTGCCGCCCTCCGCGATCATCAGATACCACTGCCCGTCGCGGTGGTAGAGGTGCGGCGCCTCGGGGGAGACCAGCCCGGTGCCCGACCACAGCTCCCGGGGCTCCTCGAGGATCTTGCCGGCCACGAGGTCGACCCTCGCCTGGAGGATGCCCCGGTTGGCGACCACCTGGGTACCGACCAGGTGCAGACCGCTGAACGTGACGTAGGCCGTTCCGTGCTCGTCCCAGGCCAGGTCGGGGTCGATGCCGTTGATGCCCTCGATGGTGACCCCGTCGCTCCAGGGACCGGCGGGGTCGCTCGCGGTGAACAGGACGCAGCCGCGCGGGCTGTCGGTCACCGTGACGATGAGGTGGTAGAGACCCTCGTGGTAGCGGAGGGTGGGCGCGAACACGCCGGCGGTGGACGCCGTTCGGGCAAGGCCGACCTGCTCCTCACGGGGCGCGACGTTGCCGATGTGCTCCCAGTGGGCGAAGTCGGTGCTGCGGTAGACCGGCAGGGCCGGCAGGTACTCGAACGACGAGGTGACCGTGTAGTACGTCCCGTCGACGAGGATGCAGGTGGGGTCCGGGTTGAAACCGGGGATCAGAGGGTTGGGCAGGTCCACGGGCTCGACCTGCATCCGGGTGGGCTGCGGTGTCATGGCATCGCCTTCGGTTGTCTCGGTGGCCGGGTCAGACGGGGGCGACGACTGTCTCGGAGAGGAAGGAACGCTCCTGGCTGGTGAGGATCCTGGGCTCGCCGATCAGGTCGAAGGAGCCGGTCAGGCGCCGGTCGTCGGAGTCGAAGCCGAGGAAGTACTCGACGTGCGCCGGTTCGACGGCGAAGTCGCGCGCCACGTTGGTGTGACCGAGCTGGGCGGCCTCCAGGTAGAAGGTGACCCGGCGGGATTCGCCGGCCGCCAGCTCGACCCGGTTGAAGCCGGCCAGCTGCTGGGCAGGCAGGGTGACACCGGAGGCGTTGACCCGCACGTAGAGCTGAAGGGTGACGGCGCCCGTGACGGAGCCCGTGTTGGTGAGGATCGCGCTGATGCGGGCGGCGTCGCCGGTGCCGACCTCCGTGTCGCCGGACAGGTCGGCGAGCGCGAAGTCGGCGTAGCTCAGGCCGTGGCCGAACGGGTACAGCGGGGTCGCCTCCATGTCCAGGTAGAGCCGGCCCGTGCCCGGCGGCAGCGGGTTGCGGTAGCCGGTACCGGCGGGCTGGTGGTGGTAGACCGGGATCTGCCCGGTGTGTCGCGGAATGCTGTAGGGCAGCTTCCCGCTGGGATTGACCGCGCCGAAGAGAACCTCGGCGACCGCGCTCGGCCCGAACGGCCCGCCGTAGGGCGCCACCACGATCGCCGCCGCGTCGCGCACCGCCTCGGGCAGCGTGTAGGCACGCCCCTGGGTGAGCACGACGACGAGGGGCTTGCCGGTGGCTGCCACCGCTTCGGCGAGGGCCGCCTGGGCGGGCGGCAGCGAGATGTCCGCCGAGTCGCTCGCCTCGCCCTCGGTGCGCTCGCCGGTGAACCACAGACTCGCGCCGCCGAGCGCGAGCACCACGACATCGGAGCGGCGCGCGGCGTCGACCGCCCGCTCCAGAGCGTCGGCGCCGAGGGACTGGGTCAGAGTGCTGCCCTGCTCCACGAGCACCGTGCCGGCGAAGTCCCCGACCGCGTCGGCGAGCGTGCGCGCCCCGTAGCGTTCGCGCAGGAACGTCTCCTGGTCGACCGGCGGGAACAGGTCGTCGTTCCACGAGTCCATGCCCGGTTCGGTGCCGATCTGGTTGCCGAGCGCGCCCTGCGCCATCCGCAGGGTCATCTCCCGCCACGCGGGATAGGTGTACGTGGGGAACTGCAGGGAGACCACGTCGGCGTGCGGGCCGATGACGGCCACGCTGCCCGCGCCCGGGGACAGCGGCAGCAGCCCGTCGTTCTTGGCCAGCACCACCGCGCGCCTTGCCAGCTCCTGCGAGAGCTGCCCGCCCTCCGCGGCGGTGGCGTCCAGGTCGATGCGCTCGGCCGGGTACGGGTTCTCGAAGAGGCCGAGGTCGAACTTGGCCTGCAGGACCCGCAGCACGCAGGCGTCCACGTCCCGCTCGTCCAGCCGGCCCTGCGCCACCTCGTCGATGAGCCCGTCGCCGTAGCCGAACGCCTTGGGTAGCTCCACGTCCAGGCCGGCCAGGATGCCCAGGCGCCCCGCCTCCCCGGGGGTGGCGGCGGCCCGCTGCCGGTTCACCGCATGCTCCAGCGTGGTGTAGTCCGAGGCCACGAACCCCTCGAAGCCGAGGGTCCCGCGCAGCAGATCGGTCAGGATCTCCCGCGAGATGCCCGCGGGAACGCCATCCACGTCCGCGTACGAGTTCATCACGGACCTCAGGCCGGCGAGCTGGATCGCGGCCTCGAAGGGGTAGGCGAACAGGTCCCGGGTACGGCGCGCGCCGCCCTCGTAGGCCGACAGGTTGATGCCGCCCGAGGCGAGGCCATAGCCCAGGAAGTGCTTGGCGGTGGCGATCACGCCGTCCGCCAGGTCGTCCCCCTGCAGGCCGTGGGTGTAGGCCACGCTGAGCGCGGCGGCCAGATACGGGTCCTCCCCGTAGGTCTCGTGCACCCGCCCCCAGCGCGGATCGAGCGCGACGTCCATCACCGGGGACAGCGCCTGCCGGAAGCCCACCCTGCGCATCTGGTGACGGATCAGGTCCGCCATCTCCTCGACGAGATCGGGGCTCCATGCCGCGGCCAGTCCGGTGCCGGTCGGGAAGACCATGTGGCCCCCGGCGACGAAACCGTTGAGGGCCTCGGCGTGTACCAGTGCCGGAATACCGAGCCGGGTGCGGGTCACGTACTGCCGCTGGATCCCGCCCACCAGACGCGCGAGCCGGGCCGGATCGTCGGCCGTCAACCCCGCGATGTGCCCAGGCGCCCGCTTGATCACCTCCTCCGCGCCGTCCGCTTCCGAACCGTCGGCACGCACCAGGCACCACGGCCAGACGGCGGTGAGCTGGTCGCACTTCTCTTCCAGTGTCATTTCACTCAGGAGCAGCTCGGCTCGGGCCGCATTGGGCAGCAGGATGTCGCGGTAGTCCTCAGTGGACATGGTCGAGGTTCTCCTTGTGTTGCGTGATTGCGGGCACCGGGGACATCAGGCGGAGTCCGATTCGATGATCGTGCTCACGGCCCGGTGGAAGGCGTCGGCGCCCAGGTGCAGGTCCTGCGGTACCAGGGCGGGAGCGAGATCGCCGGCGGGCGCGTCGAGGTGGCCGAAGAGCCCGACCGCGACCTGGGTCTCGCCGCGGGGGGCCAGGCCTGTCTCGACGGCCGCGTCGACCACCGCGGCCCAGGCGGCCGGGTCGTCCATGACGTCCCGGACCGTGACCGGGGCGGACGGTCTGTGCGGCGGGGCGACGGGATCGGTCACCACCCAATGGTGCTTGCCGTGATGGACCAGGACGGGGTCGACGGCACCGGGCAGGTGCACCTGAGCGGTCGTTCCCACCGGTACCCGCACATCGAGCCGGAAGCGCCCGTCGACGCGTTCCCACGCGACCGAGGCCTCTCCGTACGGGGTCAGATGCCTGGCGGATGCCGAGGTCAGCGCCGCACACGGCAACGGCTCCACCCGGATCCTGCGGTAACCCGGGGCAGCGGGGGCGAGACCGGCCACCCGACGGTGCATCCAGTCCGCGACGGCGCCGAGCGCGTAGTGGTTGAACGAGGTCATCTCGCCGGGGTTGATGCTCCCGTCGGGCAGCATGCTGTCCCAGCGTTCCCAGACGGTGGTCGCTCCCATGGTCACCGGGTACAGCCACGACGGGCAGCCGGTCTGCAGCAGCAGCCGGTAGGCGACGTCCGCGTGGCCGGTGGAGGCCAGGGCGTCGGTGACGAGCGGGGTGCCCACGAAGCCGGTGCTGATCCGGAATCCGCTGGCGCGCACCAGGTCGGCCAGCCGCCGGCCGGCCTGCTCCCGCTGCTCCTCACCGGGCAGCAGCCCCCAGCAGAGGGCGACGGCGTACACGGTCGGAGCATCCGAGACGATCCGGCCGGCGGAGGTGACGTAGGCACGGTTGAAGGCCTCGCGCACCTCGGTGGCCAGCGCGGCGTAGTGCTCCGCCTCGGCGGTACGGCCCAGCACGCGCGCGGCCTCGGCCACGAGTGCCGCCGAGCGGGCCAGGTGGGCCGTGGCGACGACGTCGGGGTCGGCCTTCGCGCGCATGGGTGCGTCCGGGGGCGCGTCCGGGTCAAGCCAGTCGCCGAACTGGAAGCCGCCGGTCCACAGGCGGTCCGGCCCGGCCAGGGACTCCACCTTGTCGACCCAGGCGCGCATGCTCGGCAGCTGGCGTTCCAGCACCGCCTGGTCACCCGTGCGCTGATAGAGCACCCACGGGACCACGACGGCGGCGTCCCCCCACGCCGCCGAGGCGGGCGATGCGTCGTGCAGCACGTCCGGGATCACGTACGGGACGGACCCGTCCGGCAACTGCTCGGCGGCGAGGTCCGCAAGCCACGAGCCGAGGAACCCGGCGGTGTCGAACAGGAAGGCCGCGGTGGGGGCGAACACCTGGATGTCGCCGGTCCAGCCGAGCCGCTCATCGCGCTGCGGGCAGTCGGTGGGCACGTCCACGAAGTTGCCGCGCATGCCCCAGACAACGTTCTCGTGGAACCGGTTCAGCAGGTCGTGCGAGGAGTCGAACCACCCGGTACGCCGCAGGTCCGACGTGATGACCACGGCCTCGACGTCCTCGGCGCGCAGACCGGCGATCCCGGACACCTCCGCGTAGCGGAAGCCGTGGAAGGTGAGGGCGGGTTCGAGGACCTCCTGCGCGCGGCCGGCGACGAGATACGTGTCGGTCGCTTCCGCGGTGCGCAGCGGGCGGGTGCCGAGCTCCCCGCCTTCCAGGACCTCGGCGTGCCGGACGACGACCTCGCTGCCGGGCGCCAGGTGGCGCACCCGCAGGCGGACCCAGCCCACCGTGTTCTGGCCGAAGTCCACCAGGGTGCGGCCCGAGGGAGAGGTCCACACCTTCTGCGCCGACAGCAGGCGGTCGACCCGGACCGGCGGCCCCTGCGGTGCGACGAGACGCGCGAGGTCGCCCGCGACGACCTCGACCGCGCTCGTCGCGGGGGTCCAGCCGCGACCGCGGCGCCGCAGGTCCGTGTGCTGTCCGTCGTAGAGGTCGTCGGCGAGGACCTCGCTCTCGCGCGCGGTCCAGGAGCCGTCGGTACCGAGGACGTGGACCCGGCCGTCCGCGGTCGTGACCTCCAGCTGCGCCAGCAGTGCGAGCCGGTCGCCGTACTGGGCACGCTCGCCCCGGAAACCGAGACGGCCCCGGAACCAGCCGTTGCCCAGCAGGAACTCCAGCGTGTTGTCCCCGCTGCGCACGAGGTCGCTCACGTCGTAGGTCTGGTAGCGCAGCCGGTGCGGGTAGGCCGTCCAGCCCGGGGCGAGCACGGCGTCCCCGACCCGGCGCCCGTTGAGGGTGGCGTTGTACACGCCGTGTGCCGTGGCGTAGAGGCGGGCCTTGTGCACCTCTCCGGGAACGTGGAGCGAGCCGGACAGTACCGGCGTGGGCATGCGCAGTGCCCCCACCCCGGCCGGGCTGACGAAGGACGCGGTCCAGTCGCCGGCACCGAGCAGACCGGCCTCCACGACGGAGCGCTCGCTCCAGCCGCTCCACTCCTCCTTGTGGGCCACGCGCACGCGCACTGCCGCGAACTCCCGGGATCCCAGCGGCTTCGCGGGCCAGGGCACCAGCACCTGCTCGGCGCTCTCGACCCGGTACCTCTCGGTCGTCGTACCCTGTACCACTTCGACCTCGTAGGCAGTCTGCTCGTAACCGGGGCCGGCCTGGGAGACCGACCACGACAGACGTGGTGAGCCCGTGCCGATACCGCGTACAGGGGAGCCGTCGGTGAAGTGTTCGAAACGAGGTGGGGAAGGTGCAGCAGCAGCCACGACCATGCGAGTCTCCAGACATCTCGAGCATTCGGTGACCGGGCCTTACGGCGGGCGCCAGTGCGCGTTCCGTTCGGGAACGCCCGTCTCCGCCATCGGATGAGTCGCGTAACAGGCCGGTAATGTGCAACGTTGGACGTCGGGAGCGTAAGGAGTGCTCCGAAGCAGTGTCAAGAGGTCAGGAGGGCGTCGACCGGTGAGGCGGCGATCGATGCGGGCGCTTGTAGCATGGCGCGAATGGACAACAGCTCTGACGGCGCTGAACTGCGGGGTGACATGAGCGCTTCGGGCGAGCGGCACGTCCGGTCGGGGCGGAACCGTACCGACGGCACATCACGGCCTTCCGGGCCGCGCCGCGTGACGATCCACGACGTTGCCCAGGAGGCCGGCGTCTCGTTCTCGGCCGTCTCCAAGGTGCTCCGGGACGCCTACGGCGTCAGTCCGCAGATGCGGGAGAAGGTCACCGCCGCGATCGAGAAACTGGGCTACCGGCCCCAAGCGAGCGCGCGCGCCATGCGCGGCCGCTCCTACACCGTCGGTGTCATGCTCGTGGCGCTTTCGCATCCCTTCCAGCCGGAGATCGTCGAAGGTGTCACGGACGAGCTCGAACCGGGCCCCTACCAGGAGATCCTCATCACCGGGGGGCTCGCCGCCCCGCGTCAGCAACGCAGCATCGAGGCACTGATCGACCGCCAGGTCGACGGGCTCGTCGTCATCGCGCCCGAGGCGAGTACGGCGTGGCTGGAACGGCTAGGGCAGGAGATTCCCGCCGTGGTGGTCGCGCGGCACGGCGGCGCCGCCCACTACGACACGGTCGTGGACGACGACCGCGGCGGCGCGCGGCTCATGGTGGACCACCTGGTGCGGCTCGGCCACCGGCGCATCGTGCACACCACCCACCCGACGGGGGACCTGGAGCGGCCCTTCGTCCTCTCGCACACCGCACGCTGCGACGGCTACGTCGACGCCATGAGACGGCACGGCCTGGAGCCGGACGTCATCGAGACGTCGTACACGGAGGAAGGCGGCTACCTGGCCGCCGTCGAAGCCCTGGACAGGTCCCTCCCGCCGACCGCCGTCTTCGCCGGGGCCGACATCGCGGCACTCGGTGTCCTGAGGGCCGCGGAGGAGCGGGACCTGCGGGTCCCCGAAGACCTCACCGTCACGGGGTACGACAACATCACCGCCTCCGCCATCGGCCGGGTCTCCCTCACGACGGTGGACCAGTCCGCCCACCTGACCGGCCAGATGAGCGCACGCCTGCTTCTCGAACGGCTGGAGGGCCGCACGCAGCCGACCCACTACGTCGTGGCGCCTCGCCTGCTGGTACGTGGCTCGAGTGCGGCTCCGGCGCGCGGTGGACGGGCATGACGGTCCTCGTAGCCAGGACCTCGGCGTGTGCAACGGTGCACTCGCTGCCCCGTCTGTGAAGAGGAATGGCCGGTGGGCGATGGGTCGCCGGCCATTCGCACGCCTGCCGGTCCGTCTTCCGCCGCGGCGATGAAAGCCCAGGTGGGCGCCGTTTGGTAAGGAGACTTAAAGGCCAGGCTACGGGCACGTTGCGGAACTGTTACCCGAGTCGTGCGGTTCACGCTCTTGACTCATTCTGGCTCGCCTCCGTACGTTGCCGCGTACAACGTTGCTCACACCCCATCGGTCCGGTTTGCGCCCCTGTTTCGGGCGCCCGTGACACTTCTGCACCGGCCGGCACGTAGCCGGGGCCGCGCATCACTCGCCTCTGAAGGAGTCAACGATGCGGCGCATCACAAGATCTGCTTTCGCAGTGACAACGACCATGTCTCTCGCCGCGCTGGGAGCCCTCAGCGGCTGCACCGGTGGGAGTACCGCGTCGGGCAAGGCGGGAAGCAGGGACACGCTCACGCTCGCCATGTCGCAGGACATCCAGGGGTGGGATCCGACGAGCCAGCCCGCCTACCAGGGCTGGGGGGCGTCGGCGGTCTACGATTCCCTCTTCCGCTGCGACGCCCTGGGCAAGCCCCAGCCGGCCGCCGCGAAGTCCTGGACGTTCAAGTCCGACAACACCGGGGTGACGGTCCACCTGCATCCCGGGATGAAGTTCTCCGACGGCACCCCGGTGAACGCGGCGGCGGTGAAGGCGTCCATCGAGTACGCCAAGAAGCACGGCGGCAGCGCAGCCCGCTTCGCCCCCATGACGGTCACCACGCCGGACGACCTGACGGTGGTGATCAGCGAGACGACGCCGAACCCGCTGCTCGCCCTGCGGCTGTGCGAGGTGAAGATGGCCAGCCCGAAGTACCTGGCCTCGGGCAAGACGAACAAGGCACCGGTCGGCTCGGGCCCCTACACGCTCGACCAGGCGGCCACGACCAGCGGTTCCGTCTACACCTTCACCAAGAACAACGCCTACTGGGACACCAAGTCCTACCCGTACAAGAAGCTCGTCATCAAGGTGATCACCAACGAGACCGCCGCGATCAACGCCCTGAAGACGGGGCAGATCGACGGCACCCTCGTCACCCAGGCGACCTACAGCCAGGCCAAGGCCTCCGGGATGAAGATCCAGTCGGTCAAGAGCCAGGTCACCCGCATGCTGATCACCGACCACCTGGGCAAGAAGATCCCGGCCCTGGGCAGCCTGGACGTGCGCCGTGCGATGAACATGGTCTTCGACAAGGAGGCCCTCTCGAAGAACCTCTACCGCGGGCTCGCCAACCCGACCGCCCAGATCTTCCGCGGCGGCACGGACGCCTACATCAAGGGTCTGAAGGACCCGTACCCCTACAACGTCGACGCCGCGAAGAAGCTCATGGCGAAGGCCGGCTACGCGAAGGGCTTCGACCTTGAGGTGCCGTTCCTGGCGGGCCAGAACCTCGACTCGCTGATGCCGGTGATCAAGCAGCAGCTGGGGCTGATCAACATCAAGGTCAAGCAGGTCACGCTGTCCGGGCCGAACGCCATCACCGAGCTGCTCAGCGGCAAGTACCCGGTGCCGTTCTGGCAGCTCGGCAACTACGGTGACTCCCGGCAGGACATCACCGACTACCTCCTGCCGGACGGCATCTGGAACGTGGAGCACCAGAAGGACGCCACGGTGGCCAAGCTCTGGAAGAAGATCCTGTCCGACACCCCGGAGCAGTCGGTCAAGGACCAGCAGGCCCTCAACCGCTACGTCGTCGACCAGGCGTGGTTCGTACCGCTGGCGGAGACGGGCATGTTCTACGCCTACAACCCCAAGATCAACATTCGTCCCTCCACCGACCCGGGCGGCCTGCACCCGGTCCTGCGGGACTTCCAGTAGCCCTTCGGGCATGAGCGAATAGGAGCCCTCGGGTGTTGGGTTCTGCAGCGAAGAAGCTGGTCCGCGCGGTGGCCGTGCTGCTGCTGGTCAGCTTCGCGACCTTCACGCTGATGTACGGCAACGGCCCGGGCATCGCCCGGGCGGTGCTGGGTACGAACGCGACCGAGGCCGACGTCAAGGCCGAGGTCGTCACGCTCGGCCTGGACCGGCCGCTCCTCGTGCAGTACGGGGACTGGCTCAAGGGAGTCGTCACCGGCAACCTCGGGGACTCCTTCTTCACCGGGCAGTCCGTGACGTCCTCCCTGGCGTCACGGGTGCCGGTGACCCTGACCATGATCGTTCTGGCGCTGGTGCTGACCGCGGTGCTGAGCGTCCTGATCGGTGTTGCCGCAGCGGTCCGCGGCGGCTGGATCGACCGGGTGGTCCAGTTCCTCGCGGTCCTCGGGGCAGCCGTCCCACCGTTCATCGTCGCCATCGGGCTGGTCTTCGCCTTCGCGGTCTCCGTCCGGCTGCTGCCGGCGACGGGATACGTC
Organism: Streptomyces sp. NPDC048291; assembly: GCF_043201715.1. Taxonomy (NCBI): domain Bacteria; kingdom Bacillati; phylum Actinomycetota; class Actinomycetes; order Kitasatosporales; family Streptomycetaceae; genus Streptomyces; species Streptomyces sp. NPDC048291. The sequence goes on from NZ_JBICZC010000027.1 coordinate 44,322, forward strand.
TCACCGGACGTCAGCGTCAGCGGATGGCTGGAGTCGGTCACCCTGCCGGTCATCGCCCTGCTCGTGGGGTCGATCGCCAACGCCGCCTCACAGTTTCGCGGAGCCGTCCTCGACACCCTCTCCAAGGACTTCGTCCGGACACTGAGAGCCCGGGGCATACCGGAATCCCGGATCATCTTCCGGCACGTGCTCCGCAACGCTGCAGGTCCCGGCCTCACCGCGCTGAGCCTGCAGACGATCGCCCTGATCGGCGGGGTGGTCATCATCGAGCAGGTGTTCGCCATGCCGGGCATGGGCGACCTGAGCAACACCTCCGCCCAGCAGGGGGACGTGCCCGTGGTGATGGGCTGCGTACTGGTGACCATCGTCATCGTGCTCGTCGTCAACCTGCTGGGAGACCTCGCCACGGCCGCCGTCAACCCGAAAGCGAGGACGCGATGACCACCACTCCTGTGCTGGACGCGGACGACCTGGACGCCCGGGCAGCGGTGAAGGGACGGTCCGTGCTGCGGCGGCTGCTGGCCAACCCGCAGGGCGCGGCCTGCCTGGTCTTCCTGCTCTTCGTGATGGTCCTGGGCCTGTCCAGCCCCTGGCTCGCGCCCACCGGACCCAACAAGACGGACCTCAACGCGGTCAACGCCGCTCCCTTCAGCCCCGGCCACATCCTCGGCGCGGACGCCACGGGGCGGGACATCCTGTCGCGTCTGATGTGGGGCACCCGCGAGACACTGCTCGCCTGCGTGGTGGTCCTCGTCGTCTCGGTCGCTCTCGGGGTGACGAGCGGCCTGGTGGCCGGCTTCTACCGGGGCAGGTTCGAGGCAGTGTCGAGCTGGGTCTCCGACGTCGTCATGTCGATGCCCGGCATCGTCCTGCTCATCGCGCTCTACGCACGCACAGGCCCCAACGTCGTCGCCGCCATGACCGTCTTCGGGCTCCTGATCGCCCCGGCGTACTTCCGCCTGGTCAAGTCCGTCGTAGTCGGCGTCCGCACCGAGCTGTACGTGGACGCGGCCAAGGTGGTGGGACTGTCCGACCTGAGGATCGTCGGCCGCCACATACTGTGGGCCGTGCGCGCGCCGGTGGTCATCCAGAGCTCCTTCGTCCTCGCCGCGGGCATCGGCATCGAGGCCGGCGTCGACTTCCTCGGCCTCGGCGACCCCGCCAAGGCGTCCTGGGGCAGCGTCCTGCAGGAGTCCTTCGGCAACATCTACAACAACAAAGCCGGCGTCCTGTGGCCGGCCCTGCTCATCAGCCTGACCATCCTCGCCCTCGTCCTGCTCGGCAACGCCCTGCGCGACGTCCTGCAGTCTTCCGCGCACAGCAGGAAGCTGTCCGCACACCGCCGGCGCGAGGTGATCCGGCAGGCCCGGGAACAGGCCGCGGCGGACGGTCCGGCCCGGCCCGCCGAGGAGCCCGACGCGGTGCTGTCCATCCGCGGCCTGCGCGTCGGCTACCCCGACGGCGCGGACGGCGTGCGCGAGGTCGTCCACGGCGTCGATCTCGACGTACGCCGGGGCGAGGTCCACGGCCTGGTGGGCGAGTCGGGATCCGGCAAGTCACAGATCGCCTTCGCGACCCTGGGAATCCTGCCCCGCGAGGCGGTCGTCCTTGGCGGAAGCGCCGTCCTGGACGGAAAGGACCTGCTGGCCGACGAGGAACACATGCGCGCGGCACGCGGCCGGCGGATCGCCTACGTCCCCCAGGAACCCATGTCGAACCTCGACCCCTGCTTCACGGTCGGCGCGCAACTCACCCACGCTCTGCGCGCGGTGAAGAACGTGACCAAGAAGGAGGCTGAGCAGGAACTGCTGGCCCTGCTGGCACGCGTGGGCATCAAGGATCCCGAACGCGTGTTCCGCCAGTACCCCCACGAGATCTCCGGCGGCATGGCGCAGCGTGTCCTGATCTGCGGAGCGGTGGCCTCAGGACCGGACCTGATCGTCGCGGACGAGCCGACCACCGCGCTGGATGTGACCGTACAGGCCGAGGTGCTGGAACTGCTGCGGGAACTGCGTGAAGAACGCGGACTGGCCGTCGTCCTGGTGACCCACAACCTCGGTGTCGTGGCCGACATCTGCGACACGGTCAGCGTGATGCGCGACGGACGCATCGTGGAGCGCAGCGACGTGGACGCGCTCTTCGAGGCACCGGCCGAGGCGTACACGCAGGAACTGCTCTCATCGGCACGCCGTGTCGAGATCGCGGAGGTGTGAGGTGCCAGAGCCGGTACTCAAGGTCGACGGCCTCGTCGTGCGCTACGGCGGACGACGAAGCACCGGGACCACGGTGATCGACGACGTCTCCTTCGAGCTCAACGCCTCGGAGACCCTGAGCCTCGTCGGCGAGTCCGGGTCGGGCAAGACGACGATCGGCCGCGCGATCCTCGGGCTCGCTCCCGTGACCAGTGGGTCGATCACCTTCCGGGGCGAGACCATCAGCAACATCCAGCGCTCCCGCCGCCGCAAGGTCGCCCGTGACATCCAGGTCGTCTTCCAGGACCCCTACTCCTCGCTGAACCCGTCGATGACGGTCGAGAGCATCCTGGTGGAACCGCTGCTCGCCGCCGGCGTCGACGGGGGACGGACGCGGGTGCGCGAGCTGCTGGACGCCGTCGGACTGCCGGCCGACTCCGGCGGCCGTTACCCGCGTGAGTTCTCCGGCGGGCAACGCCAGCGCATCGCCATCGCACGCGCCCTCGCCCTGGACCCCGCGGTCATCATCTGCGACGAACCCACCAGCGCCCTCGACGTGACGACTCAGGCCCGCGTGCTCACCCTCCTCCAGGACATCCAGCGCGAGACCGGCGTCGCCTACCTCTTCATCAGTCACGACCTGGGCGTCGTCTACGAGGTCAGCGACCGGATCGCCGTCCTCCACCAGGGCCGCATCGCCGAGATCGGCAAAGCGCACGACATCGCGACGAACCCCCAGCACCCCTACACCCGCAAGCTTCAGATGGCGGCCCCCATCGCAGACCCCAAGAAACAACGGCTGCGGCGCGCCCGGAGGCTGGAATCCAACGCTGCGGAGCTCTCCGACCTCACGAGGAACTCATGACCAGAAACGAGCAGGCCCACGAGACGCCGGAGAGCTCGCCTTCCGGGACGCTGTCCAGACGGCGGTTCGTACGCAACGCCGCGGTCGGCACCGCAGTGGTCCTCGGACCGTCGTTGACGACGGTTGCGAACGCCTCCGCCGCGTCCCGGCCGCAGTGCACCGCGCCTGTCGCCGGCGGGCCGGTATGGGTCACCCCCGACTGCGACGACCCGGTGTACAACCAAGCGGTGATCGACAGCGAGACGGACCTGACCTCTCCGGTACCGCACCGCAGGGTCTCGGGGCACTTCGAAGGCACCGGCAAGAAATTCACGCTCTACCTGCCCCCGAAGAAGCAGTGGCAAGGGCGGTTCTTCCAGAAGGTGTACCCGCTGCAGGACGAGAACGCCACCGACGGCGCCATCGCCTTCGGCGCGTCCGCCGGCGCCTACACCGTGCAGACGAACGGGGGTGTCGGCTACCGGGTTGAGGCGGCCGCCGCCAAGTTCTCCCGGACCTACGCGGCGCGGTACTACAGCTCCTCACGACGGATCCACGGCTACATCTACGGCGGCAGCGGCGGTTCCTACCAGACGATCGGCGCGATCGAGAACACCGAGGGCGTGTGGGACGGCGCGGTGCCCTTCGTCCCCGGGGTGCCCTCGTCCATCCCGAACAACTTCACCGTCCGCGCGCTGGCCCGGCTCGTCCTGCGCGACAAGGCACCCCGGATCGCCGACGCGGTCCGGCCCGGCGGCAGCGGTGATCCTTACACCGGCCTCGACCAGGTCGAGCAGGACATGCTCCGCGAGGCGACGCTGCTCGGCGTCCCGCTGCGTGCCTGGGAGGACTACGCGTACGTGCTCGGCCTGAGCGCTCCCGACGGCCTCCTGGGCTTCGTGAGCCTGCTGCGCACCGTCGATCCCACCTACGCGGACGACTTCTGGAGCAAGCCGGGCTACCTCGGCACCGAGCAGTCCGGCCTCGGGGACCTGATCCGCGCCGCCAGGATCGACCACACCGCCACCATCGGGCAGGTCATCCGGGACGCCCAGAACAGGCCGACGGGCCTCGTCCTGGACTCCGTGCCGTCCCAGCCTGACACGACCGGTCTCGACCTCACCGCCTACCAGGCCGACGGCACGAAGATCGGGACCCTGTCGGGGGCCCTGGACGCGGCCACACACACCGTCACCCTCGACAGCGGCAACGCCGCCGACACGCTGGACGCGCTCGCCGCCGGCGGCAAGCTGGCCATGGACAACCGCTGGTCCATCGCCTTCCGCGCCTACCACCGCCACCAGGTTCCCACCCGGCCCGGCTTTTACGCCTGGGACCAGTACCGGGGCCCGGACGGCCGGCCCCTGTACCCGCAGCGCGCCCTCCAGGTCGGTCCGATGCTCTCCGCCTCCACGAGCGGGGGCGGCACCCACACCGGGAAGATCAACGGCAAGGTCATCGTGGTCGCGAACCTTCTCGACACCGATGCCTTCCCCTGGCAGGCCGACTGGTACCGCACGCAGGTGAAGCAGGCACTTGGTGCGGGCTACCAGGACACCTTCCGGCTCTGGCTGAACGACAACGCCGACCACCTCGAAGAACCCCCCACAGGCACCCGCGCACCCCGCCTCGTCGACTACAACGGCATGCTGCAACAGGCGCTGCGCGACGTGAGCGCGTGGGTCGAGAAGGGTGTGGCACCCGCGCAGTCGACTCCGTACACCGTGCACGACAGCCAGATGGCGGTACCGGCGAGCGCCTCCAGACGGCACGGCATCCAGCCGGTCGTCGATCTGACGGCCGAGGGCCGGGACCGGATCGAGGTCCCGGCCGGCACGCCCGTCACCTTCACGGCCCGGATCCAGCTTCCCCCGGGGACGGGCCGAATCGTTTCCACCGAGTGGGACTTCGACGGCACCGGCGACTTCACCGCACGGCCTTTCGGCCCCTGCAGGCAGACCGTGGAGGTGCGCGCGACGTTCACCTACGGCACGCCGGGCACCTATCTGCCGTCCCTGCGGGCCACCGCCCAGCGCGACGGCGACCCGGACACCCCCTTCACCAGGGTGCCCAACCTCGGACGCGTGCGCGTCGTGGTCCGTCAGAAGTGATCGCATGTGTCTGCCTGGTGCCGAAACCACCGGGCAGACGCGGCCGGAGAGGACAGCGGTGGCGTTGCAAAGGGCACTCGTGGTCCGCGGCGGCTGGGAAGGCCACCAGCCGGTCCAGGCCACGGAGTTGTTCATCCCCTTCCTCGAGCACGGCGGATACGACGTACGGGTCGAGGAGACGACCGAGGTCTACGCCGACACCGCGGTGATGTCCGCCACGGACCTGGTCGTGCAGTGCATCACCATGTCGGAGATCTCTCCCGAACAGGTGACGGGTCTCTCCCGGGCCGTCGCCTCCGGCACCGGCTTCACCGGCTGGCACGGCGGCATCGCCGACTCCTTCCGCGCGTCATCCGACTACCTCCACCTGGTGGGAGGGCAGTTCGCCGCCCACCCCGGCGAGGACCCGTGCCCGAGCCGGGGCGAGGGAGGCGGCGGCCACCCGTTTCACACCATCGACATCACGGACCTCGGACGCACCCACCCGGTCACCCGCGGCATCGACGACTTCGCCCTGCGCACGGAGCAGTACTGGGTGCTGCACGACGACCTCATCGACGTCCTGGCCACCACGACCCACCCGCAGCGCCTGTCGCAGCCGTGGCACCGTCCGGTCACCTCGCCCGCGATCTGGACCCGGAGCTGGGGCGAGGGACGCATCGTGGTCACCACACCGGGACACAGCCTGGACGTGCTGGAGCATCCCAGCGTCCGCACTGTCATCGAAAGGGGCATGTCGTGGGCGACCCGCACCGCGTCGGCATCGTAGGGCTCGGCGTGATATCACGCGCCTACCTGGACACGCTCGCAGACCATCCCGCGGTGCGGATCACCGCGGTCGCCGACCTCGACGCCACCCGGGCCGCCAAGGCCGCCGAGACGATCCCCGGCGCCCAGCCCATGACCGTCGAGCAACTGCTGGGCGACTCCGACGTTCAGACCGTGCTCAACCTCACCACCCCGGCGGCCCACGCCGGGATCGCCCTGAGCGCGATCGCCGGCGGCAAGCACGTGTACACCGAAAAGCCCCTGGCCACGACCTTCCACGACGGCAAGGAGGTCATCAAGGCCGCCGCCGCGGCCGACGTCTCGGTCGCCTGCGCGCCGGACACGGTCCTGGGCACCGGCACCCAGACGGCGCGCGCTGCGATCGACGCGGGACTCGTCGGACGCCCCCTCGCCGCGCTGGCCGTCATGGTCACTCCCGGACATGAGCGCTGGCATCCCCACCCCGACTTCTACTACACCGAGGGCGGCGGCCCGCTGCTGGACATGGGCCCGTACTACGTCTCGGCCCTGGTCCACCTGCTCGGCCCGGTACGCGCCGTGACCGGAGCCTCCAGCCGGCTGCGCGACGAGCGCGTCATCGGATCGGGCCCACGCGCGGGGGAGAGGATCCCGGTACAGGTGGACAGCCACACCTCCGCGGTCCTCGAACACACCGGAGGCGCCCTGTCCACACTCGTAACCAGCTTCGACGGGGTGGCCACGACAGCCAGCCCGATCGAGGTGCACGGCGAGAGCGGAACGCTCGCCGTCCCCGACCCGAACCTCTTCGACGGCACCGTGCGCCACTTCGAACTCGGCGGCACCGACTGGCGGGCCCTCCAGCCGTCAGCGGGCTACGTCGACGGCGCCCGGGGAATCGGTCTGCTCGACTGCATCGCCGCGAGCGGCCGGGGCGGGCCCCGTGCAAGCGGCGTCCACGCCCTTCACGTGCTGGAGACGCTGCGAGCCGTCCGACGTTCCTCGGCCGAGGGCAGGCGCATTGAGCTGACGACTCTCGTGGACCGACCCGACCCCGTTCCGCTCGTCCCGGCCAAGGAGTGGAGGCGCGAAGGCGGGCTCCGCGCCGGGCCAGGCTGAGGCCGCCGGGTTCTCAGGGACCGTCGACGGGCACGGGTTCACCCTGCTCGATCGAAAGTGCGGCCGTCCTGCACGCCGTTCGGCGGACCGGCAGGCAGGAGCGGCCGGAGCAGGCTCGCTTCCCCTATCCGTTTCGAGCGTCGTTCTCCCCACTACTCCACGTTTTCAAGGAGCCAGTCATGCCCTACGGACCCGGAACTGTCCTCGGCGAGATCCTGCGCGACGAGGCAGCCGAAGCCGTGGTACGCAAGTACCTGCCCCGTCTCGACGACGAGTTGATGCTCGTGCAGCTCAAGCACGGAAGGCTGGAGCAGGCGATCGGCTTCATGGAGGGGCTGCGGACCGATCCCGAGGCGCAGGCCGCTCTCTACGCAGAACTGGCGACCGTGCCCGAGACGGCATCCGGGCCCGTGCCGCAGGTCCGCGCGGCCGACATCGTCCCGGCCCCCGACTACGAGCCGGCGGACGTACCGATCGGCAGTGCCCGCTGTGTGCAGGACGAGAGCGCCACCCGGTGGCGGACGTTCGAACTGGAGCTGCACGGGCCCGAGCACGGCAACCCGTTCACGGACGTCATGCTCCGGGCCGAGTTCCGCTGCGGCGACCGGGCGCTGACCGCGCACGGATTCTACGACGGCGGGGGGATCCACCGCATCCGCTTCATGCCCGACGAGGAGGGCACCTGGACGTTCCGGACCACGAGCAACGCACGGTCCCTGGACGCGCTCACCGGTACTTTCCAGTGCGGCCCGGCAGGCTCGCACGACCACGGGCCGGTACGCGTCCACGCACAGTTCCACTTCCGGCACGCCGACGGCACCCGCCACCTCCCCGTGGGCACCACCGCCTACGCGTGGACCCACCAGGGCGATGAACGGGAGGAGCAGACCCTGCGGTCCTTGGAACGGAGCCCCTTCAACAAGGTCCGGATGTGCGTCTTCCCGAAGTCGTTCGTCTACAACACCGACGAGCCGCCCCGTTACCCTTTCGAGGGCTCGCCCGAGTCCGGCTGGGACTTCAGCCGGCCCGACCCCGCCTACTTCCGGCACTTCGAGGAACGGATCGTCCAACTGGGAGAACTCGGCATCGAGGCCGATGTCATCCTCTTCCACCCGTACGACCGCTGGGGCTTTTCCGACATGGGCCCGGCCGCCGACGACCGCTACCTGCGCTACGTGGTGTCCAGGTTCGCCGCTCTGCCCAACGTCTGGTGGTCGCTGGCCAACGAGTACGACCTGCTGTGGGCCAAGGACACCGAGCACTGGCACCGCTCGGCCGCCGTGATCCGCGCCCACGATCCCCACGACCATCTGATCAGCGTGCACAACTGGGTGGAGCTCTGGGACAACGATGCCGACTGGGTCACCCACTGCAGTATCCAGCAGACCACCGAGGCGACCGCGACCTGGCGTTCCCGGTGGGGCAAGCCGGTCGTGGTCGACGAACTGGGCTACGAGGGCGACATCGAATGGGCATGGGGGAACCTGGCACCCCAGGAGATGATCCGCCGCTGCTGGGAGGGCGTGGTCCGGGGCGGATACGTCACCCACGGCGAGTGCCGGCTGTCCGGCGACGACGTCCTGTGGTGGTCGCACGGCGGTGTCCTCAAGGGCGAGAGCTCGGCCCGTATGGAGTTCATGCGCAGGATCCTGGAGGAGCTTCCCGGCGACGCACCCGGTATCGCACCACTGTCCTCGTCCTCCGACTTCCCGGTCGGCGGCGTCGAAGGACGGTACGCGCTTGCCTACTTCGGATCGAACCAGCCTCGCCGCCGGCCCTTCTCGCTCCGGCCGGGCGTCCGCTACCGGGCCGACGTCATCGACACCTGGAACATGACGGTCACCGAACTGCCCGGCACGTACGAGGGAGACTTCACGCTCCCGTTGCCCGGCAGCTCGTATATCGCCGTCCGGCTGCGGGCCTGTGAGGACTGACCGGCATGTCCTGGTGTCAACACCGCTCAGGGCTCTGTATTTTCCGTCTCCGGTCCACCGGCGGACGTCCTGCCGGTGCAGGCAGCGGAAACGGGCGCAGGCGGCCCCGCCCCGGAGACTGTCCGGGGCGCACTGCTCGCGGCGCGGCGGGTGCAGTGGTCACCGGTGAGAGAAAATCCCGGCTCGGGTGGCGCGAACCGTTCAGATCAGCGGAACGCCCGGGGATTCCCGTGCGCCGAGGCTGTCGTAGGCGACCGAACTCGTGGTGAGGAGCTTCTCCAGGACGGTCCCCATCTCCTCCGGGGTGCCGGGACAGCCGTGATGCAGCCAGTCCGCGATGACACCGAGGGTGGCCCCGGCCAGGAAGGCGGCTGCCGGGTCGTGGGGAACACGGTCCGCCTCGTCATCGGCGCAAGCCGTCATCCCGGCGGCGACACGGCTGACGCGATTGGCGACGATCATGCGTCGCAGCAGGTGGTTGATGACGCGAGCACTGCCGTCGTCACCCAGCAGCGCCCGGTACAACGCACAGTTCTCCGCCACATGGGTGAACACCTTGCCCAGAGGGCTCTGCTCGGCCGCGCCGTCGGAAAGCGTGGACGGGCCTGCGGACTGGACCGCGGTCACGAGCTGGTCGAAGACGGCGGTGCAGGCGGCGGCCGCCAAGTCGTGCACGTCCGTGTAGTGCTCGTAGAACGTCGACCGGTTGACACCCGCGTGTTTGGTGAGGTCCGAGACCGAGATCTGGCTCAGTTCGTGATCAACGACGAGCTCGCGCAGCGCTGCCTCCAAGGCAGTACGTGATCTGCGGATGCGGGGGTCGGAAGGTTGCACGGGCATAACGTGAGTGTATCTTATCCGTCATCTGTTGGATCTCCGACAGATGACGGATAGTGGGAGTGCTGGCATGTGGAGGCGGTCATGGGCGCCGGGAAACGGGCCGAGGCGTCGCCGGGCGATCCGCTGCTCTCGCCGGCGGGCCAGACCATCCGGCTGTGGTCCGCCCCGCACCGTCGTACAGAAGCGCGAACCGAAGGAATGCAGAGATGACGAATCGTCCCGCTGTCCCGCCTCCGCCGCCCCGGAGCATCAGCGAGGAGGCCCGCACCTCCCTTGCGATGCACTTTCCGCCGCCGGTCTACCCCCCGCTCGGCGACACACAGGGCTGGCTGGACCACGTCCGGGACTCCAACGGCACGCTCATCCAAGCGATGTCGGCCATGGCACTCCCCGTGCACACCCAGCACACCAAGATCGCAGACGTACCCGCCTACGTGCTGCGGGCCGAGGGCGTCGCCGACGACGAGCAGACCCCCGTCTACCTGGACATCCACGGAGGCGCGCTCATCGTCGGCACCGGAGAGGCCTGCCGGCTCATGACCACCCCTGACGCGGTCACCACCGGCATGATCACGTGGGCCGTCGACTACCGGGTGCCGCCCCTGCATCCCTACCCGGCCGCCCTGGACGACTGCCTCGCCGTGTACCGGGCCCTGCTCGAAGTCCGCGCTCCGCAGGACATCTTCGTCGGCGGCGGGTCGGCGGGCGGCAACCTCGCCGCCGCCCTTCTCCTCCGGGCCGGGGACGAGGGGCTCCCGATGCCGGCCGCGCTGGCACTGCTGACCCCCGAAGCCGATCTCACCGAATCCGGGGACTCCTTCGAGACCCTCAAGGGCATCGACCCGAGGCTCAGCAGCCTGCGCGAGGTCAACCTCCTCTACGCGGGCGGCCACGACCTGACGCACCCCTACCTGTCCCCGCTGTTCGGCGACCTCTCCGGCTTCCCTCCCACCTTCCTCCAGACGGGCACCCGCGACCTGTTCCTGTCCAACACCGTCCGCATGCACCGCAAACTGCGGGCCGCCGGTGTCGAGGCCGAACTCCACGTCTTCGAGGCGATGCCCCACGGAGGGTTCGGAGGAGCCCCCGAAGACGCAGAGATCGGCCGCGAACTGCGCCGGTTCCTCGACCGCCACCGGCGCGACCGCCAGGAGAACGGAACCCGTCCGTGACCGGGACCGTGAAGTCTTCGCGCGAGCGCGCCGAAGCCCTGATGGAACGCATGACCACGTTGGAGAAGGCCCAGCAGCTGTCCTCCGCGCTGGCCGGGACCGCCCTCGACGAGGCGGGCCGCACCCGTGAACTCACCGAAGGCATCGGCCACATCTCCCTGTTGCAGGTCGCGGCCGACAGCCCGGCGGGCCTGGCACGGTTCGCCAACACCGTTCAGCGGTTCCTGAGAGAGCGAACCCGCCTGGGCATTCCCGCCATCCTCCACAACGAGGCACTCAACGGGGTCGCGGCCGCGGGCTTCACCTCGTTCCCCACAGCCATCGCTCTCGCCGCCACCTGGGACCCGCCCGGAGTGCAGCAGATGGCCGCCACCATCCGACGGCAGATGCGCGCCGTGGGCCAGACGCAGGCCCTCTCACCCGTCGTCGACATCGCCCGGGACGCCCGCTGGGGACGCACGCACGAGACCTACGGCGAGGACGTCCTGCTCACCTCCGCCATGGGCGTGCACTTCGTCCGGGGCATCCAGGGCACCGATCTGAGCGAAGGGGTGCTGGCAACCGCCAAGCACTTCCTCGGCTACGCGGCCTCAGAGGCCGGGCTGAACATCTCCGCATCGGTGATCAACCCGCGTGAACTCTACGACGTGTACGCCACCCCCTTCGAAGCCATGGTCAAGGAGGCGGGGCTGGCCTGTGTCATGAACTCCTACGCCGAGGTGGACGGCGTTCCCGCCGCCGCGAACCCGGCACTGCTACGCGGCCTGCTGCGCGACCGGATCGGCTTCGAGGGCGTTGTCGTCGCCGACTATGCGAGCCTCGACCAACTCGTCCGCGCGAAGAAGGTCGCCCGGGACCATCGCGAAGCGGGGACACTCGCCCTGCGGGCAGGGCTCGACGTGGAACTGCCCAGCACCCTCGGTTACGGCCGTGTGCTGGCCGACGCCGTCGAGGCCGGCCTCGTGGAGCGCGCGCTGCTGGACGAGGCCGTCCTGCGTGTGCTGATCCAGAAGTACGACCTCGGGCTGTTCGACGATCCGTACGTCGGTGAGGATCCCGTCGTCCTGCAGGGCGTCGCCCGTGAGGGTGGCGACCTCTCGCTGCGGCTCGCCCGGGAATCGGTGACCCTGCTCAAGAACGACGGTGTCCTCCCCCTTGCCGACGGCCTTCGCCGGATCGCGGTCATAGGCCCGCACGCGAGGTCCGCTCTGGGGAGTTTCGCGAACTACACGTATCCGGCGACCGTCGCCACCCTGCAGGGCATGGCCACCGGTGAGAACCGCATGGTCGGCGTCGAGGGCGGCGACGTGGTCGTCGACCTCGACTCACCCATGATCCGCATCATGCAGCGGCTCGCCACGACCGACCTGGAGGACATGGTGCGGCGCGAGTACGGGGCCGTGTCCCTCAGTGAGGCACTCGGCCAGGCACTGCCCGGCAGCGCCATCACCTCGGCGGACGGCTGCGGGATCCTCGCCGGAACGCCCGAGGGGCTCGCCGAGGCCGTACGCCTGGCACAGGACGCCGATCTCGTCGTCCTGGCCATCGGCGGACGCTGCGGCGGCGCCGGATGGGATCTCACCGAGGGCGAGGGAACGGACTCCTCCCGCGTCGAACTCCCCGCGTGCCAGGCCGACCTCGTCCGCGCGGTCGCCGCCACCGGAAAGCCGTTGGCCGCGGTTGTCTGGATGGGACGGCCCTATGCTCTCGCCGACCTCGATCCCCTCTTCGGCGCAGTCCTGACGGCCTACTACCCCGGCCCGCACGGTGCGCGTGCCCTCGCGGACGTACTCGCCGGACACGAATCCCCCCAGGGCCGTCTTCCGTTCACGATCCCGCGCTCGACGGGGCAGGTCCCCATCCACTACAGCCAGAAGAACGGTTCGGGCTACGCCCGCGCCGACGCGGAGGGCTACGCGGGCTACATCGACCTGCCCGCGACCCCCCTGTACCCCTTCGGCCACGGGCTGACCTACACCGCGTTCGACTACGAGGCGCTGCGCACGGAGCCCGAGCGCGTGGACATCGCGGAAGCGTTCACCGTGCGAGTGAAGGTCACCAACAACGGCTCCCGGGCGGGCACCGAGGTGGTGCAGGTCTACCTCGGCGATGTGGCCACCGGTGTCACCCGCCCCGGCCGCCAGCTGGCCGGGTTCGCTCGCGCCGACCTGGATCCGGGAAAGAGCGCGGACGTCTCCGTCACCATCAGCACGCGACAGCTCGGTTACACCGGGCTCTCGGGGCAGTTCCTCCTGGAACCCGGTCCTGTCTCGGTGATGGTGGGGGCCAGTTCGGCCGACATTCGGGCCGAGGGCCGCGTTGATGTCACAGGCGTGCCCGAGAACCTGTCGGGCCGTCGCGCCTACCTGCCGGAGGTGGAGGTCACCCCCGCCTGACCGGGCGGACCGAACGCGGCTCCCCACGACGGCATGCCTGCCCGGCTGCCGTCGTCCAGCCCACCTTGTGAAAGGCATGTCACCATGGCACCCGTACTTCCCTCCGCACGCATCATCGACCCGACCTCCGTACCGGCCCTGAACTGGGGCGCGATCGGCAACGGGTGGATCGTCCGGCTGTTCACCGAGGCCCTGCACGCCCACACTCGTCAGCGCATCCGGGCCGTCGCCGGCCGCAACGCCGGGCGGGCGGCGACGTTCGCCGCGGAACTCGGCATCGACCGGGTCCACGAATCCCCGCAGGCGCTGGTGGCCGACCCCGCGATCGACGTGGTCTATGTCGGCACGCCGCATTCCTCGCACCGCGAGATGGCGCTCCTCGCGGTCGCCGCGGGCAAGCACGTCCTGGTCGAGAAACCCCTCGCGCTCTCCGCCGAGGAGGGCCGGGAGATCGCGTCGGCAGCCCGTGCGGCCGGTGTGTTCGTCATGGAGGCGATGTGGACGCGCTACCTGCCGCAGTCCGACATCATCCGTCAACTGCTCGCGGCCGGCGCGCTCGGCGAAGTCGACCTGGTCATGGCGGACTTCGGCTTCGTGGCCGCCTTCGACCCGGCAGGCCGCATGTGGGACCCGGCGGTCGGCGGCGGCGCGCTCCTGGACGCCGGGGTCTACCCCCTGTCGTTCGCCTCTTCGGTCCTTGGCGCCCCGTCCCGGATCACCGCCTCCGGCGCGATGACCACCACGGGGGTGGACGCACGTGCCGTCGTCCAGCTGACCGCGGCGGGCGGCGCGAACGCGGTCGTTGCGACGTCGATGGTCTCCGCGCTGCCGGTCCGCGCGAGCATCGTCGGCTCGGCCGGACGCATCGACATACCGACCCCCTTCTTCGGCCCGTCGGGCGTCGTCCTCACCCTCGGATCCATCGGGAGTGAGGACACCGCGTCCTGGACGGACGACCGGTTCAAGACGATGCACGAGGGACTGAGCGACCAGGCGAACGCGCTGGCGTCCTACGTGGCGGAAGGCCGCACCGAGTCCCCCCTCCACCCGCTCGACGAGGCCGTCACCGTCCTCGGCACGATCGACGAGGTCCGCCGGCAGGTGGCCGCGCAGGACGACGCCGCGCGGGGTGCCGGCACTCCGGGCTCCGAGAGCGAGGTGTGAGCGTGCTCGCCGATCCGTTCAACCGCGGGTGGGGTGTCCGCCCCAAGACCAACCCGTTCTTCGAACTCGCGGGCGCCGTCCCCTACGAGCCGGTCACCCTGCCCCACGACGCGATGATCGGCCGCGAGCGCGCCGCCGACGCGGCCTCCGGGGCGATGAACGGCTTCTTCCCGGGCGGTGACGTGGAGTACCTCAAGGAGATAGAGGTTCCCGACGACTGGTCCGGCCGGCGCGCGTTCCTCTCGTTCGAGGGCGTGTACCGCGACGCGCGCGTCTTCGTCAACGGCGCTCTCGCCGCGCACCGGCCGTCCGGCTACTCGGGCTTCGTGGTGCAGCTCGATCCCTACCTGCGCTACGGCACGAGGAACACCGTACGGGTGGAGTGCACCACGCAGGAGGACACGCGCTGGTACGCCGGGCTGGGCATCTACCGGCCCGTGCACCTCTACCTCGGGGGCCTGGCGCACCTCGGTGCCGAGACGTTGCGGGTCACGACGCTCGACATCGACGACGACAACGCCACGGTCGAGGTGTCGGACGTGGTCCACAACGAATCGCCGGTCTCCCGCACCGTCACCGTGGTCACGGAGGTCCTCGACGACGCCGGCCAGATCGTCATGACCGACTCGGCTCCCGTGACCGTGTTCCCCGGCACCTCGGTCGCCGTGCGCCGGCGGCTGGTCCTCGAACAGGTGCGCCGCTGGGGGCCCGACGATCCCTACCGCTACACCGCCCGCGTCACACTCGGCTGCGGCGGCGACGAACTGGACCGCAGCGAGACCAGGTTCGGGATCCGCCGCCTCCAGCTCGACACGAAGCGCGGACTGCGGATCAACGGTGTGCCGGTCAAGCTGCGCGGCGCCTGCGTCCACCACGACAACGGACCCATCGGCGTCGCCACCATCGGCCGTGCCGACGAGCGACGCGTCGAACTCCTCAAGGCGGCCGGATTCAACGCACTGCGCAGCGCCCACACCCCGATGAGCAAGGCCATGCTCGAAGCCTGCGACCGCCTGGGCGTCCTCGTCATGGACGAGGCGTTCGACGTCTGGACACGCACCAAGGCACGCCTCGACTACGCCCTCGACTTCACCTCCTGGTGGGAGGCGGACCTTGAGGCGATGATCCGCAAGGACTACAACCACCCCAGCGTCATCATGTACTCCATCGGCAACGAGATCCCCGAGACCGGGAACAACCTCGACGCCCGGTGGGGCCGCCGCCTCGCCGACACCGTCCGCAGACTCGACCCCCACCGGTACACCGTCAACTGCGTCAACGGCCTGGTCTCCGTCGCCGATCAGATGTCCGCGCTCGGTGCCGCGGAAGAGGGCAACGACGTCGACGACGGCCACGGAGTCAACGACATGCTGGCGTCGATGGTCGACTTCGCCGCCGCCGTCAACGCCTCCGACCTCGTCAGCGACCGCACCGAGGAGGCTCTCGGCCAGGTCGACATCGCGGGCTACAACTACGGCGAATCCCGGTACACGCTCGATCCCGGGCGCTTTCCCCACCGGATCGTCGTGGGAAGTGAGACGAGCCGCTCGGACATCGCCGGCAACTGGGCACTGGTCAGCCGGCTTCCGCACGTCATCGGCGACTTCTGCTGGACCGGCTGGGACTACCTCGGCGAAGCGGGCATCGGCCGGTTCAACCCGGCCGAGGGCGATGCCACGGCCGGTGTCACCGGCTCCTTCCCCTCTTTGACGGCAGCGGCCGGGGACCTTGACCTGACCGGAAGCCGGATGCCCGCGTCCTACTACCGTGAGACCGTCTTCGGCCTGCGCGGTGAGCCGTTCATCGCCGTGCACCGGCCCGCACGGTTCGAGGAGAAGGCAGCGCCGAGCATCTGGGGCTGGGCCGACGTGCTCGACAGCTGGAACTGGGCCGGTGACGAGGGAAAACCGGTTCGAGTCGACGTCTACTCGGACGCGGACGAGGTCGACCTGCTGGTCAACGGAACGGTCGTCGGCACAGCTGCCGTCGGACAGGGACAGCCGTTCGTCGCCTCTTTCGACACCGTCTACGAGCCGGGCACGGTGACGGCCGTCGCCCGCAGCGCCAGCGCCGAGAGAGGGCGGGCCAGCCTGACCACCGCCACAGGTCCCCTGCGCCTGCGAGTGAACAGCGATGCCCGGACACTTACCGACGACGACAGCGCTCTCGCCTTCGTGCGCGTCACGCTCGTGGACCGTGACGGCAACCTCGACACCACCCAGGACCTTCAGGTACGCGTCGAAGTCACGGGTACCGGCGTCCTGCAGGGTGTGGCTTCCGGCGATCCCGCCCCGGACGAGCCGCTTGCCGGGAACACGCGGTCCACGTATCAGGGATCGCTGCTGGCCGTGGTCAGACCTACAGGGAGAGGGCGGATCACGGTGACCGCGTCCGCGACCGGCTGCGAGCCCGGCGGTATCGAGATCGCCGTGCGGTGAGGGGCCTCGTCGGCAGGAGGACCGGGTCCTCCTGCCGACGAGGAGCGTCGGCTGGGCTGCTACTTGAGGCTGCTGCGGCTCTGCACGACGAAGGCCGAGCCGGAAGCCGCGGTGATCGTGGTGGATTTTCTTGACACCTCGGCGTTCCGCGCGATCAGCCCCGTCTTCGCACTGATGCGCACCGACGTCAGGGTCACCCCGGTGATCGGTTTCTCCGGCACTCCGATGATCTGACCGGCCTCGTTGGCGCCGGTCGCGGTGATGTTGGCGATGGTGATGTCGTGGAAGTCCGGCGTGTTGCGGTCGACCGTGTGCGCGGCATCGCCGTCCGCAGGAATGGACGGGTAGTAGCCCGTGATCTGGATCGGGGTCACCACGTCGGTCATCGTCAGGTTCTTGTACGTGACGTCGTGGACCTCGCCGGCACGGCCCCGCGCGGACTTGATGCGGACTCCGGCGGTGGTGCCCTTGAGGGTGTTGTCGTGGATGTTGATGTCGTAGATGCCGCCGGCTGTGAAGCTGCCGATGGACAGGCCGTGGCCGTGCAGGATCGTGCAGTTGCTCAGCGAGATGCCGTGGGCGGGTCCGCCCTCTGACGAGGAGTCGATGGCGATGTTGTCGTCCCCTGTGTCGATGGTGCTGCGGGTGACGGCGATCCCCGAGGACGACCAGACGTCGATGCCGTCCGTGTTGGGAGCGTCCGACGGCGCGTAGATCCTGATCTTGTCGATGGCGGAGGCGGTCACCTTGCTGAAGGTGATGTTCACGTTGGGGGCGTTCCGCAGAGCGATCCCGGTGATCTTCACCTTCGAGGCGTCGTTGACGAAGACCAGGCCGGGGCGGGACGACTGGGCCTGCCCCGCGGCCCGCTCAGCCGTGTTCCTGGCCCACCACGAGGCCCCCTGGCCCTCGATCGTGCCCTCGCCGGTGATCGTGAGGTTCTTCACCCCGGATGCCTGGAGGAGCGGAGCCAGGACCGAACCCGACCCGGGGTAGTCCGACTTGTTCTGCGAGGCGAGCAGGGTGGCGCCCGAATCGATCCGGAACGTCGTGCCCGAGGCCAGCTTCAGGGCGCCCGAGAGGTACTTGCCGGTGGTCAGCTCGACGGTGCCCTTGCCGGCGCAGGCGTTGATCGCCTTCTGCAGGGCGGCGGTGTCCTTCGTCCTGCCGTCGGCCTTCGCACCGTAGCCGGTGGGCTTGCAGACCTTGCCGGAAGTCGGCGTCGTCGACGTGCTGGTCGCCGTGGTCGGGTTCCATCCGTCCTTGCCGGCCAGGTACTTCACCGGGGTGTAGTTGGCAGCCTGGGAAGCGCTCAGCTGCGGCCGGTCGGAATTGACCGTCGCGCCGGCCCCGGTGTTCCTGTACTCGGTGAACCGGGCGCCCTTCCAGGTGGCGTCGGACATGTCGGTCCAGGGCTGGCTGGCGTTGACGAACGACCCGATGACGGACTCGCGGTAGAGCACCTGGGCGTTCTGCCGCCAGGGACGTCCCAGGCTCGCGGCTCCCACCGGTCCGGACCCGGTGATCTTCGACTTGTAGAAGAGGAAGCCGTAGGGGCGCGTCGCCGGTGTGCTGGCCGCGGTGATGACCCCGCCGCCCAGCTGGTGGATCTCCGACCGGTCGAAGACCCCGATGCCGCCGCCGAAGACGAAGTCGACGGTGCCCTGCACATACGACTTCCGGAAATAGGCCCGCGCGGAGTCGTTGACGAGCAAGGTGTCCTGATGGCCGAGGATCCGCACGTTCGTGAGCACCGCGCGGTCGGCAGACAGGCTCAGCGCCACCGCCTGCCCCGGGTTGGCCGCGAAGTCGTAGTCGTTGGAGATGGTCAGGTTCGACGCCGAGAAGTCGTGCCCGTCGACGAACGCGGTCGCGCTGCCGAAGGTTCCGTACGTCGTCCCGTCCGGCTTCTTCGTGCCGGCCCCGTGCCGCTGGACGAGGACGACGTCCGAAGAGGTCGCTCCCAGGCCCTTCAACGTCACGTAGGGCTTGTCGGCCGGGATGCTGAAGACGCCCCGGTACGTACCCTTCTTGACGGCAATGGTCACCGGCTTCGTGTTGTTCGCCGGGACCTTGTCGACAGCCGCCTGGACGGTCTTGACGTCGCCGGATCCGTCCGCTGCGACCGTGATCGTCTTGCCGGCGGCATGGGTCGGAGCACCGCTGCTGCCCGACACCGAGGTCAGGGTCCAGCGCTTGTTGCTGCTGCTCGTGCAGCTTTCCTGAATGATGGGGGAGCCGGGTGCGGTGCTGGCTCTGACGTCACTGGCGCACAGGCCGGTGCCGGCGTTCACGATCTGGTACGTACCGTCCTGGGCCGGCTTCAACGTCCACTGCTGGTCCGGCCTGGCACTCTTGCAGTTCCACTGCCGAAGCCGGGCTCCGCTGCTGGCGGAGCCGTTGGGGGCATCGAGGCACAGTCCGCTCGCGACCGACTTGATGGTGAACCTGCCCGATCCCCGCTTGACCAGGGTCCACTGCTGGTTGGTCTGCCCGTTGCCGCAGCCCCACTGCTGTATCTGGGTGCCGGCCGACGTACCGCCCCCGACGAGGTCCATGCACAGACCGCTTCTGGCGACCGTGAGGCGGTAGGTTCCGGCCTTCACGGCGGCCGACCCGCCGCTGCTCGAGCCGACGCCGGCCGCCGCGACGCCGAGTCCCGCAAGGACGATGGCCGCCACGGTGATGACTGCCCCGAGCGGCTTGCGGGCCCGTCTCCTTCGCTTGTGCCGGCGGACGTGCATGAGGTTCTTTTCTGAGTTCACGCTTCTGAGACGGCCCGGCCCCGGAGGTCATAACACGTTTCCGGCGCGGGTTTCAGGCAACTTGCATCCGTCCGGGCCCGGCTTGGCGGATTCAGCGGCCCGTGCCATCATCAGCCGCCATCCCCTGGAGATCACGGTACGAGGATGCGATGCGCGAGGTTTCAGGCAGACCCCAAACGGCCGACATACCTGCCGAGTTGTACGGAACCGACCTGGTCAACGCGGCCCGATCCGGTGACCCACAGGCGCAGGCCGCCCTGTTCGGCCAGTGTCTGCCGCTGGTCTACAACGTCGTCGGCCGAGGCCTGCACGGGCACACGGATGTCGACGACGTCGTCCAGGAGACGATGCTCCGTGCCATGCGAGCGCTGCCCCAGCTCCGTGAACCCGAACGGTTCCGCCCCTGGATCCTGGCCATAGCGATCCGTCAGATCCAGGACCGCGGACGGCGCAGCAAACTCACTTTGGCCCATGTGCGGCCGCTCTCCGAGGAGATCGATGTCCCCGATCCTTCCGGGGACATCGCGGACCGCGCCATCGACCGGCACACCCTGTCCCGTGCCGGGGACGTCCTGCTGGAGGCCAGCCAGTGGCTCAGCGACGACCAGCGGCAGACCATGGCCCTGTGGTGGCAGGAGACCGCGGGATATCTGACCCGCGCCGAGGTCGCCGACACACTGCGGCTGAGCGTCCCCCACACCGCCGTGCGCATCCAGCGCATGAAGGCCAGACTCGAACTCGCCGTCGGCGTGCTCAACGCGTGGCGCGCGCAACCGCGATGCGCCGAGCTGAAGTCCCTCGCGGACACCGCCGGGCCCGCGGCCGGAGGGCGCCTGCTGACCAAACTCAGCCGCCATGTCGAGAGATGCGCCCGATGCGCGGCCGCGACCCGCGCGCGGCGATCGATCGACGACGCCCCGATCCGGATCAGTGCACTGACGGTCCCGGTCGCACTGACGGCCGGAATCCCGGACATGGTCGCCCACCACGTCGCGGTCACCGGCCCGGTGTCCTCCCTGCTGACCGCCCTCCGACACACCCTGGCCCCGGCCTCGGCGAAGTCGGCCGCCATCGGCGGCAGCGCGGTCCTCGCCGCCGTCATCGGCACCGCGATCTATCTGGGCCCCCCGTCCAGCCCCCGTACCCACCCGGCGGAGCAGAGCCCGGCCACGACAGCCAGTGCCCCGCACCTGCCGGGCCGGATCTCCAGCCCCTCGGCCACGGAACCGGCGGCCCCCTCACCACCCACCGCGTCGGCTGCCTACTCGGGCCTCACGACAGCGGACTACTACGTCGCTCCGGGCGGAGACGACACGAATCCGGGCACCCTCGCCCGGCCCTTCGCCACCGTGACCCGAGCTGTCTCCAAGGCCGCCCCCGGTCAGACGGTCGCCGTCCGCGGTGGCACCTATCACCCCAGGGCCACCATCACCCTCAAGGCTTCCGGCACCGCCCATCGCCGGATCACCGTGAGCAACTACCGCAACGAGCATCCCGTGCTCGACGGGTCCCGGCTCCCGGCCGGTACCTCGCTCGTCGTCCAGAGCGGTGGTCACCTCACGGTGCAGGGCCTGGAGATTGTCAACGCCCCGGCTCACCCCTACGTCTGTGCCTCCTGCCATGACAGTGTCTTCGCCCGGCTCAGTGTTCACGGCAACGGCGACACCGGTCTGTGGCTCCACGGCACCGGAACGCACGACAACCTGATCCTGAACAGCGACTTCTTCGACAACCACGAGTCCGGGACCACCGGCGGACACGTCGACGGAGTGGTGTTCAACGACGGCACCGGGACGGGCAACCGAATCCAGGGATGCCGGATCTATGACAACTCGGGTGACGGGGTGGACCTCAGCCGATTCGCCGACGCCGTGACCATCGACCGCACCTGGGCGTTCGGCAACGGCATCGACCGCTGGGATTTCCGGACCTTCTCCGGAGGGGGAAGCGGATTCAAACTCGGCGGCGACGCAGGCCTTCAGGTCGCCCATGCCGTCTCGAACAGTGCGGCCTGGGACAACGCCGGCTTCGGATTCACCGAGACGGGAAGCGCCGGCACCGCACGGCTGACCAATGACACGGCTTTCCGCAACGGCGCGGCGGGCTTCGCCTTCGTCTCCTCCGCCGCAGTCCTGCAGCACAACCTTGCACTGGCGAACCACCCTGACGACTGGCTGGGCGGCCGGACACGACAGGCGGACAACTCCTGGCAGCAGCCGAACTGGACGACGGCGGTCCTCCGCATCACGGACTCCGCCTCGACGACCGGCCCCCGGGCTGCCGACGGAAGGCTGCCCTCCACGACCTTCCTCAAGAACACGAAGAACTCCACGATCGGCGCCACCATGCAGCCCTGACATGTGCACCATGCCCAGCCGCAAAAAAACTGGATAAACACCTGTTTTTTCCGAATTCAGTTGACATCATGAGTGATCTGCCGCCGTGTCGGTCGACGAGCTGGACACTTGTAGCATCGATGCCGAAAGCGGGAGAGGAGCAGGGGCGTGACCAGGGCCGACGACGTGGGCGGCGTACCGCACCGTGAGCGCAAGGGGGAGAGGACCCGTCGGCGGATCCTGGAAGCGGCCCGGTGCAGGTTCGCTCAGGTCGGTTACGAGCGCGCCACTATTCGGGCCATTGCGGCGGAAGCCGGAGTGGACAAGTCGTCGGTCATCCAGTACTTCGGCACCAAGCAGGGGCTCTTCCGTGAAGCCGTCCACTGGCACGTCCCCATCGACGAACTCACCACCGAGGACTCGTCCCGCACTGTTGAAAACTACCTGCGCGGGATGCTGGGCGCCTGGTCGGCCGACCCCGACAGTCCCATGGCCGTCCTGCTCCGCTCCAGCATGACCAGCGAGGAGGCGGCCGGCATCCTTCGTCGCCATATCACCGCCGAGGTCGTCGACCCCGTGGCGGCCAGGATCGGGGCTCCCGACGCGCGGCTGCGCGCCGCGCTGAGCAGCGCGATGATGATGGGCATCGCCAGCCAGCGCCATCTGCTGGGCATGCCGGACCTGGCGCAGGCGGACCTGGAGGACATCCTGCGCATCATCGTGCCGGTCATACGCGAGCTCATCGCTCCGGGGGGCGGCTCTGCCGCCGAGCGCTGAGCCCCGTCGTGGGCACGGTCGGCGCTCGTGACACCCCCCGCCTGGAAAAACACCGCCCCGCCTGCATCGTGTTGCCTCTATCGACGAGCCGGCCCCTCCTTCCGAACGGCGGTGCCATCCGGAAGCGGCGGAACTGAACGTCGTCGACGCTCTGGCCGAGGTGTGTGAGCGACCACTGGCTTCGCGATCGCGAAGCCGGCTCGGTCCGTGGCCGGACTTCGGCGCCGCGGACGGCCATGAGTCGGTCGCAGTGATCGCGTACGGCGGGGCGACCGACCCCGGCCGTACCGCCATGGCGCACGGCCGGTGGCCGTGACGGGGCACCAGCATGACCGGGGGCTGGGGCGGCGCACCCCCGGCCCCGTCCCGTTCCGCTGAGCAGGGACTTGTGGGGAGCTGGACCGGATGCTCCGGTGACATGGACTGCACCGGGGAGAGCCAGAGGGCTGCGATGGAGACTTTCTGCCGCCCGCCCGGGGCCGGGAGGTGTCCGTCGGCTTCATCGTTGGGCCAGACGAAGCCCTGGCCTCCCGAAGCGTCCCTCGGCGGTCATCGAAGCGGGATGAGGCGCGTACCTGCCTCGCTTCGTCCCGTTTACGGTGCGATTATGGCCCGCTGCACGCTGCTGTGGGACACCCCGTGAGAAAATTTCTCAACGGTTGTATATTTTTCGGTGTCCGAACCTGACGCTTCCCCTGGAGCGAGACGTATGTCCACTCACAGCGCACCGGCAACCGACCGCGATGCCGCGCCCCCCGGCGGGACCCACCGCCACCTGGGGCTGGCCCTCGCGGTGATCGCTGCAGCTCAGCTGATGGTCGTGCTCGACGGCACGATCACGAACATCGCTCTGCCGAGCATCCAGACCGATCTCGACGTCTCTGCCGCCGACCTGGCGTGGATCGTCAACTCCTACGCACTCGCGTTCGGCGGACTGCTGCTGCTCGGCGGCAAGAGCGGTGACCTTTTCGGACGCCGACGGATGTTCCGTATCGGAATCGCCGTCTTCGCGCTTGCCTCCCTGCTGGGCGGACTGGCGCCCAACGAGGGGATGCTGATCAGCGCGCGCGTCCTGCAGGGCGTCGGCGCCGCGATCGCCGCACCGACCGCGCTCTCGTTGATCGCGACCACCTTCCCGGAAGGAAAGCCCCGCAACAAGGCGATGGGCGTCTACGCCGGCATGGCCGGCCTCGGCTCCACCGTCGGCCTCCTTCTCGGCGGCGTGCTCACCGACTACCTCGACTGGCGCTGGGTCTTCTTCGTCAACATTCCCATCGGCCTCGCAGTCCTGGCCGGTACCACCGTCCTCGCCGAGGGCGCACGCAACCCGGGCCGCCTCGACATACCGGGCGCCGTCACCGGCACCGGCGGACTGCTGGCTCTCGTGTACGGCATCATGCGCGGCGGTAGCCACGGCTGGACCGACGGCCTGACGCTGGGCTCCTTCGCCGCGGCCGTCGTACTGCTGGCGGCCTTCCTGGCGCTGCAGACGACCGTGAAGAACCCGATGTTGCCATTGCGCCTGTTCAGGAACCGCAGTCGCTCCGGTTCCTACGGCACGATGCTGTTCCTGGGCGCGGGCATGTTCGCCACCTTCTACTTCCTGACGCTGTACATGCAGCAGATTCTCCGCTACAGCCCTGTCAAGACCGGGTTCGCCTACCTGCCGTTCAGCTTCGGCATGGCGCTCGCCGCCGCCACGGGCTCCCGGCTGATCGCCAAGCTGCCGCCGCGTGCCATCGCCGGGCCGGGTCTGCTGGTCGGTGCGGCAGGCATGTTCTGGTTCAGTACCCTGAAGGTGGACTCCTCCTACGCCACACACCTGATGCCCGCGATGTTCGTGACGTCACTCGGACTCGGCCTGAGTTTCGTGCCCATGACCCTGGGCGCGGTCAGCGGCGTGGAACACCGTGACACCGGCATAGCCTCGGCACTGCTCAACACCGCCCAGCAGGTCGGCGGGGCGCTCGGGCTCGCGGTGCTGTCGACCATCTCCGCCTCCGCCGCCGACGACCGGCTGCCGCAGGCGGCAAACACCTTCTATCAGGCGATCGCGATGAAGAACTGGCCGCTTGTCCGCAAGGCGGCCGAGGCGCTCACCCACGGTTACACCACGGCGTTCACCGTCGCCGCCGTGTTCTTCCTGGGCGGGCTGCTGATCACCGTCACGGCGGTCAACGCCAAGAGGCAGGTGCACCGCGAGGAAGAAGTTCCCGTCCATCTCGGCTGACCTGCCCGGCCGGGTCCGCAGTTCGCGGTGCTGTCACAGGGCCTCGCCGGCGGGGTATCACAGGTGCCCAGCGAAGGGTGTGGACATGCCGACCGACCGGTTCAGCCGGATTTCCAGCGCGGCCTGAACGAAATGGCGCGGATCGGCCGGCGGCTGGTGCTCGCCCGTGCTCAGCGGTCGCGCTCGGGCGCGCGGCGCAGGGGGCGGTGTTGGCCTCCGTCCTGCGCCGTGCGCCGACATCCTCCAGGGCTATTTAGGGCTGCTCCGCACCCACGGAAGCGGGGTCGGGAATCGCCATGGCCCATGCCGCCATGGCTTCCAGTACGTCGTACAGCCCTTCGCCCAACGGGGTGAGCGCGTATTCGACGCGCGGTGGGATCTCGGGGAAAGCGGTGCGAGTGACGATGCCATACGTCTCGAACTGACGTAGCCGACTGGTCAATGTGTGTGCACTTATGCCGGGCAGGGCCCTGCGTAGCTCGGTGAAGCGGTGCGGCCCGGCAAGCAGCTCCCTGACGATGAGAGTGGCCCACGGGCCGTCGAGCAGCAGTAGAAACCGGGTTACTCCGCAGCGGGGCAGTGTGGTGGGGCTGGTCATGCGGGCGACTGTAATGCAGCTCGGTGCAGTTGAAGTAACTGATGCAGTGTGTGCACTAATAGAGGTTATGAGCTACGTGATTCATGGTGCCACTGGCGCCCAGGGCGCCCCGGTCGTTGCTGCCCTCGTTGCCGCGGGCAAGCCGGTGACCGCCTTGACCCGCAAGACCGACGCCGTCATCGAAGGCGCCCGCGTGATGGCCGCCGACCTGTCGTCCAGCGAACAGCTGGTCAGCGCCTACCGTGGTGCCGACGGGGTGTTCGTGCATCTGCCGATGGGCGACAAGGGCGACGTGCGCAAGTACGTGCACAACATCCTCTCGGCCCTTCGCGAGGCACGGCCGGGCCGCGTGGTGTTCTCCACCAGCGGTCCCGTCGTCGACCTACCCAGCAGCGTGCTTCAGCAGCCGGCCGACAGCCCGGTGGCGGCCATGGTCGCCGGGCTTGAGGACAGCGGTCTGTCCTGGACGGTGCTCACGCCGAGGCTGTTCCTGGAGAACCTGCTTCTGCCGCCCATCGGCGCGGTCGTCCGGGAACAGGGCGTGCTGCGGTTCCCGCTCCGTGCCGACTTCCCGGTCTCCTGGGTCTCCCACCTGGATGTCGCGGATGCCGCAGCGGCGGCCCTGCTCGACCACCCTGAGGTCACCGGCCTGGTCGGTGTCGGGCAGGTTCCGGCGATCACCGGCGCGGACCTGGCGGAGGCGTTCGGTGGACGCCTCGGCCGTGACGTGACCTACCAGGCGATCGCGCCCGAGAAGTTCGGGGAGATGCTGGCCCCGCTGATCGGCCCAGGTCCCGCCGCCGGCGTCGCAGGGCTCTACCGGCTGCTTGCCACGGTGCCCGACTTCGCCATCGCGCCCGAGCGGTCCGCGCAGAAACTGCTCGGTATCGCCCCGCGATCCGCCGGCCAGTGGCTCGCCGACACCGGACTGTGAGCCATGCGGTCCACCGGCCTCGCCTGGCCGCCGAACTCGTGAGACCAGGGTGCCGGAGACGGAGTTCTCCCCACCGATCAACTACTTTACGGAGAGTCTTATGACCTTCTTCCAGAGCGATGGCGCGCGGATCCACTACACCGAGCACGGATCGGGCTTCCCGGTACTCGCACTGGGTCCGGGCGGCATGAGATCGGCCGCTTCCGTCTGGGCCCGGGCACCGTGGAATCCGATCACCGAACTGGCTGCCACCCACCGTGTGATCGCCATGGACCAGCGTAACGCGGGCGCCTCGACGGCCGAGGTGACCGGCAGCGAGACCTGGGGTACCTATGCAGAGGACCAGCTCGGCCTGCTCGACCAACTCGGGATCGAGCGCTGCCATGTGGTGGGTATGTGCATCGGCGGCCCGTTCATCCTGCGGCTGCTACAGGAGGCGCCCGAGCGGTTCGAGCGTGCCGTGATCCTTGCGCCGAACGGACTCGACAACAACCGCGACAGTTTCCGGAAGATCTTCGACGACTGGGCGGCCGAACTCGCTCCCCAGCACCCCGAGGCGGGGGCGGCTGAGTGGGCGGCCTACCGGGAGTCGCTCTACGGCGTCGACGACGTGCTGCTCAGCGTGCCCGAGACACTTCTGCCGACGATCCGGACACCCCTGATGGTTCTGCAGGAGGACAACCTCTACCACCCGCTCAGCACATCCCTGCTGCTGGCCTCCGCCGTGCCGGGGGCCCGTCTTGTCGAACGCTGGAAGCAGCCGGCCGACTTGACCGTGGCCCGCACAGAGATCGCCGAATTCCTCACGCCCTGAGAACCGGCTGCCGCCCGACGGCCTTCCGTCTCTGCGCGGAACGCGGACGTCCCAGGCTCATGTCCCCGGTGACCACCGGGCACATGAGCCTTCGTCGGCGGGGACCTGTCAGGAGTCCGCGTCGTCGTCGGCGCTGCTGCTACGGCGTCGGAGGGCGATCGCCAGGGGGACAGTCACGAGGATCCCCGCGGCGGACCCGGCGGTCCAGATCACCGTGCTCGCGCGGGACGTCCGGGGCGGCAGCGCGGGGGACGCGGCCAGGGGGATGACCGCCTCGTCGTTTCCTGGGGTCCGGTCGAACGGGTTGGACGTGCGTACGGTGCCTTTCGCACCGGGGACTTGGAGGTCGATGCGGACCCTGAACCCGATGACGGTCGTCCCTCCTTCCTTCGTGCAGTACCTCGAGAACCCGTCGTAGCCGATCTTGCAGACGAACGCCCCGCCTTGCTTCTGCGGCGGCGCGCATGCCCAATCGTTGCCATCGCCATCGAAGGTGAACGGGATGGAGGTCACCGTGGTGCCTTCCGGAGGCACCACCTCGAAGCGGCCCAGTGTCTCCCGCGCTCAACGGCCGTCCGGGTCCGTTGTCGCGCACGCCCAGCCGGACCGTCACCGTTTCGCCGACCCGGCCCCGGACGGTCGAGATGACCGGCTGGTAGTCGACCTGCACAGTGGTCGTGACCTTGACGTACCCGGTGTCGCCGGTGAGGCCGCGGTCCGCCGTCCTGGTCAGGGCTGGCGGGGGTTCGGTTCTGCGCGCCGTGGTTCGGAGGGGCGTTCGGGTTCGGGCGACCAGGTGTAGGAGAGGGAGCCCACCAGCTTGGCAAAGCGCACTGCCAACAGGCCGCGAAGTGTCAGAATCCGTCAAATAGCAATAAAAAACAATAAGAAACACTGAACCATGGCAGACCGCCTAAATCGGAGTTGGCGCCGTGGCGGGTCCGTCCTCAGGCTGCTTCACACTTGAGGTGTCGATGAGTGGCGACGTCACGCGCGGATCGCGCAGCGCCAAGGACGGTGGGATAGAGGCCGGTCGCGCTCCTGCGTGAGCGCATCGAGCCGGTGGATGCGGGGCGGTGTCTCGTTTATCGGTGTCGCGAACTTTGCTGGCCCTTGCGTGATATGCGTAACTCGAGGTTCAACTGCATGCACAGTGCGGGCGAGGCGGGTCTCAGACTGGATGAGTGTGTTCTGAACTCTTTACGTCGAACCCTTATGTGTGCACACTTTGACCACTGCGGGTCGCTGCTGACCGAAAACAGCGTGACGGCCGGTGGGCTTCGAAACCGTAGGGGACGTCATGAGCGAAGTGAGCCGCACGATGGCATCAGGCCGGTCCTTATGGTGACGGCGGAGGGGGTAGGGGAAGGCCTGGCCGGCAGGATCTGACCCTTCTGCTCCAGCGTCGTCGTCGGCGACTCCACCGTGCCCCGCGGTTCGGCGATGGACTTGTGCGGGACGTCGCGCGCGTGAGTCGTCCGATGTGCGAAGCCGTCACCTGCTGCCTCGGGCGGCGGGTGCACTGCGTCCGTCAGGGCGCAGCCAGGGAGTCCTCGGCAACGCCCGGCGGAAAAGGCTTTCGCCGGGCGTATGGAGGCGGTCTGCCGCGATGCGGTCTGCGCCGCACGCAAGACCGTGCGGGAGTGTGCCGCCGTCGCATCCAGTACTAACGAAGTGGGAAACGTTATGAGCAGTGGCTTCACCAAGAATGTGTTTGCTTTGGTCGATTCCGGTGACGCCGCGGGCTTCGGCCGGCTGTTCGCGTCGTGTGGCCGCATGCGGTTCGCCAACGGTGAGCCGATGACCGGTCCCGAGGCCATCGAGGCTGGCGTGAAGAACTTCTTCACCACGATCAAGGGGCTTCGCCACACCGTTCTCAGGGAGTGGGCCGACGGTGCCGACACCATCATCGAGTTGTCGGTTGACTACGACCGGTTGGACGGTCGCACGGTCACCATCCCCGTCGCCGTCATCTGGCACGTCGACGATTCGGGCCTCTTCGACGACTATCGCGTCTACTTCGATCTTGCTCCCGTCTTCGCCTGACCGGCGCGACCGATACCACCAGTTCCCCTCTGCAGGGGTGCGCTGGGCTCCGTCCAGGACTGTCGACGAGCAGCCCCGGACGGGAGCCTCGGCATGCATGAATCCAGCCATGGCTGCGGCGCCGTCATCACCGGCGTCACTTCAGGCGTGAGCAAGGGCTTCGGTCCGCCGATTCATCAAGGGCAAAGGCCGTGGGCATGCAAAGGAGCGCGATGCTGCGTCTGTGGAGTCGGCGAGGCGGTTCGCGGTCGCTGTTTTCACGAACCCCGGACACGCGGCCGCCCTTGAGGCCTGCCCGGGAATCTGTTCCGCCGCCACGTTCCTCGACATGGAGGGAGCCAGGAGGAAGCCGGAGGCGGCCTGGCCTGTACTCCTGATTGTGCCGGACCGGTCGGCATGGAGTTCCCCGGAGAGATCAAAGCCGTCTGCCGCAGAAGAAGGTCCTGACTGTCGGCGGCACGCCGAAGGGGAACTCGCCTGCGGCGGCAGGCAGGCCTCCCATGTCGCAACGGCCTTGGGCGCCGACGTCGCCACCGGCACTTGGTTCCGTTGCTTCGGCTTTGTCCCGAGCGGAGACCGGCCCGCCGGAGGCTCGCTGACGCCCGTCCGGCGAACGGCGAGGTCACCGTCGACTCGAATCTCAGGGCCGTGGGTCAGAGCGTGGTCTTCGGCCCCGGCGACGTCACGGACTTCGTGGAGGCCGAGCGTGCCGGCGCGATGTGTCACATCGCGGTCGTCGTGAAAGGGCCACCTCCCTGGTCAGGCAGAAAGGGGGCTGGCGGCCTACCGGCCGTGCCGCTTCCGCTCGGCCCCGATGGCGGAGCGGTATAGCCGCCCGGCAGGGGTGTCGCCGGACCTGAAGCCGCCTTCCAGACGCAGGCCTGATGAGCGCTCATCCCTGCAACTCTTCAGGATGCAACCGGTGCAAGGGTACGGCCGGCGGTGGGCGAGCACGGCTCAGATGCGGGGCGGAGCCGTAACGGAGCGAATACCGGTCCCGTCCCGCCCTGTTGTCTCGCCTGACCCGGACGCACGCGCCGGACGCCCATCAATCAGCTGGGGCCGATCGGTGGCGGTCGAACATCGCACTTCCTCGTGCTCGGGGAACGGGACGGCTCCGACGTATTGACCTCCCTCCAGCTTCACTGTAGGACAGAGAGCAATTCTGCAAAGAGGAAATCGGGAGTGTCTCGCATGAGCCGTCAGGCCTCCATAACCTCGCTACTACTGATGCTGCTCGCCACTTGGTGCACCGGGTGCGGGGGCAGCGTCTCCGCCTCCGAGAGCGGCTCTTACACCATCGGGCTGATCACCAGTCAGACCGGCAGCGCCAGTCAGCTGGGAGCCGGTGAGCTGAAAGGAGCGCAGCTGGCGGTCGACACCGTCAACGCGGCAGGCGGGGTCGGCGGACACCGGCTTGAGCTCCGGGCCTCCGACGACCAGAGCAACCCATCGCAGACCGTGCTCGCGACCCGCCGGATGCTCTCCTGGGCGGACGCTGTCGTCGGACCCTCCGTGGCGGGTGCCTGCAATGCCGCTGCGCCCCTGACGACAAGCGCCCGCATCATCGACTACTGCCTGTCTCCGGGCATCCGGCCGGCAGCGGGATCGACGACGTGGTCGGCCAGCGCCTCGACGGAGGCTCTCGCCGAGCGCCTGGTCGGCTACTGGCAACGGCGGGGAATCACCCGCATCGGCCTGCTGCACACCACCGACGCCAGCGGGATCGACGGCGCGCGCGCCCTGCGGTCGGCCGTGGCGGGGGCGGAAGGCATGCGCCTGACCGGAGTCGCGGACTACGACCCCGGTGCCATCTCCGTCACCTCGCAGATACAGATCGCCACCGGAGGGCGGCCGCAGGCTCTGGTCGTGTGGGCGAGCGGAGCCGCCGCGGGCGTCGCCTTCAAGGGGCTCAAGGAGGCAGGGAACACCTTGCCGGTGGCGACCACGGACGCCAACCTCACCTTCACCTTCATGCAGCGCATCGCCTCGTACACACCACGGACACTCCTGGTGCCGGCCACCCGGGACTTCTGGGGGGACCAGGTCAACGGTGACGCGGCGGACCGGGTCAGGGACTACCAGGCCGCGTACCGCAAGCGGTTCAGGGAGACACCGGACTTCGGACCGGGCGTGGCCTACGACGCCGTGCTGCTGGTCGCCAGGGCACTGCAGCAGGCCGAGGGAAACCCCCGGCAGGCCGTGCGCGAGCTGGAGCGGCTCGCGGACTTCCACGGTGTCCTCGGCACCTACACCTTCGGCCCGAACGACCACCGCGGCCTGACCGTGGACGACGTCGCCGTCGTCCGGGCCACCCGCGGCGGCTTCACCTACGCAGGGAGGTAATGCCGTGTCGGACACACTGCAGATCGTGCTCTCGGGACTCGTCGACGGCTGCGTCTACGCGCTGATCGCACTGGGCATGACGCTCGTGTACTCCATCAGCCGGGTGATCAACCTGGCCCAGGGCGGATTCGTCGTGCTGGCCGCGTTGACGGCGGTGTCCCTGGAACAGCACACCGGCCTGCCCGAACTCGCCGTCGCGGCACTGGTCGTGATCCTGTTCGCAGGCGGTCTGGCGGTGATCGACCGCCTGGTGATCACGCCTGGTGCGCGGCGCACCACGCCCGACCGCATGCTCCTGGTCACGGTCGGACTGCTCCAGGCGATCGGCGGCCTGCTCCTCGTGGTCTGGGGCAGTTTGCCGTACACCATGGACCCGTTTCCGCCCTCGGGCACCACCGTCGTCGGGGGAGTCCGGATCAACTCGCAGTACTACTGGATCGTGGGCGCGCTGGCGGTCTCGGTCGCCGGGCTGTGGCTGCTGCTGCACCGCACGGCGCTCGGCACCGTCATGCGGGCCACCGCCAGCAATCCGCTGGGCGCGTCGCTCACGGGGGTCAACACCGACCGGGTGCGGCTGGTGGCGTTCAGCCTGTCCGGCGCCATGGCCGCACTCGCCGGAACCACGGTCATACCCGTGACGTTCCTGCAGTTCAGCACAGTGACGTCGTACGCCGTGGCCGGCTTCATCGCGGCCGTCGCGGGCGGCCTGGGCAGCAGCGTCGGCGCGGTGGCGGGCGGCCTGGTCCTGGGCCTGCTGCAGGCCCTCTTCGCCCGCTACATCAGCAGTGAGCTCGCGGAGGTCGTCGCGATCGGCGCCCTCATCGTCGTTCTGCTGTTCCGGCCGAGCGGGATGTTCGGCAAGACGAGTGAGGTGCGCCGATGAGCTCTCCCAGCCTTCCCGGACGACTCGGCAGCACGGCCGGCACGGCCGCCGCGCCGCCGCAGGACGAGGCGCGGCGGCTGCCCAGGGCGGTCCTGCCGGCCGCCGGCGTGGCCGTGGCCGCCGTTCTGCCGTTCGTCGTTCCGGGCTGGACCGGTCTTCTCGTCGTCGTGGGCATCTTCTTCCTGGCCGTTCTGGGACTCGACGTGCTCACCGGCCTGGCGGGACAGGTGTCCTTGGGCCAGACGCTGTTCATGGCACTGGGCGGCTACGGCGCCGGGCTGCTCACCCTGCGCCTGCACTGGCCGACCACCGTCGCCACCGTCGTCATGGCACTGGGCAGCGCGCTGGTGGCGGCCCTGCTCGGCGGGAGCCTGCTGCGGCTGCGAGGCTACTACCTGGCCCTCGCCACGCTGGGCCTCGCCGTCATCACCGAGTCGCTCGCCTCCGGACTGCCCGATCTCACGGGCGGCCCGTCGGGACTGGTGGCCATCCCGAGCCTCCAGCTGGGCGGCTGGACGGTCTTCTCCGACCGTGCCAACTACTACGTCCTGCTGGCCGTCTGCGCGCTCGGCGCCTGGTTCACGGCCAACGTGCGGCGCAGCCAGACCGGGCGGGTCCTGACCAGCATCGCGGCCGACAGCCCGGCCGCCGCCATGCTCGGCATCAACACCGCGCGCTACAAGACCCAGGCGTTTGTGGCGTCGGCGGTCTTCGCCTCGGTCTCCGGCAGCCTGTACGCCTTCTACCTGCGGTTCATGTCCCCCGACGTCATCAGCGTGACCGTGGCGTTCAGCATCGTGATCATGCTGGCTCTCGGCGGCGCCCGAACGCTGGCGGGGCCGCTGATCGGGGCCCTCGTCCTGCAGGGCCTGCCGCAGGCGGGGCAGGCCTTCGCACGGTGGGAGCCGCTCGTCGCCGGTCTCGTGCTCATCGGCGTCATGACCTACTTCCCCCGCGGCCTGTGGGGGACGGCCACGTCACTCACCCCCTGGAGGAAGGCACGATGAGTATCTTGCTCGAGGTCACCGGGCTGACCCGCCGGTTCGGCGGCATCACCGCCGTCGACGACGTCTCCTTCACCGTGGGGGAGGGCAGCGCATGTGCCGTCATCGGCCCGAACGGAGCCGGCAAGACGACCCTCCTCGACCTGGTCACCGGATTCACCACGCCCGACGAGGGCACGGTGCGGCTCGACGGCCAGGACGTCACGGGCCTGGCCCCCCACAGACTGCCGGCGAAGGGGCTGCTGCGCACCTTCCAGTCGGCCCGCCTGGTCCCCCTGCTGTCCGTCCGGGACAACGTCATGCTCGGCGCCCACCGCTTCACCCGCGCGGGCTTCCTCTCCGACGGCCTGCGCCTGCCACGCACCCGACGGGAGGAGCGGGCGCTGCGCGCGCGGGCCGACGCCCTTCTGGACTTCCTCGGCCTGCACCCATTCGCCGAGCGCCCGGCCGCGGAACTGCCCGCGGGAGCACAACGGCTGGTGGAAGTGGCCCGCGGACTGGCCGGAGGGCCGCGGATCCTGCTGCTCGACGAACCCGCCGCGGGACTGGACGACACAGAGACCGCCGAACTCGCCGACGCCCTGCGGGCCGTGCACGCCGAGGGAATCGCCCTCGTCCTCATCGAGCACAACATGGACCTCGTCGCCGGCGTCAGCGAACGGATCCTCGTCCTGGACGCGGGCCGGGTCCTCGCCGACGGTCCGCCGGACGCCGTCCGCAACGACCCGGCAGTGATCGAGGCCTACCTGGGAGCCGCGGCATGACCGTCGAGATCGACAGCCTGGAGGTCCGCTACGGTGCCACCCGCGCCCTGCGCGACGTCTCCTGCCGGGTGGCCGGGGGAGAGGTGCTGGCCCTGATCGGGGCCAACGGCGCGGGAAAGTCCACGCTCTTGCGCACCCTGGCGGGAGTGACCCGGCCCCGGGCCGGCACCGTCCGCGTCCTGGGGCAGGACACCACCCGCCTGCGCGCCCACGACATCGCGCGAAGGGGCCTGCGCCTGGTCCCCGAGGGCCGCCACCTCTTCGACGACCTCACGGTGGGCGAGAACCTCTGGATGGGAACCCACCGCTCACGCCGCGAGGCGGAGCGCAACAGCTCTCAGCTGGAGCGGGTCTTCGAACTCTTCCCCGTGCTGCGGGAGTTCACAAGCAGACGGGCCGGCGCGCTGTCCGGAGGGCAGCAGCAGATGGTCGCCATCGGCCGGGCACTGATGGGGCGACCGCGCGTCCTGCTGCTGGACGAACCGTCCCTGGGCCTCGCGCCTCGCTACGTCGCCCAGATCATGGATGTCGTCGGCGGGCTCGCCGCCGACGGCACCACCGTGGTCATCGCGGAGCAGAACGCGGCCGCCGCACTGCGGACGGCCGATCAGGGCATCGTGCTGTCCAACGGCCGCATCACCCACAGCGGTCCCGCGCGTGACCTTCTGGAGGACGACGACGTCAGCCGCCACTACCTCGGAGTGGGTACGAACGACCGCACGGACGGCGGCGAGCCGCGCCGTCTGACGCTCGCCCTGGACCGCCTGGACGTCTGAGCCCGCCGGAAGTCCGCCGGAAAAGCCCTCGGGACATAGAGCCCGAGGGCGCTGCGGCACTTTGTGAGGGCCGGGCCATGCGGACCGCCCGGCACGGCTCGGGGTTCACGGGTCGACGCATCGAACCCCACAGGTCGGCAACGTCACGCCTGCACGGCGCGAGCCAGTCTCGTCGCCGCGTTCACCAGGTCCTTGCCGTACCTCTCGGGGTGGTGCCCCTCAGGTGCGACGACGGCGATGACACCGATCGGAGGGCCATCCTGGCCGCGTACGGCTGCTTGCGCCTACGCGGACCGGAAGGTCGCCGTGCTCGGTGCCACGGCCGTGAACTTTCACGAGAACCTCGCGATGGATCTCTTCGACGGCACAGTGACGGGCTCGTTCAACTACGCCCTTGAGCCGATGCTCAAGCACATCGCCGCGTGGCGAGCCGGAGACCTGGACACGGCACGCAAGATCTGGCTCGGGGGAGGACTTATGGCCCTGCACGAGTTCGTCTACGCGGAGTGGGGCCGCCTCCACGTCCGCTACGAGATCGCGACCTGGCTGCGTGGGTTCATCGACAGCCCGTTGATGCGGTCGCCCATGCCGAAGCCGCACAAGAACGAGGTCGAGACCCTTGCGCACCTGCTGGAGGCGGCCGGCCTGTCCGTGCGCGACCACTCCGACATCAGGACCGTCACCGACGCTCTGCCGTGCTGACCCCCAGCACCGTCAGGCCGCGGCCGACCGGCACGGTCTCTTGCCGGCCACCGTCACACGGCACGGGCGGCTCAGAGCAGAACCTGTGAAGCCCGGTCGACGGTGGCACGCAACAGCTCACCGATGTGCTTGGTGTCGGCCCGGCTGATGCGCCCGGCCGGGACAGCCGTGTTGAAGGCGAGGCGGAGGGAGGGCAACTCGGCAGGGAAGGCCACCGCGACGGAGGAGACGCCCTCCTCTCCCTCTTCCGAACTCGTCGCATAACCGCGTCGACGGATGGCGGCAATCTCCCGCTCCAGGTCGCTGCGGCTGCGGATCGAGTGCTCGGTGAGTCCCGGAAGCTCCTCCTCCGGGTAGAGCTGATGGAGTTGCTCGGTCGACAGAGTCGTGAGCATCGCCTTACCCGATGATGTGCAATGAGCCAGCATGGACCGGCCGAGCCGTGAGGCCACCCGCACCGCCTTGGGGCTTTCGATGGCGTCGATGAACCGCACCGTAGTGCCGTCGAGCACACTCAGGTGAACTGTTTCCGCGGTTTCGCGGTGGAGTTCTTCGAGGAACGGCCGAAGCGGATCCCGCACGTCGAACCGCTGCAGGATCGAAAACGCGACACCAGTCAGCGCGGCTCCCGGCACATAGGCCTTCGAGCGGTCGTCCTGCCGGACGAAGCCCCGGTACTGCAGCATGGCGAGCAGCCGGTGCGCCGTCGAGGAGGCGACCCCGAGGTACTTCGCCACCTCTGTGAGGCGCAGTTCACTGCGCTCGCCCAGAAGTAGCAGGATCCGCATGGCGTTGTCGACCGACTCGATGGGGTACTGCGGCCGGGACCCTGCGGTGAGCTGCTGATCCGGGGACGAGGATTTCTTCATAGCAGAAATCTTAGTCCGGCTTGCCGGTCGCGTGTCGCAGCATTCAGCTCGGCGGAACACGGGCAGAGCGGCCCGGGCCGGATGCGTTCACGAGCACTGCGGGGACTGTCGTGCTGCAGGTGTCCGGCGACGGCGCGGTCAGGGGCGTCCGACACCGCGGCGGTGGCCGGCCCCGGGGCTCGTGAACGCATCTCCCCCGGCCGTCCTCGCCCCGAGAAACGATGAACGGTCCTCCGGCGCCCGCTCTCCCGCAAGCGCGCCGTCCATCTGATCTGCAGAGCTTCTCAGGCAAGCGGATCTCTTCGGGGTACCGCCGTCTGAACACGCCGGAGGCGTTGACCGCCTGCAACAAGTGGAGTTACTTTCCTTCTGCAGAGCAGAGATTCATTCCTTTGAGAGGAGAAGTCGTGGCGGGAGCGAGCGGGCCCGAAGGAGCGGTCGCGGCGGTGGCGGACCGTGATTGGCGCCTCATCGTGGGGGGACGTTCACGCCAGGCGGACGGCGGACGCACCTACGACGTGGAGTGTCCGGCCACCGAGGCACCGCTCGCCGCGGCACCGGATGCCTCGGCCTCGGACGTGGACGAAGCGGTGCGCGCGGGTGCCGACGCCGTCTCCTCATGGCGCGCTCTCGACATACGGGAGCGGGCCCGGAGGCTGCGCGCACTGGCCGAGGCCGTACGCGAGCACGCCGAGGAACTGGCACTGCTCGACGCGCTCGATTCGGGCAATCCCGTGAGCGCGATGCGCAACGACGTGGCGTGGGGGGCGGAGGTCCTCGATCTCTTCGCCGGGTTCGCCTCTCACCTGGGCGGGTCCACAGTCCCCGCCTCACCCGAGAACCTGCACTTCACACGGCGTTCCCCGTTCGGAGTCGTGGCACGGATCGTGCCTTTCAACCACCCGCTCTTCTTCGCGGCGGCCAAGATCGCAGCGCCACTGATGGCCGGGAATGCCGTGGTGCTCAAGCCCTCGGACATCACACCGCTGTCCGCGCTCCGGCTGGCCGAGATCGCGTCCGGAATCCTGCCACCGGGCGTGCTCTCCACCATCACCGGCGACGGTCCCGCCGCGAGCAGCGCTCTTGTGCGCCACCCGCTGATCCGGCGGATCGGATTCATCGGCAGCGAGAGGGTGGGCCGCCTCATCCAGCGCGATGCGGCCGAGGTCGGCGTCAAGGACATCAGCCTCGAACTCGGTGGCAAGAACGCCCTCATCGTCTGTCCCGACGCCGATCTGGACGCCGCGGCCACCGGCATCGTCAACGGCATGAACTTCGCCTGGTCCGCCGGCCAGTCCTGCGGCTCGACCTCCCGGGTGCTGCTGCACTCGTCCATCGCCGAGAAGGTCCTTCCCCTGGTTCGCGAACGGGTCGACGCGATCCGAATCGGCTCTCCCGTCGCACCTGAAACGCAGATGGGCCCGCTTGCCTCTCGTGCGCAGTACGACAAGGCGCTCCAGTACATCGACGTGGCTCTGGCCGAGGGTGCCACCCTGTTCCACGGCGGTCAGCGGCCGCAGGGCGAGGGCTTCGGCCGCGGGCACTACCTTGAGCCGACGATCTTCACCGACGTGCGGCCGGGGATGCGGATCGCGCAGGAGGAGGTGTTCGGTCCCGTGATGTCGGTCCTCACCTACACCGACCTCGACGAGGCCGTAGCGATCGCCAACGGCGTGGACTACGGGCTGACCGCGAGTATCTGGACGCGCGACGTCTCGACGGCCCTTTCCCTCGTCGACCGCGTCGAGGCCGGCTACGTATGGGTCAACGGCTCCTCCCGACACTTCTGGGGAATGCCCTTCGGCGGTACCAAGGCCTCCGGCATCGGCCGTGAGGAGAGTATCGAGGAAATGCTGAGCTACACGGAGCTCAAGGCGGTGAACGTTCTTGTCTGACCAGCCACGTCAAGGCGCCGATCTCGTCGTCGAGTGCCTCGCCGCGGAAGACGTCACCCACGTCTTCGGACTGCCCGGCACCACGGTAATGGACCTGATCGACGCGTTGGCCAGGCAGAACGCCGTGCGTTATCTGTCCACTCGGCACGAGCAGGTCGCCGGATTCATGGCCGACGGCTTCTCGCGCGCCGGCGGACAGCTGGGCGTCTGCCTCGCCTCCCGCGGCCCGGGAGCGGCCAACCTGTCCGTCGCCGTGCAGAACGCCCACGACGAATCCATCCCGATGCTTGTCCTGATCGGACAGGTCCCTGGCTCCATCACCGAGCGCCGCTCCTTCGAGGAGATGGACGTGGTGTCCGTGTTCCGGTCCGTGTGCAAGTGGGCCGTCGAAATCCACCAGCCGGACCGTATCCCGGAGCTGCTGCAGCGCGCGGTCCGCACCGCGATCAGCGGCAGGCCCGGCCCGGTCGTGGTCTCCCTGCCGCTCGACGTGCTGCAGGCGCCTGTCACACAGCCGCCCGGCCCACGGGCACGCGTCTACCCACCGGCCCCCCATCACGACGGCATCACGGAGGCGGCACGGCTTCTGGCGTCCGCCGAACGGCCCGTGATCATTGTCGGCGGCGGCGGGGGTGACGCAGAGGCCCACCTCGGCCTCGCGGAGACGGCCGGGGCCCCGCTCGTCACGACGTGGCTGCGCAAGAACGCCGTGCCCAACAGTCACCCCGCCTTCCTCGGTGCCCTCGGGTACGGCGCACACGAGGTCTCCGACCAGATCGTGCGGGACGCGGATGTAGTGGTGGCTCTGGGCTGCCGTTTCTCCGAGTTCACCACCAAGCGGTGGACGATCGTGCCGCCCGCGGCGGATCTGGTGCACGTCGACATCGATCCCGTCGAGCTCGGCCGGGTCTACCCGCCGCGGGTCGCTCTCGTCTCCGACGCGGTCGCCGCCTCACGTGCGCTGGTCGCCGCGCTGGCTCCGCTGTCCGCCGAGGACCCGGCCCGGGCGGCGCGGCGCAGAGCGCGGCGCGAAGCGCTGCGCAAGGAGTACGACGACGCGGCTGTGCTCCCCGCAGCACCACACTCTTCCGGGACCGTTTCGTCCGTCACCCTGACGCGGGCCGTACAGGAACTCGCCGATCGCGACGGCCTGGTCCTCGTCCAGGACGTCCACACGTTCGGCCCCTGGATCCAACGCCACGTAGGCTTCGACCGGCCGCGCAGCTACTACGGCTCCGCGGGCGGGGCGATGGCGTGGGGCTTCCCCGCGGCGATGGGGATCGCTCTGAGCCGGCCGGAGGAACGCGTCGTCGCGCTGAGCGGGGACGGCAGCTTCTGGATGGTTGCCCAGGACTTCGAGACCTGCGTGCGGGAACACATCCCCGTCGTCAGCCTCATCGTCAACAACTTCGCCTACGGCAATACCCGCGACCGGCAGCGCTTCGCCCACGACGAGCGATACCTCGGCGTCTTCCTCGACAACCCGGATTTCGGCGCGTTCGCACGCATGCTCGGAGGCCACGGAACGCGGGTCACCCGCGACGCCGACCTCCTGCCCGCGATCGAGGACGCCCTGACCCAGCCCGGGCCCAGCATCATCGACATCGTGCAGGACCCGATGGAGGGCCTGCCGGCGGGCCTTGCGCCGCTGAAGGCCCGCTGAGCGGGCCGCTGGCCCGGCCCGGCGATCCCTTCGGCCGGCACCCGGACGGCAACGGCAACGGGAACGGGCTCCGGTATCCGTGCCCGGACCGGTGCCGGCTTCAGTCCCGCTTCGATCCCGTACCCGCCGAAGGACCCCGTTCCGGCCGTGCTTCGGTCGCCTGGTGCGCCACGTTGAGCCATCTGCCGTGTGCCTTCACGTAGACGCGCGTGTGGAGCGCGTACTTGGTCGGCTGGAGACCTTCCGGCGTACGAATGTCGTTGTGGTAGCGCCCTGTGACGACGGCCGTGTCGCCGTAGACGCGTACCCGGTTCTCGTCCACGACAAAGGACTCGAACCGGTACTCGCCTGTTGCCAACCCCCGCAGGAACTCTTCCTTGGTCCGGGCCACGCCGCTGCTCTCCACATGGGTGTAACTGTCCGCGGTGAGCTCCGCGAGCGTGGCGGCGTCGGCCTCGACCATGGCCTTCGCACGCCTCCGTTCCACGGCCAGCACGTCTTCGCGTGCCTGTTCGTCGCCACTCAAGGCTGCCTCCGGTTGTGTCATGTGGGGCGATTGTTCCCCGGACTCCTGCGGAGGTATCCGGGTGGTGTCGGTAACCGTGACGAGAGTCCCCAGCGGGCCCGGTTACCGCCGCAGCCCACTCCGACCCGGCTGGGCCAGCCGGAGGTGGGCGCAGAAGCGGGACACCGCGTCCGGGGCGGCCTGCAACGAGCGGCCGCCGGGCAGTCCGTCGCGAGGGAGGAACTCGCCGTGCGGCAACCTCTCCAAGGCGCGGGTCGCGTGCTCGGCAGACGCCCTGTGCGCCACACGGGTCCACTGGGATCAGGCCGGCTGACCGCGGTGCCCGACGTGCTGGCGGATGGTCTCGCCGGGATCCTGGTGCTCGACGTCAAACGGAGGAAGCCGGAGCCGCGGGACTGCGCTCCGGGCGTCTCCGCGGCCTTCCAGCACGAGGACCTGGGCTTCGCGCTCGACGTGGCGTGGACGTCAGCAGCCGCGGTGCCGACGACGCGGCCGTCGGCCAACTCTTCGGCGTGCTGCGGTGGACCGGGCACGGCGGCGACGGTCACAGCGGCGTCGTCACGATGATCGAGCGGCCTTCCCGTACTGACTGAGTGCCGAGGACCGGCCGGGCTGTATCCCGCAGACGAGTCTGCCGACCGGCGCGAGCCGGAGGCCGGCCACGTCCCCGGGTTCGCAGCGTCGAACCGACTTGGCATCTGGGGGTCTCGCCACCCGCGACACGCCCGGATCGCTCGGCCAACCTGACCAGGTCGGGGGATTCGCGAGAGCCACTGCGAGTTCACGGACGTCGGCGCTTGTACGTGTGTCTTCTCCGGACTGAGGGCCGGGGCTGTCCGCAGACGACAGGGGCGAGGGTCAGTGTGTGCTCGGCAGGATGAAAACCAGCCAGGTGACGATCGGTGCGGTCACCGCCATCGAAAGGCCCCAGGTGAGCATCGTGCGGAACAGCTGTGGACGCTGATTCTCCGGGGCGTTGGCCAGCGTCAGCGCGCCCACCGACGAGAACGGCGTCGAGTCCACCACGGTGGCTGAGATCGCCAGCGCGACGATCATGGCGGTGCCGCCGACCTCACCCTGGCTGAGAAGCGGCACGGCCAGTGGTATGAGCACACCGAGCAGGCCGGCGCTGGACGCGAACGCCGAGGTGAGCGCCGCGATCAGACAGAGAAGGAACGACGTCAGCACAGGCCCGCCCATATCGGCGATGCCCTTGCCTACCACCGCCACGGTGCCATAGCGCTGCAAAGCCGCGACGAACGTGACAACGCCGCAGATCAAGAGCACGACCGACCAGACGATCCGGGTGTCGGCCTTCGCGAACCTGACGGGAAAAATCGTGTGCACAAGCGTGGCCGCTATGAGGGCGAGAAAGCCGATCTCGATATCGAAGACGAGCGCACCGACCGCCACGCCGACCAGAGCCACGAGAGTGATCGCCTGGTCCATCCGCAGGGGCGCCGTCGTGCTGTCGGAGGTGTCGGTGCCGCACTCGCCCGATGGTCCACCGCTCCTCGCGCCGGGGGCGCTCGCGCTGCCGGCTGTCGCACTTTCACGAACCAGTGCTGGGGTCCGCACGGCGGACATCGACGTCGGTGTGACTGCAGGCGGCCGTATTCCGCGCTCACGCCAGAGTGAACGGCCGCCGAAGACGAAGTAGATGACGACGGCCAGGCCGGCGTTGTAAGCCGCGCTGCCGAGGAAGAGGGTGGCAGCCGAAACCGAGATTCCGTTTGACTTGGCCGCCTGCTCGACGATGACGGCCAGGCCGTTGAGCGGCGAGAAGTTACCGAGGCACGAGCCGTGCATGACCATGAGGGCGCACATACGCCGGTCGATGCCGTAACGCTCCCCGAGTCTGAGGCACAGCGGTGCGAGCATGGCCACACCGGCCGGACCCAACGCTCCTGCCGTAGTAGGCACCGCCGAGAAGCAGAAGATCAGCCAGGGGACGAGCGCGGGCCGGTCCCCCAGGAGCCTGACCACCCGCCCGATGAGCCATTCCAGCGTGCCGTTCACAGCCGCGAGGCCGAACAGGTAGGTCACGCCGACGAGCAGGACGAAGAGATCAGGAGGAAATCCGGACAAGATCTTGTCGGTGTCCTCGTGTGCCGCCAGGACTCCGATGAGAAATGTGGCGACGAGTGAGAGGGCGCCGATGTTGACGGGTCTGAGCGACCCGATGACGAAGACGAGCGCGAGGGCCACGACTCCGATGACGTGGATGGACATGACACTTCCTTTGGCCGCGACGACGGGGCCACCGGCACCGTCCGCCGGAAGGAGACGCCAGCGCCGGGCTTCGAAAATTTCTGTATTCCAGAAGCACCTTCTTTTCATGGTCTGGGTGAAGTCAGGACCCGTGCCTCAGGCCGCTGCTCCCAGGGCTAGACGGTCGAGTCGGCCGAGGGGCAGCGTGGACGGCGCGCGGCGAAGTGGGCACCGGGATGCGGGCACGGGGCCCGTCGGGTGTTGCGGAGACCGCGTGGCGATCTGCGGGATCGAGCCCCCGGTCTCCGTCGGCACGTCAGCAGCAGACGTCGCTGCTGCTCATCCCGATACGGCAGGATCGCTTCGAACTGTGCTACCGGAACAGCCTGTTGTACTCCCGGCACACCCGCAGCCGGCCAACGCCCGCTGGAACGGGGAGCCACCGGTAAGCGCTCCGCACGTCCTAAGTAGGTGTTTTTCTACTCGCTTCCTTGGACTGTGTTCCGGCAGTCCGGGAGCGAGTGATCTTTGTTCTGGAACAGAGTGCGCATGCCGCAGGGA
>NZ_JBICZC010000028.1:0-12418 GCF_043201715.1 Streptomyces sp. NPDC048291
GCCCGCGAACACGAACGGCTCTA
This sequence comes from Streptomyces sp. NPDC048291, assembly GCF_043201715.1. Lineage (NCBI taxonomy): Bacteria > Bacillati > Actinomycetota > Actinomycetes > Kitasatosporales > Streptomycetaceae > Streptomyces > Streptomyces sp. NPDC048291. Next base: position 24 of record NZ_JBICZC010000028.1, read on the forward strand.
CCCCGCCCCTGACCAGCACAACTACGACCTCACGGCCTGAGCAGCAATCATCCCTCGGGAAGAGCCACACCCATCTTCCATTCGGGCGTGCCGGTGGGCTGCTTGCGGCTGTCCACGGGGTTGAAGGAACAGCGGGCCCACAGCACGCCGTGCAGGTCACGGTCGCGGGGGTCCTCATCGCGGTAGTGCAGCCTGCGGCGGCTGGGCGCGCCGGTCATGAACAAGTTGGCTGGGGCGGCTTCCTCGCCGCGGCGCTGGATGATGAAGGGCACCCGGCTGGGTGTGGCCTTCGGGGTCATGCTGCTCCTTGTCTGTGTCGCGGGCCGCGTCGGGCGGGCCGCCTTTCGCCGCGGGGAGTCGGCCGTGCGCGGCAGCGGGTGTCTGCCGCGCACGGTGTTCGTGGGTGCGGCGGGCTAGGCGATGGTGAGGCGGCGGCGTTCGATGTCGGTGACCTCGCGGTGCTGTTCGTCGATCTCGGCCTGGGCGGCCCGCCCGTAGTGGGTGACGACCGGGAGGCCGAGGAGGTCGCGTGCCATGACACTGTGGCGGAAGCCCGTCAGCGCCTCGGCGAGGTCGCGGGGCAGCGGGGTGAAGTCGTCGCTGCTGTACCCGTCGCCCACGCAGGGACTCGGCACGGCCAGCTTCTCGTCCAGGCCGTGCGCGATGGCCGCGAGCGAGGCGGCGGCCACCAGATAGGGGTTGGCGTCCGCGCCGGCGAGCCGGATCTCCAGCCGGCTGCTGGCCCCGTGCCCGGCGACGCGAATGGCGCATCCGCGGTTGTCGGGGCCCCAGTTCGCGAACTGGGGGGCGAAGGAGTGCGGTAGCGCGTAGCGCTTGTAGGCGTTGGTGTTCCCGGCGAACAGTGGCATCAGGTGCGGGATGGCGGCGATGAGCCCGGCGATGCTGTAGCCCATGGTGTCGGTGGGCAGGGCGCGGGGGGAGGGCAGGGCGAACAGCGGCTGTTCGTCGTGCCAGAGGGAGAGGTTGAGGTGCAGGCCGCTTGCGACCCCGGTGACGGGCGCCGCCATGAACGACGCGGTCAGACCGTGGCGTCGTGCCATGTGCTTGACCACGTGCTTGAAGACGGTGAAGTTGTCGCAGGCCTGCATCACCCCGCTCTTGGGGAAGGTGGCCTCGATCTGTCCGGGCGCGCCTTCCTGCTTGAAGGCCTCCACCTCGATTCCGGCGTCCGGCAGGGCGCCTTCCAGGTGGCCGAGGAAGTCGCCCAAGCGGGGCGGGTGGTCCAGGTCATAGTCGCCGTTGCGGTTCACGAGCGGCTGGTCGCCGCTGTAGAGAACGAACTCGCTCTCCCACCCGCCCTTCGGCTGGTAGCCCAGCTCACCCAGGCGCTCCATCTGCCGGCGCAGCATCTGGCGGGGTGCGACCTCGATGGGCGCTCCGTCGGTGTCCACGGCGTCGCAGTGGACCAGGGCCAGGTCCGGCATGTGCGGCAGCACGCGCGCGGTGGTCCAGTCGGCGTTGATGCCCATGTCGTGGTAGCCGTCGTGCCAGCTGGTCAGGTCGAACCCAGGGAGCGCCTCCATGTGGGCGTTGGCGGTCAGGATGTACGAGCAGGCCTCTCCCACCCGTACGCCGTCGCCTTCGTCGAGCCGCTCGAAGAGGGCGAGGCCGGCGGCTCGCTTGCCTTTGAGGCGGCCGAGCATGTCCGGGACGACCGTCATCACGGTACGGATGTGGCCCTGCTTGACGGCCTTGCGCAGGTTGTCCTGGCTGATGAGCCCGCGCAGCTCGTCGGGGAAGGTGTGAGTTGTCATCGGTCAGATGCCTTCTTCGATCAGGGCTTCGCTGGGCGAGGCGGTGTGGTTGGCGGTGAGCTGGTAGGCCTTTTTGCCCCGTGTCTGCCAGGTGCCCCAGGCGAACAGCAGCGCGATCACGAGGGTGACGCCGGCGTAGTTGAAGGAGTCGGTGGTGATCGGGGCGTTCTGGGGCAGGCAGAAGACGATGGTGATGACCACGACGTAGAGGCAGGCGATGACGCCGATGGGCTTGCGCCAGGCCCCGAGGGTCCAGGGCCCGGGGCGGTAGTCGCGGTCCTTGCGTAGGGCGAGGTAGACCGGGATGCCGTAGGCGGGGATCATGCCGACCGCGTTGATCGCGGTGATCGCCCCGTAGGCGGCGGTCGAGTACAGGGCGGGCAGGGCGAGGACGAACGGCACGACGACCGAGAACCACACGGCGCGGGTGGGTGTCCGGGTCCGGTCGTTGACCATCTCCCATTTCTGCCACCCCCACAGGGCCCGGCTGCGGGAGAAGGCGTAGACCATGCGGGACGAGGCGCCGACCTCTGCGTTGCCGCACAGCAGCATCGCCACGATCACCACCAGCATGAGCACCTTCGCGCCTGTCGCGCCGAGGGCGTCGAGGAAGATCTGCGCGGGGGGAACCCCGGTCGCCGAGTTGAGCGTGCCCTCGTAGTCCTGGACCGCGAGCAGCATGCCGGCGAGGAGGACGAACCCGGCTACCCAGGACACCCAGATGGAGCGGACGATGCCCCGGGGTGCGGAGACCTGGGCATCGGTGGTCTCTTCGGCGATGTGGGCGGAGGCGTCGTAGCCGCAGAACGTGTAACCGGCCACGAGGGAGCCGACCAGCACCACCTGGAGGGGGCTGCTGAGGCCGCTCTCGTTGTGGAAGGTGAGCAGGAACGAGGGGGACTGGTGGGGGGAGGAGGAGAGGGTGAGGGCGCCGACGATGAGAGCGACGCCGCCGAGCTGCCACCACACGGAGATCGAGTTGAGCAGGTTGAGGACGCGGACGCCGGCCGAGTTCAGCAGGCCGTGCGTGAGCAGGATGACCGCGAAGATCAGCATGGTGGTGGCGTCGGTGGGGGCGATGCCCCACTGCATCTGGATGAAGGCGCCGGTGAAGGCCGCGGCGCCGTAGTCGATGCCGGCGATGGCACCGAGCAACCCGAGCAGGTTGAGCCAGCCGACCAGCCAGCCCCAGCGGGGACCGCCGAGCTTGCTGGCCATGAAGTACGGGCCACCCGACGTCGGGTAGGCGGAGACCACATCGGCCAGGCACATCCCGACGAGCAGGGTGAAGAAGCCGATGGCTATCCAGGTGCCGAGCATGACCACGGGCCCGCCGTGGATCATGCCGAACCCGAACATGCTCTGCCCGCCGGCGAGGATGCAGATCACCGTCATGCTGATCGCGTAGTTCTGAAACGGACTCGTACGGCGGCTGAGTTCGGGCTTGATCCCGAGTTTGGCCAGGAAGTCGTCGTCAGCATCGGCGGTCGTTGTGCCGGCTCTTCTGTGAGACACCAGAGCTCACTTTCGAATCAGGATGAGAGGAAGGGACAGCTCGGAGGCGCTGAACGCCAAGGGGGTGGGGTTGGTCAGGTGGTGGGGGCGGTGATCGGCCAGCGGCGCAGGGTGGAGGCGCGGAGCGTCAGGAACCAGTCCGTCCAGTCCGTGGTGCGGCCCAGGATCGTGTTGACGTCTTTCCAGGGCTGGGCGGTGACGTAGGGGCCCATCGCCCGCAGCACGTCGGCGGCCATCTTCGTCTCGCCGTTCGCGACCAAAGCGTGGGCCAAGTGGCTGAGGTCCGCCATCGACACCCACGGGTATTCGGCGGGCGGGAGCTGGGCGAACCACTTGTTGTACGCCTGGACGGCGTAGTGCCCGACAGCCCCGGTCTGCCAGGACCGCGACGACGCCCCGCCGTCCTCCTCGTGCTCCATGCGGAACTTGTCCACGAGGGCGTACACAGCGAGCAGCCACAGTTCCGGGCTGGGCGGCTCCGACAGGAGCATCCAGCAGGAGAAGTCCATCGCGGCCCCCGTGCTGCGCACCCTCTGGAAGTACTGGCGCATGGCGTGGTAGCCCCCGCGATTGCCCGGGTGGCGGGCCTCGACCTCCCCCAGCAGTGGCCAGGGACCGAGGTGAGGCATCCCCTGATCACGACCGCCGGGCAGCTCGTCCCATGGCATCTGACGGCGCCGCGCGTACGGATCGAGCATGTGGGCCGGGTAGGGAAGCTGCGAGAGGAGGATCTTGTCGACCCACGGCACCGGACACTCCGGCAGCAGATCGCTTGCCCGCCACCCCGCCTCCGCAGCCAGCCGCGCGGCGCGACCCACCACGTCACCGCTCATACCGCTGCGATAGGCCTTGAGCGCGGCCCGGGTCAGCACCCGGGCCCACATCATGGCCGCGTCCGGGCTGCTCGGCTCCTCGTCCAGCCACAGTTTGAAGATGCCCGGCTCACCTGCGCCGGCCGCCAGTAAGTTGCTGCGGCTCGTCCGCAGTCCCCATTCGCGACCCGTCATTTCGAGCAGGTCCCGGGCGGCGTGGTAGCGCCCCAGCCGCAGGTCTTGGAGAGCGGTCCGCAGCGCGGTGTCCGCACCGACCGGGCTGACTATCAGCCGCATGTCATCGGGGGTGCCGTTGGGAGCAAAACGCGCGTATGTCGCACCGGACGCTAAGGAATCAGGCATGGGGGAGGCCTTGGGATTGGGGGAGGTGTAAGGGGGACTGAGGCTGAGCCCAGCGCTGGGGAAGCACTACCTGTACGGTCTTTCCCAGCGGCGTGTCGTTGAGGTCACGCTTGATCTGCCAGGCCAGAAAGCCCTGATTGCGATGAAGCCACCACAGGCTGGTGGGTATCGTGCCAACGCTTGGCGCAACGGCAAGTTTTTCGAATCCGGGGAAGGCAGGGTCGGCGTCGTCGACCTCGACGATCAGCTCCTCCGTAGCCGCAAGGCACATCAGCCGCAGCCAGATGCGCCTGTCCGGCGTGAACGGCCTGCCGTGCCGCACGGCGTTGTCCGTGAGCATGGCGGCAACCCGACTTGCAGCGTCAACGTTGCCCGACCAGCGGGCGGCCGTGAGGCGCGGACGCACTCGGAGCCTTGTGTTGGGGCCGATTGACAACTCTGCCGTCATCGAGCCTTCCCACCGGAACCTCAGCGCCTTTTCGTCTACCGCCAGGAGGCCGTCTATCTCTACGAAGTCGCGTGATGCGGTACTCGATGAGGTCATGAAGGTTCTCCGAGACGGGTAGTGGAACGGAGGCGCAGAAGTGAGCGCCGTCACAGGAAACCGCCTCTGACCTAGCCGCCTCTACACGCCATTCGCGGAGCGCATACGAATATTCGCTAGGCGTATAACAAGAGATGACGGGACGTGGGATCCTGCCTACCGTGGAGACACAGGACATCGACTGGTCTGCGTACGGAGACATCAAAGACGCAGCCCGCGCCGGAGACTTCGGACAGGTGGTCTACCGCGCTAGGAAAGTGACTGGTGTGTCACAGACGCAACTCGCAAAGGGCTGCGGCGTCTCCCAGGCAGCTATCTCCCGGCTGGAGAACCGCGGTACCGGCGACTACAACATGACGATCCTGGCGACCGCCGCCACTGAACTGGGGATCCCGTTCGAGCTGGTTGGCCTCGCCAACCAGCCTTCGAACGGAACACCCCCCGTGGAACGTCGCGAATTCATGGGGTTGGCGGCCGGAGCAGCAGTGCTACCACTGGCGTACAGCCCGGCCGCCGGCCCTGTCTCATCTCCAGAAGGCGAGAACTCGCAAGCCGCCGCCCTGCGTGTGGTCACTGCCTCCTACCGTCGCCTGGACGCCTCGACAGCATCCCGCGACCTCTCCAAGGTCAGCCAAGGGCACTTGGAACTCATCCGCACCGTCATCAGAAATGCTCCTGACGATACCTACCGTACGCGCTTGGCGCCGGTCGCATCCGAGGCGGCATCATTCGCTGCCTGGCTCGCCTGGGACATGGGCAACCACGGTTCCGCTCGCGGTTGGTACGGTTCGGCGGTAAAGGCCGCTCAGTCGGCACACGATCCGCTACTCCTCGCATATCAGGTCGGCAGTCTGGCTTCATTCGAAGCTGACACGGGCAACCCGCATGCGGCGGTCCGACTCATTCACAAGGCCCGTCACCATCTCGGTAGCCGCGTACCGCCCCTCGCCGCTGCGTGGCTCGCCTCCATCGAAGCCACGGCGCACGCTGTCAGTCAGGACCGACGAGCGTGCGACAAGGCGCTGAAGGCGTGTGCGCAGCACGCCGCACAGATACCGGACGCGGAGCCCGTCGCATGGCCATGGATCTTCGCGTTCGACGAGCGGAAACTCGTCGCCTGCTACCTGACCTGCACCGCCAGACTTGGCCAGCCCTTGCACGCCCGCCTTTCGGAACAGAACGTCGAATCAGCGCTCAGTAGTGGCCACGACAAGCAGCGAGCTCTCCTCACACTCGACGTAGCCTTGGGATACCTAGCCACCAACGAGCTGGACAAGGCGTTCGGCCTCGCATCCCGCGCACTTACTGAGGGCGTCCGGTTGCAATCAGGGAAGATCGTGGAGCGAGCCCGAGCGTTCCGACGGTCTTACAACGTTGCTGTGTCGCCCGCTATGGTGCGGCAGTTCGACAGCCAGCTACAGGCCATCTACATGTGAGTGGGAAGGACGCAGATGCGCGTCGGCATCACCGGGCACAGGGGGCTTCCGGAGCACATTGAGAGTGAGGTTCGGGCGATGCTGGCCGCGAGAGTCAAGAACTTTGACCCTCGGAACTTGGTAGGGATCAGCTGTATTGCAGACGGCCCAGACGCATGGTGGGCCGAGGCGGTTCTCGAAGCCGGCGGGAAGATCGAAGTAGTCATTCCGGCCGAGGAATATCGTGCAGGTCTACCAGCCTGGCATCACCCTCTTTACGACAAGCTCGTTCAGAGTGCGTCGGACATCCATCGTACTGGCCTGCGAGAATCGACATCTGAGGCCCATCAAGCGGGCAGTGAAATCCTGGTTGGTCTCTCCGACGAACTGACTGCAGTCTGGGATGGCCAGCCGGCACGCGGTTACGGCGGCACGGCAGACGTCGTGTCCTACGCGGAACGGGTCGGCGTTCCGGTGACCGTGCTGTGGCCCGAGGGCGCCAGCCGGTAGTCCGTGAGGTGCCGAAGTAGTCGCCGGTCAACTCGCCATTGAGAACGTGCCGCCGTCTATCTGCTCACCATGCCGACCACCTCGTTGCTCTTGCCGCTGCGTGGACGGCGCGTACGACCAGGTATACGCAGAGACCCCGCCTGGCGTCAGGCCGGCGTGGGCCGAACGCGCTCTGGGAACGGGGGTGGGAGGTCGGCCACTGAGCGGCTTCTTCTACCGTCCGCAGAGCGCCCGCGGCCTTGTCAGGATTCTGGTGGCTGGTCCAGCCGGACCCGGCTCCGTCGAACACCTCCATGTACTGCCCGCCCGCCTTGCGCGCTCTGTTGAGGGTGCCCGTGTTGTCGGCGACGGCCGGCTTGGCCAGCGTCGCTGCCTCTGCCCAGGCCCGCACGGATATCTGGGCACCGTCCGTGCGGTTGGAACTGGTGAGTGGCCGTGGAAGGTTCTCGCTGATCACTAGGGCTGTTCGGCTCATGTCGACAGGCTGCCGTCACTTGGGCCGCCGCATTTCGGCGGTGAGTTTATACGGCCCATGAGAGTGTGAGCACCACTCAGTTTTGTGGCGGGGATAGGGAGTGGGACGTGTCCGCGGGGAATGGCGTGATACCTCGGCTGACCCGAGTGCATCGGGTTCTCATCGGTGTGGTCGTGACCGGCGCGATGATCATCGCCGGCATCGGCTTCGCCGGCTCGTACGCGGCCGTCCGTGAGCTGGCCATCAAGAAGGGTTTCGGGAATTTCGCCTATGTGTTCCCGATCGGCATCGACGCGGGCATCTGCGTCCTGCTCGCCCTTGACCTGCTGCTGACCTGGATCCGCATCCCCTTCCCGCTGCTGCGGCAGACGGCCTGGCTGCTGACCATCGCGACGATCGCCTTCAACGGCGCGGCGGCCTGGCCGGACCCGCTGGGTGTGGGCATGCACGCGGTGATCCCGATCCTGTTCGTGGTGGCGGTGGAGGCGGCCCGGCACGCGATCGGCCGGATCGCCGACATCACGGCGGACAAGCACATGGAGGGGGTGCGCTTGACCCGCTGGCTGCTCTCCCCGGTGCCGACGTTCCTCCTGTGGCGCCGGATGAAGCTGTGGGAGCTGCGCTCCTACGACCAGGTGATCAAGCTGGAGCAGGAACGTCTCGTCTACCAGGCGAGGCTCCGGTCGCGCTTCGGCCGGGCCTGGCGCAGGAAGGCTCCCGTGGAGTCCCTGATGCCGCTGCGGCTGGCCAAGTACGGCGTCCCGCTCGCGGATACGGCTCCGGACGGGCTGGCGGCGGCGGGCATCGACCTCCCGGCACTCCTGCCGGCCTCCGCCCCCGCGGCACCCGCGGACAGCGCCACGCTTGAGGCCGCGGCACGGCATGAGCAGGCTCCGGCGGTGCAGAAGGAGACGGGGCCGCGGACACTCCAGAACTCCGTCCGGGGCACTGCGATCGAGCCGGTCAGTGATCCGCATGGGCCGACCGAGGAAGTTGCCGAGCGGTTCGCCGAGGCCTACCAAGCGTTCGTCGCCCAGTTCCAGGCCGAGCCGACCACCGGGCAGTGGGCACTCTGGCTCCGCGACCAGTACGGCATCTCCACGGGAGCTGGCGAACCCCTTTCCGAAGCTCAACTCCAGCCCCTGCTTCAGGTCCTCCAGCGGCACTACGAGGCGCCCGCCGCCGAGCAACGCTCCTCCGCTGATGTCGACCAGTCCTGGGAGGACTACTTCTACAGCGCCTGGCTCAGTTTCCGGCAGGAGCGGGGCTTTGCCCCCCATGCTGACGTCTTCGCGGCATACGTGTACGAGAGGGACTTCATCACAGGGGACGGCGGTCAGCCCATCAGCGGCGACGACGTGGCGCCCTACGTCGAGAGCTTCGAGGCTCGAACGGCTCGTCAACCGGAACTCGCCGACGAGCCTGCCCCGGACGCAGACGCCCAGCAGACGGCGTCCGCTGGAGTTCCGGCTCAGGCGGCCAAGGAACAGCGAGGCCCCCGGGTGGTCGCACCCATCGACAGGCCGCAGCAGCCCGCGGCCGCGGGAGGGGAACTGACTGCCCCCGACCGGTACTACCTCGCGTGGATGGAGTACCAGGACCAGAAGGGAAGCGAGCCGAGCGACGAGCAACTCTCCGCCTTCTGCGCAGACAAGGGGCTACTCGGTCGAGGGAACAAGCCGATCTCTCCCGCGAACCTGCGTCGGCACTTCGTGCGGTGGCGCGTCTACAACGTCTGGTCCGAGCTACGAGCCGGCGCCGATACTCCTGTGCAGTCGGCGGTTGCGCAGGAATGCGCACCCCGGGGGATCACCGCGCAATACAACAGACCCATCACCGCCGACTACGTCACCGACGAGTCCGAGGACTTCGAGCGGCGCTGGCAGGCTCTGGCTCGCCACCACGCCGACACGCAGCCATGAGTTTTCCCCGGGTGCGCAACAGAGACCACATCGGTCTGCGTAATCGGCAAAACAGCTGATCAACAGCCCGATGCGAAGCAGCGGAGATCATTGCGCAGCCGGGCCCGCGGCCAGTGCGCAGCCACCACCCTCGGAGGAGGAGCCATGCGAGCCCTGCGCATTGACCCGGACACCACCGTCACCGACATCGCCCTCCCGCCAGCCGATGCGCATTCGGTGATCCGTGAGCTCGTCGGATCCCCCGACGCCGTAGAGCAAGCGACCTATCACCAACACGCCGTGATGCACATTCACGGCGCCGGCCGACGGGAAGGGCTTCCGCAGAACCTGGCCGCCTGGGCCCTGGCGAGCGCCTGGCGGCGGACGGCTCTCTACCCGCTGGCCGGCCCCATCGTCGTGACAGGCCGCACCACGACCGGTGAGCTGACGGCGCTCGACGACGACCTGGTGCAGCACGCGCAGGCTGTTGCGCAGACCGTCCGCGACACACTGTCCGAGTGGCGTGCCCGCCCGCCCGTCTCCAACGAAGCGGCCACCAGCGAACTCCTCGCGTACGCAGCGCGCGACATCGCCTCCCTCCGACGTGGTGTGTGAGCTACGGCGAAGTCCATGCGTGGGTTGGAGGGATTTCGGGAGGGCGCTCGAAGCGCGATCCATCTGGGGACGAGGACGGATTGGAGATATCCGCCTTCTCGTACAGCGTGACCGGGTAGCTTCTCGTGCGGCGCAGCCGGGTATGGGTGGCGTGTGCGGCTCCGATAGGTGGGGATCGTGCGAGTGCCAGGCGGCGAAATGCGCCCCTTGGCACGGACGGCCCGCCGCTGTGTGGGCAGGGCCGGTCATGCAGGCTGGGCGAGTTGTGCGGCGGGGGACCGCTGCGCGGGAATCGGGGGCATCTGCATGGTGATCGAGGCCGGGGTGGTGGCCGGGTATGTGATCGCGTGGGCGGTGCGCAAGGCTCGCCGGGTGGGCGGCCGTCTGGATGCCGAGGTCGATGCGTCCCTTGATGCAGGGCTGGACAAGCTGCACACGGTGGTCGTGGCCAGGCTCGGTACTCATCCCGTCCTGGAGGACCTTGCGGAGGAGGCCGCCACCGGTGAGGGGCAGGTCAGCGAGCTGACCCGTCAGCAAGTGGAGTTGGCCATCACCGCCGCAGCCCGCAAGGACGACGCCTTCGGCCAGGCGGTCACCGAGCTCGTGGCCCACCTGCAGGCAGCTGGGCAGGCTGGTGGTGTCTCGGTGGTGGCCGGTGCCGGGTCGGCGGTGTTCACCGGAGACGCGCACGCGCAGGCCACGGGTGACGGACTCGCGTTCGGGCAGGTCGCCGGAGACGTGCATGTGGACCGCGGTGCTGCAGGCGGGCAGCGGCCGGACCCTTCCGAGCCGGGCCGGTCACGCCCCTGACCGCACCCGGCGCATCCGGTGGCGCGACCGGAACCGTGGCGCCGCCCTCGTCGTATAGGCCGCTCGGTCCGCTGCCTGGGCACGTCCGTGGGGACGGCGGCGGTACCAGCTTTGCGCACGTCGCAGGGAACGTCGTGGTTCATCAGTACCCGGCCCCGGCTGTGGCGCGGCCGGTGCGCTCGGCGTACCGGCGGCAGGTGGAGCGGATCGCCCCGCCCAGGTTGCTGGAGCGGGAAGCCGAGCTGGCCGAGATGGCGGGCTTCTGCCTGGAAGAGCAGCGCGGCCCGTACGTGTGGTGGCGGGCCGGTCCGTGGGCGGGCAAGTCCGCGTTGATGTCCACCTTCCTGCTCGACCCGCCCGCCTCGCTGGCCGTCGGCAGGGTGTGGCTGGTGTCGTTCTTCATCACCGCCCGCCTGGCCTCGCAGGACACGCGTGAGGCGTTCACCACCGCGCTGACGGAGCAGTTGTGTGCCCTGCTCGGCCAGGACCTGCCGACCGTGGGCGATGAAGCGGGCCGGGAGGCGGTCCTGCTGGATCTGCTCGCTCAGGCCGCGGCCGCATGTCAGCATGCGGGGGGCCGACTGGTGCTGGTCGTGGACGGGCTGGACGAAGACCGCGGTGTGACCACCGGTCCTGGGGCGCACAGCATCGCCGGGCTGCTGCCCGGCCGCCCCCCGGCCGGGATGCGGGTCATCGTCGCCGGCCGACCCAACCCGCCGATCCCCGACGACGTGCCTGACTGGCATCCGCTGCGCGACCCGGGCATCATCCGCCTCCTCCGCGACTCCCCCCACGCCCGCGATCTGCAGCGACTGGGCGAGTCCGAACTCAAACGTCTGCTCGCCGGCAGCCTGGTCGAGCAGGATCTGCTGGGCCTGCTGACCGCCGCCCGCGGCGGCCTGTCCGGCCCCGACCTGCGGGAGCTGACCAGCACGGACCTGGTGGCCGTCGAGGAGATCCTGCACACCGTGACCGGGCGCACCTTCACCCGCCGACTCCCCACCCTGACACCGGACAACGGACCACAGGTGTACCTCCTCGGACACGAGGAACTCCACAACGCCGCCTGCCACTACCTCGGCCCTGACCGCCTGGACCGCTACCGTGACCGGCTGCACGACTGGGCCGAGGAGTACCGCGCCCCCGCCGATGGCCGGCCTCCGTGGCCGCCACATACCCCCGAGTACCTGCTGACCGGCTACCCGCGCATGCTCGCCACCGTCCGCGACACCCACCGCCTGGCCCCTCTGGCCGTCGACCCCGCACGCCACAACCGGATGCTCGACCTCTCCGGCGGCGACACCGCCGCCCTCACCGAGATCAAAACCTGCCAGGACCTGCTCCTGAACGGCACACAACCAGACCTGTACATGCTGGCCAGGCTGTCCCACCACCGCGGCCAGATCGAATCCCGCAACGCCAGCATCCCTGCCGAACTCCCCGCCGTCTGGGCCACCCTCGGCTACCCCAACCGAGCCGAGGCACTGGCCCGAGCCTTCACCGACCCGCGCAGCAGGGTGTGGGCGCTGACCGAGGTGGCCGGGGCGCTGACCGAGGCCGGTGACCATGAACGGGCGGTCGTGGTGGCCGACGACGCCGAGCAGATCGCCCGGACCGTCACCGAAGAACACCAGCAGGTGTTTGCACTGACCGAGGTCGC
>NZ_JBICZC010000028.1:12515-68932 GCF_043201715.1 Streptomyces sp. NPDC048291
CGCCGTGGCGCTGACCAAGGCCGGTGCCCACGAACGGACCGAACAGATCACCCGCACCCTCCCCGACCCGTACCAGCGGGTGCGGGCGCTGACCGAAGTGGCCGAGGCGCTGGCCAAGGCCGGTGACCATGGCCGGGCGGTCGTGGTGGCCGACGACGCCGAGCAGATCGCCCGGACCGTCACCGAAGAACACCAGCAGGTGTTTGCACTGACCGAGGTCGCCGTGGCGCTGACCAAGGCCGGTGCCCACGAACGGACCGAACAGATCACCCGCACCCTCCCCGACCCGTACCAGCGGGTGCGGGCGCTGACCGAGGTGGCAGAAGCGCTGGCCAAGGCCGGTGATCATGGCCGGGCCGTCGTGGTGGCCACGGACGCCGAGTACATGGCCCGCGCCTTCCCCAAGCCAGTGTGGGTGCAGACCAGGGTGGCCACGGCGCTGGGCAAGGCCGGAGACCTTGAACGGGCCGAGCAGCTCGCCCGCACCCTCCCCGACCCGGACGATCAGGCGAGCGTGCTGACCGAAGTGGCCGAGGCGCTGGCCAAGGCCGGTGAATATGAGCGGGCCGAGCAGATCGTCCGCACCCTCCCCAAGCAGGTGTGGGCGCTGACCAGGGTGGCCGAGGCGCTGGCCAAGGCCGGTGAATATGAGCGGGCCGAGGAGATCGCCCGCACCCTCCCCGACCCGGACGATCAGGCGAGCGTGCTGATCGAAGTGGCCGAGGCGCTGGCCAAGGCCGGTGAATATGAGCGGGCCGAGCAGATCGCCCGCACCCTCCCCGACCCGCGCAGGCAGGCACAGGCGATGACCAAAGTGGCTGGAGCACTGGCCAAGACCGGTCATCATGGACGGGCCGTCGCGCTGGCCGACGACGCCGAGCAGCTCGCCCGCACCCTCTCCGACCCGGATCGGCAGGTGTGGGAGCTGATCGAGGTGGCCGAGGCGCTGGCGGTTGCTGGTGACCATGGCCGGGCCGTCGCGGTGGCCGGCGACGCCGAGCAGCTCGCCCGCACCCTCCCCGACCCGGACGATCAGGTGCGGGTGCTGATCCGCGTGACCCAGGTCGGTGACCGCGAACGGGCCGAGCAGATCGCCCGTGCCCTCCCCGACCCGTACGAGCAAGGGCGGGCGCTGACTGAGGTGGCCGTGGCGCTCGCCAAGGCAGGTGATCACGAACGGGCCATCGTGGCGGCCTGCGATGCCGCACAGATTGCCCGCGCCGGCAATGACCCGTACGGGCAGGTGGTGGCCCTGGCCAAGGTGGTCGTGGCGCTGACCGTCGCCGGTGATCATGGACGGGCCGCCTGGGTGGCCGGCGAAGCCGAGCTGATCGCCAGCACCCTCACTAGGTTGTACCAGCAGGTGTTCGCACTGACCGCGGTGGCCGTGGCGCTGGCTGAGGCAGGTGATCATGGCCGGGCAGTGGTGGCGGCCGACGTAGCCGCGGAGCTCGCCCGCGCCCTCTCTGACCCGAACCATCAGGTGCGGGCGCTGATCGAGGTGGCGGGAGTGCTGGCCGATGCCGATGATCGTGGCCGGGCCCTTGCGGTGGCCGGCGAAGCCGAGCAGATCGCCCGCACCCTCCCCGACCCATACCATCAGGTGCGGGCGCTGACTGAGTTGGCCGGAGTGCTGGCCGATGCCGGTGACCATGGCCGGGCCGTGCTGGTGGCCGGCGACGCCGAGCAGGTCGCCCGCACCCTCACCGACAAGGCAACCCAGGCCGAGGTGCTGACCGAGGTGGCCAGGCTGCTGGCCCAGGCCGATGGCCATGAACGGGCCGAGCGGATCGCCCTCTCCCTCACCGACCCGCACCAGCAGGCGCGAGCACTGACCCAGGTGGCCGGGGAAGTGGGTCTGCCGCGGGCTGGGCACTTGTTGGCGAAGGCATTCGCGCTGGGGCCGTGGATGACGCCCCTGCCCGTGTTGGCAAAGATCTGCCCGCAGGAGGTGCTCCGAGTCGTTGACGCGGTGTACCCAGGCGATCGTTCATGAGCCACAAAGAACACCGCCACGGCGCAGACTGTGAATGCGCAACTGCACCCGCCTGCGCATCGCTCGTCAGACAGCTACAGCGCCTTGCGCGCGGACCCGCCCGAGCCGTTCAGGAGCTCGTGGATGAGGTGTGAGGTTTCGGTCTCCAGTGAGCAGTCGAGCGCGTGGTTGACTTGCTGGATGCGGGAGATCGCCATGTGCAGTCCCTGGCGGTTCCCGGCCGCGTGCTCGATGCGTAGCCAGTCCCGGTACAGGAGTTCTGCCGTGTCGTCGACTTCGAGACCGGTCGTGATGGCCTGCCGGGCGGCGCTCAGGTCGTGGTGCGGGCCGACAGGCGTGCGGTAGGTGGCCACGGTGTGCGCCACGTCGATGATGCGCGTGATCATGTCCTGCAGGTACGGCTCGGCCCAGGGGAGGGGGTTGCCCCCGAAGGGCCGGCCGCGGACCAGGGCGAGCGCCTTCTCCAGCTCGGTGAGACCGGAGGGGCCCAGCGGCAGGGCGCGTTCGACGAGCTGCATGAACCGTCCCCAGTCACAGCGCACTGCGGGAGCGAGCCGGTAGGGGTCCTCCCCGGAACTGCGGCGCGGCACGTAGGGGTTGCCGGCGGGGTCGCTGCCCAGAGATCGGCGCAAGCCCTGCATTCGGGCGTTGAGGGTGCTCGTCGACCAGGGGCTCACGGGATCCATGTCGTAGCACAGTGCGTCCGCGCTCCGGCCAGGCCGGAAGAAGAGCAGCGTGGCGAGCTGCGCCATCCGCGGGCCGTGGCCGGTGCTGTCCACACCGGTCACTTCGAGGGGGCCCAGCACCCTGATTTCCGGGGCATGCAGATCATGCGTCTCGCACTCAGCTGCCTCGGATGGTGAGCCGTCCGTGACGGCAGGCTCGGCGTCGTCTTCGGCGCCCTCACGGCTCTCGGTGCTCGGGGCGACCGGCAGGGAGGGGGACGCATCGTTGTCCTCCTCGGCCTCCGGGGCTGGCGCTGTCGGGGGCAGGAGACGCAGTCCCGACGGATCGGTGGTAGCGGCGAGCAGGGCAGGAAAGGCCTGGCCGCTCACGGCTGTTGCCGACGCCTCGGGGGGAGACGCGGCCGTCTCGGGATCGGCGGCCGCCGCCGCAGGATCGAGCGGCTGCATCGCGGGGGCCTCGTCCGGGACGTCCTGCCACGGGCCCTCGGCCGGGTGTGCCGGCTGCGCGGACACGTGCAGCGCCGTGGTGATCTGAAGGTACGCGGCGTGCTCCAGGCGCTGCACAATGATCTCGATGCCGGCGGAATCGAGAAGCTGCGGTTCGCTGACCGAGGCGTTGAGGATCTCCGCGTCCGGGAAGTGCGCGGCTGCCGTGCTCGCTGGCGCGATGAGGGTGACGGGTACGGTGCCTGCCTTGTCGATGACGTCGGCGAACTGCCAGGCCATGTCCGATTCCAGAGACGACGCACACAGCAGCAGGTAGGGCTGATGGCTGGTCTCGGGCATCTGGTGTGCTTCCAGGAGGCGTTCGCTCAGGTCGCGGAGCGCGTGCGTGGCCTGCCGCATGTGGGCGATGCGCGCCGTGGGCAGCAGCTGCGGCAGGTCCTCTCCGAACCCGATGGTGACGACTTCGACTTCGCCGGCCCACGGGCTCATTGCGAGTTCCAGGGCGAGCGAGGTGCACACCTCGGTGATGTGGAGCGGATTGCCGTCCAGCAGCAGGGCGGGCACTCGGGCGAGGTTGAGCAGCAGCAGGTCGTCCGCTGAGGTGCTGCCGATCGTGACCAGCCCCGGGTACGGAGCCGGTACGTCGCGCGCGGCGTCCTCGTCCAGGAGGACGGCGCCGGAGTCCAGGACCCACCAGTCGCCTTCCCCGGACACGAAGGGTGTCAGCGGCTCCTGGGCCAAGTCCTCGGGCAGTACTTCGACGGTACGCGCACCGATCCGTGCGGCCCGCAGCTGCGGCAGTATCGCGGTCTCGTCCGACATCAGGTGGTGGGCGAGGGTCCGCAACGCTACGTCCAGCCGGACGGCTCCGCCCGGTTCGGCGGCCGCCGCCAGGGTGGCCTCGGCGGGAGATGTCTCCGACGCGATCGCGATCGTCTCGCCGGGCCGCCGGCGGCGGCGTTGCAGCGTGCGCCGCAGGGCGAGTGCACCGGTGACAGCGGCGGCTAGGAGAGCACCGGCGCCGAGAACGGTGCGCAGGTCAAGCGGGCCGTCGGCCGGTGCCGACACCGGCGACGGTGCGGCGGTGGGGGAGGACGCAGAGCCCGACGCCGACGCCGACGCCGACGCCGACGCCGACGGCGACGGCGGTGCGGTGGCAGTGGGGGAGGGGGCCGCGGAGCCTGATGCCGGCGGTGAGGCGGGCGTGGAGGCGCTGGTGCTGGGCTCCGGCGTTGCGGTGGTCGCTTCGGAGGGAGAGCCCTGCTCCTGCCCTGGCTGCTGGGCAGGCCGGCTGCTCGGCACGCTGGGAGCCGACGGCTCCGGAGCGGTGGTGTGGCTCGGCGCGGGAGTCTGCGTGTCCTTGCTGCTCGGCGTCTGCTCGCTGCCTGGCTGCTGGGCATTCGGGGGAGCGGTCGACCGGCTGTGGCTGTCGGTTCCCCCGCCGGAGCCTGTGCCGCGGGGCGGCTCGGTCCGGTCGGGCTGAGTACGGGGCACGGTGACCTGCTGCCCCGGATAGATCATGTCCGGGTCGGTGATTTCGGGGAGGCCGTGGGGCTGCGGTCTGCCCTCGCTGGCGGCGAACAGCTCCTGCCATTCGCCGCCAGCGCCGAGCTCCTCCTTCGCGATCTTCGACAGGTAGTCGCCCGAGTGGACGGTGACGACGTGCTCGCTCCCCTCGCCGGCGGCCGCGGGCTCCCCGCCGAACTGGGTGCGCACCCCCGGCGCTGTCCCCGCCCTCTCGGGCATCTGAAGCTGCCAGCCGGGCTGGAGAAAGCTGTTCGCACGGAAGACCGTGCCGTCGACCATGGTGTGGCCCTCGTTCAGGTCGGCGATCTCCCGCCACCGTTCGCCGTCGCCCAGTTCGTGCTCGGCGATGCCCCACAGGCTCTGTGCAGGCCGCGTTTCGCGCACCGTGTACACCGGCCGCGACGGCGACGTCCTCGCGCTGGACGGCGAGGCCTGCTCGGCCTGAGCGGCCGCTGAAGCCTGGGCTGTCTGGCCGGGAACGCGGGCTGCGGAGGTGGCCGGTGCGGCCTGGGCGGGCGAGGCGAGGGCCGAACTGGCGGGCAGCATAACGAGGATGCTGCCGATCAGCAGGGCGGCCGCGCGCTGGGATGCGCCCAGGCCGCGCGGGGCGTGCCAGGTACGGCCGCGCAGCTGAGCCATCAGCTCGCGTGCGGCGCAGAACGTGAACTGCGCCCATCCGATCCAGCCGACCGCGACGAGGAGCAGCAGGAACGCGGCGCCGGTGTCCTGCTGGTCGAGCAGGTGCGTGATGTCGTCGTGGGTGGATGCCCAGATGACCGGGGTGACCCAGGCGAGGAGCAGCGGCAGCCCGGCGACCGCGCCGGTGAGCACCAGCAGGCTCACGACGGCCTTGGATACCCGGGCCAGGGTGCGGCCTGCCGCCGCGGCGGGGGAGGGGGTGGTGCGCATCAGTTTCCTTCAGGTGCGGTGACGCCGTGCAGGAGGGTCGCCGTGCCGTGGCCGGTCACCGACAACGATCCGATTCCGACCGCTGACAGGAACGTGGTGGCGTACGAGCCGGTGACCGTGACCGTGAGGGTCTTGTCGTCGCCGGACACGCTGACTGTGCCGGTGGCGCTGGCGGAGCGCAGGTAGGACTGGGCTGCGGCGGTGGCGGCCTGCGGGTCGACGACGATTGCCTTCCCGTTGATCGCGTCGGCGGGATCGATGGCCTGCCCGCCGGCCCGGGCGGCTTCGCCGGCGATGTAGTCGGCGCGTTCGGTGGCACGCATCTTGCTGCCGCCGTCGACGGCGATGCCGATGATCCCGATGAGGGCGACGACGCAGATGGCGACGAACACGGTGACACCGCCCCGGTCGTCCGGCTTCTTCCGGCGCAGGCCGAGTAGACGGTAGATCATCAGTCGCCTCGCTCCCGGTACTGGTCCACCACCGAGGTCGCCGTCGATGTCAGCGTCTTGGCCCCGGGCACGCCGGGAAGCAGGAGGTCGGACAGATTGACCGTGCAGACCACGGTCGCGGTGACTGTGCCGACCTGCCCCACCGGCACACTGAGACCGCTCGTGTTGATGGTGACCCTGGTCGATGCGCACGTGATGCCCTGGTCGTTGAGGGACTCGGAGGCTGCCGCCCGGGCGGCGCTCTGGGCGGCGTCGGCGGTGCGGTGGATGGACGCCTCCCGCGCCGCGTCCTCCGCAGCGCTGTCGATCTTCGCGCCGGAGGTGACGATCCTGCCGCCCGCGATGGCCATACACAGGAACATGATCAATGCCGGGAGGACGATCGCTGCTTCGATGGCGGCGCTGCCCTCGTCGCTGCGGAGTCTGCGTGCCCAACAGGCCACTGTTCGCATGTGCTTCACCCTCCGGGGACGGTCCAGCGCTCCACAGGGCCGGACGCCGACTGCGTGATCGTGAGCCCTGGAACACCCGGGATCATCGACAGGGCCGTGCCGGACACCTGGACGCGCACCCGCTGCCCGGTACTGCTCGCGGCGACGCTGTATCCGCGCAGGCTGTCCCCCGCGGTACGGCCCAGCACGCTCCGCGCCTGGGCAGCGCCCTCGGCGGGGCTTGCCTGGTAGGCACGCGCGGCGGTCAGGCCCTCGCGGGCAGCGGTCAGCGCGATCTGACGTGCGTAGTACCACATGGAGGCCTGGATGACGGCGATGGTGGCGAGCAGTACGAACGGGAACACGATCGCCATCTGGATGGATGTGTCCCCACGGTCCTCCCGCCACCGCCGCCCCCGCCACCAGTCCCTCAGCCTCGCCGGCGGTCTCATCACAGGCCGCTGAGCTTGCCGTTGTACTTGGCGATCACCACGGCGATGGTTCCGGCGATCAGGACGGCGCCGGTGACGGCGGCCACCCAGATGATGACGGTCGTGGTGGAGATGTCGCCACGGTCCGGCCGGCGGGCGGCCTCCTCAAGACCCTCCTGCACGCGCGCGGTCACGCGGAGGACCGCACCGTTGGCGCGTGCCCACACAGCACGGCGGGTGCGGGCTGCGGTGTGCTTCATGTTCCGGTACCTCTCTGAAGCGTTGAACAAGTCGGGTTGGTATCAGACGGTCAGCATGCGGATCACCGCAGGGAAAGCCATCAGCAGCATCACCAGGACAGCCAGGAGGGCTCCTGGGGCGGTCATCTTCTCGCTGGCGGTGTTCGCCTCTGCGGCCTGGTCAGCGAGGAGTTCGGCGTTGAGCGCGGCGGTTCGGGCCCGCAGCGCCTTGTAGACGGCGGCGCCGTCGGTGGCTGATCCCCGCATGATGTCGGCGACGTCGTCCAGGACGGGCAGGTCGTACTCGGCGGCCAGCTCGGTGAGCGCCTGGTACGGGGGAATCTTCTCCAGCCGGGCCCGGCGCAGCGCGCCCTGCAGATAGAGGAAGGGCCAGCCCTCACCGACTGCGGCGGCCTTCTCCAGGGCCTCGGCGGGGCCGGCGTCGGCGGCCCGCTTGAGCGCGACCAGGTCGAGGTAGGCGGACAGCGCGTGCGCGAATTCCTCCCGCGCCCGCTTGGCCTGGTCCCGTACGGACAGGTCAGGCGTGATGAACAGCAGAGCCGCGAGGATGAGTCCGACGACGCCGGGCACGTAGAACGGGAGTCCCACGCCCGCGATGATCCACGGGATCGTGGCGATCACCGGGCAGAGCAGGCCCAGGGCGGCGAGCGCGGTCTTCTTGAGCATGAACTGGCCCGGCCCCTGCCCCAGCAGGGCCAGGTTCGTGGTGGGGACCCGTACGCCTGGCAGGCGTACGAGGCGGGCCAGCAGCCACCGCCCCCATACCTCGTCGCGGTCCAGTTCCGGCTCGGGCATCGTCAGCGTCGCTGGGGCGCTCCGCTTGAGGGCCGGCCCCAACGCGGGCTGTGGCTGGAGGAGCTCGCGGATCAGCAGGGCGGCGCCGGCGCCGACCGTGCCGCCGGTGAGCACAACGGGGATCAGGTTCACGGGGTTGCTCCTTCCGGCTCCCGGGCGGCGACCGGCAGGTCCGGCTCGGGGGCAGGTGCGGGCAGCCGGACGGCGCTGGCCGGGTCGGTGACCAGGAAGCGGGGGATGCGGCGGAAGTGGCCCAGCTGCCGCATCAGGGCGAGCACGCCGACGAATCCGGCCGTCAGGAAGGCCAGGACGAGCTGTCCGAGGAGCGTGGAGTACGGCTTGGTGTAGCTGGGCACGAAGAAGCCCGCGACCACCACTCCGACGGTGATGATGGTCATCCACCGCACCGTCGTCCTCGGTTTGGCCCGGTCGGCCTCGATGGCACGCTTTCGGGCGACCTCGTCGCGGACGGTGTTCGAGAGGTCCTCCAGCGCCTGAGCCAGGCCCGGGCCGCGGTCGTTGACCGAGAGGATGAGCGCGGCGGTCACCTTGTCCGCGGTGACGTCGTCCAGTTCGTCGGCGAACGCGCGCAGCGCTCCCTCAGGGCGCCACCCCAGACGCAGCCGGTCGGACAGGTTGACGATCTGGGGGGCCAGTGCGTCCGGCGCCCCCTGACGGCTGGTGATCATCGCTTGTTCCAGGCCCATGCCCAGCCGCAGCAGGCCGGCCAGCCGCTGCGTCCACTCGCTCAGGCCCTCCAGCTGCCCGATCCGGTCCTTGGCCATCTGCGCGGGGGTGATCAGCCACGGCACCCCGACGACGGCCGCGCCGAGCAGAGCGCCGCCGACGAAGTTCCCCGAGGCGAGCCACACGACCACGAAGACCACGACGGCCGCGATGCTGAGGGTTCGCCGGCGCAGCCGGGCGTCCTCGCTCTGAGGGTGCGAACTGTGCAGGGCTGCCTGCCAGCGCTGGCGCAGCGGGGCCCGGCGCGGCGCGGTGGTGCCCACGAGACCTGCGATGACGCCGATCAGCCCGCCGACCACGGCCATGCCGCTGAGTAGCGCGAACAGCAGGATCATCGGTGTACCCCCACCTTCAGCGGCAGCGGCGCCGGCCAGGCCCCGTAGGGCTGCTGGAGCAGGGAGGAGTCGAAGCCGACGCGGCGCAGGTCGTCGATGCACGCAGGGTCCATGCGGGGCACCGCTCGTACTTCGCCGAACTCGGTGCCAGGGGAGAAGACCGAGTTGGTGGCGGGCCGGCCGTTCTCGCCGATCCCGGTGAGCTCCAGGACGTGGGAGACGTAGCGGTGGCGTCGGCCGCCGATCTGCGTCTCGTCGGTCATGTCGACGTACACGATCATGTCGAGGCCGTTGGCGGTCTGCCGGTAGGCGAGCTGCTCGGAGAGGTTCTCCTGCGCGAGTGCGTACAGCTCGGCGATCCGGTCGAAGATGATGTCCGGGCGACGCGCGTGGATCGTGCACAGGTTGCCGCCCGACCCGTTCGTCAGCGCCTGCATCATTGCGACGACCTCGGGGCCGCGGACCTCGCCGACCACGATCCGCTCCAGCGACATCCGCAGCGCCGGATGCATCAGGTCCAGGAGCGTGACCTCGCCGGCGCTGCGGCCGGTGACGTCCTTCTCCCCGTTGGACTCGCGGCCCACCAGGGAGACGACCTGCCGGTGGTAGCCGTTGGCGTGGGCGAAAAGTTCGTCCTCGGTCTGGATGGTCGCGAACCGGGTCTCCGGGTCGAACTCCTTGAGCATCGCCCGCAGCAGGGTGGTCTTCCCGGCCTTCTGCTTGCCCGCGATCATGATGTTCTTCTCGGCGCGGACTGCTGCACCGAGGAACTCGCGCAGGATCGGGTCGATGGTGCCCAGCCGGACCATGTCGTCGAGATTCGCGTGGGAGACCCGGTGCCGGCGGATGACCGCGTAGGTCATCGGCCCGAGGCCGGTGATGGCCTGGAGGCGGGAGCCGTCCTGTAGCGACAGGGCGAGGGTGGGGCTCGCGGTGGAGATGGTGCGCTCGCTGTGCCCGGAGCCCCGGGCCAACTCCCGCAGCAGCTCTAGGAGTTCCTCTTCGGAGTCGGCGATCGGCGCGACCTGGCGGCGTTCGCCGTCGCCGAAGTCGAGCCACACCTCACGAGGGCCCTGGATGATGATGTCCTCGACCCGGTCGTCGTCCAGGTACGGCTGGAGCCGGCCGGCCCGAAAGAGGATGTCGTACACGGCGCGGCGCAGGGCCTCGTCCTGCTGCGGCGTCATCGCCTCGGCGTCCGACCACAGTGCGACGGCCTCGGCGATCCAGTTCAGGCAGCGTTGTTCTTCGCTGGCCCGGTCCATGCCGGGCTGGGACTTCAGGAGCTCTTCACGCTGCTTGGCGACCTGGGATGCGATGTCGCGGGCCACCCGGTGGTCGACGGTGACCTGCGGCGCCGCCGTCCCCAGGACGTGGGTGCTTGATGCGGCGCCGGCGGGCGCGGGCGTGCCGTTGGCCTGCGGCAGTGGTGCCACCGTGGGGTCGGGATGCAGGGGCCTAGCGTGCACGGGTCACCTCTTCGTCTGCGGCGTGAGCGCCGCGTGGATCGAGGCGGGCCCGGCGCAGAGCAGCCCGCTGGACCAGCGCGGTACTGCCCGCGCGAGCGGCTTTCATCAGCGGCGACTTGGTGAAATGTCGCGGCTGCTCGACGCCGTCGGACAGCACGCGGGCGTCCTTCGGCGCGTAGGGCAACGTGGCAACCACGGGCACCTGCAGCACGCGCTGTACTTCGCCCGCGGGATACGGTCCTTCACTGATCATCAGCACGCCGATGTCGCCGACGCGCTCCTCCAGCGCACGTACCCGGCCCTCTGCCGCCTGCAGACAGCGCAGGGTGTTGCGGACCACCACGAACGTGGCGTCGGCCTGCTCGGCCAGCACCCCCGAAGGCCCGTACGCTCCGCGCCGGCCGAGGTCGATCAGGACGTCGTGGCCGTGCTCCGCCTCGATGCCGCGGAACATCTGCGCCAGCATCTTCCATACCTGGCCGAGGCTCGCCGACTGCGCGGGATCGGTGATGCCGGGCAGCAGCAGCCGGTCGTGCGGGGACTCGTTCTTCCCTTCGTCGCTGCTCAGGTCGATCAGCTGCCTCCAGAAGGCCTCGCCGAACTCGTTCTTGCGCGCGGCGACGCTGAGGTTGCGCAGGCCGTAGCGGTCGCCGAGCGTGCCCTGCAGCAGGCCGTGCAGCACGGCTCCGCCGTCCGGGTCGCACTCGGCCAGGATCATCCGCCGCTCCGCCTCCAGCGGCCACGACAGCAGCAGAGCGAGGGCACTGGTGGTGACACCGGGCGCTCCGCTGCAGCCGGCGAGCGCGATCACAGCCATCAGCTGCCGTCCGGAGCAGCGAGGACCAGGCGTAGGGTGCCGGCCGATTCCCACGCGGCGGCCGTGGGACCCTCGGCGGCGGCCGTGGCCACGTCGACGACCACGATGCCCGTGCCGGGGGCGGCGCCGGACGCCTTCACGACCCGGCCGTCGATCGTCCGCGGCGCAGCATCGGAGCCGGTGCCGGTGTCCGTCGTCCCCTGAGCCGGGACGTGCACGAGCTGCACCTTCTGGCCCGGCACCAGCGCGGTGGCCGGGATCTCCTTGGGTTCCAGGCCGATCGGCACCAGCTGTTCGCCGGCCTTCACCAGCGAGTCCTTCGTCACCTGCGAGGGAGCCAGCAGAGAGCCCGGCTTGAGCTCCACGGCGGCCCGCTTGCCTAGGACCGACTTCACGTTGTCGGCGCGTACCGCCTTGACCGCCGGGTCCAGGGCGACGGATGCCCTGCCCAGGTCGCCCTCGGTCAGGACCTGGCCAACCTGGACGTCCCTGACGACGGTCACGACGTCCGTGCGGTTGCCGACCTGGATCAGGAGGACGGCAACCCCGGCGCCTCCGGCGGCGATCAGTGCCAGGGACAGGGCGATGACACCGGGCCGTCGCCTGCGCGCCGACACCCGTGGAGGCGCCACGGGTCCGGCTACGCGTCCTTGCTGGGGGACTCCGTTCGAGCCGGCTGTCTCTACACGTTCTTGGGTCTTGCTCACCGTTCTGTCCTTCCGGCGGCGTTACCTGACGACCTGTACTTCGCCGACTGCCACCTGCACATTGGTCTGCCGTACCTCAGTGAGCTGGCCGGCCTGTCCGCCGCCCTGCCAGTTGATCGTCCATGTCGAGGTCGCTGTGACCTTGAACGTGCCGTTGGCCGCCGAGGTCTTGGAGTACACGTGTCCGCAGGTCGGTGACTGGGCCATGCCCTCGGACGATGTGTAGGGAGTGCCGGGGCCGTTGCAGGTCACGGAGGAGCCGTCGCCCATCGACCACACGATCTTCGACACCTTCGCGGTCGCGGTGACGGTGATCCCGCCCGCGGTGGCCGAGGCGGTGTTCGGCCCGTAGGTCGTGGCGCTCTGGTTGACCCACATCCACATCGGGACGCCCACGGTGTACGTTCCGGCCGCTCGGGGGCTGGCGATGTCCGGGCCGAGCAGCGTCATGGAGTCGACCGCACGTTGCGCCAGCTCCCGGGGGTCCACCTGCGGCGCCGGAGTCTGTCCCAGCGGCACGACGACAAAACCGTCCGGGTTGTTCTCGCCGCCGTCTGTGCACCCGTAGAAGTACACGTCGTGCGTCTTGGGGTCGGCACCCTTCCAACCTGGCCATGCGGCGGGGGGCTTCGGATCGACCTTCTGGTACTTGCACTCCGTCTTGTTGTCGCCGCTGTCGCCGCCTTGCGAGCCACCTGCCTGCCCGCCGCTGCCGCCGGTTTCGTCACCGTCGCCGGCTTCGACGCAGAACTTGATGACCTGGCACTTACCGGCTCCGACGCCCGGACCATCGCCGGCGTGTGCGATACCTGCTGAGGCCAGCGCGAAGGCACCGGCGAGTGCAGCGAGGCGGAGGGCTAACAGGCTTGCTCTTGAGCGGTCAACTTCGTGACCATCCACGTCTTCCCCCACTTTTCGAGACTTGCGGTGCTGACGTATTTGATGAGCCGCGTCGTGGGCAGCGGGACCGGCTTCTTCGTGGCCTTGTCGGTCAGGATCCAGTGCGTCGTGTCGATGCAGTCCGTCACCGTGGCCGTGGGGATCTTGGCGGCGGTCACCTTCAAGACCTTGGGACTGATCACCGGCTTGCCCGTGGTTACCTGCCCGTCCTTCCGCATGACCTCAAGGTCGTGCTCAATGTCGAACAGGGCTCGCAAGGTGGTGTTCTTCTTCAGATCGGTGCCTGCCGAGGAGGCCTTGCTGTAGGCCTCGGTCTGGGCGTGCCAGGAGCTGGTGTAGGCCGCGAGGACGGCGGCGTCCTCGGATCCTGCGGTGGAAGTCGCGGACGGCGAGGCGGCCGATGGGCTGGAGCTGGGTTTGGACGATGTGTCCGAGTCGCCGCTGCTACAACCGGCCATAGCCACCAGGCTGCTGGTGATGAGCAGCGCGGTTGCGTACTTCCGGGTGTGAACAGCGGCGGTCCTGCGCCCCTTGGAGCGTCGATTCATAGCTGTCACGTGGTCTCCCCGTACGACGCGGTGCGGTAGACCGGTGCCCCCGGCCTCCGGCATGCGGCTGCCCAAGAACCGCGGCCTGGTCCAGCTGCGGTGATCCGTTTGCGTGATCGCAAGGTTACGCATATGCCAGTCAACTTCCCAGCGTGATATTTGAGTTGACGTGCGCAACTCAGGACGTAACCGGTCACTTTCGAAACCGGATGTCGCTTTGTAGTTCTGTGGCCTCTTCCGTTGTGCCCGTCTGCCGTCGGACGTGTTCGCGGGGTCGAACGGACCCTGTGGCTCCGTATGCGGTGAGAACGAGACCGCCGCACGGTGGTTCTTCTGGCGGCCTGCCTGGGTGGGCTACTGGCCACGCACGCGTGCCTGTGGGTCCGACTCGCCTGCGGGGTGGGGGAGTTGCCGTCCTCGCCGCTGTCGGGGTGGCGGCCATACGGTGATCACGTCGCCGTCGAGGGTGACGTGCCGACCGGGGAAGCGGTCTCGTACGGCCCCCAAGTCGGTGAGGGTGAAGTCGCCGCTCCCGCGGAGTACGCACGCCTCTCCGATGTGTGCGACGTCCAGGGTTCGGGTCGGCCATCGGATGTCGGATCCTGCTTCGTGTGTGCGAATGCTGTCGGTGTCATGCGGCATGTGGCGTGTCCCAACGCGGTTGTCAGGGGCGGCGGTTTCGGAGCCGACTTGGTTGTGCACAAGTAAACTAGATGTTCGCGTGCGCAAATCTCAAGTGGTGTAGGCGAGCGATTGCGAGGCTGTGACATCCAGAGCCGGCGAACGCGGCGTCACAGCTCGGTCCACGACCGGCCCGTGCCGCCGGCCAGCGGAACCCACACATCAGAAGTGGGGCCGTACTCGTCCAGGTCCTCCAGGACGGCTGCCCCTAGCGGCACCTCACGGGCCAGATCAGCCACGATCGGGTGGTGGGCGACCATGGCCTTGAGGTCGCTGATCCGGTTGTCCATCGTCCGGCGCGAAGCACCAGTCAGCACGACCAGGACCCGGGGGAACACCGGGTACCAGCGCAGCCACCCGGGGTTGCCCGCCTGGCGGCGCCGGCCGATGGGCTGGGGCTCGTACGTCCACAGCCTCGCGTACTCGATCAATTTCGCTGCCAGGCGCTCGCTGCTCATGGTGGAGCGGTCGACCTCGACGAACGCCCGCAGTTTCCGGCGCTGCTGGCCCTCGACGAGGGTGTAGTGCATGACGGCGTCGGCGACGACCCGCTCGCCGTCCCCGATCGCGTGGAACACCTCCGGGGTCCAGTCCAGGTGGCCATGCTCGTCGCCTCGGCGGCGCGCATCGGCGACGAAACACAGATGCGCACGCAGGACGGTCAGGGTGTGCGGGGTCTTGAGGGAGGCGGCCGTCGCCGAGGTGATCGGGTACGGCGGCCGGCCTCGCAGTGCCGGCCAGTCCCTCGTGAGGCGGGCGCCCTTCGGCGTGAGGTACCAGACCCGGGTGCGGCTCGACTGAGGCAGCACGACGAAGTCGACGAGGCGGTCTGCGAGCAGATCGTTCAGCTGCTCGGAGACCGCCTGGCGGGAGCGGTCGGGCCGCAGCAGCACGTGCAGCTGGCTGGTGGAGGCCATCCGGTGCTGGGCGAGCGTCGCCATGAGCTGGTGCTTGAGCGGTTCGACGGTGCTGGGCGTGAGCCCCGACGTCGCACGCTTCTTGCTCCGGGTGGTGGTCAGGTCCATTCGTTCTCCTTCGAGAGGTCAACGGCAGCGCCGGAAGGGGCGTGGTCGGCGAGGAATGCGGTGACGCGGCCCAGCTGTTCGGCAGCCCGGCCGGTGAGCTGGTCCAGAGGCAGAGCCCGGGCATTCGCCTGGGCGGTCCGCTCCAACTCGGGAACCTGCTGCGGGCGGGCCTGGGCCGCGAAGACGTCGTCGAGGTGCGGGCCGCGCAGCTGCATGGGCCCCACCCGGCGGCCGTGCACGGTCATGGAGGCGTAGTGCTCGAACCGGTCCATGGTGGCGACCCGTTCAGGGCTGGGATCGTCTCCCCACTCGGCCGTGATCGGCGCGATCGCCGACTTCGAGCCTGCCGTGGTGGCCAGGGTGGAGGCGTTCTGCAGCAGAGACAGCCGCACCGCGCCGGGGAGCCGGGGCAGCAGCTGGGTCATGCCGTGGATGTGGACCCGGTACTTGCGCAGGTCCTCGAACATGGCGGCGATCGTCTCCGGGGCTGCGCCGGTCAGAGTGATCAGCTCGTCGAGGTAGGTGCGGAACGGCACCCGCCTGTCCTCGGGGGTGTCGCGCCGGGAGCGCGCGGCCCGTAGCAGGTCCCGGGCGAGGAGCGCGGTCAGCAGGCGGTCGGTGGGCCCGTTACCGCCTGGACACACCCACACGATCATCCGGGAGTCCATCGCGGCGCGGATGTTGTAGACCCCGGTCGGCTGCCCGAGAAAGGCCCGAGTGACGGGGTTGGCTGCCAGCCGTGCGACCGGGTTGAGGACCACGGCGAACGCGTCGGGCGGCAGGGCCGGGAACACCGCCTTCCACCAGGCGCGGGTCTCCTCGTCCAGCCGGCCCGCCACGGCGGCGAGCGCGGCCTTGCGGAACCCGTCGTCGGTGAGCAGAGCCCGTACGTGGAAGATCGTGGCCTGGTCCTCGGGCCGGCCTGCCTGGCAGGCGGCCTCGTTCACCGCGACCAGTACGGTCAGCGCGGCGGTGAGGATGGTCAGCGCCCGCGGGGCCGTGGCGTCGTCCCAGGCCAGCGCGGAAGCGTAGGCGTCGGCGACCGCCTCGACGACCTCGTGGGCCGCCTGCCCTTGGTGCATCCCGAGCGGATTCCACGAGCTCACCCGCGGATTGGCGCCCAGAGCGTTGAGGTCGACCAGCGCGATCCGTTGCATCAAGGTGTCGTGGGCGAGGAACGGCATGGCCCGCGGCCACGAGTCGCGGTGCGGGTCGACGACCATCAGCCCGCCGCCTGCGTGCGCCCAGCCGATCGCCTGCGCCAGGGCTCGCTCCGTCTTCCCGCCGCCGGCCCGGCCGACCCCGACTTCGAACAGGGTCTCCTCCGCGTAGGTGGCCACCAGCCGCTGACGGCCGTCCGGGCCCCGGTAGATGCCCTGCAGCAGCAACTCGGGATCGCGGAACGCGAAGGTGGGCAGGTCACCCGCGAGGACCGGCAGGCGGCAGTGCACCGTCGGCGGCTTGAGCAGACCCGTCAGCTCATCCAGCCGCACCCAGTTCGCGCGGGGCGGCTGGCAGTGCCCCAGTTCCCAGCGGCGTTCGAACCCGCTCCGGGTGGGCCAGTGGTCGGCGCCGAGCCGCCAGGGTCCCAGCCGCCAGCCGCGCATGGCCCACCGGGAGCGCCCGCCGAACACGTCGAGGGCGGCCTGGAGCTGGGCGAGCCGCGCCTCGGCCCGGCCCTCGGTGTTCGACGCACACATCACCAGCAGCTGGACCCGTACAAGGTGATCGTCCTCGGCCAGTTTGCCCAGCGCCTCGGCGGGCTCCACCCGGCGCGGCACCGGCGGCATCACCAGGCGCCGCCCGGCACCGGAAGCGGGCCTGTCCGTGAGCATCTGCTGCAACTGCCAGCCCAACGAGTCCTCGATGCCGGAGGCGTCCTGCCGCAGCCAGCGCGCGGCACGCTGGGCCTCCCGGCGCTCGGACCGGCGGGCAGCCCCCATGAGCTGGAGACGGCGTGCCCGCAGAGCCCACTTCGGGGCACGCTGGATGTCGAGCCGGAGCTCGGCGAGGTCGCCGAGCTCGGCGCGCAGGTCGGCGACGGCGTCGATGAGCGGCTGGAGCGGGTCGGGTGCCAGCGGCACCTCCCGCAGCGGGGCAGTGGGCTTGCCCCGCAGGATGAACTCGGCACGCACAGTGTGCTTGCGCGGCTCATCGGCGATCGGACGGGCCCGGTTGACCGTGACGTCCGGCCCGAACGGCGTTATCGACAACAGACGTTCACCGCCCGCCGGGCCCTCGATCCGATAGCGCAGTGGCGTACTGCCGTCCGCGCGCAGCCGGATCTGCACGGCCTTCGCCCGGCGGGGCACCCACCAGGGCATCGAGGTGGACGCGCGTGCGAGCTGGACCCCACGCCGGAAGATCTGCTCAAGGCCGGGGTCGAAGTGCCGGGTGGCAGCGAGTTCGAGCGCCATCCGCTCGGCCGACGCCTTGGCCGCGAGCCGGCGTACGACGAGTTCACCCGTCCCCCAGCACAGGGCGATGACCAGGGCCAGCAGGTACCAGTGGTCGTAGAGCCAGT
Organism: Streptomyces sp. NPDC048291; assembly: GCF_043201715.1. Taxonomy (NCBI): domain Bacteria; kingdom Bacillati; phylum Actinomycetota; class Actinomycetes; order Kitasatosporales; family Streptomycetaceae; genus Streptomyces; species Streptomyces sp. NPDC048291. The sequence goes on from NZ_JBICZC010000028.1 coordinate 30,203, forward strand.
CCGCGGCACCGACGAGACCGGTGACCAGACCGAGGACCTGGCCAGCAGCAGCTTGATCGACGTGGTCGCTCAGGTACGGGGCTGCGGAGTCCACGTGGACGCTCCTTTCTGCGAAGCTGTTCGCTTGAAGTGCCAGTCGGTGATGCGGAGATCGGTGAAGGTGCCGCCGCGGTCCGTGCCGGCCCACACCAGATGGACGACCGCCTTGTCGGGGCTGCCGTCGCGGCGGGCGATCGCGGCCTGGACGCGGAACCGTGCAGTGGAGAACGCCGGGGCGACCGCCTGGCCCGCGTCCGGGAAGAGCCCGGGCCACTGGGCGCGGCCGACTCCGGTGGCGTCCGCACGCAGCAGTGCTCGTCCCGCGGTGAGCAGCTCACGTTCGTCGTGAGCGGGAAGGTCGGCAGGCCAGGCCTTCTCCAGCGAGCTCTGGACGGCCTGGTCGCCGGCCACACCCTCGCCGTGCGGTGGCAGAGGCGACTCCGCGACCGGTGGCGGCGACGCGGTGCTCGTCGCGGAGGGCGTCGTACGGACGGATGATGGCCGCACGACAGCGGGCGCTGCGGAGACCGGCGACGAACGCGGATCGGACGATGCGGCCGGCGACACGACCGGGGCTGCTGCCCCCGGACCATGCGGCACGCTCAGCAGCGCGATGCCGGCGACGGCGAGCACGACGGTGCTCAGAACGAGCAGACGCGGCGGGTGCGGGGGAGTGGTCACAGCAGCCGTGCTCCCCCCGCGTAGCCGGACATCGTGCTGACCGCGTCCAAGCGGACGGCGGTGCCCGGGCGGGCGGCGTTGATCATGCGACCGTTCCCCACGTAGATCCCGACGTGGTAGATCGTGGAGTCGCGTCCAGGGGCGTAGGCGAAGAAGACCAGGTCGCCCACCTTGAGGACACCGGTCCCGAGGCTGGAGGGGATCCGCTGCCCGACACCGGCCTGCGCGGCCGCGGTCCGCGGCAGCTGGACGCCGGCCTTCGCGTAGGCGTACAGGGTCAGTCCCGAGCAGTCGAAGCCCTTGATGGCGGTGCCGCTCTTGCCACTGGGAGAGCAGCAGATCCCGTACGACGGGCCCTGGGCGTTGCCGCCGCCCCACGAGTAGGGGACACCGCGCTGGGAGAGCGCCGCCTCGATGACGGTGCGGACCTTCCCGGTGACGTTCGTCAGGTTCGGGTCCTCGGCGGCCACGGTGTACTGGTCGATCCAGCCCAGCACGTTCGCGACGTACTCGCTGGAGTGGTTGTACTGCAGGATCGCCGCGTTGAGCTGGGCGCGCTGGGTGAGGTCGCGGCCCGTCCCGCACAGGTAGATGGCAGCGCCGAGCGCGGCGTCGTCGGCGTTGTGCGGGTCGGCGACCTTGTCGCCGTTGGCGTCCTCGCCGATCGACGCCCAGGTGGAGGGCAGGAACTGGAACGGGCCGACCGCGCGTTCCCCGGTCGAGGTGCCGTCCCAGCGTCCGTTGTCGGTGTCCGCGACGGGGGTGGTGTTGCCGCCCTGGCCGGAGCCGTTGAGGAGCACTCCGTAGATCTTCGGGCGGATGTCGCCGTTGGCGGCGATGCTGTGGCCGATGGCGTGGTTGGACTCGACCTTGGCGATCCCCGCGAGGATCGGCCAGCGCATGCCCCGACACTTCGGCACGTACGTTCCGACCTGCTGGACCGCCCTCTTGTAGGCGGTGAGCATCCGCGCCGGGATGTCCGCGGCGCTGCCGCCCTGGGCGATACCGCCGTCGTCCTCGTCCGCCTTCAGCGCCACGTACGCGCTGATCGCGTTCCCCACCGGTGCGGCGCAGCACACGGCGGCGAACAGCAGCAGCACCATCACACAGCACCAGCGCGTCAGACGGCGTCGGCTCTTCCTCACTCGGGATCACCGTCCTGCGGAGGCTGCTCCTGCTCCTGGCGCAGGAGCTCGGCGTCGGCCGCGGTCCGGCGCAGCAACTCCTGGAACCGCCTCCTCGCCTCGTCCCGCGTGCTGCCGCTCACGTTTCCGCCACCGGGAAGGACCGCCCCGGGCCCGCCGGGTACAGGGCGACGCCGCGGCGGGCCGCCCCGAAGCCGCGTCGGGGACACCGGCGGGGCGGTCGGCCCGCTGCCCGCACCTGCCGCGGGCGCGCGAGGCGGAACCGGCGCCGAGGGCGGAGCGGCAGAAGTCGCCGGGAGGGGGCCGGAGCGGCGCGTGGGCTGGGACGACCGGCCGGCTGCCGGGGAAGGCGGGGCGGGGGGAGCCGTGGGAGTGGACAAGCGGCGAGTGAACGGCACGGCACCCCCGCGATCGTCCGCGTCGTCCCGCATCGTCCGTCCCACATGCCGGCCGGTGTCAGCCCAGGCCCTGCCGTCCTCGCGAACGGTGTTGCCCCACACCTGAAGCTGCTGGTGGGCGTCCTGGGTGAACCGGGATCCTCCCTCTCGCGCTTGACGGACCGTGACCGGCAGACCGTAGGTCGCCCCGTACGCCGTCCGGCCGCCCCGGTTGAGCAGGCGGTATCCGCGGTAGCGCACGAGCCGGTTGTGGGCGCGCGTGGCCAGCAGGGTGCGGTCGGAGTTCTGGTCGTGTAGCACCTCGCCCGACCGGCGGTTGACGATCTGGCCGTCCTCGGTGCGGTAGCGGTCCGGCGGACCACCAGGCCGGAGCGGACCACCGCCGCCGAAACCGCCGTTGGGCCCCCCGCCCTCGTCGCCCCCGTCCGGGCCGCCGGCGTGTGCATCGCCGTTCGCCGTGGGCCTGCGCCACCTCGCGAGCTGCTCGTCGTCCGGGCGGCGGCCGATCAGCAGCCCGTACGCTCCCCGTAGCCCCAGCCGGGCCCCAAGCCCGCCCACCGCTGCGGCCGCGGTCAGCGGGGCGAGACCGCGTCCCGCTTCCGCGGTGGCGTCGGCGAGAATCCCGCCGGTGTCCACCGGCATACCCGCGCCGTCGAACAGCGAGGTGAGCGCGCCCATCAACCGCTGACGGGTGCCGAGCGTCCCGTACCGGCCGCCGCCGGCGAGCAGACGCAGCCCGCCCCCGTATCCGCCCAGCGCGGCAGGAGAGTTCATCGCGAGCGCGGCACCCAGCTCGGAGGTGTCGCCAGGCATATGAGTGCCGCCGACCTTGGCGTAGCGCATCCGCATGGCCATGCGCCGGCCGAAGGAGGTGATGCCAGTGAGCAGCCTGCGGTGTCCGGCCGCCCCCGCGATGGCCAGCACGTCGATGAGCAGGATCCGCTCCACCATCAGGTCGGGCCCGTTGGTGACGGTCGCGTCGATGGCGATCCCGAAAGCCGGGATGAACGCGCAGATCCCGACAACGGCCATCATGGCGATACCCCACAGGGACAGCCACTTCCACACCGACTGCCGTGCCGGGCCGGGCAGCATGCCCGCCACGAACGTGACCCCACCGACCGCCGCCGCACCCACGCACACACCCTGAGTGCCCAGCAGCACGATCGCGCTGGACAGCAGCATCCCGCAAATGAACAGCGCGGCGATCAGCAGCAACAGGGCTCCGCCGACCCGCCACCACGTGGGCTCCTCGGCGTAGGCGGCACACGCCTTGCCGACATCCCCGGCATTCTTCATGTCAGCGAGGAAGGCGGCGAACTCCCGATCATCCTCACTGGTGATCGCCGTCGACGCGCTGAGCAGATCGCTCCCGGACGTCAACCCCGGCAGCCCCCCGGCGGTGCCGGCCTCACACAGCGCCTTGCCGGGGCCGCTGATTCCATCGCAGTTGTCCTTGCTGTCCCCCTCGCAGTACTTCTTCGCGGGCCCGTGGAGCAGGGAGCAGGCGTCCTTCTTCTTGTTCTGCTCCTCGCAGTACTTACGCTGCGGCGTGGCGAGCGAGTCGCAGTCCGCCGTGCTGCCGCTGCCGTCTGCGCTGCCGGAGGCCTTGTATCCGCCGGAGACCCACTTGAGATGAACGGCGTAGGCCTTGAGGTCGGACTTCTTGGCGGGGTCAAGGATGCGCCCGTACTCCAGCAGCATGTAGGGCTTGACGATCAAGGCGTTGGTGATGGAGTCCTGCAGGGGCCGGGCCACATCTTCGGCAGAGACGGGGGCTTCGTCTTCCTGTTGCAGGCATTTGAGTTCGGCGTTGCCCGCCATGCCCGCGCACGGGTCAGTGCTGGCGATCTTTCCGCGCCAGTCGTAGGAGTTGACGCTCTGTTGGGCGACCTCGGCGGCCACTTGCTGGGCTTGGCCCAGTGGTCCGTCCTGGCCGAGCAGGGTGTCGGGGCGGATGAGTGCGGACGCGGCGATCGCCCCGATGAGGAGGGTGAGGAAGATTTCCCCCAGACCGCGACCGACCCGCCCTCGCACGATCATGAACCCGGCGAACACGAACGCCCAGGCGAGCAGGAGACCCTTCAGCCCGATCGTGTCGACGACCACGCTGTCGTAGGTCTCTGCGACCTTCTGCGCGGGGCGGGCGAGGACCTTCAGCAGCGGGAACCGGAGCGCGACCTCGACGGCCCACCCGGCCAGCCCGACCAGCAGCCGGATCATCGTGAACAGCCCTGACAACCCGAACGCCAGGGCCTGCCCTTTGAAGTTGACGATCGAGCCGCCTGAGGAGCTGAGGTCGTACCCGTTGATCGGCACGCCCTCGGAGGAGGTGATGTTCAACGGGGCGAGGAGGTCTCCGGTCTCGCTCGTGCTGCTGGCCGCGTACACGACCTGGGTGTTGACGATGAGGAACACGCCGGTGAACAGGGCGACGAAGCCGGCGGAGCGCAGGGTCGTACGATCTGGGCGGAACACGTCAGCGCCGCCTCTGCCGAGCCGAGGGCTGCAGCCGCCACACCACCAGGGCGGCCACGCCTGCACAGGCCGGCGCCAGCTGCCACGCTGCACGGGACACGGCGTGCCGGTCCGGTGCAGCCTCGGCGGTTGCGGTGCCGCGCTCGCAGTAGGCCTTGGCCGGGCCGACGATCAGGGTGCAGGGGTCGTGGTGTGCGTCGCCTGCGTCGGCGGCGAAGGCCTGCCCGGTGTGGGGCCACCACGCATCCGGCAGGATCACCCCGAGGACGACCGCGCCGAGAGCCACGATGATCAGGGTGGCGATGCTGGCTGCCGTGGCGATGCGCCGGGAGCGGTCCCAGGACGCGGCGGTCATCCGACGTGCTCCTTCGATTCGACGTTCACGGCCCCGCCGGCATCGGCGCCGGCCGCGGCGGGCGCGGCCGCACTGGGGCGGCGTCCCGGTGTGGTGGTGACGGACGTGGTGATACGCGCGATGCGGGGGATGGAGACCTTGATGCGGCCGGTGTTCTGCCGGGGGCAGGTCAGCAGGAACTCGCCCTCCCGGCCCCGCTGGCCGACAGGGGACAGACCGGTGGTCACCAGCCGCACCAACGCCGCGTCGCTCGGGTCGAGCCCGACGAACTCCAGCCCGCGGCGGGCGCGTTCACGGTCCGTGGTGCGGGCGAGAGCGCGGTAGGCCATCAGTCCTCGGTCGGGGCCGAGTTCCTCCGCGTCATGGGATCCGGCGAGCAGGCCGGCGCCGTGCTTGCGGCCGTCGTGAAGGATCTCGTGGACCAGAGCGGTGCCTTCGGCCGACGACGTCAGCCAGTACAGCTCGTCCGCCACGACTGCGGTGAACCGTTCCGGGTCCTCGAAAGCCGTCTGCCGGGCGATCGCGGCGATCAGGTAGAGAACGGCGCGGCCGATGAGCGCCTCCAGCGGCTGCTGGTGCAGGACCTCGGGCTTGTCGAACGCGGCCTTCGGGGGCAGCTTCAGGCCGGTCGTGGTGATCACGATCATGTCGGATGCGCTGGAGGCGTCCAGCCGCACCGGCGGCAGCGTGGGGTCGAAGACCATACGGGCCAGCGAGTTGCCGGCCACGACGCGGATGAGACCGGCGAGGGTGGTCGCGGCGTCCTGCCGCTTGCCCACCTCGCTCGTCGCCATCTCCTCCAGGACCTCAAGGACGCGGTGCATGGAGGGATCCGGGCCGGCGGCGGCCTGCTCGACCGCGTGGTGCAGGACCTCGCCACTGGTACTCATCGGGCCGATCCCGAGCTGCAGAGTCAGATACGACAGGGCGTAGTGGCGGCCTTCAGGGCCATTGAACATGCGCAGCGGGTCGATGCTCACCTCGGCGCGCGCGGCGTCGATGATCTGGGCGCGGCCCCTCGCCGCGGTGCGGGCGAAGGTCGCCCACTCGCGGACGGGGGTGCGGTCGATGCAGATCGCGCAGCCCCCGCGCGCCCACACCGCCTCCGCGATCAGCTTCTGCAGGACGCTCTTGCCGGCGCCGAGATCCCCGACGATTCCCATCGAGGCCGAGGCGTCCACCTTGGGTGCGTCGGCTACGTTGATCATCACGGGGCGGGTCGTGCCGCTGTCCAGGTCGATGCCGAGGAACATCCCGTTCGGGTCGCCGACCTCCGCGGTGGTGAAGGCGCCGCCCAGCGCCCAGTCCTCGCTGACCTGATGCTGGGTGAACTCCCGCACCACGCCGGGCCGTACGGTGCCGGGCAGTCCCAGGGTGAACAGTGCCTCCTGCAGGCCGGCCGGGCGCACCGCGCGGTAGTCCGCGCCGCCGAGCAGCGCGGTCAGGGCGCGGGCCCGGGCATCGCACACGGCGGCGGTCGGGCCCCACACGGTCAGGACGGTCACCGACTGGACCTCGACCTCGACGGAGGTACGGGACAGCCGGGCGTCCAGCTCGCCGAGGTCGCGCGCTGCCTCGGTGAGCGAGGCCGGCATGCCGGTGGGCCGGGCGTCGTACTGGTCGGCCTGGTCGACCAGCTCGTTCTTCTTGCGCCGCACCTGGTCGCGGGCCTTCTCCGCGGGCAGCAGCGTGAGGTCGACGGTGTAGTCGACGGGAAAGTCGAGCAACTCCAGCTGCGCGAACAGATCCGCCGCATCCTGGGCGATGGCGGGCGGACACTCGGCCAGCGCCAGCTGCGCCTGGTAGCCGACGCCGGCGTCGGACTCCACCTGCAGCCAGCGCCGCCCCAGCGGCGAGCCGGTGTTCAGCCGCCACCAGGCCGTGCGGCCCGACCGGGTGATCCGGCCTGCACTCTTGAGCTCGTCGGCATCGTCGAGTTCGGGATCGATGCCGCCCTCCTGCAGCCGGACCTGGCCGAGTTCGGCGTAGCTGGGGGAGCGCAGCACGCCGCCCCTGAGCTGCCCGCCGTACAGGTCGCTGCTCTCGGCCTCGGCGAGCAGCGGTTCCGCGAGACCGCGGTGAAGGGCGTGCTGGATCATCCACACGATCTCCGCCGGACGGGCGGGACGGAAGGCGAGGCCGCCGGCGAGCGCGGCCTCCACCCGGGAAGCCTGCTCGCGGTAGGCGTTCACCTCGCGCCGGGCCACCGGCACGGGCGTGATGCCCAGCATCGGCGCGATCTCCGCCCATGCCGCGCCCACGGACGCCGACACCTGCAAGCCGGTGCCTTCCGTCTGCAAGGGCACGGCCAGCCACAGGGTGCGGCGGTGCATCTCCTGGTCGTCCAGCAGGCCCAGGGCGGCCTCGACGTTCTCCACCCACGGGTGCCGGCCCGCGCCCGGCGCCTGCTCGGCCGGCTCGATGCCCTCGATCATGCGCAGGGCGATCTCACCCGGGTCGACCTGCGCGCACAGCCCGAACAGGCGCGGTGCCCCGGACAGCGAGCGGATCAAGTGAGTGATCTTGGCCAGCTGTTCGTCGCGGACCGCCGCGGGCAGGTAGGTGCCCTGCACGGTGTCCTCACGCTGGCCCCGCGCGTCCGCTCCGGGGTGCAGGCGATAGAGGGCCCACACACTGCCGTGTGTCGACCACACGAGGTGCCCGGCGATGTGACGGATCGGAACCCTCACCGGACACCCCCACCGTGCTGCGCGAGCGCGAGCAGCTGCTGCACACCCGACACCGGCCCCGCCGGCTCTGCGGGAACAGCCGGCTCCGGGCGGCTGCGCGGCGCGGAGGAGCGACGGGTGCCGGGCGGCTTCAGCGGCGCTCGATGTGCGGGCCGCCGGGCGAGCCTGGCCTCTGCCGCAGGGCCGGGCACGGGTGCCCCTTCGATGGTGAAACCGCCGAGCAGGGGGTGAGGGGCGCGGTCGCGGGCGGCCCGCCCGCCGATCCGGCCTCCGCGCGGCTGCCAGCCGAGCAGTACCCAGCCGAGGGCGGCCTGCAGCGGGGCACGGCCCCGGATCTTCGGCCGGCGTACCGCCCAGATCGCCAGCAGCCACGCGACGATGGGGATGGGCCCCATCCACGTCCACCAGCTGATCGTCTTGATCAGGAGGAAGCCGCCGCCGACGGCGAGTGCGATCTGCGCGGGGGTGTAGGGGCCGAGCGGGATCTTCCAGTCGGCGACCTTGCCCAGGACCCAGGGGTGACGGCGCGCGGCGGTGTAGTAGCGGCCCACCCGTGCCGCGGCCGCGGTCACAGCCAGCCTCCGACGCCCGGAGAGTGGTCACGGGACACGGGGAGATCGGACCGGACGACGCCGGGCGAGGCCGGTGCGCCCTTGGCCGGGTTCTTCACCTCGTCCTCGAACATGTTGGCGAGGCTGTCGCGGGAGTTGTACAGCCCGAGCGCGATGATCATCAACAACAGGGCGCCGATGCCGGCCTTCAGCGAGAACTTCTGGACCATGACCACGACGACCAGCACGAGGAGACCGGCCTGCAGGCCCTTGGTCGCCCACTCCTTGAACATGTCGATCCAGCTGTTGCCGAGGTCGTTGAGCTGCCCCGCGAGCATCAGGGAGTGCACCGTGTTCACCGGGCACCTCCGCCCTGGGCGGTCCCGGACTCCAGCGCGGCGACTTCCCACCGGCCCGAGCGGGCCTTGAGGGTGAGCTCGTAGGCCAGCGGCCACCGGCCGCCGGCGTCCTGGGCCTCCACCCGGACGAGGACGCGTACCTTCGTGCCGTCGGCCGGCACCTTCTCGGCGGCCGCGGCCTCCTCGGCGGCCAGGACCTGCTCGATGGAGACCGCCGTGTACGGGGCGGGGGAGACGGCGGTGAGGTTCACCCCGGGAGCGAGGTAGCGGTCGACCTCTCCGGACCCGGTCAGATACGCGGCGAGGAACTCGCCGAGCGCGGAGGACAGATCACCGTCCGGGACGCTCACGCCATACGGCGACGCCGGCACCTCGGCCCGGGCCGGGCCGGCCACCACGCCGGGCACACCGGTCACCGCGAACGAGGTACCGGACCGGTCGGCGGCCACCGGCACGGCGTAGTAGCGCACCGAGCCGCCGGAGTACTGCGCAGCCACGGTCACCGACCACGCCCCAGTGCCGCGCTGCGCACTGCGCACCGCCGTCACCGACTGCGGCGCCGACTGCGCATCGGCGGCCGGCTCCGGCAGGTCGACGTCCGGCGCCATCGACTGCGCAAGCCGCGCCTGCGCACTCGTCTCGTCGCCCGCGCTGCTGCGCAACCAGGCGCCAAGGAACACCTGCGCATAGCCGCTCGGGTTGCCGGCGGCCGCAGTGCGCACCGCGGTGGGCTTGTCCGAGGTGGCCGCCTGCACCGTGGTCGGGGTGGAGGCGACGGCGACGCACAGGGCGATCGGGCCGGCCGCGATGACGGTCCAGACCGCCACGCGCGAGAGGCGGACGCGACGTCGCATCGCCTCCAGGCGGGCGCCCGCCACCATCGGAGCAGCGGCCTCGCTCTGTGAGGCCTGCAGGCCAGGGGACATGTTCAAACTCCCAGGTCAGGACGAATGTTGCTGACCTTGAGAAAACCCGTCGGCCCCGACCCGACCACCGACCACCAGACCCCGACCACGGTCACGATGGGGACACGAAGCCCATGGTCGGGGTCATGGTCGGCCCGACCACAGGCCCGACCACGGGCAGGCAACGAACCGGCGGTCGTGCCCGCCCCAGAGCCTTCGGCCCGACCGCCGCTACGCGGCCGCGGTCCGCGCAGCCGCCGGGCTCGCACTGATGCGCAGCCGGATGCCAGTTACGACGTGGCGCGCGGCCGGCGTTGCGCAGAGCCTCCCCAGACCTGCGCAACGAGGATTCGGGAGGCGCCACATCAGATGCGCAGCGGGCACGCACTCCGACCGCGCAGGACCCACGCCCGGTTGCGCAGCCGCCGTGCGCAACGCCCGCCCGAGGGCTGCGCAACCGGACTGCGCACCTTCCGGGAAACCGCGCTGGAGATGCGTGGTCGGCCCGACCATGACCCCGACCACGGCAGGTAGACAGCCTCCGTTGCCGGATCGTGACCGGTGGTCGGGGTTCGTGGCTGCCGGACCGGTCGGGGCCGGCGGGTGATCTGTCGGCATGAAACGCACGCACCTCCCCACACCCGGGAATGGAGACGGCCCCCCGCCGGCGGTCCCGGCGTCCTGCCCCGGCTACGGCGCGCAGCCCGCGTCCAGGGCACGGCGGTGAGTCGTTTCGGGGCGGGGGTCCGCCGGGGTGTGATGGCGGCCGACCGGTTCACGCAGATCGCGAACGGACTGTTCCGGGACAGTCGGTTGTCGTTCAAGGCGAAGGGGATCTTCGGGTACGTCAGCACCCACCGGGACGGCTGGCAGATCACCATCCCCCACCTGGTCTCGCAAGGCCTCGACGGACGGGAGGCGGTCCGCGCCGGCCTGAAGGAACTGGAGCGGTACGGCTACCTCGTCCGCGAGCGCCTGCGCCGCCCGGACGGGACGCTCGGCGAGGTCGTCTACTCGATCACCGACCGTCCCGCCGTCGTCGAGATCTCCGCCCCAGGGGCCACCTCCGCCCTTGCGATCGAGGACGAACGCGACGCCGGTTTCGGGGCGGGGGTCCGCCGGGGTGTTATGGCCGCCGATCAGTACACGCAGATCGCGAACGGACTGTTCCGGGACAGCCGGCTGTCGTTCAAGGCAAAGGGGATCTTCGGGTACGTCAGCACCCACCGGGACGGCTGGCAGGTAACCGTCGCCGAGCTCGTGCGCCGAGGCCGCGAAGGCGTCGACGCGGTCACCACCGGGCTCAAGCAGCTGGAGCAGCACGGATTCCTCTGCCGCAGCCGCGACCGCAACCCCGACGGCACGCTCGGCCAGGCGCTGTACTTCATCACCGACCTGCCCGCTCTGGAAAACGCCACGTCACAGCCAGAGTCGGGTTTTCCAGGATTGGCTGAGCCAACGTTGGCTGATCCCGGCACTAAGAACACCAACAGAAAGAAGACCAACAGAGAGAACACCAGCCCCCTCCCTCCGTGCCGCCCCACCGGCGCCGCACGCACACCGGGACGCCGGCACCAGCCGGACGCAACGGCCACGAAGGCCGAGCCCGCAGCCGATGAGATGCACCCGGGGATCCGGCTGCTCCTCGACCTCGGAGCGGCCCGCCCCGACCTGCTGCTGACCGGGAAGACGCTCACCGATCAAGGCCGCATCGTGACCGTGATGCTGGAAGCCGGCTGGAGCACGGAGCACCTCCGGCACGTCATCGCCGACCGGCCCCTGCCCCACCCCGTCCGCACGACGGTCGGCGCGATCATCGCCGCCCGCCTGCGCGCCGCCCAGGCCTACCCGCCGCCCGCCATCGAGGCCGACCACCACGACCAGGCCGCCTGGGACGACCCGCCGCGCCGGCGGAACCCCCACTCCGCGGCCGCCCGCACGGTGAGCGAAGCACTCACCTACCGGGCCCTCGTCGAATGCGCCGGCTGCGGCCGTCCAGGGACCGCCCCCGGCGAGGACCTCTGCCCGGCCTGCCTCGGCTGGCCGCTGTGCCGCACGTGCCCCGGACCCACACCGCGACGCGCCCACCCCCACGGCGACGGCCGCTGCACCACGTGTGCCTCCGCCCTGACCGACCACCACCTGGAAGGAAGCAGCCCGTGACCGACACCCTCCACACGCCACCGCCGACCGCACACCACGAGCGCCCCTTTGCCCGCGACTCGGGACGGTGGGAGAAGGAATGCTCCCGCGCCCTCAGGACCGGACACATCCGCGACCACACCTGCTCGGCAGCCTGCGAGCCCGTGATCGTCTACGAGCGCACCGGATGGGGCTGGTTCGCCTGGACGGTACCCGCAGACGGCAGTTCGCCGGCCATCCCCCACCAGATCGGGGTACTCACCCCGGCCGCCACCCGTACACAGCGCCTCGCCCTGCGCTGGGTGACCCGGCGCCCCGACCGGCGTATCGCCGTCGGTGCTCTCCCCGGCTCGCTGCGGTTGTCCACCGCCTCCATGGCCCTCATCAGCCTGCTCATTGGCCTGATGGCCATCCACCGCGGAATCCCGGTCACCGTTGCCCTGCCGGCCATGCTCCTGGCCCCCCTGGTCGCCGAGTACCTCCCCGACCGGCTGGACGCCTGGGCCCGCGAATACGTCCGCACGGTCGCAGGTGACGGCGCCTGCCGCTACCTGCACCGTCTCGCCGCCTTGCACACCGTCCTCGTCCAGGCCGCCGTCGGCAGCGACCGCTACGAGCTGCGCCGCTCGGCCGAGCTCGGCCACGACCTGCTCTGGGACACCGCCGATCTGCTCCAGACCCAGGACACCCGCTCAGCCTCCGCCTACCTCATCACCCGCGAGCGCCTGATGGTCCAACTCGTCCACCAGGTCACCCAGATCCTCAACCACACCACGGAGGACGGCCCGGCCGGCTCGAACCCGGACTCCGACCCCGCGCAGCCCACGGATCCGCACCCGCAAGCCACGCGGCCGGCAACCGACCCGGCACCTCGGCACGCACCCACCCCACTCCTGCAGAAAGGAACACCGCACATGCCGCAGCCCGAGCCCATCCCGATGACCCGCTCCCGGGACGTCTACCTCCTCTTCGCCCACGAGCCGTACCACCCGGTCGGCGCCCAGGAGATCAACACGTCCGTTGTCGCGGCAGCCTCGCTGTTGCACCCCGGCGTACGGCAGCCCGACGGCGTTCGCATCCACGACCACCTTGTCCGCGGCCGTCGGCCGAGCGAGATCGTGCCGCTGTCCACGCTCACCCACGAACTCGACGGTGGCGCACGCTGGACGGAGGTCGGCGACTGGGAGGCCGTGACCCGCGACCTGCTGCAGCTCATCCGCGACAACGAATGCGACGCCCTCAGCCTGGGGCTGCCGGTTATCGCTCACGCCCTCGCGTGCGCGGGCCCGCACAGCGAGGTCCGCACCATCGACCCCACGTCCGGAGCACAGCGTACGTACGGGCCCGCCGACCGGATCGAGGTGCTTGTCGAGGTCGGCAAGCACCTGGCCTGGGCGGAAGCGGGATCCCCTCTGTGGCCCGGCCACGGCCTGCTCACTCCACTCGCTGGCACCGGACAGGAACCCTGGTGACTCGGGCACGGATCGCTCCACGGCCCACCGCTGAAGGCAGGAAGCAACCTCTGGCGGACACAACACGGCGCCCCAGGCCATCGCCTGGGGCGCCGCAGCGTTGCGCACCCGCGCACGAGAACTGCTCACTCGGACGTCTGGGCCGTCAGGACGGTAGAATCTTCAACGTTTCCAGAGCTGTCCAGGTGGCGACCGTTACGGGTACCGCGTCGCCCACCTGGAGTTTCCGAGCGGGCTCCTCACCGGCGAACTCGTGATGCTCGGGGAATCCCTGGGCCTCGGCGTTCTCCTCGACGGTCAGCGGCCGGTACTCGCACGCGTCGATGTTCATGTTCGGGGCGGGACGCGCGAGGTAGTGGTGGGCGCCGCCCTGAGCGGTGACCGTCCCGATCGGAACGTCGAGGGAAGTCGCGCCGCCGTGGTTGCGGCGGGTGACGATGAACGGCTTGCCGCCGAACAGCTTGTGGCCCTCCACCACGCCGGCACGGGCCGCAGGCGCGTACGCCTCGAACTCGGTACGGTCCTGGCGGCCGTCGCCGAACCGGTGCCCGCGCACCGTCTCATCGATCACCTCGCCGATGCCCCGGACGACCGGCTCGACGCGCGCATGGCGCCGCTGGGTCGGGCATACGTAGTAGTACGAACGCTTCGCCAGGGAGGCGCCGCTCTTGGGCATCCTGCGCAGGTAGGCGCCGATGCGGCGGCCGCGGCCGTTCTGAACGCCCGGCCAGTGCTGGATGCCCCGTACCGGACCGCAGTTCGGGCAGGTCGAGAGGGGGCGGGGCTGCAGGTCGGGCACTTTGCCGACGTCCTTGCGAACCATCACCCACACGAGCCGGTCGCGGTACTGGGGGACCGGGTCAAGGACGGTGCCGTCCGGCATCTCGACGGTGACGTGAGCTGAGTTCACGCAGGCCAGCGTCGTGTAGTAGCCGTGGCGACCGAGGACGTCCCACACCCCCAGCCAAGCGTCGAAGAGCCGCGGGTTGCGGGTGAAGAACCCGGGCACGTTCTCTCCTACATAGGCCAGCGGTTCGTGGACGTCGGCGTAGCGGATGGGCTCCCACGCGGTCATGCGCGTCTGCTCCCACCGGTTGGGCCTCCCCTGCGTTCCGTCGCCGACGTCGAACTCCAGCTGCACGCGGGCCCTGCTGTTGCCGCCGGCAGGGGTTGCTTCCCGGCAGATCGGTGAGCCGGCCAGGACGTCCGCGTAGGGCAGGGTGCGCATGTCGATGGTCTGGATCGCTGCTTCTCGCGTGTAGAGGTCCGGGACGTTGGCGCGGGCGGTCTTGATGGCCCACGGATTGTGGTTGGCGCCGAAGAGCGGGGTGTATCCCGCGTTCATGAAGCCGCGGCCGTCGCCCCAGCCTCCGCTGAACAGGTGGCCAGAGGTGTACACGTCACACCTCCCGGTCCGTAACAGGGGCGGCCGCGCCGCCTGCTGCGCAGCTGTCGCAGCCGCCGGGCAGAGCATCCGCCGCAGAAGCGGGACGGACGTAGCGAGCGCGCTTGGCGGGCTTCTTCAGCGCGGCCTCGACGGCACGCTCCATGGCGTCGAACTCGGGACCCTCGTCCTCGATGACCACCCCGGGATCAGGGGCCTTGGCCCGGCCCGCCCGCTCGATCAACTCGGCCATGCTGGTGTTGGGGTTGAAGGGGACACCCCGTACCCGCTCGACGAGCGCATACAAGTCGGCCAGCCGAGGCCTGCGCCGCACGGCGAGCAGGAGGTCCCGCTGGTTGGCGAGGACGCACAGCGAGCACGAGCAGCGGCTGGAGCCCATCCAGTCGCCGGCGCCGGGGCGGGAGTCGTAGCACCACTGGTGGGGAAGGCCCCGCTCGTCCGTCCAGTCCTTCACCTCCTGGGTGGTGACCTGGTGCGCCGGGGACCACTCGTGCACGATCCGGGCCGTGTTCTCGGTGGTCGTACGCAGCGCGGGCCGCTTCTTGCGGTCCGCGCTCTCGTCGGCCCTGATCCCCAGGACGTTGGCGCAGACCGTCGGACGGCCGAGCCGTTTCTTGCGGTCCCTGACCATGGAGCTGAAGGCGCCGTAGATGGGGCCGGTCTTCCAGTCGCTCCGGCAGGGCAGTACGCCCTTCCACGGCCAGTCACCGCGCTCCGCGATGTAGGTCAACAGGTCGTAGGGGACCCGTTCGCCCTCCAGTTCCCGGGTCCGGCGGACTTCGATGTGCCGCTCGGGAGGCACCCCCAGGGCGCGGCTGTGCAGGGCCGCCAGCTCGCTGCTGCCGGGGTAGCGGATGCCGTCGACGGTGACGGCGGGCCACTCCAAGGGGCCGAGCGAGGCGTGGATCGTGTAGACCCGGTCCTCGACGCCGGCGGCGCGCGCAGTGTCCAGGGCCAGGGCGGCGGCCCGAGGGCCGTCCTTCCCGCCCGAGAGATTGAGGATGTAGATGTCGACCTCGTCCGGGACGAGGTCCGGTACGCGGGCGGCTTCGTGTTCGTCGGGGAACAGGCCGAGCTGCAGACTGCCGCTCATGGCGGAATCTCCTTGTGAGCTGGGTTGGTGGCCTGTCGGCCGGGCGTTGCCGCGCCCGGCCGACAGGTGATGGGGCAGGCGCCTCAGGCGCGGGACTGCCGGGGCTCGTCCCGGAGGACGGGCGCGCCGCCGTGCTGGCGGGCGTACTTGATTACGGCGGCCGTCAGTGCCGCGGTGTCGGCGGCGCGGGTCCGGATCCTGCGGGGAGAGCGGTAGACCTCGACGGCTCCGTCGCCGGCGCCGACCCAGACGGCGAGCCACTCGCCGGGGGCGGCCTCAGCGCACCCGGAGCCGTCCTTGTGCTCGTCGGCGGGTGTGCCGCTGATGGTGATCTCGGAAGCGTCGGCCAGCGGGACGCGCAGGCACGGTCCCGCCTTCTCGTGGCTGGAGATCCAGCCCAGGCCCTCGGACTCCAGGCCGCCCACGAGCGAGGTGGTGAAGTCGTCCGGCAGGTCATGGAGTTGGACGTCACGGGTGTAGTGGGTGAGGGTGATGTCGAGGATCCGGAGAGTGGAGACGTCGACATGGACGGCGTGGGCGTGGCCCTGCGTCTGGACGGTCCACTCGTAGAAGTAGCGGACGTCGTCACCAGTGCAGAGCACGGCAGGACCGTGGCCGGTCAGCGAACCGTCCTCCAGTACGCGGGCGAACCGGAAGAACCGCTTCACCTCGAACGCGCCGGCCGGGAGGCCCGGCAGCGGCGTCCGCTCGCCCGAGCCCGGCAGGTCCGCGAAGGTGGCGAGGGCGGACGCCTGGACGAGCGTGTGTTCGGTGAACCCCACTCGGGCGGTCGACGGCTTCGACGACCAGAACTCGTGGTGGTGGACGGCGGCTGATGCGTGGAGCGCCGTCGAGCGGTGCACGGACCCGTACCGGTCGTAGACGGTCACCGTCCAGTACACGGTTCGGGCTTCTGTTTTGATCACGTCTGCTCCTGTGTCGGCTGGTGGCGCCCCAGGTTGCCGCCTGAAGCATAAAATCAATTATACGCTCTTTCTGGTGTGGCGCAACCCCCCTTTCTGGAAGGGCGTGCAGGTCAGCGCCTTGATGCAGCGTGGCGGTGTCGGACTGGACGCGGCAGCCGTTCAGCTGTGCTGTACGACGAGGTCAGCGCCCTCATCCTCGGAGAGCGCCGTGTGCTGGACCGTCACCTGCTCCAGCACCGCGTACAGCGACTGAGCACGCTGGCTGCGCGGGCTGCCGAAAGCTTGCCGACCGGTGGTGAGCAGTAGGAGCCAGTGTGCGCCGGTCATCCGCATCCCGGCGGCGGCCCTCACCGCGGACAGCAGACGCCGGTTCTCCCGCGCCGCAAGCGACCCTCGTGCGGGCGACACCAGCTCCTGTGCAGGCCCCCGGAGCTGCTGGCGAAGATGCAGCGGCACCGTCTCCCACGTCGGGTCGGCCGCCCCGGGCAGCAATCGGCCCTGGGCGGCCCCGGACTCGGCCAGCCGCGCGGTGGCGGGGCCCGGAAGCGTGCGTTCGTGCTCCTGATCCAGCCCAGGCTCGGGTGAGGAGGAGGACTGGTCACCGACCGGGGCGTCGGTGCAGGTGTGGTTGGCCGGCGGCCCGACATACGCGCACCCTGGGCAGCGTACCCAGCCCGCCTCCCGGACAGCCGCCTTGACCACCGAGCACTCCGGGCCGAACCCCGCCACGACCAGCTGGTGCGGCAGGCGCGATTCCTTCACAGCGCGCAGAGCAGCGGCCGCGGTGACGTCGTGGCCCTGAACGAACCACCTGCCCATCTCCGCTTTCTCGCCGCACCCGCAAAAACAGCCCCGTTCCCTCTTCTCCGTCACGACCCGGGACCCTAACGGCTTCGGCAGCCCCGGATCGGTCAAGCCACGCCAGCTCGCCTGAGACGCAGCAGCTACAGCGAGGGCAGGGGGCCGGTGGGGTCGTCGACGCCGAGGAGAAGTACGTGGTGTCCGACGGTCCGGACGGTATCGCCGGTGACCTGCTCGACATCAAGGCGCAGCCGGACGCGTCCGGAGCCTTCCCCGTTGGCCGAGAGGTCGCGTTCCAGTTCGTCGTCGAGGCGGTCCAGGGCGGACTCGGCCGCGGCGTAGTCGACCAGGCCCTCGGCGAGGAGCTGGCGGGTGAGGGTGTCGCGTACCTGATACATCGGGGCTCGTTCCTCAGCTGGTGGGGCGGTCACGGGGTGGGGTCGGTGAGCTTGGAGCGTGCCGCGCCCACTGCGCGCGACCAGACATCGGGGCTGCCGCCGTGCTCGCGGGCGAGGGAGGCGGCTAGCCCGCGGACGTCGCCGCGCTCACGCAGGGCCGCCAGGGCGATGTCCGCCCGCCGATCGGCATCCGAGAGCGCCGGCGCGACCGCGGCGTGCTGCTCGCGGGCGGTGTGCACCACATACTTCCAGGACCGCTGCGGTCCGCCGTACTGCACACTGAGCTCCCTGGCCAGGCCCGGGTGGTCGCCGCTGCGCTCGATCGCCTCGGCGGCGTACCGGATCGCGAGATCCGTGGCGGTCAGTGGCTCCTCGCCGGCGAGGGCGCCCAGCTCGGCCGCGAGCGCTTCTTCGAGGGCGGAGGGCCGCCCGACGGGCGCCTCGGCCTGCGCTCCGGGCCGGCGGCCGACCTTGCCGAGCTTGTCCCCGGTGCGCTTGGTGTCGAAGTCCTGCAGGTCGCCGACACGGAAGGCCGGGATCAGGCGTCCGGTGGGCCCCTCGACCTCGCCGACGGAGTCCGGGAAGTAGCCGGGATTCGAGACGAGGTACTTGCGGATCGCCGAGGCTCGCTTGAAGCCCAGCAGCTCGGCGGCCCTGTTGATGGAGACGACCTCTTCCGCGTCGAGCTCGTGCAGCGCGGGGTCGGCCTTGAGGACCTTGTCCTGCTTGTCCTGCTGGAACCACCTGTAGAAGTCCCGGAACTGCTTCTCGTCGTAGAAGTCGCTGCCCTCGATCCGCTCCTTCTCCGGGTGGCGGTGCTCCGCGGGCTGCTCCAGCCGGATCTTGTACCAGCGGGCGGCGCTGCCGACACTGGCGCCGGTGAACTCGCGGATCCAGTCGCGGTTGACCACCGCTCGGCCGCCGACGACGCGGCGCTGCGGGTTCAGGGCGTTGGGCATTGCGCTCTCCGGTTCGGGTCGCGGCCCTATACTGAGGGCCTGCTCCTCTTGTCTGTCCGGTGTTCGCACCGGCAGGCGGGTCGGGTTGGTGTGGTGGTCGGCGGGACGTTCGGCCGGGGTTGCCGCCCTGGGTCG
The DNA here is from genome assembly GCF_043201715.1 of Streptomyces sp. NPDC048291. Lineage (NCBI taxonomy): Bacteria > Bacillati > Actinomycetota > Actinomycetes > Kitasatosporales > Streptomycetaceae > Streptomyces > Streptomyces sp. NPDC048291. The sequence goes on from NZ_JBICZC010000028.1 coordinate 49,135, forward strand.
ACACCCTCGTGAGAGGGTGCCTTCCGCCGCCCACCGTTTTTACCGCGCGCTGTACATAATCAATATGGCGCTCTTGCTGTGCGGCTGTCAATCTCGCCGGCGTCCCGGGCCTGTCACGACCGGCTGCCGCGATGCTCAGCCCAGGCCCGTTCGAAGTGCGACACCTGCTTGTCCCGGACGTAGAGCGGGGCGGTCACCATCAGTTCCTCCACGGTCGGGAGGGCCGGGCCGCGCCGCTGGACCCACGCCCGCACCCGCCCGTAGCGCTCGTCGACCTCGACCGGCATGCCGTGCCGCGCCGAGACACTCCGCAGCCGCCGGCCGAGGGCGGACGCCCGGCCCACGTCGACCCTCTCCACCGAGCGCAGCGCCCGGCCGCGCCGGGTCGGGTCCGCCTTCGCGACGGGCAGGATCCGCCGCACGTGATACAGCGCCCACGGGCCGGCGAGCTCCTTCTCGAAGGCCGCGAGAACGGGACGGTCGGCGGGGCGGTCCGGATCGAACTTCTCCAGCAGGCTGTCCCGGCCGAACAGCCGTGCCTTCGGATTCAGGCTCACCGACGTGTACTCCAGGCGCAGCACCCGCCCGGCGATGTCCGGGTGGGCGCGCATCCGGTCCAGGTGCGCCGCCATGGCGCCCATCGAGATCGGGAAGCAGCAGAAGGTGCAGTAGCTCTTCTCCCACCGCACGCCGAACCGCTCGTACAGGAACGCCTCGCACCGCTCTCGCCCCCACCCCCATTCGATCAGGGGATACACGCCCTGGCGCAGGGGGTTCTTGCTCGCGCCCCGGTCGCGGAGGCTGCGGGGGATCTCGTCGGCATTGAACCCCATCACCTGACGGAACGGCCGGCCGCCGATCTCCTGGGCGATCAGGGCGTCGCCGACCTCGCCCTTGGCGTGGAGGCTGCACAGCCTGATGCCCCCTTGTTGAGGAACGGTGCCGTTGGCCTCGTACTCGTCCTCCTCCAACGTCCACGGGCCGCGCCGGACGATCCGCTCGGGCCGGCGGGAGTCGTCCATGACCACGATCTCCAACGCGCGGCTGGCCCGGGCGACTTGAACAAGCCTGACACGGCGCTCGCGCAGGAGGGGCAGCACATGCTGCTCGGCGTGGGCGTAGGTGTTCGGCCACTCGCTCCCCGTGATCTGGTGGATCACCATGGTGCGGGCCAGATCGACGCCATGCGCGGGCGGGTCCTCCAGCATCTTCACCAGGTATGCGCTGCTGTCGACGCCGAGGCCCCAGTTGATGACCAGCTCGGTGTCCCCGGTGCCGGCGCCGGAAGCGGTGGTCATGCCGCACCTCGCTGGTCGGCCTTGGGATAGGGGTAGGAGGTGGCGGTGAGCCGCAGTCCGGTGCGCGGACCGATGCCGGCGGCGTAGCGGTGGTTGCCGCCGTGGGCTACGCCCCGCGCGCCGACAGCCTGCAGGGCCTCCTCCAGCCAGGCCCGGCCGGGCTCGTTCTCGTCACGCGGGCGGGCGCCGAGAGCGACCAGGCGCCGTTCGACCCCTGCGCGGCCCCGCTCACCGTTGCGGACCTTGGACATCGCGCGGTCGTGGAGAACGGACCCGTCGGGCAGCAGGGTCAGGCGCCGCGGCCGGGTCTTGCCCAGGTACTCCATCCCCTTGGCCTGGTAGATGGTGCCGTAGTGGCCGGGGAAGACCAGCTCGGGGCCGTGGGCGGTGAGGCGTGCCCTGGGCTCGGGATCGCTGTGCGCGACGATCCCGCGGATCCCCCGGGCGGCTGCCAGGCGGAAGGCGCGCGCCTGCAGCCACGTCTCCGCGTTGGCCGGTACCTCGTCCAGCAGCACCAGCCTGTTCAGCTCCAGGGACTCCTCGTACGGAGTGAGCCGGGCGAACACCGAGGTGAGCACGGCGACCTGGGTCGGGATCCCCAGTGCGAGCACCCCCACCAGACTGCTCGCCGGCGGCGCGGCGGTGTCGAAGAGGCCGTAGACGAAGCGGACGGCGGGCCACGAGCCGCTGTAGTGGTGGGCGCGGACGAAGGCTCGCGCCGTGTGGACCAGGTTGTTCGGCATCTCGCGGACCCGGTAGCGAGCCGGATCGAAGCCGCCCTCGCCGGTCGGCCTCCAGCTGTGGCGGCGGTTCCTCCACCGCTGGCAGACGGCGCCGGGATCGAGCGGCGGCTGTTCGTACGCTGACATCACAAGGGTCCTCTCGGGGCGGTGAGTTGGTGAACGGCGCCGGTCCGGGGTTGCCGCCCCGGACCAGCGCGGTCGGCCGTGGTCAGGCCGTGGGGAGCATCAGCTGGCGGGGAGCGTGCAGGACGTCCAGGACGCGTTCGCGCCAGCGCATCGCCCAGTGCACGCAGTTGTTGCAGCTCTTGTGCCGGCCCTCGCACTGGGGGAGCGGAGGGTTCCAGCGGGCGTCGCGCGACCAGGCGAGGGAGTCGGCGGAGGCCAGGTATCCGGCGCAGGATTCGAGCGCCTTCGTTTTGAGGCCGAAGCCGTGCAGGCGGCGCAGGCCTGCGCCGGCCACGGTCGCGAGGACGGCTTCGACGTCCTTGACCGACGTGCGGCGGCACACGGAGCCGACCCCGACCAGCGGATAGTCCGCGAGCCGGACACCGCGCTTGTCGTACAGGTCCAGGCAGGCCTCGTAGTCGGCCGGGCGCCAGCCCTGGACGCTCGGGATGATGTCGATGCCGGGGTCCTCGGCCATCAGGTCGATGAAGTTGCCGACGGTGCGGTCGATGTGCTCGCGCACCGACAGCCCGGTCTTGGCGACCATGTCCGGCTCGCACATCCAGTCCTGCGGCCCGGCCCAGACCAGACGCCCGATCCCGTCGCGGAACTGGCGCAGCTCGCGGACGTAGGCGTAGGGCCCGATGGTCCAGCCGCCGTGCTCGCCGAGCTCGGAGAACGCGCCCGAGTCGCACACCCAGTCCTCGGCGGCGCGCGGCAGCGTCACCATGCCGGTCAGCACGTTGCGCGAGAGGCACATCGGTACGCCCCAGGTGGACAGCCACTTGGCGCGGTGCCCGCCGAGCCAGAACATGGGCCCCTCGGGCGGCGACGCGCCGGGGTGGAAGCCGAGGCCGTACTCGCAGTGGCAGACGCAGCTGCCCATGGCGCAGAACCCGCAGTCCACGCACTGTTCGTGGTAGCAGTGACCGCAGGCGTAGCGGGTGACGGGCGTGCAGGTGCACGTCTCGGGATACAGAGTGCCCGCCGCCGGGATCGACGGTTGCCGGGCCGGGGCGGTGAGTACGGCGTTCACGGGTACGTCCCTCGGGTTGGTGAACGGCGCCGGTCCGGGGTTGCCGCCCCGGACCGGCGGTGGGGGTGGATCGGCCAGCGGCCTGGGCTTCCGCCCGGTGGCTGGGGCCGCGTCAGGTGTCGGTGCCGGGCGGGGCGCCGCGGTCCCAGGGACCAAGGACGGTCCGCGGCTCGCGCGCCCCTCGTCGGCGCTCGCGCCGCGCGGCCAGCAGCAGGTCGAGGATCCGACGGCCCTTGACCTCCGCCTGGTGGCGCAGGGCCGGGGGGATCCGGACGGGGAGCAGCACCCGCTTCGCCCGCAGGTCGATCTCCAGCGTGACCTCGCGCACCAGGATGTAGGCGTGCTCCCGGCCGACGTACAGGTTCAGCCGGGCCTCAACCCGGTGGTCGACCGGGACGAGCTCTACGTACTCGTTGCCCCAGGCGCAGTTCTGGAGGTCGGGGGAGAGCCGCACCCGCGCGGGCACGGTCCGGCCGGTGGGCACGTCGAGGGTGTTGAGCGGGGCGGTGGGGTCCCGTTCCCGGCGGGTGACGTGCTCGTGGAAGGGGTACCAGCCGGGCCCGTAGAACACGGCCGTGCGGTCCAGGACGTATGCCCAGTCGCCGAGGCCGAGTTCGACACCCCAGGAGTAGCGCCTGTCCTTCGGCGCGACGTGAAGGTCCAGGGACGGGGCCTCCTCGGGCGGCGGGGCCGGGGTGAAGTCCGGGGGTGCGGGCAGGTCGGCGGGAGTGAACGTCGTGCGGGTGTTGCCCATCTCGCCGGGGCCGGCGGCGCTGGTGCTGACCACCTTGCGCACCATGCGGGGAACGGCGCGGTCGCGTGGGGTGATCCGCAGCGCGACGGCGGAGCCGTCGGCGGAGATCAGCTCCTGGAAGTCCCAGTCCGGCCGCTGTGCGCGCAGCTGGAGGTGAACCTGTCGCAGCGCCCGCGAGATGCGGCGGCCCAGGGGGTCTTCCGGGTCGGGACGCAGGTCGGCGGGCAGGACGAGGGCGGCGGCCGGGTGCCACCGGTCGGCTACGACCTGCCACGGCCCGGGCATCAGCAGCGCGGCGGCCTCGTCGGCGAGCTGACCGGCGTCGGTCAGTTCGCGCAGGACGGCGGCGGTGAGGCGGGCGGTGGACGGGGCGTCCCACGGGCCGTCCAGGACCAGGCTGAGCCCGCTGCCGGGGCGTCCCAGGGTGACGCCGAGCCGCCGGCCGTCCAGCCATGCCTCGGCGTGACCGAACTCGACGAACAGGCCCGGCTCGCCGGGGCGTTGGAAGGGCGCGCCGGTGGTGAGCAGCCGGGCGACGGCCCCGAGCGGCGGGTGGACGTCGCGGGCGTCGGGCAGGGCGGGGGCGTAGCGGGTGACCGCGTCGAGAATGCGGGACGCTGCGGGGGTCGGCGCGTAGGCGCTGAAGCGCGCGGTGCAGATCCGCGCGGGACCGGTCGGAGACGGCGCGGCCAGGGCGGCCTGGAGCGGGCCGTGCAGCTCCCGGGTGCGCAGGGTCAGCCGGTAGCCGCCGGGCAGGTCGGCGCTGGTGCGGCCCCGGCCGCTGAGCCGGTGATCCACGACGGTGTCGGAGATCGCGTAGGTGGGGGAGACGGGTTCGAACATGGCGCGGGCCTCCACAGACGGCGGTGAGCGGGGGGTGGTCAGCGGGCGATGCGGGCCCGGGCGCGGTCGGCCTGGACGTGCACGGCATCGGCGTGTGCGGTGGCGCGGACCTGGTGGGCCCAGTCGGCGGCGCGCCGGGCGAGTTCGGCGAGTCGCAGGAAGGCGGCGTCCTGGTGGCGGCGGGCGAAGTCCATGAGACGGGCGTGCTCGGCGGTCAGCTCGTCGGCGGCGTACGCGGCGATCGCCTCGGCGCCGTGGCGGCGGGCGATGCGGCCGAAGGGGCAGGCGCCTTCCTCCTGCTCGATGACGGCGACGTCGGCGTCGGGCCAGCCGGTGTCCTCGTCGCGCGGGCCGAGCTGGATGTGGAGCACGCACACCGCGTCGGGGTCGTGCAGGGCATCGGCGTGATAGCGGAGGTGCGGCCGGGGCACGGGGCCGGTGGCGCGTTCGGTGTGCGACCGCCACAGGTCGGGGGCGGGGTCCTCGTCGTCCTGGCGCAGACGGTGAAGGTAGGAGACCAGGGCGGGCAGCTGCCAGGCGGGGGAGCCGAACGGCGCGGCCGGCATGGCGAGTGCGGTCCGGGCGACGAGTCCCGTGTGGTTGCTGACGGCGGCCTGGGCGACGAACAGGGGCGTGCGAAGGGACAGTTCGGAGCGGAGCATGGCGGGGCCTTCCGGGCGGCGGCGCGCAGAAACGGGGGAGGGGGCCCGGGCCGGACCTGACAGGTCCGGCCCGGGCGGCGGGTCAGGACGCGTCCTCGGCGCTCGCGGCGCCGTCCGGGGTGCCCTCGTCGGCCTGGCCGTCCGCGTCGGCCAGGTCCGGCTCGCTCTCCTGGTAGGCCACGTCGTCGGCGATGGCCTGTTCGACGCCGGAGAGCGGGTAGCCGATCTCGCCGAGGAACGTCAGCCACGTGCGGGCGTCCTCGCGGATCTCCCGCAGCTCAGGCACGGAGGAGCGGGCGGCGCGGTCGGTGCGCCACGTCCGGACCTCACCCATCCGCTTCTCGAACGTCGCGGCCAGCACCGCGAAGTTCAGCAGGGTGAGCTTGGCCGGGGTCGCCGACTGGGCGCGCTCGGCGGGCTGGTCGTAGCCGGTCAGCTCCTTGACCAGCTCCCGGCGGCCCGCGTCACCCACCCACTGAGCCACCGGCTTGGGGCAGGTGAGCAGCTGCACGGTGATGAACGCGGCGAGCGGCTTCGGCGCGGTCTTGCGGCCGAGCAGCTCCTTCAGCCACCCGTGCCGGGCCTTCTCGGCGGCACGGTAGGCCTTGTTGCCCGCCATGACGTACTCCCGCGACGGCTCCGACGACGCCACCGCGACCGGCTTCCCGTCGTCCTGCGCGCCGCTGCCGCCGCCGTCCTCCGTCTCCGGGGCGTCCTCCTCGGGCGGGTAGTGGCCGAAGCCGTCGGGGTCGGTGCAGTAGTAGTCCACCTCGCCCGGCTCGGCGGGGTTCACGGCCCATGTGGCCACGTGGCCGGGGCAGTCGGCGTGCGCCTCGGTGCTCATGGGACCGCCGTCCGGACCGTCCAGCTCGCTGACCGGCTCGGCGGTCGGCGGCAGTGAGTCGGCGTCCTCGACCAGCCGCACCCCGGCCGCCTCCAGCTCGGGGCGGACACGGTCACGGGCGAGCCGCTCCTCGCGGTCGTCGCGCTCCCACTGCGCCTGGAAGTCGAAGCGGCCCTTGGCGTAGGCCTCCAGAAGCCGGTCGACGGCGGCCGGGTCGTCGTCGAACTCACCCAGCACGCCCAGGACTTCCAGGTCCAGGTCGTACGTACCGGCGTCGGCGAGCGCCGAACGGGTCCGCTTCCCGACCGACCTGGCGGTCTTCACCGCCTGGGACACGTCCTTGCGGGAGCGGCCGGTGAGCTGGGCCACCCGCGTCTGCTTCATGCCCGCGTCGACCGCGCCGAACAGGGCGTCGGCCTTCTCCAGTTCGGTCAGGCCCTCGCGGTAGGCGTCGTCGTTCTCCAGAAGCTGATCGATGAAGTCCTCGCCGGCCTCCCGCAGGGCGGGGTCGAGCACGTAGGCCGGAACCTCGATCTCGTCCCGCTCCTCGTCGGTGTCCTTGGTGGTCCGGGCGGCGGCGTAGCGGCGGTGGCCCATTTTGAGCTCGTAGGCCGTGCCTTCGTCGTCCAGCGGGATGACGACCACCGGGACCTTCACGCCGTTGGCGGCGACGGACTTCAGGAACGTGTCGGTGAGGTTGAGGTTCTCCCGGACGTTCAGTGGGTTGACGCGGATCTGGCCGAGCCGCAGGGTGACCCGCTGCAGCGGTGTTGTTGCGGTGTCGCTCACGGATTGCTCCTCGTGCTGATCGGGTTGGTGTCGAGCAAGTTGCCGCTTGCTCATGAAATCAATTATACGCTCTTGCGGGGGAGGGGCAACACCCTTTTTCGAAGCGCGATAATCGGGCAATCACACAGGTCGGGGTGCCGTGCGCTCCGTGCTGTGCAGGGCGCGGGGTGGTCAGATCTCGGTCACCGTGACGGGTGGCAGGCCCATGTGGGCGGCCCATGCCTCGGCCGCGTCGTGCAGGCTGCGAAAACCCGTCGGCCAGAGGGAGTTGCGTGCCCGCTCCGTGGCGTAGACGTACGTGAACACCTGAGGGCCCAGGCCGTGAGCGTTCTGCAGGCGGCCGGTGAGGTGGGGGTGCTCGGGGCACCAGATGCGATAGCGGCCGAGGGCGCCGAGTCCGTCGCGGAACACGTCCCCGTGCTCCAGGAGAACGGCGACCGGCTCGGGCCGGGGCGCGGCGGCCCGCACACCGCCCCCGGTCAACGCGGTCACGAACCCGGCGTCGCGGAGGTGGGCGGCGACGTCGGCGCGTACCCGCAGCCAGGTGTCGCGGGCCGGGCCGGGACGTGGCGGCTTGCCGTGATGCTGACCGATGAGCAGCGTCACGTGGGCGGTGCCGTCCTCGCTCGAGTGGCCGACGGATACAGCCACCTGCGCGGCGGTGAGCCGCTGGCGCTCGGCGGCGGGGAAGCGGTTCGTCGGCAGGGCGCGGCGGGCGGCACGGACGTACCAGGCTGGTGCGCCCGGCCGGAAGGGGCACCGGCGGCATGCGGGAGGCGTGCTCATCGTCCGTCCTCGCGCGTGCCGGCGGAGCGGTCGCCCGGCGCCGGTACGGTGCGGCGGCGTACGTCTCCGTAGGCCTTCAGCACGGCCGCTGTCGCCTCGTCCCCGACGTAGCGGAAGGTGACGATGTTGTGCCCGTCGCCGAGAACCTGCGCGGTTACCCGCTCGGTCGTCCCCCGCCTGGAGTACTCGACGATCGGGGACGGTTCGGTGCGGATCACCTCGGCTCCGGGGACCAGCGTCATGAGGTGACCTGCAAGCGCGGCCCGGGATTCGGCATGCCGACGGGCCTTCTCGTTGGCCGCGAGCACCAGCGGGTAGGTCTCGTTGTAGACCGGCAACAGCTTGGTGCGGACGGCATGTTCCAGCGCCGGGCCGCCCCGGTCGGCGCGCATTTCGGTCGTGGGGCGGTGCGCCTCCGTGAGGTTGTACGACGTGTCCGGGTACGCGACGGCCGCGCGGACGTACCCCTCACGCCGCGCGGGACGGACCGTGATGCACCGCCCGTCGGGGTGCTCCAGAACGGCACTGGGCGTGCCGAACGCGGTGGACGGGTGGGCGGTCCAGCCGCCGCCCTGCATCAAAGGCGCGGCCTCTGCGGCGAGTTGGTATGCGATGGACGGCATGACGGGGCCCTTCCTGTCGGGTTGGTGCTGGATGAGTTGCCGCTCATCCGGGGGACTGCGGCGATGTGATCGGCCAGGACCCCGGGGCGGTGGCCCGCCCCGGGGGTCTCGGCGGTCAGTCCTCGTGCGGCTCCATGATCGTGATCACGGGCTCGCCGTGGTCGCCGGGCCCGATCGCGCATACGAGCTGGATGCGCAGCGCCTTGCGGGTGCGGCCGTCGCGCGGCACCCGCCGCAGGTCGACGGTGACCCGGTCGCTGTCCCCGCCGCCGCGCCGGATCGCCGCCCGGGCCATGTTCAGCACGTCCCACAGGCGGCCGCGCTCGTCCTGCGGCACCTGTCGCTCGCTGTCGCCGTCGTTCCAGGCCACGCAGCCCTCCCACACGGCGCTGGTGAGGGCGACGGGAACCGTGAACCCGGCCTCGCGGGCCAGCGCGGCGTCGACGGCCGTGAGGACACCGTCCGCAAGGGCCTGGGCGCGGGTGTAGGCGTGGATGATGTCGCCCGGGTCGGCCAGGGGCACCGACCGCATGGCGTCGCCGCTGACGTCGGGATCGCCGGTGACGGCCCCGTCGTGCAGGGCTGCGTCGATCCGGGACAGCACGCTGTCACTGCTCGCGCGGGCGGTGCGGGGCGAGCCGCGGTGCTCCTGCGGCTCCTCAGGGGAGCTGCCGCCGGAGTCGGCGGGGGCGGAGTCCGGGGCCGGTGGGGCGGGCAGCGCCCGGTGCCCGGGGCCGGCGGGCGGCTCGGGGGCGTTCTCCTCGGCCGTCATCGCGGCGTGCACCGTGAGCACCGTTTCCAGGCCCCGTACCCTCCTGGTGTCCCCGCCGGTCACGGCCTCGGCGCGCTCGCGCTCGAACTCGTCCCGGATCTCCTCGTGGCTGAAGCCCTGGGCGAGCTTGACGCGGACGGTCTTGCCCACGAGATCGACCGCCAGGTCGGGCAGGTGTCCCAGTCGGTCACCGCCCGGCATGCCGGAGGCCTGCCCGCGCCGGACCAGCGTGCGGGCCGCGATGTGGTCGCGTACCCGGGCTGGTTCGGGGGCCCGGTGCCCGGGCGGTCGTCCGGGGGCGGCGGTGGGCGTCGCGGGACGCTCGGCGGCAGTGGCCGGCGTGCTGTCGCCCGTGGCGTCGGGGGCCTCGGCAGTCAGGACGTAGAACCGGTTGGAGTGAACGTGGACCGTCCACTTCTGCCCGGGGGTGTCCTCGGTGAGCCGGGCGCGCGGTGTGCTCTCCCACGCTTCGAATGCGGTCGCCGGGTCGACCGGCACCATGGTGCCGCTGTCGGAGTCGTAGGCGCGGCAGGCGCGGGCCGTCGCGCGGATCTTCGCCACGCGGTTGGTCCAGTTCCGGCGGATCGTGGTCATGGTGGTTCCTCCTGTATCGGGTGGTGCCGGATGAGTTGCCGCTCAATCCGGTAGGGGGCCGGGCGCCGTGGCCGGCGCCCGGCGGGGTGGTCAGGACCGGGCGGCCGAGTCGGCGGTGCGCAGGGCCTCGCGGGTGGCCTCCAGCAGCGGCACGGAGATGCCGCCCGCTTCCAGGTCGGCGGCCGTCATGCGGCCCGCCGTCAGGTCGCAGGAGAGGTTGCCCAGGCAGATCAAGAGGGCGCCGAGTTCGTAGCGCAGGCCGTGCGGGGTGACGGTGCGCGCGCCCACCAGGAACCCGTGGCGGTCGTAGGGGGCGGCGTTCACCAGGTCGCGCACGGTCGGGTAGTCGTCGGAGGTGCACCCCCGGAAGCGGGTGGCGCGCAGGAAGGCGACCATGGCGCGGTCCATGCGGAAGGTGCCCGGCTTGGTGTGGTCGTCCTCGGCGGCGGCCTCGACCAGCCGCCTCACGGGCTTGGTGCTGCTCCAGCCGGAGTTCGACGGGGTGGTGTCCCTGCCGTGGGTCTCGGCGTTCCGGACGTGCGCGAAGGTGCTGTAGACGGTGGTGCCGCCCGGGCTGCGCTCCTCGTGTCCGGTGACCTTCTCTACCAGCCAGACAGGTTCCGATCCGGGCCGGTAGGCGGTGAAGTCCTCCCGGTCGAAGACCAGCATTCCGGCGGTGATGTCGTGTCCGTAGGCGCCCATGTGCGGCTGCCTCTCTGCTCGGTGTGGGTCGGTCGGCGGCCGGTGAGTTGCCGCTCACTGGCAAAATCAATAATACACTCAAGCGGGAGGTGATCAATGCCTTTTCAGAGCAGGGTGTCCCCGCCGTCGCCGAACCTGGCCGACCGCGCGGTCGGGGGCGCCGCGCTGGTGCGCGGGGTCTTCGGCCTGCGCGGTCGGCTCGCCCGGTCTTCCCGCTCCGCGCGGGCGGCCTGCTCGGCCCGGGCCTCCAACTCGTCCTCGTCGCGGTTGTGCACCACGATTTCGACGGCCGGTGAGACGTCGCGCCACTGGTCGCGGAAGAGGTCCGTAGGGATGCCGGGGTTGGGGCGGAGCGTGATCCCGGTCTCTCGGCGGAAGCGCTCATACGCGGCAGAGTCCTGCCGGACGAACCCTGTCTCGATGCGGAACGGGGCGGACTCCCTCGGGATGATGAACGCCCCCCGCCGCGCGAGCGTCCCGGCGACCGCGATCACGTGGAACTCGAACAGCGGGCCCCGGTACCCGGGGGCGTTGCCGCTGCGCTTGATCCGCCCGAACGGCGGGTTGCTGATCGCGCAGTCGAACGGGCCGAGATCCATGCCCGGAACGTCCAGCACGTCAGCACAGATCCACTTCGCCTCCGGCAGGACGCGCCGCCCGACCCGTACGTACTCCGGGTCCTTCTCCACGCACACGATCTCGCGTGGCGGCAGGCCCTCCCAGCGCCGGGTCCAGTAGTCGCGGGCGTGCCAGGCCAGGCGGCCGATACCCGCACACAGGTCGATGACACGGTCCCCCGGGATCACGTGGTGGAGCTCGCCGGCGAGCTCGGCCGGTGTGAAGAACGCGCCGTCCAGGGTGCGGCCCATGTTCGCGGACTCGTGGAAGTGGTCGAGAACGAATTCCCGCTCCTCGTCGGTCAAGTCCCGGTCGCTGTCGACCAGTTCATGCGCCCGGTTGTGCTGCTTGGTCTGCTCCTTGCTGAGCTTTCCGGCCATGACGTGCCGCCTTTCGGGGTGGTGTGGGGGAGCGGTCCTGACACGGTTGTCCGGACCCCTCACGGGCGGTCGTGCGTGCGATCGGGAGATGGCTCCTGCGCCCGTGCTGCCTGCCAGCAGGAGGAGTTCGTCAGCTGTCGGTCGGCGGCTGGAAGCCGCTGCACAGGCGTCCCCACCCGCGAGCGGGGTCGTGCTCCTCCGCATACCGGCCGCACGTCCCGCACCGTGGCCCCCATGCCTGGGGTGGGGCGGTGGGCTCGGCGACGTACACGTCCCCGGACTTCCAGGGGAAGCCCCCTGCGGCGAACCTCACGGACTCGTCCGGCATGAGCAGTGCCCAGCCGTCCGGCCAGTCGATCGGGCCCGGGCGTGTGGCTTGGGAAACCGCCTCACGGACGATCGCTTGCGTCCAGAGCTGCGGGATGCGACCGTGCCCGGTCACGCGGTACGCGGCGGCCGTGATGTACCGCTCCGGGTGGGTGATGATCACTCCGGAATCGCGGTCCGGCGTGAAGGTGATCGCTGAATGCCCGCTGGTCTGGCGGTAGATGATCGTCTCGTCGTCGGTGATGGTGGCCTGGCTGGACAGCCAGAATCCGAGCGATCCGCCGAGGAAAGCGCGTACCGCGCCGCCGCTGAGTTGAGGCCGACCGTATCCGGGGGCCTCCCGCACGGGGAAGCCGGTGCCGTCGTGGTGGACGGTCTGGGTGTAGCGCGCGTACATCCGCGCATCGCGCACCGCGATGCGCGGACGGGGCACACCGTCGTACCACTGCGGCAGCGGCACAGTCTCCAGCTCTGTACCTGGCAGCGGACTGCCGGGCCGGATCCATCCCGCTTCCTTGCCCGCGCGGCACATGGCGCGAGCCTCACGCACCCACGCGAGGAATTCGCCGAAACCGCCGGCGTAGCGGCCGTTGCGCTCGGACACCTCTGCCCAGTAGGTGGCGCCGTACCACACGCACCGGGCGGTGAGCTGAGCGGTTGTGGTCGGCGTCGGGAATGCGCCGGTCAAGGTGATCGTGCGGACGTGGGCATCTTCCACGATGCCTTGGGAGGTGACGGTGACATCCCACCCGTTCGCCATCGCTGCCTCGACCAGCGTGCGCGCCCTCCCGGGTAGCTCGGCGACCTCGGCGGCGGACGGTGAGGCGGGACGGGCCGCGGAGGTGTCTCCGGTCGGCTCGGCCCGGGGGCCGGCTCCGCCGTCCGTCTCCCACGCCTCGATGGTGCCGGGGTCGGTGACGGCGGTGCCCGGGTGCGCGCGATCGCCGGTGGGCTGAGAGGGGAGGTGCGTGGACATGGGGGCTCCGTTCGGTGGGCCGGGCGCCAGCGGCGCCCGGCCGTCGAAAGTCGGTTCAGGCGGTGGGGGTCGGCTCGGGCTGCGCCGTGGTGACGGTCAGGTTCTCGGCGCGCAGGTCGGCGGCGACCGCGTCCATGAATCCGGTGTCGGCCTGCTGGTCACGGCTGCCGGGGGCGTACCAGTACTGGTTCTTGCGGTGCCACTTGAAGCCGTGGCGCTTGAGGACGTAGGCGGCGCCGTCGCCCAGACGCGTACCGGTGACCGTCGTCCCGTCCTCGTCCGTGTGCTGGAGCGTGAGTTCCTCCGCGCGCTCGTCGCCCTGTTCGCGGGCGTCCGCCGGACGGGCGGCCTGCGCGGCGGCCTGCTCCTTGGCGGCGGCCCAGCGCTGGGGAAGGACGACGTCACTGGCGATCTGCCACAGCTGCTGCGGGGCCCAGTTCTCCTGGATGACGTGGCCGTCGACGACGCAGGCGGCGAGCATGCTGCCGGTGGGGGGCTCGGTGCCGTCGTGGGCCTCGGACCACAGGACGGCGGCGGCCTTCAGGGCGTCATCAGAGACGCCCCGGTGGGTGTTGATGCCGTCGACCAGCGGCTTACCGGTGACCTTCCGGCCCTTGACGGTGACGGTGACCGTGTTGTCGGTGGACTCGTAGCGGTCCTCCATGCCGTTGAACTGCGCGCCCTGCATGGGGCGGGTGAGCTCTTCGACGTCCGCCGTGCAGGGGCCGTCCGTCCAGTGAACGGAGATCCACGCGGAGGCGGTACCGGCGCCCTTGCGCACGCTGAACTTCACGCCGGGGAACTCGGCCCTGAGGCGGTTCCTGAGCTCGGCGGCCACGTGCTTGGTGTCGATGTAGTCCATGCCTGTTCTCCTGCTGCGAGTTGGTGCCGGTGAGTTGCCGCTCAGCCGGTTGTTCAAAATCAATAATACGCTCTTGCTGGTCAGTCGGCAACGAAGACGTCGCGACCGTTGACGGTGATCCGCACCGGGATCGTGCCGCCCGGGCTGATCAGGTCGGCGGGGACTTCGCCGGTGTCCAGATGGACGGACACCACCAGGCCTTCACCGCAGCTCCAGTAGGCGTAGACCTGGGTCCCGCCGGTCTCCAGGCACGGCAACGTGCCCCGCTGCTTCCGGTGCTGGTGCAGAAACCGCGCGCGTCTGTTCAGGGTGGTCGCTCGGCGCTTGCTCAGTCTCATAGCTGTGCTTCCTCTGAGATCCCCTGGGAGGCGGTCGGGCGCCGTGGGCGCCCCGCCATGGGGTGGTCAGGTTGGGGCCGGCGTGGTGACGGTCAGGTTGGCGGCGACGGCGGCAATGAACCCGGTGTCGGGGCTGGCTCTGGGGTGATGTCGCGCGGGTCGGCTGGGATCGCCTCGCCCGCCAGGGCGGCTCGCATCTGCTCGGCCGACATGCGCCCGCTCACCTCGTTGTAGGGGAGCGTGTACGTGCTGCCCTTGTGCCGGGTCTCAGCCGTTGCCGCGCGGGTGACCACGCGGCAGCCGTCGACGGCGCCGACGGTGCCGCCATCAAATGCGGCGTGGATGTGTGGCACGGTCGCCGTCTTGGCGTTGACCCGGGTCACCTCGTACCAGGACCCCCGCCACCGCACGAAATCACCCTTGCTGAAGTCGACCCGACCCCACACCTTGAAACCGCGCCGCTCTGCCTCCTTGATCGTCTCCGCCCAGTACGTCAGCTCTTCGTCGTACTCGGCCAGATGGCGCGTCAGCTCCTCCCGGCGCGCCTCGGACGGCTCGCGTCGCCACACATCAGCCGTACGGCCCTTGTCGTCCACGCCGTCCCGCTCCCGCAGCACGCCGCGCCGCTCCGCCTCCAACTTCTCGATGCGGCGCAGCGTGCGCCCCGGGTTCTTCCGGTACCGCTCGTAGGCGTCCGCCGCCGCTGCACGGGATGCCCAGTAACCGGCCCGCTCGCCTTCGGCGATGCTCTTGCGCATCGCGTTGTTCATGCGCTCCTGGTCCCGGCGGGCGCGCCCTTCCGAATGGTGGCCCACAAGGATCGGCTGCCCCATCCAGAACCGTTCGCCGATCCGGTCCGAGGCATCCCGCGCCGACTGCGACGATGCCGCCGCACGTCCGGCCCGGTCCGCGAACCGCTCCGCCCGCTCCTCGGCCGCATCCACGCGGGCGGCCTCCCGCTCCGCGAACGACATGCCTTCTTCGATCACCACAGCGCACGACAGGCCGAGTGCGCGCACCGCCTCCGCAGCACGGTTGATCTTCCACCGGTCGGCGCCCTTGTAGCGGCTGCCCCGGATGAAGATCCCCGGATTGCGCCGGTAGGTCCAGCCCAGCGGGCGCAACGCTTCCCACACCCCGTCACCCTTGGCGGAGCCCTCAACGGTGGTGCCGTCTTCGTGGGTGTGCCGGATGACGATGTCCGCCGCCTGGGCCGCCTCCTCCGCCTCCGCGACGTCCCCGGGCAGGGTGAGCGCGCGCAGTGCCGCCGGAGAGTGCCCCATGACCCGTGCGGCGCACTCGGCGCAGCGCGGAGCACAGCCGGGCACGTCCCACAGCAGCACCCCGAACCCGCCACACGTGTTTGCCGCCGCGCAGTCACCGCGCCCGGCAGGCTTCGCCCAGTCGATCGGCATAACCGCCACAGCCGCCGCGACGGGGGCCGGGGTATCGACGTCCGGCACCGTGCCGCCCTCTGCCTCCCACACGTCCTCCCCGGACGGGTCGGACACCACGTCAGCCACCCGCGCGGACACCTCGTCACGGGGTGCCGGCGGGGGGAGCTCTCCGCCGTCCCGCGCGAGCGCTCCACCCTCGCCCTCCCACCCGTCAAGGTCGACCGCATCCTCGTGCGTGTCCGGCCGCGCGTCCTCGGCCAGAGCACCCGGCGCCTTGCACTGCTGAGCCACCGTGACGTTCACCGCGTGGAGCGTCGCCGCGGTGTCCAGCCGGGCCCCGTCCACCCATGCACCCGACGCGGTCACGTCGTACAGACCGGCCGACCACACCGCGCGCACTTCCCCCGGAACCTTGCCCGTGGCCCGCCCCCCGGCGCGCACGGTCACCGTGGCGTCCTGGCGCTGCATTGCGACGGTCCACCCGTTCGCCGTCGCCGTCTCGGCGAACGCCACGGCGGCCATGGGCAGCCACACACCGGGCGCCGCTTCCGTCTCCGCCACGACCGGCGCACCCGCGTAACCGTCCTGCCAGTCCTCCAACTGGGCCGCCGTCGGCGCCTTGCCCGCCGCCGGGATCTTCGGCGCCTTCCATGGCTGGAGCAGGGACTTGACCGAGGCAGACGCCTGCCCCTTCTCGATCCCGCCCGTACGTCCGTGCGTCGTCTTCGATGGGAGGTCACGGCCGATCAGCGCCCGTCCCTCGTCACGGGCCGAGACGGCGTCCGCGAGGAGATCAACGAACGCGCGACGCTCCGCCATGCCCGGCGCGTGTTCCATGTCCGGCGACACCTCAGCGCACGCCGGAAGCTCGAACATCACTGCCGCCCCGCCATCGGTCGCCGCCCACGCTCCACGCCCCGCCGGAACGGCACCGGATGCCGCGCGGGCCAGGAACTTGCGACCGGCTGCCGCACGCTGCCCGGCCTCCCTGGCTTCCGACTCCAGCGCGGACAGCTCACGCTCACGCCACCGCACCACATCCCGCGCACCCTGGCGCCGCTTGTCTGCGGCATACGACACCTCACGCGCACGCGCGGACCACGCCCCCGCCGTCTCCTCTGCAACCCACACATCCGGCCCCAGCACACCCGCCGACCGGCGTACTTCCTGGTGAAGGTCGTACGCATCCCGCCGCCACGCCGCGCACGTCTCCGCGTGCTCCTCCGCCACCGTCAGCCGCTCACGCGCCACGGTCAGCGCACGCCGCGCACGCTCCGTCAGCCACGCCCGCGACACCCGCACCGTGCCCTCATACGGGCCACGGAACGCCACCGGGAACACCCCACCCCCCTTGCCGTGGCAGATCACCGGCAGCACCTCAACCGCGCCCCCGTCGGTCTCCCACCCGTCCACCCCGCCGGGGTCCGACACAACGTCGGGCAACACCGCCGGACGCTCCGCCACGACCGGCGCACCCTCGGCCGGACCGGCGTCCGCCGCCGCGGGAGTCGCCACGTCCGGTGTCACGCCGCTACCGGCCGGAGCGCTACCGGCCGGAACCTCGACCGTCTCGGCCGGCTCCTCCCACCCCGGGCGGGTGATGCGCAGCAGGAACGCCGACGCTTCCGGCCGCACCCGCCCAGCGACCGCGCGCGGTTCCGGCGCGCGCTCCGCGCACTCCTGAGCCGACGGCGCGTCAAGTCCGAACCAGCGTGCGACGGCGAGAGCGTCACGCGCCTCCCAACGGGCCGTGTCGACGTCGCCCCGCGTGTACGCGGACTCTGCGCCCTCTGCGCACTGCTCGGCTTCACGGACCGCATCCCGGGCCCTGCCGTACTGCTCGTCCGGCAACTCGTGCCAATCGATGCGCTGAGCAAACGCACGAACCGTGTCCAGGGCAGCGCGCGCCATGCCGACCGATACGGCCGTCTGCGTGTTCTCCTCCGCCCTCTGCGCCGCCAGCTGCGCATGAATGTCGTACACGCGTGCCGTCTCGGCCGTCGCTCGCAGCACCGACGCGGGGCGCTCCGCGATCACGTACGCGATAGCGGCCCCCGTGACCTCGCCCCACGTACCGCGCACATCCCCCGTCGGAAGGGTCACGGTGTGTCCGCCGCCCGACTGGAGATGGAAGCGCAACGGGAACCGCTCACCGCACACGGACAGATCCGACAGCAGGTCGGAGCGCCGGAACTCACCCTCGTAACGGTCGCCCAGCGACCGCGCTTGCATCGCTTCCGGCCACTCCTCCGCCGCCCTGCGCGCACGTTCGACTTCCGCGACGGACGGAGCCTTCCGGGCACGCCCCCGGGGGGCCGAAGTCTCCGCCGCGGTCGGCTGCGTGCGGGCGGTGGGCGCCTCGGCGGCCACCAGGTCCGCGACGGCGCGCCATGCGATGCCCCGGGCGGCCGTCTGGCCGTAGCGGGTGAGGGTGGCGCCGTCCCAGCGGTGCCCCCGGGCGGTGAGCCGCCACACGCAGCGCAGGACGGTTTCCCCGGCCTCCTGGTGGGCGGTGAGCAACAGCGCGCAGTGTCCGGGCTGCGTCTGGACGGCGGCCGTCCATCCGGCCTCCTCGGCCTGGGCGGTGAGGCGGGCCAGGTTACGGGGCAGGGCCATCCCTCGGGCGTCCGCCGTGTGGGGCTGCTCGGCGGTCGGGGCGGTGGGCGCCGGCACTTCGGCAGAGGTCGGGGCCGGCGCGCTGGCGGGGTGCGTGGTCGCGGTCATGTCGGGTCTCTCCTGGTCGGGTTGGTGCCGGGTGAGTTGCCGCTCACACCGGGAGGCAGGGCAGGGGAGGGGGCGTTCCCGCCCGGGGCCGGTCGGGCGACCGGCCCCGGGCAGGGTGGTGCTCAGTTGCGGCGGTTCCGGGGACGGTTGTCCCGGGGCGCGGTGCGGCTGGCCTCTCGGTCGCCCGTCTCGGGCTGGGCCTCGGGGCGGGGCACTCGCTCGGCCTGGCGGTACTCAAGGCCCGGCTCCGTGGGGAGCGGGGCGCCGGTGGGGTCGGTGCTGTACGCCTGCTGGATCTCCTGGGCGGTCAAGGGCCGAAGCCACCTGTTCCGGACAGTCCAGCCGCGTACCCACTCCGACCCGTCGGGGGCGAAGGTGCGCACGACCAGTGCGCCGGTGGAGCACTCGACCAGAGCGGCCGCGAGCACGACGGTGAGGCGCAGGGCTTCGCCCTGATCGAGCGTCACGACGTCGCCGATGGCGGTGAGTTCGTGCTCTTCGACGAGCACGCGTTCCGGGGTGTTGGCGCACGCCACCATGTGGTGGGTGCCGTCCTCCAGGAGGTTCACGACGGCCAGGTACGCATCCGTCGCAAGATCAAGGAAAGCGTGCGCCTCGGCGGCGGTGGCCGCTGCACGCATCGGGGCGGTGCCGTCGGGTGCGGGGGTCCAGCGCATCTCGTCGGCGCTGAACTCCTCGTGTGCTCCCGGGTCCATCCCATCAAGCGTCTGCCGGGTGTGGTCTTCGTACTCGCTCATGTCCCCTGCCTCGGGTGAGTTGGTGGCGAGTGAGTTGCCGCTCACTCGCAGAATCAATAATACGCTCTTGCGGGGGGTGATCGTCAAGCAACAATCACCCCCCGGCGTGGCGACTTACGACGGCTCCACCGGCGTCACGGTGGTACGGAAGGGCATGGTTTCGTCCAGCTGGAACCTGACGCGCCTTGTCTCACCGGTGCTGCTGCGCGTGCCGTAGATCTCCACGGCGGTCAACTCGTCGGCCTCGTAGAACGCTTGCAACAGCGTGCCCTCCCACACCTCCGGCCACGGTTCGCCCTGGCTCGGTGTCCTCGGGCGGGCGAGTGAAGCCAGCTTCCGCGTGGGGCGGCGTTCGATCCTCACGCGCTGCCCTCGGCTGAGCGGTCCCGTGTCAGTCATGCGGTTCCCTTCTCTGGTGCTTGCGGTCCTGGGGAAGGGGGCGACCGGCGGTCGCCCCCTGGGCGCCGTTACCGCCCCCGGGCGGCCCGCTGCTCCTCGGCGGCGGCCAACAGCTCCGTGACCCCGTGGCGGCGTTGGTCGGCCCGTACGCGCTCGGCAACCTGGTCTGCGGACGGCAGTCCGAACCCTCCGTCCTGAGTGAACATGTCGTATGCCTCACGCCACCCGCGCCACTGGCACTCGACGGAGGCACGCGATGCGCACGCGATCGTCAGACCTCCGACGGTCACGGAAAGTGAGCCGACTCCTCCGGCAGGGCTTCGGCGTAGTTGCGTGACGCCGGGTTTGTGCTCATCCGAGGCCGAGGAGTGCGAGGGGGCGACGGGGGTCGCGGGCGTTGTGGCGGAG
>NZ_JBICZC010000029.1:0-55111 GCF_043201715.1 Streptomyces sp. NPDC048291
GACTCGGAGAAGTACCAGCTCAGGCCACGGGACTGGGACCTCGCCGACACCGACGGCATCGCCCCGCTCATCACCCGCCTCAACACCGCCCGGCGCCGCCATCCCGCGCTCCGGCAGCTGCGCAACCTGCGCTTCCACCAGACGGACAACGACTCCGTCATCGCGTTCAGCAAGCGCACCGGGGCGGACACGGTTCTGGTGGTCGTCAACCTCGATCCGCACCACACCCAGGAGGCCACGGTCTCGTTGGACATGCCGCAACTCGGCCTGGACTGGCACGCCGTCCTGTCCGTGCAGGACGAACTGACGGGTGAGACCTACTCATGGGGCAGGACCAACTACGTGCGCCTCGTCCCCGGCCGGACGCCGGCGCACGTGCTCCAGGTAGGGCGGCCGACACCAGCGAACGGAGGGCCCAGCGCGTCATGACTGTCAACGACCCCGTCCCGGACACCTTCGAGGACACACCTGCCAGGGACCGGGACCCGGACTGGTTCAAACGCGCCGTCTTCTACGAGGTCCTGGTCCGCTCCTTCCAGGACAGCGACGGCGACGGCATCGGCGACCTCAAGGGCCTGACCGCGAAACTCGACTACCTGCAGTGGCTCGGCGTCGACTGCCTCTGGCTGCCGCCCTTCTTCAAGTCCCCCCTGCGGGACGGCGGTTACGACGTCTCCGACTACACCGCCGTACTCCCCGAGTTCGGCGACCTCGCCGACTTCGTGGAGTTCGTCGACGCCGCCCACCAGCGCGGCATGCGCGTCATCATCGACTTCGTCGTCAACCACACCAGCGACCAGCACCCGTGGTTCCAGGAGTCCCGGAAGAACCCGGACGGCCCGTACGGCGACTTCTACATGTGGGCCGACGACGACAAGAAATACCAGGACGCACGGATCATCTTCGTCGACACCGAGGTCTCCAACTGGACCCACGACCCGGTCCGCAAGCAGTACTACTGGCACCGCTTCTTCTCGCACCAGCCCGACCTCAACTACGAGAACCCGGCGGTGCAGGAGGAGGTCCTGGCCGCGCTGAGGTTCTGGCTGGACCTGGGCATCGACGGCTTCCGGCTGGACGCGGTGCCGTATCTGTACGCGGAAGAGGGCACCAACTGCGAGAACCTGCCGGCCTCCCACGAGTTCCTGAAGCGGGTCAGGCACGAGATCGACGCGATGTATCCGGACACCGTGCTGCTGGCCGAGGCGAACCAGTGGCCGGAGGACGTGGTCGACTACTTCGGCGACTACGAAAAGGGCGGCGACGAGTGCCACATGGCGTTCCACTTCCCGGTGATGCCACGGATCTTCATGGCCGTGCGCAGGGAATCCCGCTACCCCGTCTCGGAGATCCTCGCCAAGACACCGGCCATCCCCTCCGGCTGCCAGTGGGGCATCTTCCTGCGCAACCACGACGAACTGACCCTGGAAATGGTCACCGACGAGGAACGCGACTACATGTGGGCCGAATACGCGAAGGACCCGCGTATGCGCGCCAACATCGGCATCCGCCGCCGCCTCGCCCCCCTCCTCGACAACGACCGCAACCAGATCGAGCTCTTCACCGCCCTGCTCCTCTCCCTGCCCGGCTCGCCGATCCTCTACTACGGCGACGAGATCGGCATGGGCGACAACATCTGGCTCGGCGACCGCGACGCCGTCCGCACCCCCATGCAGTGGACCCCCGACCGCAACGCGGGCTTCTCCTCCTGCGACCCCGGACGCCTCTACCTCCCCACGATCATGGACCCCGTCTACGGCTACCAGGTCACCAACGTCGAGGCGTCCATGTCGTCGCCGTCCTCGCTGCTGCACTGGACCCGCCGCATGATCGAGATCCGCAAGCAGAATCCTGCCTTCGGACTGGGGTCCTACACCGAACTCCAGTCGTCGAACCCCGCCGTACTCGCCTTCCTGCGCGAGTACGAGGACGATCTCGTCCTCTGTGTCCACAACTTCTCCCGGTTCGCCCAGCCCACCGAGCTCGATCTGCGGGCCTACGACGGCCGCAATCCGGTCGAGCTGATCGGCGGGGTGCGGTTCCCCGCCATCGGTGAACTGCCGTATCTGCTCACCCTCGCGGGGCACGGCTTCTACTGGTTCCGGCTCTCCCGAGTCGCCTCCCGCATCGGCCGTCGGAGCTGAGCGTGCGGAGCCGAGGAAAGGACGCGTCACCATGACGAAGACAGTCGACCTGCCCAGGGGCACGACGGCCGGCCTCGACCGGCCGCTGGTCTCGCTGGGCGGGATGCTCCGCGACTGGCTGCCCCGGCAGCGCTGGTTCGCGGGCAAGGACCGGCCCGTCACCGAGCTGTCCGTGCTGTCCGTGACCGAACTCTTCCCCGGGTGCCTGCACCTGCTGGTGCACGCCGACCACTCCCCCCACGGGGGCACCACCCCGTCCGGTGACTGCTACCAGCTCCTGCTCGGCGTCCGCGAACACCGCGCGCCCAGACTGGAGCGGGCCTACATAGGCCGGGCCGAGGAGGGCCCGCTGGCCGGACTCGCCGTCTACGACGCCCTGTACGACCCGCGCGCCGCCGAACTCCTCCTGGAGCGGCTGCGGATACCCGGCACGGCCGGCCCGCTGCGCTTCGAGACCGCACCTCAGGCCCGGATACCCGGCGGGCTCGCCCCCCGGCTGCTGGACGCCGAGCAGTCCAACTCCTCCCTGGTGTACGGGGACTCCTACATCCTGAAGGTCTTCCGGCGGATACAGCCCGGTGTCAACCCGGACCTGGAGGTCCCCGGCGCGCTGGCCGCGCAGGGCTGCGCCCGGGTGCCGGCGCCGGTGGCCTGGTTCCGCACCACCGAGCCGAGCCCGGCGACCCTCGGGGTGCTCCAGCCCTTCCTGCCCGGCGCGGCCGACGGCTGGACCCTGGCCCTGCGCGCGCTCGCCGCCGGAGACGACTTCACCACCGAGGCGCACGAGCTGGGGCGGGCCACCGCGGACGTGCATCTCGCGCTCTCCGCCGCCTTCCCGTCCGCCGTGCACGACGAACACAGCCGCACGGCACAGGCGATGTCGGCGCGGCTGGCCGAGGCCGCGGACGCGGTGCCGGTCCTGCGGCCCTTCGTCCCCGGGCTGCGCGGCGCCTTCGACGCCCTCGCCACCTGTGACGCGGGACCGCTCGCCCAGCGGATCCACGGCGACCTCCATCTCGGGCAGGTGCTGCGCGCGGACCACGAATGGTTCGTCATCGACTTCGAGGGCGAGCCGTCCCGGCCGCTCGCCGAGCGGCGCAGCACCCAGTCGCCGGTGCGGGACGTCGCCGGGATGCTGCGCTCCTTCGACTACGCGGCCCGCCAGCGCCGCCCGTGGCGCCCGGAGTGGGCCCGCCGCTGCCGGGAGGCCTACTGCGCGGGTTACGCTGCCCGGGCCGGCTGGGACCCGCGCAAGAAGCACGCACTGCTGCGCGCCCACGAGACGGACCGCGCGGTGTACGAGGTGGTGTACGAAGCCCGGCACCGGCCGGCCTGGCTTCCGGTTCCGATGGCCGCGATCGAGCGGCTCGCCCGCTGGAGAGGCTGACGTCATGGCACTGCGCGACTCCTCGCTCCCGGAGCCCTCCGGCCCCTCCCGTCCCACGGCCCCGCCCCTGGACGCCGGCGACCGCGGGCGGCTGCTCGCGGGCACCCACCACGATCCGCACGCCCTGCTCGGCGCCCACCCGGTGGACGGCGGCACCCTCTTCCGCGCGCTGCGCCCGCACGCCCGCGCCGTGAGCGTGGTCGTCGACGGGGTGCGCACTCCCCTGGCCCCGGAGGACGACGGGTTCTTCGCGGCCGTGCTGCCGTACACCGAGGTCCCGTCGTACACCCTCCTCGTCGAGTACGAGGAATCGGAGGACGCAGAGGACTCGGAGGACTCGGAGGACTCGGAGAGCGGGAAGGACGGAGCGGCGGGCGCGCACGAGGTCCACGACCCGTACCGCTTCCTGCCCGCGCTCGGCGAGTTCGATCTGCACCTGATCCGGGAGGGGCGGCACGAGCAGCTGTGGAAGGCGCTCGGTGCCGAGCCGATGACCCATGACGGGGTGGCCGGCACCCGGTTCACGGTGTGGGCGCCGAACGCCCAGGGGGTGCGGGTGGCCGGGGACTTCACGTGCTGGGACGGCACGCAGTTCCCGATGCGTTCGCTGGGCGCGGCCGGGGTGTGGGAGCTGTTCCTGCCGGGGGTGGGCGAGGGGGCCCGGTACAAGTTCGAGATCACCTCCCGGCACGGCGGCCGGTTCCTCAAGGCGGACCCGATGGCCCGGCGGGCGGAGGTGCCGCCCGCGACCGCCTCGATCGTGACGGCGTCCCGGTACGAGTGGGACGACGCGGAGTGGATGGCGCACCGCGGCGACACCCCCGTCCACGAGGCGCCGTTCTCGGTGTACGAGGTGCACCTGCCGTCCTGGCGGCCCGGCCTGACCTACCGGCAGCTGGCC
Source organism: Streptomyces sp. NPDC048291 (assembly GCF_043201715.1). Lineage (NCBI taxonomy): Bacteria > Bacillati > Actinomycetota > Actinomycetes > Kitasatosporales > Streptomycetaceae > Streptomyces > Streptomyces sp. NPDC048291. Next base: position 4,433 of record NZ_JBICZC010000029.1, read on the forward strand.
GAGGAACTGCCCGCCTACGTCGGCGACCTGGGCTTCACGCATGTCGAGTTCATGCCGGTCGCCGAGCACCCCTTCGGCGGCTCCTGGGGCTACCAGGTCACCGGCTTCTACGCGCCGACCTCCCGGCTCGGCACCCCCGACGACTTCAAGTACCTCGTCGACGCCCTGCACCGGGCGGGCATCGGGGTGATCATGGACTGGGTGCCGGCCCACTTCCCCAAGGACGACTGGGCGCTGGCCCGCTTCGACGGGGACCCGCTGTACGAGCCCGGGGACGAGCGGCGGGCCGAGCATCCGGACTGGGGGACCTACGAGTTCGACCTCGGCAGGGTGGAGGTGCGCAACTTCCTGGTCGCCAACGCGGTGTACTGGTGCGAGGAGTTCCACGTCGACGGCCTGCGGGTCGACGCGGTCGCCTCGATGCTCTACCTCGACTACTCGCGGGACTCCGGGCAGTGGACGCCGAACGTCTTCGGCGGGCGCGAGGACCTGGACGCGGTGGCGTTCCTCCAGGAGATGAACGCGACCGTCTACCGGCGGGCGCCCGGAGTCGTGACCATCGCCGAGGAGTCCACCGCGTGGGACGGGGTGACCCGGCCGACCGACGGCGGCGGGCTGGGCTTCGGGCTGAAGTGGAACATGGGCTGGATGCACGACTCGCTGGAGTACATCAAGCACGAGCCGGTGCACCGCAAGTACCACCACCACGAGATGACCTTCTCGATGGTGTACGCGTACAGCGAGAACTACGTCCTGCCGATCTCCCACGACGAGGTCGTGCACGGCAAGCGCTCGCTCGTCTCCAAGATGCCCGGCGACTGGTGGCAGCAGCGCGCCAACCACCGTGCGTATCTGGCCTTCATGTGGGCCCATCCGGGCAAGCAACTGCTCTTCATGGGGCAGGAGTTCGCCCAGGGCGGCGAGTGGTCCCACGCCGACGGCCCCGACTGGCGGCTGCTCGACCCCGGGTACGGGGCCGCGGCCGATCACCGGGGTGTCCGAGATCTGGTCCGCGATCTCAACTCCGGGTACCGCGCGCACCCCGCGCTGTGGCAGCGGGACACCGATCCGGCGGGGTTCCAGTGGGTCCTGGGGGACGCGGCCGAGGACAACGTCTTCGCCTTCCTGAGGTTCGATGCCGAGGCCCGGCCGCTGCTGGCGGTCTCCAACCTCTCCCCCGTGGTCCGTCCCGGCTACCGGCTGGGCGTGCCCAAGGGGACGCCCGTCTGGCGGGAGATCCTCAACACCGACAGCGCCCGGTACGGCGGCGGGGACGTCGTAAGCCGGGGGCCGCTGCTCGCCGACGACGGGGCTCTGCGGCTCACCCTGCCCCCGCTGGGCACGGTGTGGCTGGAGCCCGTCGCCCCGTAGCCCGCCGAGGACGCCGTCACGTGTTTCCGCCCCCGGGTCCGGGCAGTCCGGGATGAAAGACCCCGCCGCGCCCGGTCGCGGCCCGGCCGGAGGGCGGTTCCCCGTGCTGCGTACCGTCGGAGTGGAGGAAGAACTTCTGCTGGTCCACCCGGACAGCGGGGAGCCGGTGCCCCGGTCGGCCGCCGTCGTCGACCGGGCCACCCTGGACGATCCCGGACAGGCCGTGTTCCAGACCGAGCTGTTCGGGCAGATGCTGGAGCTCGCGACCAGTCCGCAGCGGGACATGGCGGAGCTCGGCGCCGAGATCGTCGGCTGCCGCAAGGAGGCGGGCCGGCTGGCCGGCGAGATCGGCTGCGCGGTCGCGGCGCTCGCCACCTACCCCCTGCCGGTCGACCCGGCGCTCACCCGGCAGGAGCGCTACCGCTGGATGGCCGGGCGGTACGGCGCCGCCATGGTGGACTGGTTCGTCTGCGGCTGCCATGTGCACGTGTCGGTGGAGTCCGACGAGGAGGGCGTCGCCGTCCTCGACCGGATCCGGCCCTGGCTCCCGGTGCTGCGCGCGCTCAGCGTCAACTCGCCGTTCTGGCAGGGCCGGGACTCCGGTTACGCCAGCTTCCGCAGCCGGCTGTGGGCGCGCGGCCCGTCGGCGGGGCCGACCGAGCTGTTCGGCACGCCCGAGCGGTACCGGACGCGGGTCGCGGACATGGTGGCCAGCGGGGTCATCCTCGACACGGGGATGGTGTACTTCGACGCCCGGCTGTCCACGCGCTACCCGACGGTGGAGATCAGGGTGGCCGACGTGTGCCTGCGGGCGGACACCACCGTCCTCGTCGCCACGCTCATCCGCGCCCTGGTGGAGACGGCCGCGCGGGACTGGCGGGCCGGGCGGCCACCGCTCGACCCCAGTGTGAGCATGCTCAGGCTGGCCTCCTGGCAGGCCGCCCGCCTCGGCCTGGAGGAGGACCTCCTCGACCCGGTGACCATGCGGCCCCGGCCCGCCGTCGAGGTGGTGCGCGCGCTCCTCGCGCACACCGCGGAGGCGCTCGCCGACAGCGGTGACACGGTCGGCGCCGAGGAGGCCGTCGCACAGCTGCTGCACAGGGGTACCGGCGCCCGCGAGCAGCGGTCGTTCCTGGCGCGCACCGGGAGCCTGCGGGATGTCGTCGTGGAGTGCGTGCGCCGCACCCAGGGCTGACCTCCGGCGCTGAGCTCTGTCATCGGGACGAAGCGAGTTGACCGTTCCCGACACGAGCCGCACTTCCCTGGGCTAGATTCGACCCGCGTCGACAACAGTACCGATCGGGAGGGTAACCCTCCGTACATCCAGGAGCAGCGCATGCGCGACTACGCCCTCGCTCCGACGACCGCTTCGACCCTGTCCGGCGGGCTCGCCGACAGCGTCTTCGAGACGGCGGACCGGAATCCCACCCTGCCGGTGCTGGCGCGCCGGCCCGAGGGCGCCCCCGCGGGCTGGGAGGAGGTCACCGCGGTCGAACTGCGGGACGAGGTGGTCGACCTGGCCAAGGGGCTGATCGCGTCGGGGATCTCGCCCGGGCAGCGGGTGGCCCTGATGGCGCGGACACGCTACGAGTGGACGGTGATCGGCCTCGCGCTGTGGTCGGTGGGGGCCGAGGTCGTCCCGATCCACCCGACGTCCTCGCGGGACCAGGTCGAGTGGATCCTGCGGGACGCCCGCTGTGTGGCCGTGGTGGTCGAGGACGAGCAGGCGGTGATGACCGTCGGCACGGTGTGCGAGGGGCTGCCCGGGCTCAAGCACGTGTGGCAGCTGGACGCGGGGGCGCTGCCCGAGCTGGTGCGGAAGGGCACGTTCGTCCCGCTGACCACGGTGGAGTCGCTGCGCCGGATCGTGATGCCCGACTCGACGGCGGCCATCACCTACACCTCGGGCACCTCGGGCCGTCCGCTGGGCTGCGCGCTGAGCCACCAGGGGCTCGCCTACCCGTGCGACACCCTGCTGGCGGGCTGGGGGCACACCGCGTCCCGCCCCGGCGAACAGGCCTCCGTCCTGGCCTTCCTGCCGTTCTCGCACGTGTACGGGCTGATGATCATGGTGATCTGCCTGCGCGGCGGGATCCTGATGGGGCACGAGCCGGAGATGACCGAGGCCGCGCTGGCCGCGGCGCTGGGCACGTTCCGGCCGACCTATCTGTACGCGGTGCCGTCGGTGCTGGAGAAGCTGTACAAGACTTTCCTGCGCACCTCGCAGCAGCACGGCCGGGGTGCCCTGTTCGAGCGGGCCGCGGAGACCGCGCGGGACTTCGCCGCGGCCCTGGAACGGCAGCGGCTGGGCACCGGTTCGGGACCGGGCTTCGACCTGCGGCTGCAACACGCCCTGTACGAGCGGACGGTGTACCGCAAGCTGCGGGGCGCACTCGGCGGGCGGGTGCTGCGGGCCACCTCCGGCGGTTCCTCGCTCAGCCGTGAACTCACCCTGTTCTACGAGGGCATCGGCATGTACGTCCACGACGGCTACGGCCTCACCGAGTCCAGCGGCGGGATCACCATGCAGCCGCTGGGCCGGGAGAAGTCGGGCACGGTGGGCCAGGCCCTGCCGGGCACCCAGATCCAGGTGGCCGAAGACGGCGAGATCCTGGTGCGCGGTCCTTCGGTGTTCCAGGGATACGTCGGTGACGACTACGCGACCCGGGCCGCGCTGCGCGGCGGCTGGCTGGCCACCGGGGACATCGGGCGGCTGGACTCCGAGGGCTATCTGACCATCACGGGCCGCAAGAAGGACATCATCATCACCAGCAGCGGCAAGAGCGTGGCACCGGCCCCGCTGGAGCAGCGGCTGCGGATGCATCCGCTGGTGCACCAGGCGGTGGTGGTCGGCGACGACCGGCCGTGTGTGGGCGCGCTGATCACCCTGGACCCGGACTTCCTGGCCCACTGGCGGGGCGGACTGGCGGTCGCGGGCGACTCGCCCGGGCGCGAGGCGCGGGAGGAGAACGCGCTGCGCGAGGAGATCGCCCGCGCCATCGCGTCCGCCAACAGTGTGGTGTCCCGCGCCGAGTCGATCCGGGTCTACCGGGTGCTCCAGGAACCGTTCGCCCCGGGCAACGGCATGCTGACGCCGTCGATGAAGCTGCGCCGGGACGCCATAGCGCGGCACTACGCGGCCGAGATCGACGCCATGTACCAGGCCCGCTCGCAGGCGGTGCGCCGCCCGGGCCAGCCCGAACCGGCGGACTGGGACGACTCCGACAACGTGTTCCGGTGAGCGGATCACGCGTATCCGGTGCCAGGGTGGGAACTCGCCGCGAAGGAGAAGGGACCAGCGCGACGAGAGCGCCTTTCCGGGACTGAGAGAGCCGAGATGGGGACCGGACCACGGCGGGACGACAGAGGATCCGCGCAGGAGACCGGCGGATGCACGGTCCCCTTCCCGGGCCGGCTCCGCGATGTGACCGGTGCCCGGCTCGCGGCCGACGGCTACCTCGCGGGTCTCGCGCGCACCTCGCCGCCCACCCGTCCCGACTGCTGGAACGACATCCTGCTGGTGGTGACGGAGCTGGCCGCCAACGTCGTCCAGTACGCCCCGGGCCCCTTCGAACTGCGGATGCGCCGCACGTACGACGGGGTCCACGTCACGATGCACGACTCCAGCCGGGTCCGGCCCGAGCCACGGCCCTTCCATCCGGACGGGGGCGGGGGCGGCGTCGGGTGGCACCTGCTGCACACCCTGTGCGACCAGGTCAGCGTGGTCGTCACCGCGGACGGCAAGGACGTGCACGCCTTCCTGCCCTGGTGAGGGACGCGCGGGTGACGGGCGCCGCGCCGAGGGCCGGGTGCGGTCACTCGGGCCGGTGCGCGACCACCCCGAACATCGTCACCGACATGTGCACCGCGCCCTGCTGGGCGGCCTCGGCGAGATCGGCGTACAGCGTGTCCCGCTCTTCCTCGGTGACGGCGCCGGTGCGCACGGCGGCCTCGCCGAGCATGCGGATCAGCGGCCAGGCGACCGAGCCGTGGTCCTGGAGCAGGGCCTGCGAGCCGCGGTCGTCCACGACGAACCCGGCGGCGCTCAGCTGGCCGACCAGGCGGCGCCCGGAGTAGGGGTTGGCACCGTTGAGGGCGGCCGCGGTCAGGGCGCCCACCACCACCGGGTCGCCGGGGTGCAGCAGCGTGGTCCCCCAGTCGGTGTCGAGCACCGCCACCCTGCCGCCGGGGCGCAGCACCCGCGCCATCTCGGCTATCGCGCGGTCGGGTTCGTGCAGGTGCTGGAGGACCCGCTCGCACCACACGACGTCCATCGAGCCGTCCGGTACCGGCAGCGCCTCCGCCTCGCCCTGCAGGAAGCGGGCCCTGCTGTCGGCGGACCGCTCCTCGGCGACCGCGCGCAGACTCGGGTTGACCTCGACGCCGATGGCGACCCCGTCCGGGCCGAGCGCGGCGGCCAGCGCCCGGGTCTGCGAGCCGGTGCCGGAGCCGACGTCGAGAATCCGCTCGCCTGACCGCAGCGCGAGTGCTTCCTCGGCCCAGGCGCGCAGCCGCCGTACGCCGGGGTTGGCGTCCTGGGAGTCCAGGGCGGCCACCAGCGGGGTCACGCGGTCGCGGTCGATGTGCCGCTTCTGGAAGCCCGTTCCGGGCTGGGTCTGCGCCATGGCGGGCACTCTACTGGCGTATGTGATCGTCATGTGACGGCCTTTGACCGGACGGGAGTCCGGCGCATATCTGTACGACTGCCGGTTTCTCCCGGCGATCCAGGGGCATGCTGGAGCCCACGCGTTCGGCTGCCTGCTCCGCCCGGCTGGCGGAACGGCGTCGGGCACGGTGGGATCGATGTGGTGCGAAGCAAGCGCTCCCGGGCACCCGGACGGCGTCGAGCCGGACGGCCTGGAGCAGCGGAAAGGGATACACCGTGACACGACCCAGGATCCTGGTGGTGGGCGCAGGCTTCGCCGGAGTGGGGTGCGTGCGCCGCCTGGAGCGGAAGCTCTCGCCCGACGAGGCCGACGTCACCCTGGTGTCGCCGACCTCCTACCAGCTCTATCTGCCCCTGCTGCCGCAGGTCGCCTCGGGCGTGCTGACGCCCCAGTCGATCGCCGTCTCGCTGCGCCGCAGCAAGAGGTACCGCACCCGGATCCTCCCCGGCGGCGCGATCGGCGTGGACCTCAAGTCCAAGGTGTGCGTCGTCCGGACCATAACCGACCAGCTGGTCAACGAGCGGTACGACTACATCGTGCTGGCCCCGGGCAGTGTCACCCGCACCTTCGACATCCCCGGCCTGACCGAGCACGCGTTCGGCATGAAGACCCTCGCCGAGGCCGCCTACATCCGCGACCACGTCATCGCCCAGCTCGATCTCGCCGACGCCAGCAACGACCCGGCCGAACGGGCCGCACGGCTGCAGTTCGTGGTGGTCGGCGGCGGGTACGCGGGCACCGAGACCGCGGCCTGCCTGCAGAAGCTCACGCACGCGGCGCTGCACCGCTACCCGAACCTGGACCCGAAGCTGATCAAGTGGCACCTGATCGACATCGCCCCCAAGCTGATGCCGGAACTCGGCGACAAGCTCGGCCGCAGCGCCCAGGAGATCCTGCGCCGCCGCGGTGTCGACGTCTCTCTCGGGGTGTCGATCGAGAAGGCCGGCCACCAGGAGGTCACCTTCACCGACGGCCGGGTGGTGCCCACGCACACGCTGATCTGGACGGCCGGGGTGGTCGCCAGCCCGCTGATCGCCACCATGGGCGCGGAGACGGTACGGGGACGGCTCGCGGTCACCGCCGAGATGACCCTGCCCGGCCACGACGGGGTGTTCGCGCTCGGTGACGCGGCGGCCGTACCGGACAAGGCGAAGGACGAGGCGGGCGCGGTCTGCCCGCCGACCGCGCAGCACGCCATGCGGCAGGGCAAGGTGGTCGCCGACAACGTCATCGCGGCCCTGCGGGGCCAGGCGCTCCACCCTTACGTGCACAAGGACCTGGGCCTCGTGGTGGACCTCGGCGGCAAGGACGCGGTCTCCAAGCCGCTCGGCATCGAGCTGCGCGGGCTGCCCGCCCAGGCGGTGGCCCGCGGCTACCACTGGTCGGCGCTGCGCACCAACGTGGCCAAGACCCGGGTCGCGACCAACTGGCTGCTGAACGCGGTGGCCGGCGACGACTTCGTGCGGACGGGCTTCCAGTCCCGCAAGCCGGCCCGGCTCAAGGACTTCGAGTACACGGACACGTATCTGACGCCGGAGCAGGTCAGGGCACGCGCGGAGGGACCCGCGGACCCGGGCGGTTCGCCGGCGTGACGCAGAACGCGGCTCGGTGACCGTGGCGGGGCGGTCGGTGTGGACGGAGTTCCGGGGGCGGCTCGCCGCGGCCGACCCCGGGCTGCTCCGGTTCACCGCAGGCCTGCGCACGGTCACGTCGATCGCGCTGACGCTCGCCGTGCTGGCCGCGCTGCGGACCGGGGTGACCCATCTGGTGGCCGGGGCCATCACGGCGATGGTGGCCACCTTCGCGATCCGGGAGAAGGGCCGCCCGGAGCAGGCCGTCACGCTCGCGCTGGGCCTGCCGGTGGCGCTGGCCTCGATGTCGCTGGGCGCGCTGCTCAACGCGCGGGTGGTGATGGGCGACCTGTTCTTCGTGGCGCTCATCTTCTGCGCGGTCTACAGCCGCCGTTTCGGCGACCGCGGTACGGCGCTGGGGCTGATCGGCTTCCAGATCTACTTCGCCTCGCTGTTCGTGCACGCGACGGTGTCCGCGCTGCCCGGCCTGTATCTCACGATCACGGTGGCGTTCGGCTGCGCGGCCGTGGCGCGTTTCGTGCTGGTGCGGGAGACCGCCGCGGGCATCCTGGACCGGCTGCGGCGGGCCTTCCGCGCCCGGCTCGCCCAACTGGTGTCCGCCCAGGCCGAGTTGCTCGACGCCGGACCGGACGAGCTGGACAAGGCGGTGGAGGAGGTCCGGGTCAGGACCGCCCGGCTGCACGAGACGGCGCTGCTGATCCAGGGGCGGCTCACGGACGGCACCTCCGACGAGGCGGTGGCGAGGCTGGTGCAGCGCCGGATCGCGGACGCGGAGATCGCCGCCGAGCGGCTCGGGCTGCTGCTGCTCACCGCCCGCAGCTCCGAGCGGGCGGACACGCTCACCCTGCATCTGCCGGGCGCCCCGCTGCCGTCGGCCGCCGTGGCGCCGGTGCGGGACGAGGCGATGGAGCGGCTGCGGCTCGACCTGGAGGCGCTGCGGCTGCTGGTGCTGCGGCCGGGCGGCCCGGAGAAGGGGACCGCGCTGGCCCGGCTGCGCAACCGGCTGCTCGGCTACCGCGAGGGGGAGAACCTGCCGGCCGCCTCGCCCGCCGTCCAGGACGTGTTCCGGGGCATCGGCGAGGCCGGGCGGGCGGTGCTGGGGCTGCGGATCGCGCTGGACGGGCCGCAGGACGAGTCCGACGACACCCCGGCGACCTCCAGGTCCCGTGAGGAACTGGACGCGGAGGACGCGGCCATCGAGGGCGTCGAGGAGGGCGAGCGGGAGACGGCGGAGGAGACCGGGCTGCGGCGGCCCACCACGCGGGCGGCGGTGCAGGTGGCGGTCGGCTCGTCGCTGGCCGTCGTCGGCGGCGAGTTCCTCTCCGCGCAGCGCTGGTACTGGGCGGTGCTGACCTGCTGGATCGTGTTCCTCAACACCGCGTCCACCGGCGAGATCCTGGTGAAGGGCTACCGGCGGCTGCTCGGCACGGTGCTCGGCGTGGTGGCGGGCATCGTGCTGGCGGGCCTGGTCGGGCACCACACCTGGACGGCGTTCGGGCTGGTGCTGCTCTTCATCTTCGCGATGTTCTACTCGGCGCCGATCTCGTACACCCTGATGTCGTTCTTCGTGACGGCGATGCTGGGCCTGCTGTACACGCTGCTCAACACCTACAGCCTGGACGTCCTGGTGCTGCGGGTGGCGGAGACCGCGCTCGGTGCGGTGTGCGGGGTGATCGCGGCCGCGGTGGTGCTGCCGGTGCACACCGACCGCCGTACCGACGAACTGCTGGTGACGACCCTGGACCGGCTGGCCGACGTGACCCGGGCCGCGGCCGACCAGCTGAGCGGGGCGCCGCCGGTGGACCTGGTGGAGAAGGCGCGGGACCTGGACCAGGCACTGGCGGATCTGGCCGCGGCCGTCCAGCCGCTGACGCATCCGATCACCCCGCTGCGCTCCCGCCGGGACACCGCCCGCTATGTGGTGGCGCTCCTGGAGACCTGCGCCTACCACGCCCGGTCGCTGGCGGCCACGGCGGAGCTGCTGCCCACCCATCCGTCGATCGCGGCGGATCCCCGGCTGCGCGGGGCGGGACGGCGGATCGTGCACAACATCGAGGCGATCGCCGCCCATGTCGCCGGGGACGGGCCGGACGCCGGGATCGAGACCGGCCCGAGCATCGCGTCGATGCTGGAACCGGGCACGCTCCGCGCCCCGCGCTACGGCAGGGTGACCGACCGCGTGCTGCGCCATCTCCAGCGCCTGGACGAGTCGGTGACGGGTCTGGCCCGCCCGCTGGAGGTCCCGGTCCGGCGGCCCGCCGCCCCCTGACCGGGTTCAGCCGGCGGTGCGGCCCAGCGCCTCGGCGCGGACCCGCGCGCAGCTGCGGCTGATGAGGCGGGACACGTGCATCTGGGAGATGCCCAGCCTGTCGGCGATCCGGCTCTGGGTCATGTCCTCGAAGAAGCGCATGTAGAGGATGGCCCGCTCCCGTTCGGGCAGCCGGCGCAGCCCCTCCTTGGCCGCCTCCCGGTCGACGACGACGTCGTAGGAGGCGTCGGGGTCGCCGAGGGTGTCGGCGAGGCGGTAGCCGTCCTCGCCCGCGGCGAGTTCGGCGTCCAGGGACAGGGTGCTGAAGCTCTCCAGTGCCTCCAGGCCGGCGCCGACCTCGTCCTCGGTGAGGCCGGTGCGGGCGGCGAGGTCGGCGACCGTGGGCTCGGGCGAGCCCGGGTTCTGGGTGAGTTCGCGGCGGGCCACCCGTACCCGGTTGCGGAGTTCCTGCACCCGGCGCGGTACGCGCAGCGCCCACATCCGGTCGCGGAAGTGCCGCTTGACCTCACCGGTGATGGTGGGCACCGCGTAGCTCTCGAAGGCGCCGCGGGACGGGTCGTAGCGGTCCACGGCCTTGACCAGCCCGAGGGCGGCCACCTGGCGCAGGTCCTCGACGGACTCGCCGCGGTCGCGGAAGCGGCCGGCGATGCGGTGGGCCATGGGCAGCCAGGCGGCGACCAGTTCGTCGCGCAGGGCGTCCCGCTCGGGCCCGTCGTCGAGCGGGGCGAGCCGGGTGAAGAGGGCCGCCGTGTCCGGCGCGTCGTCGTGGGACCGCCGAGGTGCCGTGCGGGTGGTGCCGTCGGGCGTGCGGGAACGGCTGGTCGACAAGTCGGTGGGCATGCGGAATCGCTCCTGAACTGTGGGTTTCAGGGCGTCACCGGAACGTGGTCCCGGGACTCGGCCCGAACTGCGATGTCGGGGTCGCCGCGGAAGCAGCACCCGGACCGCTCTCTGCGGGCCCGGGGCCGTCGTACGACCGCTCCCGTCGGCGCGCGCCTCCGGTCCGAAGCACGACACTCCGTCTGCCCCTTCGGGCCGGGCGCAAACACCGTCCCCGGGATCAGCCCAGGGACACGACGGCGGTGATCCGCTTGCCGCCGCAGGGCAGTCCGGCGACCTCCACGTCCCGGGCCAGCCGGCAGACGATGGGCCAGCCCCGGCCGCCGGGCCGCCACCGGTGCCGGTCGTCCGCGGCCCGTTCGGTCACCGGTATCTCGTCGCTGCGGTCGCTGACCGACACCCGTAGCGCGCAGCCCTCGACGTCGACGGCGAAGCCGGTGATCCCGCCGCCGTGCAGAATCGCGTTGGTGGTGAGTTCCGAGGTGACGAGCAGGGCGTCGTCGAGAGCCCGGTCGGGGCACGGCACTGCGCGTCGGGCGACGGCGCCGCGTACCGCTCTGCGGGCGTCGGCAGGGCGCAGCGGCGGCCGGGGGGACTCGGGTGGTGCCGTCGTCGACTCGGTCCGGTAGTTGTCGTACATCCTTTCGCCCCCTGGGTGGTGGACCGGTTGGTGGGGTCTGCCCCGTCGTATCGGGGCTCTTCCCTTCGCCTCACCGGTCGAGGCGCGGCCAAACCCGTTCGCGGGCGACAAGGGGCTCCCCAAAGTGAAACGGGTCACGTACCCTGTTCACGGCTACGCGAAATAGCTCTGGATGGTTTACCGTTCATCCATAAGTGGTCGAGGAGTTGACAGCAGGTCCTCCCGAACCACCTCTGAACGGCCCTGGCTGGCCTCCCCCGTCCAGCCAGGGCTTTTTCATGCCCGGACGGGTTCCCGGCGGCGATTCTCACCTTCTTCGAGGTGCCCGGCGGGGCGGCAGCGGCTGAAATGGGCGTAGGGAAAGCACCCCGTACCCTCGCCGGCGAGGAGCCCCGTGCCATGACCAAAGCGATCAAACTGCTCACCGCCCTGCCCCAGGCCCAGCGCGAGCGCCTCATGGAACTGGCTCACGAGGTGTCCTTCCCCGAGGACTCCAGGATCTTCGAGGCCGGCGGCACCGCCGACCGCTTCTGGGTGATCCGCTCGGGCGCGGTCAACCTGGACCAGGTGGTGACCGCGCGCAAGCGGGTCACCGTCGCCACCCTGGGCGCCGGCGACCTGCTCGGCTGGTCCTGGCTCTTCCCGCCGTACACCTGGGACTTCGGGGCGGTGGCCTTCAGCCAGGTACGGGCCTACGAGTACGACGCCTCGGCCGTGCTGGCGCTGTGCGTGGAGGACCCGCTGCTCGGCCTGTCGCTGGTGCGCACCGTCGCCGAGATCCTCGCCAGCCGCCTGGAGGTCACCCGGGGCAAGCTCCTCGACGCCTACGTCGGGCGGCGGCCCGCATGACCGGTCAGACCCGGTAGCGGCGCAGCGCCGGGACGGCGACCGCCAGGGCCAGCATCACCGCCACCACCAGCAGCCCGCCGCCCGCGACCGCCGCGCGCGGCCCGAAGACCGAGCCGGCGGTGCCGTGCAGCACGTCGGCCAGCCGCGGACCGCCCGCGACCACGACGGTGAACACGCCCTGCATCCGGCCGCGCATCTCGTCGGTGGCGGCGGACAGCAGGATCGCGCCGCGGAAGACCATCGAGACCATGTCGGCGACCCCGGCGGCGGCCAGGAAGGCCACGGCGACCCAGAGGTTGCGGCTCAGCCCGAACCCGGCGACGGCCGCACCCCAGCCGACCACCGCGCCGATCACCATCAGGCCGTGCCTGCGGGCCCGCGAGAAGGTGCCGGAGAAGAGCCCGCCGAGGACCGCGCCGACCGGGATCGCCGCGAACAGCAGGCCGAGCGCGAGCCCCTCACCGTAGGGGGCGTAGGTCTCCGCGGCGAGCTGCGGGAACAGGGCGCGGGGCATGCCGAAGACCATCGCGATGATGTCCGCGAGGAACGACAGCAGCAGCACCTTGTGCATGGAGATGTAACGGAAGCCCTCGGCGATCTCGCGCACCCCGGCCCGCCGCGCCGTCGCGGCCGCCAGCGGCGGCAGCGCGGGCAGCCGGTAGACCGCCCACACCGTCACGCACAGCGCGAGCGCGTCGATCAGGTACAGCTCGGGCAGCCCGATGACCGGGATCAGCGCACCGGCGAGCAGCGGACCCACCACCTGCCCGGTCTGCATGACCGTCGAGCCGAGCGCGTTGGCGGCGGGCAGCTGCGCCTCGGGGACCAGCCGGGCGATGGAGGCGGTACGGGCGGGCGCGTTCAGTCCCCAGAACGCCTGCTGCATCGCGAGCAGCACCATCAGCGCGGCCACGGACTCCATGCCGACGGCCGCCTGGACGAAGAACAGCAGCGAGGTCACGCCGATGCCGATGTTGGTGATCAGCAGCAGCCTGCGGCGGTCCATGGTGTCGGCGACCGCACCGCCCCACAGCGCGAACACGATCAGCGGCAGCAGCCCGGCGAGGCTGGCCGCGCCGACCCAGGCGGACGACCCGGTGATGTCGAAGATCTGCTTGGGCACGGCGACGGCGGTCAGCTGGCTGCCGACCGAGGTGACGATGGTCGACGTCCACAGCCTGCGGTAGGCGGGGATGCGCAGCGGGCGGGTGTCCATCGCCCAGCGCCGCCAGCCGCTCCGGGGCGGGGCGGCCGTGGGATCGTCGTCGGGGGTCTGTATGCCGGACTGGGTGCCGCTCTCGCTGGTGTCCACGGAGTTCCTGGTGTCCTGGTCTTCTCGGTGCCCGCTACATCTTTTCTGTTGCAGGTTCACTATCGCAGCAACTTCCGTGGCCGCCGAACCGCCTCTCCCGGCATGCGGCCGACGGCAGGTCCCGGCGCCTCAGGATCCCGCCACGAGCATCAGCCCGAGCCCTATCATGGTCAGCGCCACCAGCCCGTCCAGCACCCGCCAGGCGGCCGGCCCCGCGAGGTACCGGCCGAGCAGCCGGGAGCCGAAGCCCAGGGCGCTGAACCAGCAGAGGCTGGCGAGGGCCGCGCCGAGGCCGAAGGTCCAGCGCAGGTCGCCCCGGTCGGCGGCGAGGGAGCCGAGCAGGAACACGGTGTCCAGGTAGACGTGCGGGTTCAGCCAGGTCATGGCCAGGCAGCTGAGCACCGCCCGGCGCCGGGACCCCGCCGCCTCGCCCTCGGTGCGCAGGCCGGAAGCGCCGGGCCGCAGGACTCTGCGGGCGGCCAGGGCGCCGTAGCAGAGCAGGAAGGCGCCCCCGACCAGTCCGACCACGCGCACCGCGCCGGGCCAGGCCACGACGATCGCGCCCACCCCGCCGACGCCGAGCGAGATGAGGGCGGCGTCGGAGAGCGCGCAGATGCCGACGACCACGAGGACCGCGTCACGGCGGATGCCCTGGCGCAGCACGAAGGCGTTCTGGGCGCCGATGGCGACGATGAGCGAGAGGCCGCTGCCGAAGCCCGCGGCAGCGGCGGCGAGAGAGCTGGACATGCCCCCGACGCTACGGAAGCGATCACTGTGGGTACAGCTAAAGATTTTTACGTACCCTTAGCACAGCTGAAGACAGACGGGAGTGAGACGGTGGAGCTTCCCCTCGACCAGGTGCGGACGCTGCTGGCGGTGGTGGACGAGGGCACGTTCGACGCGGCTGCCGCGGCCCTGCATGTGACGCCGTCGGCGGTCAGCCAGCGGGTGAAGGCGCTGGAGCAGCGCACCGGCCGGGTGCTGCTGCAACGCACCAAGCCGGTGCGGCCGACGGAGTCGGGCGAGGTGCTGGTCCGGTTCGCCCGGCAGCTGGCGCGGCTGGAGCGGGACGCGCGCGGCGAACTGGGCATGAGCGGCGCCGGGGAGCCGACGCGGGTGTCGGTCGCGGTCAACGCGGACTCGCTGGCGACGTGGTTCCTGCGGGCACTGACCGGACTGCCGGGCGTCTACGTCGAACTGCGGCGGGAGGACGAGGACCACACGGCCGCGCTGCTGCGGGAGGGGCTGGTGATGGCGGCGGTGACCTCGTCGCCGGACGCGGTGCCGGGGTGTTCGGTGCGGGCGCTCGGGCGGATGCGGTACCTGCCGGTGGCGGCGCCGGAGTTCGCGGCGGCGCGGCTTTCGGGGGCGCTGGCGGATGTGCTCGCCGAGGCGCCGGTGATCGTGTTCGACCGGGTCGACGACTTCCAGGACGGGTTCGTACGGCGGCTGGGCGGTGCGGGCGCGAGTGCGCTGCGGCACTACGTGCCGACGTCCGAGGGGTTCGTGGACGCGGTGACGCAGGGGCTGGGGTGGGGGATGGTGCCGGAGCCGCAGGCGGAACCGCGGTTGCGGGACGGGCGGTTGGTGCGGCTGGGCGGGCGGCGGGAGCTGTGGGTCGACGTGCCGTTGTTCTGGCAGCAGTGGAAGCTGGATTCACCGGCGCTGGGGGCGGTGGCGGAGGCGGTGGTGCGGACGGCGGGGGGTGCGTTGCGCCAGCCGTAGGGGGGCGGCCGATGGTCGTGCGGGTGGCTGGGGGTTGGTCGCGCCCACGCGGCGGAGCCGCACATTTGCACAGCCCCGCGCCCCCGAAGGGGCGCTCCGGGCCAGGGCGTTCACAAGGACCGTTCCGCGCTGTCCAGGAGCATTTCCAGGGCCGTCGGATAGGCGCTCGTCACCATCCGCTTCGCGAGCAGGCGGGACGCCTCCGCGATGCGCGGGTGGGTGGTGTGCGGCAGGCGGGCGTAGGTCGAGTGCCATTTGTCCTCGTCGGCGCGCTGGGAGTCCTTCGGCAGGGTCAGGGAGGCCGCGTCGAGGGCGGCGAAGGCGAGGGTCTGGTCGATGAAGGCGTGGTAGACGCGCACGGTCCCGGCGAGTGAGAAGCCCGCCGTGCGCAGGACGTCCAGGACCGCCTCGTCGGCGGCGAGTTCGTGGGCCCGGCCGGTCACGCGGTTCGTCGTGAGAAGGGCCGCCTGCGGGTGGGCGACGTACTGCGCGTGGATGCGCAGGCCGATGGCCCGCAGGTCCGTCCGCCACTCCCCCGTCGGAGTCCAGCCGGCCAGCGCCTGGCCGATGAGCGCGTCGCCGATCGCCAGGGTCAGGTCGTCCATGCCCCGGAAGTAGCGGTACAGGGTGCTGGGGTCGCAGTCGAGGGCGAGGCCCAGGCGGCGGGCGGTCAGGCCGGTGCTGCCGTGCTCGCGCAGCAGGCGCAGCGCGGCCTCCACGATCAGCCCCTCGGAGAGCACCGTGCCACCGCGGGTGGGACGACGCCTGCGCCGCTTTTCCTCCGGTACAACCGTTTTGGGCATCGTGTGCTCCCCGCCGTTCTTATGCCAACGCCATTGACCTTACGTGACCACCCGGCGTTTCATTCCGGCCGAGGCGCCCCTCATGTCCGACTTCGCTCTCTGTCACAGAAGGAGATTCCCGCATGCGAGTACTGCTCGTGGGAGCCGGTGGTGTGGGCACCGCCGTCACCCGGATCGCGGCCCGGCGGCCGTTCTTCGACCTGATGGTGGTCGCCGACTACGACCCGGCCCGCGCCGAGGCGGCGGTGGCCGCCGTCGGCGACGACAGGTTCCGCGCCGAGCGCGTCGACGCCGGTGACGAGGCGGCCGTCGCCGCGCTGCTGGCCCGGCACGGCTGCGACGTGCTGCTCAACGCCACCGACCCGCGCTTCGTCATGCCCCTGTTCCGGGCCGCCCGCAAGGCCGGCGCGGACTACCTCGACATGGCGATGTCGCTGTCCCGGCCGCATCCGTCGCGGCCCTACGAGGAGTGCGGGGTCAAGCTGGGCGACGAGCAGTTCGCGCTGGCCGGCGAGTGGGAGCAGGCGGGCGCGCTGGCGCTGGTCGGGATGGGGGTGGAACCAGGTCTTTCGGACGTCTTCGCCCGGTACGCGGCCGACGAACTCTTCGACGGCATCGAGGAGATCGGCATCCGCGACGGCGCGAACCTGACCGTGGACGGCTACGACTTCGCGCCCTCCTTCAGCATCTGGACCACCATCGAGGAGTGCCTCAACCCGCCCGTCGTCTACGAGCGGGAGCGCGGCTGGTTCACCACCGCGCCGTTCAGCGAGCCCGAGGTGTTCGACTTCCCGGACGGGATCGGTCCGGTCGAGTGCGTGAACGTCGAGCACGAGGAGGTGCTGCTGGTGCCGCGCTGGGTGGACGCGCGGCGGGTCACCTTCAAGTACGGGCTCGGAGGCGAGTTCATCGAGACGCTGAAGACGCTGCACCTGCTGGGTCTGGACCGCACCACCCCGGTGACGGTGCCCGGCGCGGACGGCCCGGTCGCGGTCTCGCCCCGGGACGTGGTCGCTGCCTCGCTGCCCGACCCGGCGACGCTCGGCGAGCGCATGCGCGGCAAGACCTGCGCGGGCACCTGGGTGCGCGGGGTGAAGGACGGGCAGGAGCGGGAGGTGTATCTCTACCACGTTGTGGACAACGAGTGGTCCATGGCGGAGTACGGTTGTCAGGCCGTGGTGTGGCAGACGGCCCTCAACCCGGTCGTCGCCCTCGAACTCCTGGCCACCGGAGCGTGGTCGGGCTCGGGCGTCCTCGGCCCGGAGGCGTTCCCGGCCCGCCCGTTCCTCGACCTGCTGACCGAGTACGGCTCCCCCTGGGGTCTGCGCGAGCAGTGACCGCCCGCGAATCCTGCGGGAGTCGGCCGTTTCAGCCGTGCCCGGACCGGTGACCCGGAGCCGGACAACGCGCACACGACACGGCAGAGTCGACTTGGATCGCAGGTGACTTCGATGGACGACTGGCGAGACCACTCCGAGTGCCGCGACGAGGACCCCGACCTCTTCTTCCCGATCGGGACCACCGGACCGTCGCTGCACCAGACCCGGCGTGCGAAGGCGGTGTGCGAGCGCTGTCCGGTGCAGGACCCCTGCCTGCGCTGGGCGTTGGAGACCGGGCAGGCCGTCGGCGTCTGGGGCGGTACCACCGAGGCGGAGCGCCGGCTGCTGACCCGGCGCCGGCAGCGGGCGGCGCGCCGGTTCAGCTGACGTCGGCCGGGGCCGGTGCGGCCGGCAGCCGGAGGGTGAACTCGGCGCCCTTGCCGGGTTCGCTGCGCGCCTCGGCGGTGCCGTCGTGGGCGGCCAGCAGATGGCGCACGATCGGCAGGCCGAGGCCGCTGCCCCCGGTGCGGCGGCTGCGGGACTTCTCCGCGCGCCAGAACCGGTCGAAGACGTACGGGAGATCGTCGGGGGCGATGCCGGGACCGGTGTCGGTGACGGTGAGGACGACGTCGTCGCCGGCGCGGCGGGCGGACAGGGTCACCGTGCCGTCGGCGGGGGTGTGCCGGATGGCGTTGGAGACCAGGTTGCCGAGGGCCTGTCGCATCCGCACCGGGTCGGCGTCGAGCCAGGCGGTGCCGTCGGTGTCGGTCAGCAGGGTGACCCCGGCCGCGTCGGCGGCGACGCGGTGGGCGGCGGCGACCTGCTCGGCCAGGTCGGCGGCGCGCACCGGTTCGCGGTGTACGCGCAGGGTGCCGGCGTCGGCGGCGGCCAGGTCCTGGAGGTCGTCGATGATCCGCTGGAGGACCAGCGCCTCCTCGTGCAGGGAGCCCAGCAGGACCGGATCGGGGTCGACGAGGCCGTCCCGGGTGACCTCCAGCCAGCCACGGATGTTGGTGAGCGGGCTGCGCAGTTCGTGGGCGATGTCGCTGACCATCGCCTTGCGCTGCTCCTCCAGGCGTTCCCGGCGCTCGGTGAGGTCGTTGAACGCCTCGGCCAGCAGCCCGGTCTCGTCCCGGGTGCGCACCGGTGCCCGCACGTGCAGTTCGGGCGGCTGCTGGGCGGCGGCGGTGAGCGCGCGCAGCGGTCGTACCAGGCGCATGGCGACGACGGCGGTGACGGCGACCGTGACGGCGAGGACCAGGCCGGCCGCGCCGACGATCCTCGTCTTGTTGGCGCGGGACATGTCGAAGCGGGGAGCGGTCTGGTCGCCGATGCCGAGGAAGAGCTCTGCGGCCGGGGCGACGTACGGTTCGAGCTGGGTTCGCCGGGCGTTGAGAACACAGTTCTTCGCGGTCTGGTCCATCGACCGCTCGACGCCCTTCTTGTACGTCTCGTCCTTCGCGTCCTTCCTGGTGTAGAGGAAACCGCCGGAGACCGGGGTGCGCCCGGTGGTGTCGAAGGTGAGGGAGAGCTTGCCGCCCAGGTCCATGTCCTTGGCCTGGAGGCAGGGGCGGGCCAGGCCGGTCAGCTCGGTGAGGGCCTCCGTCTCGGTGGCGGTCGGGAAGTCGAGCGCCGAGTTCAGGCCGATGGCCCCGTCCACGACGAGGTCGCCGCAGCCGTACTTGTAGTAGTAGGAGGTGTCCGTGCCGTCCTCGACGACGAGATAGGGCCGCCCGCTCGGGGTGTGCCGGACGCTGGTGCCGGCGCTGAACCGGTCGAAGCAGGACTTCTGCTTCTCCGCGATCAGGTCCATCTTCCTGCGTTCGGCCGCGGTGAGCCGGTACGGGCCGACCGCGCGCGGGTCGATGCCGCTGAGCTGGGCGCCGAACTCGGTGTAGGTGTCGGTGTGCAGGGGGTCCACGGCCGCGGCCGGCCGCGGTGGCAGCGGGGTGTCGTGGGGCGCCGAGTCGGCGATCAGCGTGCGGTCGGCGGTGGTCAGGGCGATCCTGCGGCCGGTCTTCGCGGCCAGCGTCCGCACGGTGTCCCGGACCCCGCTCCAGTCCGGGTGGTCCGCCGCGTACCCGCTGAGCTCGGCGAGGATCCTGTTGTCGGCGGCCAGGTCCTGCCCCTGCTCCTCCTCCAGCGCGCTGGTGGTGGTGGTCACGGCGAGCCAGGCGGTGGCGGCCACCGAGCAGACGGCGATCAGTACCGAGGTG
This sequence comes from Streptomyces sp. NPDC048291, assembly GCF_043201715.1. NCBI lineage: Bacteria > Bacillati > Actinomycetota > Actinomycetes > Kitasatosporales > Streptomycetaceae > Streptomyces > Streptomyces sp. NPDC048291. The sequence continues at coordinate 24,036 of NZ_JBICZC010000029.1, forward strand.
AACAGCAGCCGGACCAGCAGCCGTTTGCGCCACGGTATCCGGGGCCTCACGGCCGCCTGCCGCTCAGCTTGTAGCCGACGCCGAACACGGTCACCAGCCGCACCGGCCGCCGCGGATCGGCCTCGATCTTCCGGCGCAGGTTCATCACGTGGACGTCGACGGCCCGTTCGGTGGAGGACCGGTCGAAGCCCCGGGTGCACTGGAGCAACTGCCGCCGGGTGAACACCCGGTCGGGTTCCCCGGCCATGGCGAGCAGGATCTGGAACTCGGCCGGGGTCACCTCCACCGGCTCCCCGTCGCAGCGCACCGCGTGCCGCACCGGATCGACGCTGATCCCGGCGGCGGTCACGGCGGGTTCCTCCTCCCGGACCGGGGCGGCCCGCCCGCTGCGCCGCAGGATCGTCCGGATCCGGGCCATCAGCTCGCGCGGGCTGTACGGCTTGGTCATGTAGTCGTCGGCGCCGAGCTCGAGGCCGAGCAGCACGTCGTCCTCGTCGGAGCGGGCCGTGAGCATCAGCACCGGGATCTCCGGGTCGCCGCCGCGCAGCACCCGGCAGACGCCGAAGCCGTCGATCACCGGGAGCATCAGGTCGAGGACGACCAGGTCGGGCCCGAGCCGCCGGGCCGCGTCCAGCGCGGCGGCCCCGTCGTGGACCACGGTCGCGCTGTGCCCCTCGGCGAGCAGCGATCTCCGGATCAGCTCGGCCTGCATCTCGTCGTCCTCGGCGACCAGCACATGCGCACACACGAGTTCGAACCCTAGCCGTCTACTGCGCGAGCCAGTCGGCGTGCCCCATGACGACGACGGGATGCCGGCCCGGGTCGAGGGTGCGCAGCACCTCCTTCATGTGCGCCTTGGCGACACTGACACAGGCGTGCGTCGGACCGCCGTGGTCGACGTGCAGCCACACGCCGCCGCCCCGCTTCGCGCCCATCGGCCGGGTCCAGTCGAGCGGTGACGTGCCCGGCTCCCGGTTGTAGTTGACGGCGATCACGTAGTCGAAGGACCCCTCCAGCGGCTCGCCCTCGAATCCGGTGCCGGGCGAGGTGAAGCCGTAGGAGTGGTGGTACGGCAGCCTGCTCCCCGGGTCGGCGAGCAGGCCCCCGGCGTCGGTGAGCCCGTACACGCCGACGGGCGAGCGCAGATCCCCGGCCATGTGGTGCTCGCTCCAGCCGTCCCGGCCGTTGTGCGCGGGCCAACTGACGCCGGGCTGCCAGACGTCGTCGTCACGTTCGTACAGGGTGACGGAGGACACCGGCGAGTTCCTGCCCCGCCCGCGGGCGACGACGACCTGCTCCGCCCGCCCGGGTATCGCGGCCGTCGTCTTCGGCCCGAGCCCGGGTATGCCGCTGGGCCGCGGGCTGTTGCTCTCGTCCGGTGTGGGGGAAGCCGTCACCCGCGCCGCCCGGTCGTCCCCCGACCGACGCGGCGCGGCCTCGGCGCCTCCCCCGCACCCGGAGAGCACAAGGGGGGAGGCGGCGAAAAGGGCAACAGCAGTTCTGCGATGGATCATGCGACCGACCCTGGCCGACGAATGTAAGAAACTCGTCAGCTTCTGACGCCCATCAGCGACAGCGCGCCCCCTCAGGGGCGCGGGGCACTGCGCGAGCAACCCCCACCGGCCGGCACCCGAACAACCACCCCTACGGCTTGCCCTTCTTGTACAGCCACGTCTGGAACAGCGAACCGAGATCCTTCCCCGACTGCGCCTCCGCCAGCTTCACGAACTCCGCGGTGGTCCCGTGCCCGTACCGGTGCTCCGAGGCCCACGCCCGCAGAATCCGGAAGAACACCGGATCCCCGACCGCCTTCCGCAGCTCGTGCAGGGCCATCGCGCCCCGCGCGTACACCGGCTCACCGAAGATGTTCTTCCCGCTGCCCGGATCCCCCGGCGGGTACTCCCACAGCTCGTCGCTCGCCGGCTTCGCGTACAGCGCGTCGAAGGTCTTCTGCGCGCTGTCGCCCCCGTGCTGCTCGCTGTACAGCCACTCGGCATACGTGGCGAAGCCCTCGTTGAGCCAGATGTCCTTCCAGGCGGTGAGGGAGACGGAGTCGCCGAACCACTGGTGGGCGTTCTCGTGCACGAGCGTGCTCAGATCCGGCGCCGAGTCGTAGATCGGCCGGCCCTGCGTCTCCAGCGCGTACCCGACGCTCGGCGCGTGGTCGACTATCGACCCGGCGGACCGGAACGGGTACGGCCCGAACAGCTTGCTCTCCCACTCGATCACCGACGGCAGCTTCTTCAGCACGGCCGCCGACCCGCTCGCCTCGCGCGGGTCGACCGCGTTGTACACCTTGATCCCGTCCCGGGTGGTGTACTGCTGCACCTTGAACGTGCCGACCGTGGCGGTCGCGAGGTACGCGGCCATCGGCTCGGCCTGCCGCCACCGGAAGGTCGTGCTCCTCCCGGACGTGTGCTGGGCGACGAGGACGCCGTTGGCGACGGCGGTGCGGCCCTTGGCGACGGTGATCGTGAAGTCGTACGACGACTTGTCCTTGGGGTGGCTGTTGGCCGGGAACCAGGTCATCGCGCCCTGCGGCTCCCCGGCGACGAACGCGCCGTCGTCGGTGCGGATCCAGCCGTCGGCCGAGCCGTCGGGGTCGGTGACCTGCTTGGGCGTGCCGTTGTACGCGACGGTGACCCGGAAGTCGCGGCCCTTCGCCAGCACCCGTGCCGGCGTGACGACGAGTTCCTGCCCGGTGCGGCTGAAACGGGCGGTCCGGCCGTCGACGGTCACCCGGGTGACCTTCAGGCCGCTGAGGTCGAGGTCGAAGCGGGTCAGCCTCTCGGTGCTGCGGGCGGTGAGGACCGCCTTGCCGTCGAGGTGCCGGGAGGAGGTGTCGTAGCGGAGCGTCAGGTCGTAGTGGCTGACGTGGTAGCCGCCGTTGCCGCTGAGCGGGAAGTACGGGTCGCCCGCGCCCGCGGCGCCGACCGTGCTCGCCGAGGCCGTTCCGGCGGCGGCCAGCAGGGCCGCCACGGCGACCGGGACGGTGCCGAGGACGGCCTCGCGGCGGAGGACTGCGGTACGTCTGCTTGCGCCCTGCACATGGACTCCTAGGGGGGTGGCCGATGATCAGTGGCCCACAGAGTAGGCGCGGGGGTGTCCGCGTTTCCCCCTCATTCTGGTCAAGCCGCGCCGCGTCGGCAGCCCGTGGGGCGGGGCCGCCGCTTACCCTCGCGGCACCGTCAGCGAGCCGAGAGGTGCATCGACAGTGAGCGTGCGCGTGCGCAGGATCTATGAGTCGCCCGAGCCGGCGGACGGGGTGCGCGTCCTGGTGGACCGGCTGTGGCCGCGCGGGCTGTCCAAGGAGGTCGCGCACGTCGACGAGTGGCCGAAGGGGCTGACGCCGTCGGACGAGCTGCGCCGCTGGTTCCACGCGGGCGGGACGTACGAGGAGTTCGTCGGCCGCTACGAGGCGGAACTGGCCGCCCCCGAGGCCGCCGAACTCCTCGACGGCCTCCGAAAGTCAGTGCACGAGGGGCCGGTGACCCTCCTCACCGCCTCCAAGACCCCGGACGAGAGCCACGCCACGGTACTGGCGCGACTGCTCGCCACGTGAGCCAGGTCGGCCCCGCGCCCGAAGGGGCGCGGGGAACTGCGCGACCAGCCACGACGGCGCCGCGGACGACGACGGCACCTCGCGGCACCTCCGGCACACCTCTCAGGTGGTCTGCTTCGCCGCCGCCCGTCCCGCCGCCCGCCCCGAGAACAGGCAGCCGCCGAGGAACGTGCCCTCCAGCGCGTTGTAGCCGTGCACACCGCCACCGCCGAAGCCGGCCACCTCGCCGGCCGCGTAGAGCCCGCCGATCGGCTGCCCGTCGGCGCCGAGGGCGCGGGAGTCCAGGTCGGTCTGGATGCCGCCGAGGGTCTTGCGGGTGAGGACGTGCAGCTTGACGCCGATCAGCGGTCCGGCGGCCGGGTCGAGGATGCGGTGCGGGGTGGCGACCCGGCCGAGGCGGTCGCCGATGTAGCGGCGGGCGTTGTGGATGCCCTGGACCTGGGAGTCCTTGCTGTAGGAGTTGCCGATCTGCAGGTCGCGGGCGACGATCTGGCGGCGCACCTCGGCCGCGTCGAGGAGCGCCTTGTCGGTGAGGCCGTTCATCTTCTCGACGAGCTGGTCCAGCGAGCCCGCGGTCACGAAGTCCGCGCCGTGGTCGAGGAAGGCCTGCACCGGGCCGGGCGCGCCCTTGCCGAGCAGCCGGTCGCGGAGCACGGCCTTGCGGTCCTTGGCGGTGATGTCGGGGTTCTGCTCGGATCCGGAGAGCGCGAACTCCTTCTCCACGATCTTGCGGGTGAGGACGAACCAGGAGTGGTCGTACCCGGCGATGTCCTCGGTGGTGCGCAGGTGCCTGAGGGTACTGAGGGTGTCGTAGCCCGGCAGGCAGGGGTCGGGCAGGCGGCGGCCGAGGGCGTCGAGCCAGATGGAGGAGGGGCCGGGCAGGATGCGGATGCCGTGGCCGGGCCAGATCGGGTTCCAGTTCTGGATGCCCTCGGTGTAGTGCCACATGCGGTCGCGGTTGACTAGGCGGACGCCGGCCCCGGCGCTGATGTCGAGCATGCGGCCGTCCACGTAGGCGGGGACGCCGGTGACCATCTCGGCGGGGGGTGTGCCGAGGCGTTCGGGCCAGTAGCGGCGGACGATGTCGTGGTTGGCGCCGATGCCGCCGGTGGTGACGACGACGGCCTGGGCGGTGAGTTCGAAGTCGCCGATGCGGTCGCGGTTGGAGGCGACGCCGCGCGCCGAGTCGTCGGGGGCGAGGACCGTGCCACGCACCCCGCGTGCCTCGCCGTCCTCGATGACGAGTTCGTCGACCTGGTGGCGGTGGTGGAAGGTGAGCAGTCCGTCGCGGGCGGCCTGCCTGGCGTACCGGACGAAGGGCTCGACCACGCCGGTGCCGGTGCCCCAGGCCACGTGGAAGCGGGGCACGGAGTTGCCGTGCCCGTCCGCCCGCAGGTCGCCGCGCTCGGCCCAGCCGACGGTCGGCAGCAGGCTGATGCCGTGGCTCTGCAGCCAGGGCCGCTTCTCCCCGGCCGCGAACTCGACGTAGGCCCGGGCCCAGCGCACCGCCCAGGAGTCCTCGTCGTCCTTGCGGTCGAACTGGGCGCTGCCCTGCCAGTCGTTCCAGGCCAGGTCGAGGGAGTCCTTGATGCCGAGGCGGCGCTGCTCGGGCGAGTCGACGAGGAAGAGCCCGCCGAAGGACCAGAACGCCTGGCCGCCGAGGTTGGCGGCGTTCTCCTGGTCGACCAGGGCGACGCGCCTGCCCCTGCTGGTGAGTTCGTGCGCCGCGACCAGGCCGGCGAGGCCGGCTCCGACGACGATGACGTCCGCGTCCATGGCGTCGCCCTTCCTTCTTATCCGAATCGGGTGCTGCCGTCGGTCAGCAGCGCGGTGAGCAGTTGTTTGAGCCAGGCACGGGCCCGGTCCACGTCCTTGTCGAGCAGCAACTGGGTGGTGACTCCGTCGTACGCGGCGACCACGGCGTGCGCGGCGTCCTCGACGCCGCCGAGGACGGCGGGGAGCGGGGCGTGGCCGCGGGCCCGGAAGAGCCGGTCTGCGATGGCCAGCCGCAGCCGGGCGCGGTGGTCGAGGAGGGCTTCGGCGACGGCCGGGTCACGGGCCGCGTGCACCAGGAAGTCGGTCTTCACCAGCAGCCAGTCCACGTCGAGAAGGAGCACGTCGGTGACCCGGTCCACGGAGGCCGGTACGTCCAGGTCGGGTCCGTCGCCGGCGAGGGCGTCGGCGACCTGCTGGGCGATGAGGTCGGCGCGTTCGCGGTAGAGGGCGAAGAACAGCTCGTCGAGGGTGGCGAAGTTGGAGTAGAAGGCGCCCCGGCTGAACCCGGCGGCCTCGCAGACCTCCTCGATGGAGACCCGGCCGAAGCCCTTGGCGGCGAACACGGTGAACGCGGCGTCGAGCAGCCGGGCGCGGGTCTGCACCCGCCGCCGGGTCACGCGCCGGTGCGCACCGCCGTCCACCGCCATGTGCCGACCTCCGTTCGATACGCGAATGTATCGAATACATCGGTGCATCGAAAGAGCCCGTCGCAAACCCGGCCCTCGTGGACCCGGCCCTCGTGGACCCGCCGGAGATCGAATAGGAACAGATTTTCGATTACGGAGTACGCTTGGCTCATGGCCACGCACCTCCAGGGCTCCCTGTTCGACCAGACCGACGAGCTGCGGCTCGGCACCCTCGACGGCGTCGGCCGGACGGCGCTGGGCTCCGGTGCCTGGATCGACGTGCTGCCCGGCTGGCTGAGCGGCGCCGACGCGCTGTTCGAAGAGCTGGCGGCGGACGTCCCCTGGCACGCCGAGCGCCGGCAGATGTACGACAACGTCGTGGACGTACCGCGCCTGCTCGCCTTCTACGGCGCCACCGACCCGCTCCCCCACCCCGTCCTCACCGAGGCCCGCGAGGCGCTCACCCTGCACTACGCCGAGGAGCTGGGCGAGCCGTTCAGCACGGCCGGGCTCTGCTACTACCGCGACGGCCGGGACAGCGTGGCCTGGCACGGCGACCGGATCGGGCGGGGCGCCCGGGAGGACACCATGGTCGCGATCCTCTCCGTGGGCGCACCCCGTGACCTGCTGCTGCGCCCGCTGCGCGGCGGCCCCTCGGTCCGGCGCCCGCTCGGCCACGGCGACCTGATCGTGATGGGCGGCTCCTGCCAGCGGACCTGGGAGCACTGCGTGCCGAAGACGGCCCGGGCCGCCGGACCGCGGATCAGCGTCCAGTTCCGGCCGCACGGGGTGCGCTGACCCGGATCCCCGTCAACCGGTGTCCGCCTTCATGTGGTTGGCTGTCCTCCGTTTCGAACTGCACGAGCGGGCGGGCCGGGGAGATCATGCGGGCTGAGGTACATGAAGTCGGTGCGGGCACCTATCTGGTGCACGGGCACCACACCAACTGGGTGATCCTCAAGGACGGGGACGCCGTCACGCTGGTGGACACCGGCTACCCCGGCGACCGGGAGGGGCTGCTCGGCTCCCTCGCGGAGGTGGGCAGCTCGCCGGAGGCGGTCGCGGCCGTCCTGATCACCCACGCGCACAACGACCACCTCGGCTCGGCCGAGTACCTGCGCGACGCCCACGGCACGCCGGTCCTTCTGCACGAGGCCGAGGTGCCGCACGCCCGGCGGGACTACCTCCAGCAGGTGGCCGTCGGCGATGTGCTGAAGAACGCCTGGCGGCCGGGTGTGGTGCCGTGGCTGGTGCACGTGCTGCGGGTCGGCGGCACCGAGCAGCACCCGGTCAAGGCGCCCGAGGCGTTCCCGGTCGCGGACGGCCCCCTCGACCTGCCGGGCCGTCCGGTCCCGGTGCACACCCCGGGCCACACCGACGGGCACACCGTCTACCACCTGCCCGACGCCGGTCTGGTGATCTCCGGGGACGCGCTGGTCAGCGGCCACCGCACCTCGCGGATCGAGGGCCCGCAGCTGCTGCCCGACATGTTCCACCACGAGCGGGCCCGGGCCGTCGCCTCGCTGGAGCTGATCGCCGCCCTGGACGGCGACGCCCTGCTGCCGGGACACGGCCCGCTGCACCGGGGTCCGGTGCGGGCCGCCGCCGACCGGGCCCGGGAGCTGGCCTCGTAACCCGCCGGCCTTAAGGTTCGTCCCATGGCCTTGCAGATCAACGCCACCAATCCGGAGCACCCGGCGCTCCTGCTCGAACTCCCCTGGGACGTCCCGCTGGAGGAGTGGCCCGAGGACTACCTCGTGCCGCTCCCCCGAGGCATCTCCCGGCACGTGGTGCGCTACGCCCGGGCCGGCAGCGAGGTCATCGCGGTGAAGGAGCTGGCGGAGCGCCCGGCGCTGCGCGAGTACGAGCTGCTGCGCGACCTGGACCGGCTCGCCATCCCCGCGGTCGACCCGCTCGCCGTGATCACCGGCCGCACCGACACCGCGGGCGAACCCCTGGAGTCGGTGCTGGTCACCCGGCACCTGGGCGGCTCGATGCCGTACCGCTCGATGTTCGAGACGACCATGCGCCCGGCCACCATGCACCGCCTCATGGACGCCCTGGCCGTCCTGCTGGTCCGCCTGCACCTGGCCGGGTTCGCGTGGGGCGACTGCTCGCTGTCCAACACCCTGTTCCGGCGGGACGCGGGCGCCTACGCGGCGTACCTGGTGGACGCCGAGACCGGCGACCTGCACCCGCAGCTGAGCAACGGGCAGCGGGAGTACGACCTCGACCTGGCCCGGGTGAACATCAGCGGGGAACTGCTCGACCTGGAGGCCTCGGGGGCGCTGCATCCCTCCCTGGACCCGATCGAGTTCGGCTTCGAGATCTGCACCCGGTACGGCGAGCTGTGGGGTGAGCTGACCCGGACCTCGGTGTATCCGGCCGGCAAGTACCAGTACATCGAGCGCCGGATCCGGCGGCTCAACGAGCTCGGTTTCGACGTGGCCGAGATGCAGATCGAGCACTCCTCCAACGGCGACTCCGTCACGTTCGTGCCGAAGGTCGTCGACGCCGGGCACCACCAGCGCCAGCTGCTGCGGCTGACCGGCCTGGACGCCGAGGAGAACCAGGCGCGGCGGCTGCTCAACGACCTGGAGAGCTGGATGGCCACCCAGGACGACTACGCCCCGGGCGACCCGCTCGCCGCCCGCCCCGAGGTGCTGGCCCACCGCTGGGTGCGGGACGTCTTCCGCCCGACCGTGCGGGCCGTGCCGCTGGAGCTGCGCGGCTCGATGGACCCGGCCGAGATCTACCACGAGCTGCTCGAACACCGCTGGTACCTGTCCGAGCGGGCACAGCACGACATAGGCCTGGACAAGGCGGTCGAGGACTACATCGAGAACGTGCTGCCCAAGGCGAGGGAGACGCTGGAGCCGGTCACCCCGGAGTGAGCCCGGCCGGACCGGCGCGCGGGTCAGTCGTGCGGGACGACGGCCACCGGGCAGTCGGCGTGGTGCAGCACCCCGTGCGCGACCGAGCCGATGCGGGCGCCGACCGCCGTCCGGTGGGCGCGCCGCCCGACGACCATCAGCTGGGCCCGTCCGGCCACCGAGAGCAGCACCTGCCCCGCGCTGCCCATCTCCACGTGTTCTGCCACCGGCACCCGCGGGAACCGCTCGCGCAGCGGCCGTACCGCCTCGGCCAGCGCCTTCTTCTCGTAGGGCTCCATGCCGCCGGCCTCGTCGAGGAGCTTCAGAGAACCCGGGCTGTAGGCGAAGACCGGCGGCAGGGTCCAGGCCCGCACCACCCGGACCGTCGCGCCCCGGGCCGCCGCGGTCTCGAACGCGAACTCCAGGGCTGCCGCGCTGTCCTCCGGGGCGCCCTGCTGGCCCACGACGATCTCCCGTCCGGCGGCCTCCGCGCTGGGCCGGTCACCGGCGCGCACCAGGACCACGGGGCGGGCGGCCCCGGCGATCACCTGCTGTCCGACGGAGCCCAGCAGGAAGCCGACGACCCGGCCGTGCCCGCGCGAGCCCAGGGTCAGCAGCTCGGCCCCGGCCGCCGCGTCGGCGAGCACCTCGACCGGGCCGCCCTCCACCACGTCGACGCTCACCGCGAGCTCCGGATACCGCCCGGTGACGGTCCGCACCGACTCGGCGACCCCGTCGGACACCCACCCGCGCTGGGCCTCCCGGTCACCGCCGAGCGCCTCGTGCTCCTCGTACCGCCAGGCGTGCACCGCCCGCAGCGGGAGCCCCCGGCGGACCGCTTCCCGGGCCGCCCAGTCGAGAGCGGCGAGGCTCTCCTCCGTACCGTCGACCCCTGCCGTGATCGGGCGTGTCATGCGCCGGCCTCCTCGTCCGTTCCGTCTCCGCGTGATCAGTCTTCCGCACTGGCGGGTGTCCGCTGTGCACCCTCGTACCAGAGCGGAGGCAGGCGATGGAACATACGACCTGACGGCTGGTTCGCGGCCCGCTGCGGCCGAACTGGACACGGCGGGTGTGGTGGAGCCCGCCGCTGCACAGGCCCACCACGCCGGTCCGGGAGAGGTCGCCACCGGTCCCGCCTTGCTGGGCCTGGTCGTGCGACGCTGCCGTTCGCCCTCCCCATCCTTTCGCGGCCCAGGGCAGCGTCGGCGTTCGTTCTGCACGTTCGGTGCCCGACTGGAGCACACTGAGAGCCGCCAACTTGCGGCCGGAGACGTGAGCCAGGGTTCGCATGGTGGGGTCTGCGTCCAGTTCCGCTGGTCGCGGTACTCGCAGTCGTCGGTCTGGCAGTCGTGGCAGTGGTGGACCTCGTTGAGGTCCTCGGAGCTCGGAGTCGGTGAAGCGTCTTCGGCTGATGCCCGCCTGAGTCGTCCCCGGTCCCGGTCAGCCGTCGAGGTCGTCGTCCATGCCCGTGCTCAGCCACTGCTCGAGGTCGCTGACCCATTCCTGGGCCCACTGCCGCAGTTCCGAGATCTCCTTCTGGGACAGGCCGTAAGCCTCAAACTCGGCGTCGTCGATCCACTGCGCGGTTCCGAGACGGTCATGGAGGTCGTAGAGGCGGAAGTCCCCGCGGCCGTGCCGGCTCCCCAGCATCTCCAGATCCGCGATCGTGTGCCCGCGGGCCGCCGCCCGGACATCGACGAAGTCGCGGGGCGCCGCGCGGTCGGCCAGCGCCCGGACTTTGGTGCCGACCACGTCGTCGAGACGATGTGGAGCGGCAGCTCGACGGGCCCGTGCTCCGGCCCTCCGAGGTCTTCCAGGGCGTCTTGGAAGACGCCTCGCGTACCGCTCGTGCAGCACCTCGGCGGCAGAGGGAGTGGCATCAGAAGATGACTGCGGGACCATGGCCCCCAGCATTCCGTGTGCGCCGGGCGAATGGCACGGTGGACGCGGCCCGGATGCGGCACGGCCGCAAGATGACTACCTCGGCCGTGGACAGCGCGGGCAAGATCAGGGCGGTGCTTTCGCGCGCGGCCGGCTGGGGGCTGTGGTGTGTGCGCGAACGGAAGCCGTCCACGGGTGCCGCGGATGCAGTCCAGGATCGAATTCTAGTGATCAAGCAAAATGACCAGGCCGGAGGGGCTTTATTGCTCCCTGCGGGGGCTCGTGTCTCACATTCCTGTCACCGTTTGACGGCTCCGTGGCAGGAGCGTTATCGCCGTTGCATTCGGCAACTAGCCTGTCGCGACTCGCCGAGGTAGGAGCGTCCGTCAATGGGTGTGGGCGACCCCGCTGGAATGCCTGAGCCTTACGGCCTGGGGAGCAATTACCAGCGACGGCCGGTTTGTCAGGGCCACGAGACATTGAGCGGCAGATCTCGGTGGAAGACGGCCATAGCCCGGCCTGGGCCGTTGTAGTCGTCGACGATCTTCGTGTCGAAGCCGAGGCTGCGACGGAAGGCGTTTGAGCCGGTGTTCTCGATTGGCGTGATCGCCTTCAACTGCCGTGCACCGTGACGTTTCGCGGCTTCAGCGAACGCTATGTACAGACGACGCCCGAGACCGGTGCCACGGGCGTCGTCCCGTGCGGCGATCAGATGCACGTACCCGGTGCCGTCAGGGGTGACGAACCCGAAGATCTACCCATGGATTCCATCCTCGGCTCGGGCAACCAAGCAGGTGGAACCGAACTCCTGCACCAGCGCCAGAAGGTGCAGCGACCGAAGGTCACGTTCGCCCCAGTAGCAGGGGGGATCAGTCAGGACCTAATGGAAGTCGGCCACCCCGGCAGGTGCGGTGCGTATCCCCGTGATCCCGATCATTACAGGCGCCTTGGCCGTTACAGGCGACGGTCCGCACGGGTTGGACAAGTTGTGACGCTGCTGCTGCCCGCTGTCGGTCAGGCGCACCAATTTCGTCCGGGCCGACGACGGGTGGGGTTCCAGCGTCACCACACCGAGGGCGATCAGCTCATGAACCCACTGGTGCACCGTGGGCACACTCGCCCCGAGGCGCCGCGCCCAACTCGGCGATGCTCGAACCCTGAGGCGCCAGTTGGGTGAGCAGCGTCACCTGCGCCGGACTGATCCCGGCGGTCTCGTCCCGCGTGCTGAAGCCGGCCATCGCCGCCATCCGAAACCAGTTGTGCGCGCCATAGGAGCCTGATGAGCGGCTCGGGCTCCGGTGACGATATCGACATCCGGCAGGACTTCCTCAGGTCCGGCACAGGTACTTCCGGTCCTACCGATGATCTCCGCGTGATGTTGCCTCAGCAACTGTTGGCGTACCAAACCTTGGGGCGGCGTTTTCGCAGGTCAGACATAGAGACTCTGATTGCGGGGGAGTTGGGCCCTGTCGGACCGTCGGTGCCCGGGAGATCGCGGATCCCGTCGTTTGTCGGGCTGCCGGTACAGCACGAGGTCGCCGCTCGCCGTCGAGTCGAGGAACTGCTCGGGGAAGCCGACCGTGTCCAGACCGAGCCGGCCGCGGCACGAGGAGCAGGAGTGGCAGGAGATACCGATCGCCCGCAGGCGGGTCGATGCGGTGCTCACTCCGGACGGCGGTACCACCGACGACACGGAGGTCACCCCGGATGCGGGATGCGGGCAGACAGTCGACGGCATCCGCAACCTCCCTGGGAACGACTTGCACTGTTCGGGAGCAGCAGCCCGTGAAGTCGATCGTCTGACGGAGCGAGCGTTCGGCTGTGTTGAGGTCAGAGACAGTGCCGGATGCGGTCCAGGTCCTGCCCTGGGAGCGACGGGGAGTACTCCCCACGCTGCCGCTCGGGCGGGATCGCTGCTGACCAGACCGGCTCGACCACCGTGCGTGTCGCCCCTGTTGCCGACGAGGCGCGGGCTGACGGCGGTCCTTACGGGAGTCTGACATGACGTCTCGTGCCCTTCCGCTCCACCTGCAGAACCGCGACGCTTGTCTCGAACTGAAGCCGATGCCGCAGGCCAGTCAACCCCGGGCCAACCACTCGAAGAGGAGCTTGTTGAGCGATCTTGGCTGTTGGCTCAAGGCCGGATTTCGTCATTCGTCTCCCTGCGTGGCGCCCGCACAGTCAGTACGCACAGCACCCGACACGGAAAGCACCAAAGGGGGGCATCCGTGGTCAACGAAACAATTGATTACGCCCAGCAGAGTCCGATTACTCGCCTCACTCGGCATCAGCACGGTTTGCTCGACGGTCTCCCCCGCGATCCTCTGTCGATCTGCGCGTCTGCACAGAATCTGGTCGTCTCGCCCCAGGAGGCCATCGCAGCGGGCATTCCCGAGAACAGAATCAAAGAGCAGGGCGTGCGGCCAGTCCGTGATCTACTTGCTATTCTGACCGAACTCTGGCCGGAGCGTCTTGAGCGATGGCGTCCGCTTGAAGTCCGGGTGGTGGGCACCACCCGTCACTCTGCCGTCCTGGCTTGTTCCATGTTGCGTGCGCAGGGGTACGCCACCCGTGTGCGGTGCGGATATCTCGCTCCGATCAGCGGGAAGGAGCCCCGCACGCACTGGACGACGGAGTGGTGGAGCGAGTCCGACGGACGCTGGATACGCATGGAATTCTTCCCGGCGATCAGCGGATCGGACAGACGTTCCGGCCAGGCGTCGATTGAGTTCGTCACGGCTGGTGAGGCGTGGCAACTCTGCAGAAGCCGATCGCCGGGAAGGTCGCCCATAGGGCTTGACATCTTCGGCGCGGGCGCTTCAGCGGAGATCAGTGCCGACGTCGTCCGGGATCTGGCAGCGCTCGGAAAGCTGGAGATGCTGCCCACCGATGCGTGGGGTCGTATGACGGCGCCGCAGTCCGGTCTCGCATCGGCCGCATATCTCAATCTGATCGACGTCGTAGCCTCGGTATGTAACCGAGGTGACCTTTCGGGAATCGTGCGCCTCCGCGCGGGCGTTGACCTCGCCGTACCTCCGCACCTGGTTGGCACGCCCGTCAAGGCTTGAGCGGGGAGACGAAGCACGCTCCCAAATGACCGGCACTTACCGCTGTCGCCGAGGCGTGAGCCGCCCAGGAGCCGGAGGCCGACCAGCGTCCATTCGGCGCAGAGCTGGTTGTGATATCTCGATCTCCCCACACCGACAATGAGTCTGGCGAAAGACTGCGGCACGCCGCGCGGCGGGTTCCGGTTCCTCCGGTCACCGATCGCGGGGTCTGGAGGGAGCTGGACGGTGCCACCCGCATGGCTCTTCCGGCAGCCGCGGCCGGGGAACTCCGGTTCCCGGCATGGGGCGGGATCGCCCAGGTCCGGCGCGACAGACACGACCGCAATCCGCGTCCCGGAGCACGACAGTGGTGCATCCGTCAGTCCGCACGCCGCGGCGAACCCCCGCGGGAGCGCAGGTACGCACCGGTGATGACGAAGGCTGCCGCGGCGCCGTAGGCACAGGCTTGCACGGGGAAGCCGGGCAGGAGAGGCCCTGCCAGGTACAGGGCGGTGCCGGCGAGAGTGACGGTCAGCCATTCCCAGCGGCCGTCCATGGCCACCAGAGCGATCACGAGCAGGGAATACCACGGGTAGCTCGGCGAGAAGAGGAGCAGAGCTGTGCCTGTGACCAGCAGGGCACCGCGCCAGGGGCGGTCCGGGTCCCCGCGCCACCACACGTACAGGCCGGTCAGCACCAGCAGCGCTGCCGCGGCCGCCCCGGCGGCCGCGTCCGGCAGCAGGAGCCGCAGCAGGGCGAAGCGGTGCACGTCGCCGGGTTCGTATCCCTCCTCATGGAGATAGCCCGGCAGATAGCCCAGGACCCCCGCGCCGGAGGCGACGGCATAGGGCACGTAGGCGAGCGCCACGGTGACGACGCTGGCCCCGACGACGCGCAGCACCCGAGCCGGGCCGTGATGCCCGGACAGGGCTCCGGGCAGGGCGAGTACCGGCAGGAGCTTCACGGCGATCGCGGCGCCGAGCAACGCACCGCGGCGGGTTCCCGCGGTGGCGGTGCCGAGCGCCAGCACGAGGAACAGGACACCGAGGGTGTCGATGTGGGCGTTGTTGACCGCTTCCAGGGCGACCGCCGGGCACCAGGCCCACAGCGCGGCCCGGGCCGGAGCCCGCCGCGGGTCACCGCGCCGACGCAGGACGCGGAGCAGGACGAGCGTCGTACCGAAGGCCAGGACGGCACCACCCACCTGGAGCGGCTTGTGGCGGCTGTCCGGTGGAGACAGCGTGTGCACGGCGAGGTACCAGCCCTCCGCGACAGGGGGGTAGATGGTGGGGACGGTGGGCCGGTTGATGCGGACGCAGAGGCCGCTGCCGGTGTGCGTGAGCCCCCAGCCCTCGCAGGTCTCCTGCGTGGGGAAAAGCCACTGGTCACGCAGGTGGGCCAGTTCGGCTGCGGCGGGCGGATAGGCGTAGGGGGAGATCCCGGCGGCCTGGACGCGGCCGTCCCAGGCGTAGCGGTACATGTCGTTGCTGGTGCGCGGTTGCGCGGTGAGCCCGGCCACAGCGACCGCGGCCGAGCCGATGAGCACGAGGACGGTCGCGGCGCGGACCGGGACCGTGCGTACCGTCCACGCGGCGGCGGCGAACAGGGTCCAGGCCACGGCGTATCCGGCCAGCAGCCGACCGGAGGCGCTCTTGTTGTCGCCGGCCTGCAGGGTGAGGACGAACACGGCGGTCAGGGCCGCGAGAAGGACCGCGGTCACGGCGGTCCGCAGGCGTGTGCTGCGCGCGGTGGGGTGTGCGGGCGAGGGCGCGGGATCTCGCCGGTCCGAGGTGACTACGTCGGTCATCGGCGGGCCGGCCCTCCGCACGACGCGGGAGGAGGTACGAAGTCGAGCCGCGTGTGCGGGCGCCGGAGTTCCAGGAAGTGACGGTCGTCCTTGGTCCACCGGCCGGTGGGGATCCAGCCGGCGACGTCTGCGGCGCCGAGCAGCGCGGTGGTACCGACGCGGGCCCAGGGAAAGGGGCGTCCGTGCCGGCCGTCACCGTCCTCGACACGGACGACGAGACGTTCGTCCACGTCCTGCGGATCCGCCTCGGCCAGCAGGCACCCGCCGGGCCGGAGCAGGTCACGCAGGCGGGCGAGCAGAGCCACCGGGTCGCCACCGATGCCGACGTTGCCGTCCATCAGCAGGACGGTGCCCCAGTGTCCTTCGCCGGGCAGCCGGTCGAAGACCGACCGCCGCAGAGCGGATCCGCCGTGGCGGCGGGTCCGGACGACGGCAGCCGGGCTGACGTCCACTCCGAGCGCCGGTATGCCCAGGCGGGCGAGCGCGGTCACCAGGCGCCCCGGACCGCAGCCGACGTCCAGGACCGGTCCGGAGCAGCGGTGCAGTACGCCCCTGTCGGCGGCGTCGGGTGCGGCGCAGAAGCGCTCCACGTCCAAGGGCAGCCCTTCGTCGGGCTGGTCGGGGTCAGATGTCATGCGGCGCAGGAACAACGGGCCTCGGCCGGTGCGCAGGGCGTGGCCGTAGAGGTCGTCCGTCCAGGTCTCCCCCGGGCCGACAGGCGTGCGGAGATCGAGGCAGTGGGCAGGCCCACGGAACGGGGAAAGCAGCTTGGCGTCCAGGAATACGTGTTCCGGCCTGGTTCGCTCCACCGGCTCGGTGCGACCTGTGACGGCTGCAGACGTCCGGGACACCGTGCCGCTCATCGGGCGGTCTCCGCGAGCGAGGCGAGAGCGGCGGCGAAGTGGGATCCGGGCGGGCAGCAGGCGACCACCGAGGCAGCGTCGGCGGCGGTGTCCACGTCGCGCAACAGGGGCAGGTCGCCGATGGTCAGTCCTGCCTCCACGAGCCGGTGGCGTTGAACGGCCCCGGTGCGGTCGGTGGACATCGGAACACCTCGCACGAGGGCCCCGGCGCGGGACGGGTCGGCGAAGCCGAGGGCCCAGAACCCGCCGTCGGTCGCCGGGCCGAACCATGCGTCGTGACCGTCGCGGCCGACGCCGATCAGCAGATCGGGGGTGAGGTGCGGGGTGTCCATGCCGACCAGGAGCGCCGGGCCGGCGTCGCAGAGTTCGAAGGCAGCGGCGAGGCGTTCGTCGAGGCCGCCGGATGCCTGGGGCTCGACCTCGAATCCGGTCGGCAGCCAGGGACCGGGGGTGCCGTCGAGGACGAGGATCCGGCGCCGGGCGGGGACCCGGAGCATCGTGTGGAGCGTGTCGGTCAGCGCGGCCTCGGCCAGGGCGGCTGCCTCCTGCGGGGTGTAGGGCGGAGTGAGACGGGTCTTGACGCGGCCGGGCACCGGCTCCTTGGCGATGACCAGCAGGGTGGTCGAACTCGCTACCGTGGCACGGGAGTTCACAGCGCACCTCGCATGTCCTGCGGGCCGCGGGCCGGAGCGGCGGCCGGCGGCTCGGCGAGGACGGCCCGCATGTCGCGCACGGCGTGCCAGGTGCCGCGCCAGGTGCCCGTCACCTTCGAGCGTCCGGTACGCGGGTGGTAGGGCACGTCGGTCTCCGTCACCCGCCAGCCGGCGTCGGCGCCCCGGACCACCATCTGCAGCGGGTAGCCGGAGCGGCGGTCGGTCAGGCCCAGGGCCAGCAGTGCCTCCCTGCGCGCCGCGCGCATCGGGCCCAGGTCGTGCAGACGCAGACCGGTGCGGCGACGGATGAGACGGGCCAGCTCCAGGTTGGCCAGCCGGGCATGGACGGGCCAGGCGTTGCGGGCGGTGGGCCGACGGCGCCCGAGCACCAGATCCGCGGTTCCGTCGAGGACGGCGCCGGCGACGCCGGGCAGCAGTGCGGGATCCAGGGAGGCGTCGCAGTCGCAGAAGCAGACCACGTCGGCCGTGGCGGCGGTGAGGCCCGCGTGGCAGGCGGCGCCGAAGCCGCGCCGCGGCTCGTGCACCACGTGCGCGCCCAGGCCGCGGGCGATGTCCGGGGAACCGTCCATGGAGCCGTTGTCGACGACGATCGCCCGCCAGCCCGGCGGGATTCGCTCCAGTACCCACGGCAGGGCCTCGGCCTCGTCGAGGCAGGGCAGCACGACGTCCACGGAAGAAGGGGGGGTCTCGATCACGTCCCTCACTCTACGAACACAAAAGGCGCATAACAGACTTCGTGTTCTTACAGATCGCTGACGTCGCTCGCGGTCTCCGTCCGCGGCGTTCTCCCGGTGTGAGACTCGGTGGGGTGAAACGCGTACTCGTCGTGGACGACGACCCGACCGTCTCCGAGGTCGTCGCCGGATATCTGGACCGGGCGGGGTTCGCCGTCGAAGTGGCCGACGACGGCCCGACCGCCGTGGCCCAGGCAGCCGCCCGACCACCCGATCTTGTGGTGCTGGACCTGATGCTGCCCGGCATCGACGGGCTGGAGGTCTGCCGCCGCATCCGGACGGCCGGACCACTCCCGGTGATCATGCTGACCGCACGCGGCGACGAGGAGGACCGCATCCTCGGCCTGGAGGTCGGCGCCGACGACTACGTCACCAAGCCGTTCAGTCCCCGGGAACTGGTGCTACGGGTGGAGTCCGTGCTGCGACGAACCGGAGCGTCGACGGCTCTCCGGCCCGGGACGAAGGAGTCCTGGCTGCGGGCCGGCTCGCTCGCCCTGGACCCCGCCACCCGGCGAGCCACCCGCGACGACCGCGAACTCACGCTCACCTTGCGGGAGTTCGACCTGCTGGAGTTCTTCCTCCGGAATCCCGGGCACGCCACGAGCCGGGAGCAGTTGATGGAACGGGTCTGGGGCTGGGACTTCGGTGACCTGTCGACCGTCACGGTGCACGTGCGGCGACTGCGCGAGAAGGTCGAGGAGGACCCGGCCAGCCCTCGCCTGATCAGCACGGTGTGGGGCGTCGGCTACCGTTTCGACCCTCCTCCCCAGTCACGAGAAGACGAGGCCGGCCATGATCGGTGACACCCTCCTCATAGCGCTCTACGCGGCGATCGGCGCGGCGAGCGCCGGGCTGGTGGGGGCGTCGGCCCTGCGGGTGCTGCGGGGCCGGTCCGTCGCCGTGTCCCTGGCCGTGGTCGCCGCCGTCGCCGTGGCGGCGATGCTCGCCGGAACCATGCTCGTGTCGTGGGCGATGTTCCTGTCCGACCACGACCTGTGGGTGGTGACGATGGTGTGCGTCATGGCCGCGGTCGTCTCGCTCGTCGTGGCTCTCCTCCTGGGCCACAGCGTCGTGAAGGGAAGCCGGGAGCTGGCCGAGGCCACCCGCGTCCTCGGGGACGACGGCAACTTCACCCCGCCCGCCGCCGCGCCCACCGCCGAACTCGCCCGCCTCAGCCACCAGTTGGCCGCCACCAGCGACAAACTCGCTGCCTCCCGGGAACGGGAGCGGACCCTGGAGGCCTCCCGCCGCGAACTGGTCGCCTGGATCTCTCACGACCTGCGCACCCCGCTTGCGGGCCTGCAGGCGATGACCGAGGCCCTGGAGGACGGCATGGTCGACGAACCGCGCGTCTACCACACCCGCATCCGCGCAGAGGTCGGCCGCATGAGCTCCATGGTCAGCGACCTGTTCGAACTCTCCCGGATCCAGGCCGGCGTGCTCGCCCTGTCCCCGGCCCGGATGTCGGCCTACGACCTGGTCGGCGACGCCATCGCCGGCGTCGACGCCCTGGCCAGGGAACACGGTGTCCGCCTCGTGGGCGACGGGGTCGATCCCGTGCCGGTGGAGGTCGACGGCCGTGAGATGTCCCGTGTCCTCGCCAACCTGCTGGTCAACGCGATCCGCCGGACACCCGCCGACGGCAGGGTCGCGGTTTCGGCCCGGCGTGAGGCCGACCGTGTCGTGCTGTCGGTGACCGACGGTTGCGGTGGCATCGCCCCGGAGGATCTCCCTCGGGTCTTCGACACAGGCTGGCGCGGCACCGACGCCCGCACCCCGCCGGCCGGCGCGGGGCTCGGGCTGGCCATCGTGCGCGGCATCGTGGAGGCCCATCAGGGGCACGCGGCCGTGAGCAACGTGCCGGGCGGCTGCCGGTTCGAGGTGCACCTGCCCGCGGCTGTCTGAGGGCGCCGGGGAAAGGAGCCGGCCCCTGCACCTGTCACACGCGAATCGGCCGAGTTCAGCCCGCCCGCAGAGGCGCCGCCGCGAACTCCGCCATGTCTTCCTCGAAGACGACCCGCGGATTCCAGCCCAGTTCGTCGCGCAGCCGCTGCGAGCGGGGGGTGATGTGGCGGACGTCGCCCAGCCGGTACTCCCCCGTGACGACAGGCGTCGGTCCGCCGTACGACTCGGCCAGCGCGGCGGCCATCTCCCCCACCGTGTGCGGATCTCCGCTGCCGACGTTGTACGCCCGCAGACCGCCCTCCGGAAGACCCGCGACACCGCCCAGCAGACCCGAGACCAATGGCTCGCCGCAGTGCGGGCACGGAGGCTCGAAGCCGCCCGCCTCCAAGTCCGCCGTCCGGCGCGGGCCGGGCCGTACGACCCCGTGCCGCGTGCACTCGTAGCGCCCCTCGCCGTAGATCACCATCGAGCTGGCCGGCACCAGTCGCTGCACGCCGGCCGCGGCCAGACCGGCCAGGAGCACGGCGGTGCCGAGGTCGTTGCAGCCCACGTAGTCCGGGGCGTCGGCGAATTCCTTGCCGAGACCGACCATGGCCGCCTGGTGACAGACGGCGTCCGCGCCACGCAGGGTGTCGGCCACCGCCTCCCTGTCGCGGATGTCGGCGTGCCGCCAGTCCACCCCCTTGGGGATCGCCGGGGCCGTGCGGTGCGCGGTGGGCAGGAGGTCGTCGAGGACACGCACCCCGTGCCCGGCGCCGATGAGAGCGGTGACGATCTGCGAGCCGATGAAGCCCGCACCTCCAGTGACCAGGATCAGCATGCAGCCGACCGTAGGCCCGCACGCCCGGTCGCAGGCCGCCCGGCCCTGGAACGTCAGGGGTTCGCAAGCCCTTCCGGCTTTAGCGCGTCCCCGGTTGGCCGAGGCTCGGCCAGTGCCAGCAGGACGAAGGCCACAGCGAAGCCGATCATCGTGATCACACCTTTGGGCCAGAAGATGTGGCTGTCCACGAACGACCAGCACGCGGCGAACAGGAAGACGGCGCCCGGCAGCACCCGCACACCGTGCCGTCGCCACAACACCGCGCAGGTGGCGAGTGCGGCCACCGCCAGTCCGTACACGCCGGCCCGCCCCAACTGGTCTCCGATGGCGAACAGGTGCCCCGCCGCCCCGTGCACACCGTGGTGCACGACGGTTCCTGCGGAGATGCCGGCCACCGCGTCCAGGCCGGAGTAGTACGCGGCGAAACAGAAGCACCCCGCCCAGGAGATCACCGTCAGGGCCCCGTCGACGTCGCGGCGCGGTCTGCCCCGCACGGGGACCAGCAAGCCAAGTACGAGGAGCGGGAAGACGGGCAGCAGGACGATGTGCAGGCCGGCCCACAGACTTGCCGTCGCCGCCGTCAGGTGCCGGGGATGTATCAGACCCGCGACGGCCAGCAGCAGCGGTGCGGTGGTCACCAGGGCCAGCACGCGAGGAGTACGGAGGGATCGCATCCGGTAACGCTAGGACGCCGTCCGCCGCTCCGACTCCCTTGTCCGCACCGCGTAAGACACCCGTAAGACGGCTGGCCCGTAGGCCGGACAAAGGGCGTCACTCGTCAGGCCGGCCGCGCCCCCGCCGGAGCCGCCGGCCGGCCGTCCAGAGTGCCGTCGCCGTGGCCACCGCCGCCATGGCGATCAGCCAGTTGCGCGGATAGTCCAGCGGCAGCACCGACGGGTTGGCGGTCCGGCCCGGCCGGAGCAGCACGGGCAGCGCCACCACGGTCAGCGCGCCCGCGACCAGCAGGGCCCCGCGGACCGGCCCGCGCACACCGCCACGCACCAGCAGCAGCCCGACCAGCAGCACCACCGGGGCGATCACCGCATCGTGCAGGACGACCGCCCCGCCGAGCCACACCAGCACATCCGGCACATCGCCGGTGTCCGTCAGCAGGAACGCGCCAAAGCCCATGAGCGCAACGCCCACCGCACCCGCCACCACACGCAGCGCCTTCACGCCAGCACCTCCAGCCGGCCCACCCACTTGGTCTGCAGCACACCCGGCCGATCGGGAGCGATGAGCCGCACCGGATAACCGTGGTCGGGGTCGAGTTCCTCGCCGTTCAGCCGCAGGGCGAGCAGCGTCAACGGATCCCGGGCGTGCCGGTGCCCCATCTCCGACACCCGATAGCCGCCCCTCAGCTGCAACGACACCACCCGTACGCGCGCCTGTTCCGGCGCATCCGCGCGCTCCAGCAGGTCCAGGACGCGTACGCCGGTCCAGCGCGCCGACTTGCTCCAACCCTCCACGCACGCGATCGGCAGCTCCACCTCGTGCTGCGGCAGAGCACGCAATTCGTCCAGCGTCAGGGTGTACGGCTGCGGGCCGGCCACCGAGAGGCGGTACTCCTCGTCGGCGATCCGGCCGACTCCGGCCGCGGCGGCGGTCCGGTTGACCGGCAGGGACTGCGGGCCCTCGTCCGGGTCCCGGGGAGCGAACAGCAGGAAGTCCTTCAGAGGGGTGAACGACTGGCCGACGGTGGTGAGCGTGACGGCTCCGACGGCCGCGGTGAGCGCGGCCAGCAGCGAGCGCCGGTCCGGGCCGTCCTGGACGGGCAGGGCGAGCGTGCCCGGCGAGCGACGGGTCCAGTGGGCCCTGATCTCCGGTGCCTTCACCGTGATGTGCAGCACCAGCGCCCCGACGACCAGCCAGGCGACCGCGTAGTGCACCGGCACGAACGAGAACGGCCACGGGTACCACTGGACCGTGTTGAGCAGCCCGGTCGCCAGCTCGAAGACGGAGCCGGCCACCAGTGCCGCGATCGACAGCCGCTCCAGGCCCTGCCTGACCGATCGGAACGGCGGCCACTGGAACAGCCGCGGATACACCGTCCACAACTTCGCGAGCAGCAGCGGGATCGCCGCGATCCCGGAGGCGACGTGCAGCCCCTGGGTGAGCCGGTATCCCCAGGCAGGGCGGCTCGGGATGTCGTCGGCCAGCCATCCCGGCGGATGTTGCATGACGTGGCTGACGAGACCGGTGACGAAGCACACGACGAACGCCGGCCCCAACCAGCGGCCGATCACGGTCGCGGTGCGGGCATCGTGCAGTCTGCCCGTGAACACCGGTGGAGAGACACGTAGTTTCATGCCCTCCATCCCACTGGGTGCGCGGTCCTTCCGGAACAGATGAACTCTTACGGAACAGGGACAGCGCTCCCGAGGGACGTCCCTCCGGAGCGCCATGCCACCGCGGCGGCCGCTTCTTTACCCCGCGGCGATGCCCTCCACGCCGGATTCGGAGAAGGGGGGTAGTCCGGTGACGGTGCCGACCTTGCCGAGGGACCCGTTCCTGCCGATCCTGAATGTCAGCGGCCAGTTGTCTGCCCCGGTGGCGGCCAGATGCTCCGTGCAGTCATGGCCGACCCGGCGTCCCCATTGCCGGCCAGATGTCTCCCCGCCGTTCTGAGGGCTCGTTCACCTCAGTGGCATCACTGCCTTCCCGGTGGTGGCCTCAGTGAGGCCGAACGATTCACCCTGCGTGACCACGATGTGAGCCTGGTGGAGGTGCCGGTGGGTCACGTCCCGGACCGCTGGTCCGAGCCGCTGGTCCGAGTCCGCGAGGATTTACCGGATTAGACCGTGTCCTATGTGGTGAGGCGGACGTTGACCCAGTATGGGGCGGGGTACGTGGAGCTGGATCGTTCCGGACGGGCTGTAGGAGATCGCGAAGCCGCTGATCCCTCCGTCGAGGGTGCGTCCGCAGGGCGGCGGTACGCAGGACACGCCAGACGAGACCCTGTTTGCGGCGATCGTCTACGTGCTGGTCAGCGGTTGCGCCTGGCGGGCGCTGCCACCCTGCTTCGGGATATCGAAGTCGACCGCCCACCGCAGATTCCTGATCTGGTCGAGAGCCGGTGTCTGGGGCCGCCTCCACGAAGCCGTACTGCACCGGCTCGACGACGCCGGCCTTATCGACGTCACCCGCGTCGTCCTGGACACCGCCCACGTCAGGGCTAAAAAAGGGGCGAACACACAGGTCCGAGCCCCGTGGACCGGGGTAGGCCCGGTTCCAAGATGCACATCCTGTCGGACGCGAACGGACTGCCCCTCCTCGTCGGCGTCTCGGCCGGCAACACCCACGACAGCGAAGGGCTCAAGCCCATGGTCGAGGGGCACCAAACGAGACACGACCCTCACCGCGGCCGGTACTTCAAGCCCCAGCGCCTCCAAACAGACAAAGCCTACGACCACGCCGACCTGCGCAGATGGCTCCGTTGGAAGCGAATCGGAGTACGAATCGCCCGCAAGGGCATCGAATCCAGCGAGCGATTAGGACGTCGGAGGTGGGTGATCGAGCGTACGATGTCGTGGATGTCCGGCTATCGCAGACTCAGTCCCCGCTACGAGCGCCGTCCCCGCAACTACCTGGCTTTTCTCGGACTTGCCGCCGCTCTCTGCTGTTACAAGCGCCTCGTCCGCCTCAGCACGTAGGACACGGTCCAAGCAGAGCGGCATCGACTCGTCCGGCAAGGTCAGCCACGCTGCGCACTCTGTTGCGTATCCACAGTCGCATCGGATCAAGCCAGGTCCTGGTCCAGACGCGACCGAGGTCGTCATGCGGCACAGAGACCGCACATCGGACTGCGGAGCGAATCTGCTGCAAACTGGTGTGAAAGCAGCGGCGGATTTCACCGACCGGAGATGAATAGCGATGACGCTGGGCCAGTCCACTCCTGAGTCCGGCCCGGACAACATCCTGTCCGAGGTCCGGACGATCGTGGCGATCACCGACGGGCAGGGCCTTCTGACCGGTTGGAGCGCGGGTGCCCAGCTCCTGCTCGGCTACCGGAGCGAAGAGGTACTGATGAGCTGGCGGAGGTGGGCACGGTGCACTTCGCCGACTTCGTGTTCGTCGACCTGCTTGACAGCGTCTTTCGAGGCGAAGAGTTCGAACGAGCCCTCTCAAGCGAGGCGCTGGTCTTCCGGCGGTCCGCCCAGCGGTCGGTACTACCGGGCTGTCCCGAGTCGGTCGTCTCGCTTGGGGCGGTACACACCTACCACAAGCACTCGCCGGCCAGCCGCGCACTGGCCACCGGTCAAGCCTTCGTCAATCAACTCGACGACGCCACCGTCTGGAACTGGGCGCCCGAGGAGCCGGAGCGCGTACACAGCATCCGCGCCTTCGGGGGTTCACTCGCTGATGGTGGTACCGCTCCTCGCCCGTGGCGTCACCCTGGGCTTGGCATTCTTCTCCCGTCACCGCACGCCGGAACCATTCGATGCGGACGACCTGCGGCTTGCGCAGGACCTGGCGATCCGTGCGGCGGTGTACATCGACAACGCACGCCGCTACACACGCGAACGAAAGACCTCACTCACCCTGCAGAGCAGCCTTCTTCCTGTTCGCACTCCTCACCATGCAGCCATGGACATCGCGGCCCGCTGCATACCAGCAGATCCGGACGCCGAAATCGGCGGTGACTGGTTCGATGTCATCCCGTTGTCCGGGGCGAGAGTCGCGCTCGTGGTGGGAGACGTGGTCGGCCGTGGCGTACAGGCATCCGCCACCATGGGCCGGCTGTGCGACGCAGTGCGAACCCTGGCCGACGTGGACCTGGCACCGGACGAGCTGCTGACCCAGCTCGACGACCTGGTCCTGCGCCTGGACCGGGCAGCAACAGGCGA
Organism: Streptomyces sp. NPDC048291; assembly: GCF_043201715.1. NCBI lineage: Bacteria > Bacillati > Actinomycetota > Actinomycetes > Kitasatosporales > Streptomycetaceae > Streptomyces > Streptomyces sp. NPDC048291. Next base: position 49,451 of record NZ_JBICZC010000029.1, read on the forward strand.
TGAGGCCCGGCCGACGCTGGACAGCCCTAGCGAGGTCGGGGCAACGTGTCTGTACGCGATCTATGATCCCGTCACGCGCCGCTGCACCATGGCCCGGGCCGGGCATCCGCCGCCTGCCCTGACCGCGCCGGACGGCACGGTGGAGTACCTCGACCTGCCCGCCGGTCCCCCACTGGGACTTGGCGGTCTGCCCTTCGAGGCCAAGGAGTTCGATGTCCCGGAGGGCAGTCTCCTCACGCTCTATACGAACGGTCTGCTCGGAGACACCCACCGTGACGTCGACGAAGCGCTCTCCGTGCTCCGCGGCCTTCTTTCCCACCCCGACCACCCGTTGGGAGAGACGAGTGACAGGGTGTTGCGCACGCTGCTGCCCACCCGCCGCTCGAACGAAGTCGCGCTCCTTGTGGCCCGCAGCCGAGCTCTCGCCCCTGGCCACGTCGCGACATGGGACCTGCCCTCCGCCCAGAGATCGTCTCCACGGCCCGCAAGCAGGCATCCGAGAAGCTGTCCGCCTGGAACGTGGCTCAGGACATCGTGTTCACCACCGAACTGGTGGTCAGCGAATTGATCACCAACGCCATCCGCTATGGCAAACCGCCCATCCAGCTGCGGCTGATCCGTGGCACCACCCTCATCTGCGAGGTGTCCGACGGCAGCGGCACCGCGCCCCACCTGCGCCGCGCCCGCGTCTTCGACGAAGGCGGCCGTGGTCTTCTGCTGGTCGCCCGGCTCACCCAACGGTGGGGTAGCCGGCACACCCCCACCGGCAAGATCATCTGGGCCGAACAGAACCTGTAGCTCCCCGGTGGCTGCCGGACAGGAGCTGGTCCGGCGGACCCGACGCCTCCGCGAACGGGTGGTGAAGGCGTCGGGCCGGTGCGAGCGCGCAGGCCGGCAGCGGGCCGGTATCAGGACCGGCGGGTGCGACGGCCGGCGGCGTAGACCGCGCCCGCGCCGAGGGCGATCACCAGGACGGCGCCGCCGGCGATGAGTCCGGTCGAGTCACTCGCGCCGGTCTCCGCGAGCGGCGGTGTGCTGCGGCTGGGGGTCGGCTCCGGCGTGGTCGGCGGAGGCGAGGACATCGGGGGCACGTGCGAGGTCGTGGGCGGGGTGGTGGACGGACTCGGTGTGGCCGGCGGCGTCGTCTCCGAAGCGGGTGGCGTGCTGTCGGCGGGAGGCGTAGGGGTCCCGGGAGCGCTCGGGGCCGGACTGCTAGGGGTCGGGGAGCCGTGCGTGTCCGGGGTGCAGGGTTTGTCGCCCCCGTTCCAGGCGGCGATGAGGTTGTAGGGGGTGACTATGTTGTCGGGTTCGTACGGTGCGGGGCCGTGACCTTCGCCTGTCTTGCCGTCGTAGGTGACGTCATCGCCGTACAGGTCGATCTGGCCATAGCAGGAAGGCGACTTGACGCTCAGTCGCTGCCAGTTCCGCTTGGTGTCGGCCTTGGCCGCGATGTCGGCGGCGGTGAGGTAGACGGTGGCCTTGTCGACCAGGGTCTGGTGGCCGGAGACGTACCAGTTGGCCCCCTCGGTGGTGTATTCGGCGAGCGAGACAGGGTAGGTGCACCCCGCGCCGACGGTCTGGTCCGGGGCCAGTCTGACCTCGACGTTTCCGGGAACGGTGTCCCAGAGGTGGAAGCCGCCTTGCGAGGTCCAGTCCGATCCCACGACGCCTCCGTCTGCGTCGACGATGCGGTACTGGATGGTGGCGGACCGGCAGTCGTCGCCGGCCGGGGTGGCCACCGCCGTTCCGGCGGAGAACAGGGGCAGTGCGGCGGCGACAGCGGTCGCCGCGAAGACAGCGAGGGTTCTGGATTGTTGCGTGCGCGACAAGATGAGCCTCTGTGCGGTCGGGAAACTGTGGGAGGTGGCAGAGCGCGAGCAGGTCGGGACGTGGGAACAACAGCGGACATGCGCGTCCGGATTCACTCGCGCCACTCCGCTCGCTTCAGGCACAGCGGAGTGAGTTGATTCTCATCGCACACACAACTTCCGTCAATCTTCCACAGGTTCACCATGATTCACGGACAAACGCCTTGGCGGGCGCGGCACCGGCCAGACCGCGTGACACCCCGGCTGCCCGCGGCCTGGAGCGGATCGAACGCCTCGGCCCTGTTCCACGACCGGAAGCCCGCGGCACTGTCGCGACGGGCCGAGCCGGCCCACGGGCACGGCACCGACTGACGGCCTTGCGCGCCAAGTCCGTCAGCGCTTGCCCGGGGGGGCACTCCGGCACGAGGGGCGCGTCCGGCCGGATGCCGTCGCGGACCGTTGCGCGCAATACGTTGCAGCGGATCTTGCCGGTGGGGTGCGCGGCAGTTCTGGGAGGCGGATCGCCTCCCAGGGACGTTTGAAGGCCGCCAGGTCCTTCCGGCACCGGGCGACCGAGGCGGCGTCCACCGGCCACCCGGCCGTCGGCACCACGCAGGCCACCGGTTGTGGACGGTCAGCTCGCCGTCAGCGGTAGCGTGGTGAAGAGATGGTCCGCCCACAGACGACGGGACGCTTCCTCGGGGTAGGGGGCGATCGTCGAATCGGCGTCGAGGAGCCGGACCAGGCGGCGGGTGGTGTCGTACGCCGGCCAGCCCGGGTCGCCCGTCGCCGCGAACGCGGTCCAGGCGCTCCGGAACCGGGCGGACAACTCCTCGGTCCCGGCGGAGGGTTCGGGACCAATCAGCATGCCGCCGAGGCCGCCATAGACCCCGAAGACCAGAGGTACGTCCAGTCCGTGGCAGGCGCCCAGGACACCTCCCTGGGCGGGGGCCGGCCAGGTCAGTTCGTAGACATGGGCCCGACCGCCGCCGGCCGTGTGGGCCTCGGCCAGATGCAGCGAGGGCATCCGGAACAGCCAATCGGACTGTACGAGTTCAAAAAGGTATTCGGCGGAGGCGTCCGGGAACGCGGCACGGTAGGCGGCCTCGGCGTCCGGGCCCGGTCCGAACAGACCGAGGCCCGTCGACGCCAGCCCCTCGTCCACCTTGCCCAGCATCCCGCCAAGCAGGAGGAAGAGCCGGTACTCGTCCCGGTTGTGCCCCACGACGAGTTCCACGTCCCGCGCCGCGCCGGACGCCAGCGCCTCCCACGGCGCGGCAGTGAGCACTTCGCCGTCGACGACGGGCGAGAAAGGTGTCGGCGTGAACGCGACCGCACCCCACCGGTGACCGTACGCGCGCATCCGGGCGGTCAGTGCAGCACCGGCCGCGGGCAGCGTACGCGGGTCGACCCCCGCGAGGTCGGCCACCGTCGGGCGCAGGCCGATCCCGTCGGCCAGGGTCCAGGCGATGTCGGTGGCCAACCCGTCGGAGAAGAACGTGCCCGGCACGCTCTGGGCGATCGCCCGCCCGAACAGTCCCCGGGTCTGCTCCATGGTCATCAGCGCGGCGATCGAGCCGGCACCGGCGGACTCGCCGAAGACCGTGACCCGACCCGGGTCGCCGCCGAACGTGGCGATGTTCTCCCGCACCCACTCCAGCGCCGCGACCTGGTCGAGCAGGCCCCGGTTGGCGGGCGCGCCCTCGATGCGCAGGAACCCCTCGACGCCGACCCGGTAGTTGAGGGTGACGATGACCATGCCACCGTCCCGGGACAGGCGGGCGCCGTCGTAGGCGGGGTCGTCGGCGGAGCCGAACTTGTAGGCGCCGCCGTAGATCCACACCAGCACGGGCCTCAGCGCCGCAGGATCGGCTTCCGGAGTCCAGACGTTGACGGTGAGCCAGTCGTCACCGGACGGTACGCCCTCAGGCACGGCGGTCTCGGGACCCAACGGCTCCTGCGGGGGCGGCGGCCCGAACGCGAACACCTCCCGCACTCCGTCCCAGCGCTCGGCGGGCCGTGGGCGGCGAAGCGCGCCTCGCCGACCGGCGGCTGGGCGTAGGGGATGCCGCGGAAGACCGCGAGGCCGTTCTCGTGGCGACCGCGCACGACTCCGGCCGTCGTCGCTGCCTCCGGGAACTCGCTCCTGCTCATCGATGACTCCTTGGGAAGATGGTCCGGCCTCGCGCGAGAGCAGGCCCGATCGACGGCACATACGCCAGTGACACGCGATCACGGCGATCCGAGACTCGTGACCGATTCTGGTGAAACATATTTCACCATGTGAACATGCCGTCATGCTGATTCACCGTGCCACCACGGTTCGCTGATGCACCTTGTCTGAGTGATGCGCCGCAGAGGTTCTTCCCCCCTGGACGACGTCGGCCGATGCGGAGACCGGCTCGTACGGGGTGCCGGAGGGCCTGGCCTCGTATGCTGTGAGCCGCCGGGTCCGTGGTCACCGACCAGGTCCGCGCCTGACAACTGCTGCGCACGGTCGGACGCGGGGGACGCCCGTCCCAGCTGGGAGCCGTGTGAGGCGAACCGCGCGCATCGCCGGGACCGAGCACCTGCTGCACGCCATCGACCCGGTGGACGAGACCTACCGCAAGCACGCCCGGGAGGTGCGCCACGGCAAGCCCGGCACCTTCCCCCCCAGGCGTTCCTGGACGGCGTGGGGACCCGGCTCTGCGCGCTCGGCCCGGTCCTCGACGCCGTCCTTCTGCGGACCACGGTCATCGACGCCGCCGCCGAACAGCTCCGAGCCGCGGGCCACGAGATCGCGGGCGAGGACGCCGTCGCCCGTCCCCGCTCAAGCACAAGAACCTCGATGTTCCCGGCCACTACAGCTTTCCCGCGGCAGCGCGGTGTGACCTGGCCGGATGCAAAGCCGTGCTGGGGTGTGGGCATGGTCCCGACGGTGAGTTCGGCGAAGAGTTTGTTCGCCGCCTCCGAGGTGAACTGGCGCTGAAGCTCGGCGCGGCAGTCTGCGGCACCCCGTGCCAGTCCGGTTGTAGCTGGAAGTTCTTCGTTTTCCGGTAGTGGGGGTGCTGAACAGGGTGCCGGACGATCGATTTCGCACAGTTTCGAACGCCGCGCTCACACCACTGCGTGTGACGCCGTCCGCTGCAGGAACTGCCGGGACGGCTCGAAGCCCAGCCGTTCGTAGACCGTCACCGCCGTGCGACCGGAGTGGGCCGTCACGCGAAGGTCGTGTCCCCCGTCGTGGCGCAGCCGATCACGGTCCGTCGACTCCGCTTCGGAGCCGTCCGGCACGTGCCGCCGCGGGCCGTCGCGCGATCACCGCTGGTCCCGGCTCGGCGAACCCCAACAGGGTCTCCGGCGAGAGCGATTCGCGCCGCGACCTGCAGATTCCGCCAGCTTGATCGGCTACACCACTCGGCGGGAGACCCTCCACGCGAACGGCCCCGACGGGCGCGGCATGCTCCGAAGCAGCCGCCACCAGCGCGGAGCCAATCCCCTGACCTCGCTGCTCCGGCATGACGGAACGCTCTGGATGTCCACAACGACAACCCCCAGCACGAGGCCCACTTCAAGACCACGAAGTACATGTCCGACTACCCCGAACTGGCGCGACACCTGAACCCTGACCCAAACAACCCCGCCGGGACAAAACACTCTTTCAGCTCAACCCGTACGGCCTTGCATCGCCGCGCACAGTTGGGACCGGCCGCCACCCCGCCCGCGCCCTTCACCCGCCGTCCACGAGTACCACGTCCAGGGTGCGTGGACCGTGCACCCCCTCGACCCGGTCCAGCTCGATGTCACTGGTGGCCGAAGGGCCGGAGATCCAGGTCAACGGGCGGGCCGGGTCGAGCCGTTCGAGGGCCTG
>NZ_JBICZC010000030.1:0-38788 GCF_043201715.1 Streptomyces sp. NPDC048291
CCAAGACCACGTCCCAGGACACGACGATCCACCGTCCGCGCACGCACGGCAACGGCGCACGGCATCACCAGCTCACTGAGGAAGAGCCGCACCCATCTCCGGTCCGCCCGGCGCCCTCGGACACACGGCCAGCCTAGGCGCCAAGGCTACCCAGAACCGGAGATATGGAACAGGCACTGAGCTTGACATTTAACCTCCGCCCTTGAACGGAGGGGTGCGTCAGGCAACTCATACGAGCATGTGTGGCAGAAGCGGACGGCCTAGCGTGTGGGCAGACGTTCACCCATGGACATTTTCGGGGACATTTTGACACGGTGGCGTGCATGCCAATGCCCAGCCTTCCCCCGGATGCCGCCGCCTTCTACGCTGCCCAGAGCCCGTTCTCCGACCCTGGGGACTTCGCTCCGCTCTACGCCGATCTGCCCGCTAGTCCCCGCAAACTCGCCCGGGTTGCACGGGACTTGATGGTTCACCGCTCGGAAGGCGACCTCTTCACGTACGTCATCCCGCAAGATCGCCTCCACAACGATGCCGAGACGCGCTACATCGACGACATCCTGCGCATCATCATCGCGCGCGAGGACGCTCCCCTGCCCCAGCGCCGAGAGGTCGGCGACCGCTTCGTTGGAATCTGCCGGGACTTCGCGTTGCTGCACTGCTCGTTCCTGCGGTACGTGGGCATACCCGCCCGGATCCGGTCCGGCTTCGCCGACTACTTCGGCACGGACGGCTTCCACGCCGACCACGTGGTCACTGAGTACTGGGACCCCGGGCGAGGTTGGCTGCTCGCTGACCCCGAACTGGCAGACCCCCTCGTCATGGAGACGCACAAGGTGGGCTTCGACCCCTTGGACGTCCCACGCGACCGTTTCCAGGTCGCCGGTGACGCCTGGCAACTGATCCGTGCGGGCGAGGCCGATCCGAAGTCGTACGGGCTCCCGATGCCGGACAGCCCCCTGGTCGGGGAGTGGTTCGTGGCGGGGAACGTCCGACTCGACCTGGCGGCACTCAACAAGGTCGAGACGCTCCTCTGGGATGTATGGGGGGTCGCGGCCGGCAGCGACGAGGAGATGACGGACACCATCCGTGCGCTGTACGACCGAGCCGCAGCAATGACCGCCGGAGAGGCGTCCTACCGCGCGACGCGGCAACTCTTCGCGGACAACGATGGGCTACGGACGCCGCGGAGGGTGACCTCCCTTGCCCCGTTCAACGGCCCCAGCAAGGTCACCCTCCGCGGCTGACCTTGGCGCGCGCTCTCCCTCTGGCCTCGAACGGTTGCGTCGTACAGGTTCACTCACCTGGGCATTCGCCGGACAGGCGGACGGCCCCCGCATGAGCATGCGTTCCGCCACGGAATCACGTTCATACGAAGGCCGCAGAGGTGAGTGCGCTGCACCACGATGTCCAGCGGGACGCTTTCGACTTAACGTCCCACTTTCGGGAGGACTTCTACACGTGCCTGGCCCGGCGCGGTGACACCTTGTTCGAGCTGTGCGACGCGATGCTCTGCGAGGACGGGCCGGTGACCTCGCCGGTCGATCTGACGCTGCTGGCTGAACACCGGCGCGGGCACGGCGCGTTGTACGACGGGCTGAACTGCGGCCGCATTGACGTGGACCGGCTGCGGAAGGTGCTGGCCAGTCTGCCGCAGCCCAAGGCCGCCGACGGGCGCCTGGTCCTGGCGGTCGATGTCTCCCCGTGGCTGCGTCCCGATGCCCCGTGCAGCCCGGACCGGCTGTTCTGTCATGTCTACGGGCGCTCGGGACGGTCCTCGGACCAGTTCATTCCCGGCTGGCCGTACTCGGTCGTCGCCGCGCTGGAGGCCGGGCGGACGTCGTGGTGCCAGCTTCTGGACGCGGTCCGGCTCGGCCCCGACGACGATGTCGCCGAAGTCACCGCAGCCCAGGTCCGCGGCGTTGTCACCGAGCTGATCGGCCAGGGCCAGTGGGAGGACGGTGACGATGACATTCTGGTCGTCTTCGACGCCGGCTACGACGCTCCGCGCATGGCCTACCTCCTCGACGGCCTGCCCGTCGAGGTGCTGGGACGGATGCGTGCGGACCGTGTCATGCGACGGCCGGCACCTTCGCCCACGGAGTACGCCGTGTCCTATCCCCAGGGCGGGCGACCGCCGAAGCACGGCGAGGAGTTCCGCTTTGCCAGGCCCGGCACCTGGGGCGATCCCGACGCGGAGACGGTACAGGTCACCGACCGCTACGGCACCGCCCAGGTGATGGCCTGGGACCGTATCCACCCTCGGCTCACCACCCGCAGTGCGTGGATCGACCACGACGGCGAACTCCCTCTCATCGAGGGCACCGTGATCCGCCTCCAGGTGGACCATCTGCCCGGCGGTGGTGACCCACTACCCGTCTGGCTGTGGTCCTCCAAGACTGGCATGACCAGCACAGATATCGACCTGCGGTGGCAAGCGTTCTTGAGGCGTTTCGATCTTGAGCATACTTTCCGTTTTGTAAAGCAGACGCTCGGCTGGACCCGCCCCAGGCTCCGCACTCCCGAGGCCGCGGACCGGTGGACGTGGCTCGTGATCGCGGCGCACACCCAGCTGAGGCTCACCCGCGAGGCCGCAGCCGATCTCCGCCGCCCATGGGAGAAGCGAGCCGAGCCCGCCCGGCTCACCCCGGCCCGCGTCCGTAGAGGGTTCAGGAACCTCCGCCCTCACCTGCACAGTCCGGCCCGTGCACCCAAACCCTCAACTCCAGGCCCAGGGCGTCCACTCGGCTCGAAGAACCAGCGGCCCGCAACCCGTTACGACGTGGGGAAATCGACTAGACGGCCCGAAAGCATCACCGAACGTAATCAACTCAAAGCTCGCAAACCATAAAAAACAAGCTGAGTCGACGACCAGGTCGTACGGGCCGCTCAACTCGGTGGCGGAGAGGGCGAACGCGTCACCACACAGGAAGCGGATATCGCCCCGGCCTCGCGAGCCCGGTCCTCGGCCCAGGCAATGGCCCCTGGAGCGAGATCGACGGCATCCACTTGGAAGCCGCGCGAGGCGAGGAACAGGGTGTTGCGGCCCGCCCCGCAGCCCAGGTCCAGGGCCCGACCGGGAGCGATCAGGCCCTGGTCGAGGTAGGCGGCCGGGTTCTCGTCCGGCTTCGCCACGAAGAACGGGACCTGCCTTGACCTGTCTGTGTAGAAGCGGTTCCAGAAGTCCTTGCCGTCGCCGGTCGCCAAGCGGCCGACCTCGGATTCCGATGCGAACAGCCCGTCCAAGAGCGTGAAAACGTCCTCGACAGTGCGTACGGTCCGGTCCACCCGGCCCCCCCCTTCGACCGAGTGCGATCATAGGAGCGAGGAAGACGAAAGGCCAGGTCAGGTGGTATTTCGCGACGGCTGGAGTGGGCTGCTGCGGGCCCGGGGGAGACTGGCAGGCAACCCACTCCGGCCCCCGACCCCGCATCCACCCAAGCACCGCTACGGGGCCAGGAAAGACCCATCCCCGGCCGCGCCAGGCAGACTTTCTCGACGAGGTTTCCAAGTGTGCTCCGGGGCGAACGTTGTCTGATGCGGCACTAACTCAACCGCCGCGCGGGCGGGGCCCAGTTGCGGCTCGTCGAGCACCGCACAGGTGATCTACTTCGTCGGCGCTGACCCGTCGCGTCTGCGCGCTGCGGTGAGGTGTTGAAGGCGGCCCGTCCAGGCCTGCATGAAGGCCTCGGCCCCGCCCTCCTCCCCGGTGTCGGATAGCCCCAGCAGACCCCCTCCGGTGGCGATCTGTTCGTTGAGCGGCGCGTTCAGCCAGGCGGCCACTGCGGCCATTCCCGGCGTCAGACCCATCAGCAGCGCGTGGGGAACGCCGGACGGCCTGCTCATGGAAGGGACGAGCTGGGCGATGAACTGAGCCAGCCCGGACCCGTCGACCCGGTCCCGCATACGGGCGAGCACCGGGGTGTCGGGCATCAGGAACCCGTGCATCACATACAGGAAGCCGACCAGGGTGAGCTGTCGCGTCACGTCGCGGGCCGCGGCCAGCTCCTCCTCGCCGGCCGCCTGGAGCCGGGTGAGCGGGTCGGCCATCGCCCCTGCCGGGATCCAGCTTTCCAGGGTGCCCTCGCTCTCAGCCCGGCGCGCGTCATCGGCGACCGACTCCCAGTCGATGCCGGGCATCAGCGCGGCAAGCGCCTCGGCCAGGGCCTCGCCGCCGACCTCACCCGCCCCCATTCCGGCGGCCGCGGCCAGGTGCACCAGCCCGCGCCGCTGCGCCCGCTCCGGGCCCTGTTCCCATGCGGCGTCCGGGTCCTCCACCATCCGCCGCACCGCGTCCGGATGCGGCAGCAGGCCCAGCCCCCGGCCCGCGACCCGACCGGCCTCGGTGTAGAAGGCGTCCTGCTCCTCCTCGCTCCCGCGGCCCGCGGCGCGGGCCTGCACCACCAGCCGCTGAGCGGACGACCCGGCCACCGCCCACGCCAGCGCGTCGCGCACGGCCGCCCACGGCGGCTCCGGCACCACCAGCTCCCCGGGCCCGGCGGGCAGCCCGGCCTCGGCGTACCACCCGATCACGGTCCACCGCAGATCCCGTCCCGGCCGCGCATGCCGCCTCAGCGCCGCAGCGACCGCGACCGTCTCCTCCGCCAGCACCGACACCGACCCGAGCCCACGCCCCAGCCACCGCCGCGCGTGCCCCGGTAGCAGCCCCGCCGCCCGCCACCGCTCCAACTGCGCCCCCGACACCACCACGTCCAGCGCCGCAAGGCGCCCGATCAGCTCCCGGTCCGCCCCGCTCAGTGCTCCTCTGACCACCCGCACACCTTAGAACCCCGCGAGGCACCGAAACGCGTATATCACCGTACTTGGTGAACTGAGACAGGACACCACCCCGCACACCCGCCACGACCTGCCAGGGAGCCCCGCCCGCATGCCCGTCCGCCACCGATGGCCCGCCTGTACGGCCACCGCCGCACTCCTTCTCGCCCCCGGGGCGGCCCGCACCGCTCTCTCCTGTGCCGGTGCCGCGCTCCTGCTGCTGCTGGCCCTCGCCACCGTCCTCGCCCTCGGCGCCGCCTACGCTCCCCGCCCCGCGCACCGCACGGCCGCCCGCGACACCCTCCGGCTCCTGCTACGCCTCGCCCCGTGGTACACCGACCGCCCGTCATGAACGGACAGACCTTCTCCCCGCGGTGCAAGGACTGCGCGGCTACCCGGTGCCGCTGTGACGGCGTGTGCCTGGCGGCCGGGTCTCGGCGTCGAACCGGTCGGCGGTGTCGGCGAGTTGGCGGGCGCGGGCTGAGAGCGTGCTCCAGTCGCGGGTCTGGGCCGCCTGGATGCAGGCGGCGAGGTGGGCCTGCAGCGCGCGGTCAGCGTCGGCGGAGCGCTCGGGCACCAGGCCGGTACTGCGCGGCGGCCCGGCGCCGAAGCGCGCGGTGGCGTGAGCGTGGAGGGCCTCGAAAACCGTGAGGACGTCCGGTATCCGGACCTGTCAGTGTGTCCCGTTAGAGTCATCGACAGCAGAACTCACAATCGAATCACAGCAATGGGTGGGGACTCATGAAGCTGAAGTACACCGCTGCCTGGGTGGGGTTCACGGCGGCGGCGATGGTCGCGGTGTCCGCGTGCGGCTCCGGCGGTATGAAGACGGCCACCTCGGCCGTGGACAGCGCGGACAAGATCATGACGGTGCTCTCTCGCGCGACCGACCGGACCGACAAGCTCGGCTCGGCCGAGATCAGGATGAGCACCGACACGGGCACGGGCACCCCGGTCACGCTGGACGGCACCTACTCCTGGGGAGACGGCCTGGCGATGGATGTCCAGATGGACACCAAGGCCGCGAACATGCAGGCGCTCCAGCACAAGGCGACGATCCGGACGCTGTTCGTGAAGGGCGCCTACTACTACAACGTCGACCCCCAGCCCTCCGGCCCGCTCAAGGGCAAGCAGTGGATGAAGGTCGACGCGTCGGCGCTCTTTGGCTCCAAGGGCGCCCAGGACTTCGACGGAGGCAGCGGGGGCAACCCCGCGGCCATGATGCAGTACCTCAAGTACGCGAAAGACGTGAAGGACCTCGGCAAGGAGACCGTCGACGGGCAGAGCACGACCCACTACCGGGCCGTCCTCCATCAGGCGGAGCTGGGCAAGTACAAGGACGCCTTCAGCAGCGACGGCATGAAGGCGCTGACCGGCGGCGCCGACTCGGTGACGATGGACGTGTGGATCGGCGCCAAGGACCTGCCGGTCCGGCTGAAGGACGACTTCGGCAAGATGACCGTGACCATGGACATCGAGAAGTTCGGCGCCACCGCCCCGGTGAAGGCGCCGCTGGCCGCCCAGACCGCCGACCTCACCGAGAGGATCAAGGACGCCCGGAGCCGGCAGGGCTGACCGCGGGCACACCGGTGCGCTGCCGCTCTGAGCGAGCCGAGAAGGCCGCCGAGTTCATGGGACGCCTGGGGCGGGCGGCCGACGGTTCGCCGCCCTGCCCGAGGCCCGGGTGTCCGCGATGACCGTACGCGCTGCCAGGGACGAGGTCCGGCATGTACGGCGAGACGCGGCGGATCAGCGCGTGTACCAGCTGCAGCTCGACGGCCTGGAAGTCTCCAGCCCGCTCGCCCCGCTGCAGATTCGGTCGCCCCAGCAGGGCCAGCCGGTCTGTCCGCGATTCACGGACGGTGCCTTGTCGTGTGGGCGGCCGGAGGCCCGTGGCGGACGGGAAGTGCGGCGGTGGCGGAGCGGCTGGCCCGCCATGCGGCGTCGGCACGCCAGGGACGCCGCGAACGCGTGTCCTTGGACAACGAAGCCAGTCGCCTTGACATCCAATCGAGGCGGTTGACACCGAGCCCAGGTCGTGCTGATCTTTGCCATCCAGTCGAGTCGTCGCAGATCAGCCGACCATGTCAGTGTCCGGTCGCATACTGACGCCCATGCAGATATCGGCGTACACACTCAAGCGGGCCTGGCACCAGGTGTCCGCGGGCTCTGACGTGCTCGACGACGTGATGCTCCCGCCCATCGGCACCTCACCCGACCAGTACGAGCAGCACGTGGGCGAGTCGCACGGTCGACTCTTCCTGGTCCTGGACGACGACGGCACGGTGCGCGGCCACATCGGTCCCTATCGGGAGGTTTTCGTCACTCGGGACCTGGATCAGGTGCTGTACTTCGCCGCCGAGGATGCGGTCCGCAGGCTCGCCGAGCACATCGCGGGCCGGTCCCCGGGGCGCGGCCCGGTGACCAATCTCGTCTCCGGGCAGGCCGAGCTGCTCGACCGGATCAACCTCGCCTGGGGCAGCCGATTCCGCAACGGCGGCATGGACGGTACGCAGCCCTCCGCTGCGTGCGGGCGCGACCCGCTGGAGCGCCTCGCCTGGATCGCTGGCAGCTGGCGCGAGCAGGACCCCTACACCCACCTCGTCTTCTTCCGAGGCGAGAGCATCAGCGCCGAACAGATCGCCCTGCTCTACGGAGCCGACCCCGCACAGATCGCCGCCGGGACCCGTCTTGCGGATCTCCGCAGCATGGACGGCGGGACCTTCGACTACTGGGACATCGTCTGGGAAACCTGCTGCTACGGGCAGGCCGGCGACTGGGCGTTCCTGATGTACCACGAGACCCCCGGCTTCGGGCCCGATCTTGAGGCTCTCGCCCGGCTCGGTGTCACCGAGGCGGTGCACCTGAGCGCCACCTCCGCGAAGGCCATCTACACCTTCGACTACATGCGCGACGGCCACCGTATCGACGATGACTGGGGCGTCCTGGAGCTGATCTGGTACGACCGAGGCCGCGCCCCCTACTTCCGAGGCGGTCAGCTCGACTTCCTCAACCAGGCCATACGCCGTGCCGAATTGGACCACCCCGAACTCACCAGCGAGTTCGAGCTGTACTTCCACGCACTGGAGGACGCTTTCGACCTCCAACTGCCCCGGCAGGACATTCAGGATGGAACGGTCCGGGCCGCGCAGTGGACACGCCGCAACAGTTGACAGTTCCATCCTGAGAGCCGACCAAGGGCCGTGGCATCTCATGGCAGCCCGCCTGCCGGCGTGCATGGTCCCGCCTAGCGTTGACCGTCGTGTTCCTGGAGGTTGCGGTCGTCGTCGCGACCGTGGGGATGGCATGGCATGTCAGCTGACGGCCTTTCGGCGGGGATGTCGCAGGTCTGCTCGCCCCGGATACGTGCAGGTCATAGGGGTGGCTGTCGCGGATTGGCGATAGCCGGTCCGCGGTGGCGGCTGGCGAGGCTACGGTGCTGCGGTGAGCGACGAGGTAGGGGTGCCGGCCGGCGCGAGCGCGCTGCCGGAGGTCGATGACGTCCTGGCGGCGGCTCTTGAGGCCCAGGGCGAGGCGGGATCACGGGCGTTGGGGCTGCTGCGGGACGCGCGCCGGGCTCTGACCGGGTCGGGGCTGGTACGGCCGGCGGAGGTGGCCGCGGCGTGTGTACGGTCTGCGGCGGACACGCTGCTGAAGCTGCCCGGCGCCCCGGAGAGCGTGGGTCTGCAGGACGCGGCGCGGGACCTGCTGGCCGCGGTGGACGCCTTCCAGCCGCCGACCGCCAACGCCAGCGACAACTCGGGCACTTCGGAGAGCCCGGCGGCGCCGGTGGGCGCGGGGTGGGAGCCGGTGGTTGCTGCGGCGGCGGTGCTGCGCGGCGAGCTGGACCACCCGGGTGGCTACCACCAGAGCCGGGCCCGCGGCATCATCGAGCGACTGACGGGCGTCACGTTGGGCGCGGCGCAGAAGACGGCGCTGGACGTATGGGGAGCTGTCTACGGGCTGGCGTCAGGCATCCTGCACGGCCGGGCGGCCGGCCCCGACGACGCTGTCCTGCTCTACACCGAACTCCTCGCCGCCGCCCGGGAGCTGCTGGTTCCGCTGCCGGACCGTGCCGTCCGCATCCTCGAACTCGCCGCCTTGAACGGCCCGGGCGCGGCGGAGGCCGCCGAGATCGCCCGCTGGGCGGACCCTCGCGCCGCCGACTACTTCCTCCGCTCTGGTCCGGCGCCGGTGTGGCTGGGTGTGCTGCAGGAACATGCGCCGCACCTTCTGTTGCCGGACGGTGCGGCGGGTGGTCGGTGGCCGGCTGCCCTGTTCCTCGACCATGTGGCCCAGACGGACCCGGACGCGGTACGGGAGTGGCTGGCCGCGCCGGCCGGCGAAGGCGCCGCCGGGATCCCGCGTGCGCAACAGAGCGCTGCGGCGGGCCGGTTGGCTCTGGACGGGCTGCTGGGACTTGCCGTACGACACCCCGATGTCGTCGGCGCCGGGCAGCTGCGCGCCGCCCTCGCCCACCCCGGCGTACGGGACGGCGGCGGCCCGGCGGTGGGGGCGACACTGCGCCTGGCGGCGCGGTGGGCGAGGGGGGTTCCGCGTACCGGGCGCACGCGGGAGTGGGTCCTCGTGGTGGAGGGGCTGCTGGTCGGCGCGGTCGAAGCCGAGCATGCCGGCCACGTGTCGCTGCGGGCCGTTGTCGAGCGGGTGGCGACCGCCGAGGAGGAGGCCGCCCGGGTTCTGGCCGGCGGCGGGGACACCGCGCAGGCCGAGGCGGTGGTCATGGCCGCGGTCGCCGAGGAGGAGAGGGCGCGGGCGGTGATCGCCGGGCAGACGGCGGCGCGGCTGCCGGGGCACGAGGTCGCGGTGCTGCTGCGCGAACTCGTCCGTACCGCCTACCCGGACGGCCGGACCGGCGCCGCGCACCCGGACATCGCGATGATCCGGGCCGTAATGGCCGGCCTGCTCGCCCGCGACACCGCGCTGCTCTCCGTTGCCGCCCGCGCGCTCGTCTACGACGTCGACCTCGACCGGGTACACGCCCAGGACCAGGCCGCGTACGGCGGACCGAGGCTGGCGCGCACCGTCCTCGATCTCGCCGCGGCGGACGCCGACGCCGGCGTGCACCTGGCCGAGCGCACCCGCCGGCTGGCCCGGGTGGACGCGGTCGACGGCCGACTGCACGACCGGCTGCTCGCCACGCATCTCACCGCCCGTCCGCCCGCCGAATCCCCGGCGCCCGACGCCGGGTCTGCCGGGCAGGAGTGGTGGGAGCGGGCCGTCGCGCTCGTCGTGCACCTGGTGGCCGACGAGCCCGCGCCGGAGACGGCCCGCCTCGTCGAACTCGTGCTCGGATCCTGCCCGCCCGGGCGCGCCGCGCAGCTGGAGGAGGACCTGCGGACCGCGCTCGGCACTCCGCCGCCGGCCGCCCTCGTCGAGGAGGTGCTGCCGGCCGGCGCCGAGCGGGTGGACGGCACCGCGGAGCCGCTCGCCTCGTGGCTGCGGTTCTGGGACTGGTCGCCGGTCCTGCCTGCGCGGCTGCTGGCTGGCTGGGAACCGGTGCTGGACGCGGTCCGCCGCCTGAAGCCGGCCGGCCCGTCCGACCCGCGCACCGCGCCCGTGCTGGAGCCGGTCAAGGCGACCACGGTGCTGGACGCCGAGGACCTGGCCGAGATGGCCGCCGAGCGCGGACCGGCGACGGCCGCCGCAGCGCTGTCCGCAGCCTCGGATGCCGGCGACGGCGGCTACGCGATGGTCCTGCACCGCCTGGTCGCCGCCGACCCGGCCGCCTGGGCCGCCGACGTGCCCGCGGTCCTGGCCGCCCTGAAGCTGCCGGAGCTCGGCGCGTTCTACCTCGCCGCGACCGCCGTCCTTGCCGACCGCCACGGCGCCCTCCGCGCCACCGCACTCGCGGACGCCGTCACCGCGGCACTCGAGGTGCGCCGCCGCCTCGACGAGACGACCCCCACCCCCACCACGTCCTCCGCGTCCGCAGCCGGCGGCCGGTCCGACGCGGCGTCCTTCGCCGACCAGGCGCTGTTCGACCTGCTCACCCTCGTCTGGCGCACCGACACCGCGCTCCCCGCCGATCAGGAGGCGGCCGTCCTGGCCCACCTGCAGGCCCTGGCCGCCCCTCTGGCCCGCCCCGCTCCCGACCAGGACACCCCCGCCGGCGCTCCCGGCCCGGCAGCAGGCGGGCAAGGAGAGCCGATGCTGTGGCTGGGGTCCGACCCGGCTGTGCGGGCGCTGGGGTGCCTGATCGAGTACGCCGTCCACCGGGCCCGCACCCACGGGGAGATGCCCACCAGCGTGGTGGAGTCGGTGGCCGGCGTACTCGCCGCGCGCGGGGACCATGAGGCGGTGGCCACCGCGATCGGGGTACGTCTGCCGACCCTGCACCGCTACGCGCCCGCCGTCACCGCCGCGCACCGGACCGCGCTGTACGGTCTCGTCCCCGGCCGCCCGTCGCCGGCCGCTTCCTGGCTGCGCTGGGGACCGTTCGACCGCGAGGTGCTTGCCGCCCTGGACCGCGCCGAGCTCCTCGCAGCGGTCCACGGCGCCGACCCCGCGACGACGTCCGGCGCCACCGCGCACACGGCGGCCGCGCTCCTGGCCGACCCCGCCGTCCTGGGCGATCCATCCGCCCTTTGGGCCGAACTGGCCACCGGCAGCGGGGGAGCGGAGACGGTCGGCCGACTGCTGGCCGCGATCGCCTCCCTCACCCCGCGCGTCGCCGGCCCTGTTCCACCCGACGCCGACGCACGGCTGGCCGCGGCGGCCGTGCTGTGGCGCGCCGCGCTCGCGGCCGGTCTGCCGCCCGGGGCGCTGGCCGGCGCGGGCGACTTCGCGGACGCCGGTCTTGACGAGGACGGGTGGCTGTCCCTGATGCGGGCGAGCGCCGAGCACACCCCGGCCCTGACGGACGCCGACCTCGTCGCCGAGCGCGCCGCCCGCCACCCCGGCAGCCAGGACGCGCTGCTCCTGGCCGCGCAGTTGGTCACCCACCCCACCGGGACAGGGCGGGACGCCGCCGTCCGACGGCACGCCCGCGCCCTCCTGGACGCCGCCGCAGCCGGGCCCGCAGACAAGCACGCCGCCGCACTGGAGGCGTTGAGGAAGGCGCTGGTCAACGCCGGCGATGTCGACGCCGCCCGGACCTGATCCGCCGTACGCCGCGGGCAGCCGCTCACGCTCGTACGGCGCCGTTGCCCCGACAGGCTCTGCGGGTCCTGCCGGGCCCGCTAGTGCCGCATCAAGCACGGTTCGCCCTGTTGTGGCGCGCCGTCCGAATGGTGCTCCGGGCGGCGCGTTGTGCGTCATGCTTTGCGGGTGGCTGAGCGTGTGCAGGTCCGCGAGATCGATGACGACGGGGGCAGCGGCTACTGCGGATCGTCCGCCGAGGCACCGGATCCGTGGTGACCTGGCGCCGAGCCCAGATGGTGCTCTTAGCGGCCCAGGGCATGGACGTGGCCAAGATCGCCGAGGTGACGTTCACCAGCCCGGACCGGGTCCGGGACGTGATCCACAACTTCAACGCCGACGGCTTCACCTCGCTCTACCCCAGGTACAAGGGCGGCCGGCCGAAGACGTTCACCCTGCCCGAGCGCCGTGAGATCAAGAAGATTGCCAAGTCCAGGCCGGTCGAGCACGGCCTGCCGTTCTCGACCTGGAGCCTGGTCAAACTGGCTGACTTCCTGGTCGCCGAGGGGGTGGTCGACGACATCAGCCACGAGGGCCTGCGCATCCTGCTCCGCGAGGAAGGCGTCACCTTTCAACGCCTGAAGACCTGGAAGACCTCCCGCGACCCCGACTACGCGGTCAAGAAGGCCCGCGTCGAGCACCTCTACGCCATCGCCGACGGCGAGGTCATACCAGAGGAGGGCGAGCCAGAAGTCGTCTTCTGCATGGACGAGTTCGGCCCCCTCAATCTCCTGGGCTATGGCCAAGCAGCAGCTCGGCGAGACCGACGGGACGAAAGCCCTGGTCAGGATCCTGCTCCTGCACCGCCACCAGCAGCACGCCGACGTGATCGCCGGCCTTCGGGCCGCCATCGCGCTGAGCACCTGCAACGAGGACGTGGTCGCCCTGGAGGCCCGCAAGACCGCCCAGGCTGCCGTCCGGGCCCCCACCGTCACCGCCGCCCCGGCACCGGCGAACCCGTTCAAGCCTCCCGGCTCGCAGCTGCCGCAGGTCAGCCACCTCAGCGCACGCCGCCTGACCGGGCCCATGCCCGAAGACGTCCGCACCCTGCCCCGCCTGGAGCAGTGGGACGATCTGCTCCACTTGCGCCGGAAGGATTCGTCATGACCGCCGCCCATCACACGCTCACCGCACAAGCGTCCGACGCCGCGATCGACACCGCCTGCCGCATGCTGCGGCTGCCGACCATGCGGGCCCAGGCCGCCGACACGGTCGCCCGCGCCGAACGCGAAGGCCTGTCTTACGCGGGCTTCCTCGCCGAACTGTTGATGGTCGAGTGCGAGGACCGCGACCGCCGCCGGGCCGAACGTCGCATCCGGGCTGCCCACTTCCCGCGCGAGAAGTCCCTGCGCGACTTCGACTACCGCGCCAATCCCAACGTCGACCCAGCCGTCATCCACAGTCTCGCCACCTGCGACTGGATCACCAAGGGCTACCCGTTGTGTCTGATCGGGGACTCCGGCACCGGCAAGTCCCACTTGCTGATCGCGCTGGGCACCGCCGCCGCCATGGCTGGCTACCGCGTCCGCTACACCACCGCAGCCAGCCTGGTGAACGAGCTCGTCGAGGCGGCCGACGACAAGCAGCTCGGCAAGACCATCGCAAGCTATGGACGCGTCGACCTGCTCGAAATCGACGAACTCGGCTACCTCGAACTCGACCGCCGCGGCGCCGAGATGCTCTTCCAGGTTCTGACCGAGCGTGAGGGGAAAAACAGCATTGCCATCGCCTCCAACGAGGCGTTCACCAAAGCGCACATGTTCCGGCGAACCCGTGCGAGGTGCCGCCGAAGCATCACGGGTTCGGTGGTGGCGAGCGTCGACGTCCTCTGCGCTGGGCGGGCGGCTGGCGCCCCCAGGTCAGAAGCAGTTGAAGCACTTCTTTCGCGTTTTGCTGGCGATCTGGCGTGCGGAAGAACACGGCGGCCAGCGCAACGACGGCGATCAGACAGAAGTAGACCAGGCCAAGAACTGCAAGCTTGATGGGAAGGCTCGACAAGAATGGCAGGATCGCCGCCATGGCATCTCCGTCAGCGCTGTTGACCTCCGCGCTGACAGGGCGGCTTACCGCAGCAGAAACGGCCCGGTCCAACGATCATGATCGCTGGCAGGTTCACCCGGTTTGAGTTAGTAGGTGCCCGGTCCGGGGGCCGTTAAGGCTGTGTGCCCTCCGGCGGTCACGAGCCGCCTGTCGGCAGTCCCGACGAGAGCTGCACTCAGAATGCCATGGTGCGACACCCCATGACGGTGATTCTGCTACTTCGAAAGGGTCCTATCCTCGGGAAGCCGACCCGGATCGACGTGGTCGGCGAGATAGATCATGGTGGCTTCGGGGTCCATGCCGAAGGCGGCGGCGACGAGTTTGGGATCCATGGTGTTGACCAGGTCGAGTAGCCGAGTGCAGCGGATCATGCGGGGCGGGAAGCCGCAGGCGTCGAGGACGTGGCTGACATAGGCGGTGGACGCCGGTCCCCGGCCGGACTTCGTCTGACGGGTGACCATCACGTGTGGATTGTCGGTCCGCTGGGCTTCGCGGTGAGCCAGACAGCGTTCCAACACTGTCCAGGACGCGGGGTCCAGGGGGACCGGATGCGGGCGGTCGCCGAGCCGGGTGGTTCGGGCATGAGGGTCGAGGTCAGCGGTCTGCAGCATCTTGACCTCGCGACTTGAGGCGCCGTGCAACAGCGCGAGCATGCCCAGCAGGGCCTCGTGCGGGTGGACGGCCGGACCGGTGGTCCAGCGGCGGAACAACACGCGCTGCTGATCCAGTGTCAGCGTCGCTCCAGTGAAGCCGCTGGGACCTCGGGCGGTCAGACCGCGGGAGGGATCGACGAGCACGATCTTCTGGGAACGCGCGAAACGGAAGAACTGCCCGAGCACGACCAGCCGACGCTTGCGGGCCTGGGGTGAGCCGGCGAGGAAGGCTTCGACATCGTGGACGTCGGCCAGCGCCCAGTCCTGCTTGCCGCGTTCGCTGGCGAGGAATCGGGCGAGGTCACGCATGATGGCCAGCGCCGCCTCGACGGTCGCATCGCTGCGAGGTCGTGTTCCGGCCCGGCGGGCCCTCTCGCGCGAGCGCATCATGAAGTCGGCGAACGCCTCCACTGATGGCCGCAGGTTCTCGGGGACGGCATTGATACGACGCTGTCGGCGGCCGGCCGCGAGCCGTTCGGCCTGGTCGGTGGCCATGGCCATGCCGTGACAGGTGAAGAAGGTTTCCAGTGCGCGGGCGAGGGAGCCCATCGAGCGTCCGGAACGGCGGGAGCGTTCGAGCAGGGCCTGCGGGTGGTTGGGCTGCTCGTCCAGGAGAAGCCGTCCCAGGGAGGTGATCATCGTGCAGGCGCGGCTGACGCAGTACTTGGCGGCGAGATCGGCGGTGAAGTCCCGCAGCCAGTCCGGAGGTTGTCCGAGTTCGGAGATCAGGCCCTCGGCTCGGACGAAGGGCCGGTCGGGGTGACGCTGCCAGCAGGCGGAGCACAGTCCCAGCCCGGCATGGCGCCGCAAGCGGCCGCATTCGCGGCAGGTCCGGGGCGGCTGTTTTGTCTGGCGGGGACGCGAGCAATGCCCGCACCAGCCCGTGTCCTCTCGCAGATAGCCGGGCCGATTGCACCGAGGACAGGGCGACTTGGCGGCGTCGCGTTCCGTTGTGCGCGAGCAGTCCCGGCACAACGTCGCTGTCTTGTTTCTCACCGGGTGACCGCAGATGGTGCACACGCGTGAGCAGGTGATGCACCGGCCGGTGTCCTCCTGGAGGACGCGCTGCTGGCCGCAGCGGGGGCAAGCGGCTCTGGCCGCAGCCTCTTTCTGCCGGGCAGTGCAGCGACAGCAGTACTGGCGGTCGATGAAGCCGACCGGCGCTCCGCAGCCGGTGCAGTGTCTCTGTTTCATGCCCACGATGTCGCCCGGGTCAGAGCGGCGGCATCGAACGGCCGCGGGCGGAGGCCGCTTGGGGCAGGTCAGCGACGGGCCGGGGTGGGGCGGCAGGACGCTCGACGGGGGTGGTGTCGACCTCGAACAGGTCGTTGGGAGTGCATTCCAGCGCGGTGCACAACGCGATCAAGGTGGACATCTTCACCTGTGAGGGCTCCTTGGTGAACAGCGCGGACACCGACGCGGAGGACATCTGCAGGCCGGCGCGTTCGGCCAGAAGCCGCTGCAGCTGGGTGCCGGTCCACACCTCACGCTGGGCGGCGGCCATTCGCAGGCGCCATCGAATCTTCATGCGGGGCTGCCCTCCTCGGCGGTGAGTTCGCCCAGCGTGGTGGTCACCGCGCGGCGATAGGCGTCCTCGATGAACGTCGCGGACGGCCGGACGTATCTCATGGTCGAGCTGACCGTCCAGTGACCGAGGAGTTGCTGGATCGCCACGAGGTCCACGCCCCGTTCGTAGTTGTGGGTCGCGCAGGCCCGCCGCAGGGCATGCGGGCTGAACCGGTCGGTGGCCGGGCGTCCTTCGAGCTCCATCAGATAGCGCAGGCGGTTGCGGATCGTCCCGCGGTGCAGGCTGCCGCCGGACTCGTCCGCGAACAAGACGGGTGAGTCGGGGAACTTGCCGCGGACGTCGTCGAGGAACCAGTGCAGGACGAGGTCGAGGCCGTCCAGCATGGGCACCCAGCGCGGCCTGGGGCCGGAGGTGCGGGCGCCTTTGCCGAATCGCACGTGGAGTTTTCCGAACGGGCCCCGCGAGAAGTGGACGTCGGGACGGTCCAGCAGGGATGCCTCTTCCGAGCGCAGGCCGGCGTGATAGAGGGTCCGGAACATCGCATAGTCCCGGGCCGCGGGCCCGTACTTGCGAGCGGTGGCGATCCGGGACTTGAGGAAGTCGAAGAACTCCGCCACCCGTTCCGGCGTCGGCGGCGGCAGCTGAGCCGGGGAATCGTCCCCGACATGCCGCGCAGCGTTGAACTCGTCCACCGGGCAGACCAGACGGACACCGAACCCCGCCTCGATCTCAACAGCCTTGCGGACCTGCAGGAACCGGTGGAAGCCCTTGAAGATCTGCACATACTCGCGCCGGGTTGATGCCGCCCGCCCGGCGAGGGCCAGGTCGCCGACGACACGGTCGATGTCCTCCGGGGTGACGTCCCATGCGGGACGGCCGAGCGCCGCGAGCGTTCGCTCCAGCAGACCAATGTCGTTCTCGACCGTCACCGGGCTGAACCCGCGGGCCCGCCACGAGGCGACGAACGCCTCGACGCACTCGGCCTGGAACTCCCACGGATCGGCGGTCACCGGCTCCAGCAGGACGGCACCACCCTCGATCACCCGCAACTGGGATGTCACCGGCACACCTTCCTCGCACCTGACCGATCAAGGCAGCACCTGGAGAATCCGAGCACCACCGTGAAGACCAACGAGGACCCCAGGAGATGGATACGGGCCGGTGACAGCGGCGATCCTCAAAAAGGAACATGTGCCAGCCCCAGATGGCTGGAGCAAGACCTTCACGGACCCGCGGCTCTGCGCGGCGATCGTGGATCGGCTCACCTTCAATGCCACCCTCATCGAGACCGGCACCGAGTCCTACCGGCTGGCCCGCACCCGGGCGAACAAGGCTAACGGGACGAAATAGCAGTTCCCGCTCTGCACGGGCGGAGCTGCCCGGCCAAGACACCGTCGATCTTGGTGGCAGCACGACGAGAGTGGATGTCACAGTGACCGATATGGATCTCCCTCCCGACACCGTGCTCATCTTCGATCAAGACGACGACCTGATTGTCTTCGAGTCCTTCGTGCACGCTACGAACTACCTCGAGGCGATTGACGTGTCGGAGGGTGAGTACCCGGCGGCGTACTCACCGGACGCTCGTGTGTTGGCGTTGACTGCTCTCCAAGGCCCGGAGGGCCCGGTCGACCTGACCAAGACCGACAGCAGCGATCTGGCCGACCTGGAGCGGAGAGTGGCCCGCTACTGGCAACGTCACCAGGTAGGCCAACCCCCACGTGACCCGCTACGAACAGCGCGTTTCTTGATTGACAGGGACAATCAGCCCCGCAAGGGATGGCTGAGCCGAGTCACCGGACTGCTGAAACGCAAGAGTCCTGGGGGTGAGCCGACGTCATCGCATCACGATCACTCCACCGAGCAAGGCGGAGGCGGACGCTGAGGCCCCTCTGCGGCCCCAGTGGGGCCCAGATCAAACCGCCCTCCGGAGCCACAGCACGACGCCTGATCTTCACGAATTATCCGCGAACCGGGGCCAGGGCTTCGGCGTAGTCGCATGACGTCCGGTTCGTGGTCATCCGAGGCCGAGGAGTGCGAGGGGGCGGCGGGGGTCGCGGGCGTTGCGGCGGAGGCCGGCCGCGATGTTCTTCACTCCGGCCATGCGGAGGGCTCCGATGGCGAGGTTGCGCCAGGTGGCCATCGCGCGGGGTGTGTTGCCGGTCCGCAGCTGGGAGGCGTCCTCGGCGAAGGTGGTGTCGCGGACGTGGTGCAGAGCCTCGATCTTCCAGTGGTCACGGACGAGTCGGGCGAGCTGAGCGGCGGTGGCCTGCTCGGCGGTGAGGCTGGTGACGGCGTAGACGGTCTTCACGGTGGTCTTGCCGGTCTTGCGGTCGGTGCGTCGGCGCTTGATCTGGATGGCCTGGCGGGCGCCGGGAAAGAGGAGGCTGTTCACGGTGGCCACCTTGATCCGCCGGATCTCGCAGCGGCCGTGGCCGACGTTCCGGGTACGCCCCTGGAGCGGGATGCGCTTCCAGGGAAGGGATTTCATCTGTTTGCGCAGCTTCTCCTGGTTGCCCTTGACGATCACGATGTAGTGGGCGCCGCGGCCGAGCAGGTAGTCGGCATGCTCACGCTGGGTGTGCAGCGCGTCGCTGGTGACCACGGTGCCGGCCAGGCCGGCGACGGTCTCCAGCAGCGGCTGGAAGCACGTGATCTCGTTCGTCTTCTCCCGCACGTCCAACTGGGCCAGGACCAGGCCGGTGGAGTGGTCCAGGGCGGCGAGCAGGTGGATCTTCCTGCCCCTGGCCCTGGCCGCTCCACGCAGGCTCTTGCCGTCCACGGCCAGAGCTCGCCGACCGCCGCTTGCGGTGCGGGAGCGGCGGTCGGCGAGCCATCGGCCCACGGCTTGGTCCAGGGCATCGCCATCGACCCTCGCCAGCAGTCGGCGGACCGTCGATTCCGCAGGCAGGAGCCGCTTGGGAAGCAGCAGATCGGGTGGCGCGCCGACAGCTTGCGCCACCCGGGGCGGGGCGTCGGCGATCCACTCGCCGACTGCCAGCAGCGACCTCGCCCCGCCCAGTACCGCGCACGCGGTGAGCGCGAGCACGACGACCAGGTCGTGCCGTACTCCGCGCGGATCACGCGGGTCGGGTACTTCGGCCAGCCGTTGCAGCAGACTCGGCACGTCTGCGGGTTCGACCCGTGGATGGCCGCGGAGTTGGTCAAGGGCAGGCGAGATCGGCGATGATGCGTCGGCAGGCACGGTCTTCCAGTCGGATCACGGGGCGTCGAGAACTCCATGATCTTGGGAGTCCGTGCCTGTCGCGCTCTGCAGGAGTCATCAGCTGGAAGACCGGGCCCCGGCCGGCCGCCGGTCGGGCAGGAGGCTAAAGCGCGTTGCAGAATGCCGTGATCTGGGCATTTCCCTTGTATGCGTGGGGTGTTGAGGGTTGAGCCGTTGTGGGTGGAGACGTTCACGGGGCTGCGGATGAAGCAGTTCGAGGGGCTGTTGAAGGTGGTGCGGGAGCGGGGTGGCGATGGGCCGCGGATCGGGCGGCCGTGGTGTCTGCCGCTTGCCGATCGGGTGCTGATGGTGGCGGTCTACTACCGGACGAACCTGACCATGCGGCAGCTCGCGCCGCTGTTCGGGGTCTCGTCTGCCACGGTGTGCCGGGTCATCCAGCGGCTTGGGCCGCTGCTCGCGATCGCACCGGTCTCGCGTCCGGTCGATGCCGCGGACCGGTTGTGGATCGTGGACGGCACGCTGGTCCCGGTCCGGGACCGCAAGCTCGCCGCCTCGAGCCGCAACTACCGCTTCTCCGCGAACGTGCAGGTCATCATCGACGCAGACACCCGTCTGGTCGTGGCCACCGCCCGCCCGGCCCCGGGCAACAAGGCCGACGCCCAGGTCTGGCGCGGCTCCGGTCTGCCGGAGCAGTGTCAGGGCGTCACCGTGCTCGGTGACGGTGCCTACATCAACACCGGCCTGGTCGTCCCGCACCGCAAACGGCCCGGTCGGCCCCTGTTGGCCGGCGAGGAAGCCGACAACAAGGAGCATCGCCGGGTCCGTGCGCGGGTCGAGCATGCGATCGGCCGGCTGAAGAACTACAAGATCCTCCGTGACTGCCGGCAGCACGGCGACGGCCTCCACCACGCGGTCCAGGCCGTCGCCCACATGCACAACCTCGCCATCGCCGCGTGATCAGAACAGCCGTAGCTGCGCCCTGACCTGCAAAATCACGGCATTCTGCAACGCGCTTAGTTGAAGACTTTGGCGGCTTCGAGGAGATAGTCTCGGTGCCAGTACTCCACAATGTCCGGGAACGCGGCGAGATATGCGTCGAGCCGGGCACGGTCCAGAATCTGGATCTCGGGCAGTCCTGTGCCACCCGCCGGACCTTCCACGAAAGCGCGCTCTGGATCGCTGAGGGTGCAGGGTACGACCAGCGTCCAGACTGCCGGCCTCAGCTGGGCCGCCCGGTCGAACGATTCGCGGATCGCCCGGCGCCGGCCGCGCGCGGAGGTGGGAAAGCCGTCGAGGTAGAACTTCAGTCGGACGACCTCCAGCTCGCTGCCCCGGACGATGCGCACGTCGATTCCACCGTCGCCGCCGCGGCCGTTGACCGCCTCGACGCGGCCCTCACCGGTGCGGGCCTTGTACAGGATGAGCTCCACCAGCCGGTCGAAGTCCGGCTGGTGCATATGGGCCCACTCGATCTTCACACTCGCCTCCCGGGCACATCGTCGCACCCGCCACTGACATGCAGTGCGGCCCGGTCAGCACGGCCGCGCTGGACTTCCCGTCGGGGCCGCTGTCAACAGGGCTGTCATCCGACCGAGTTGCTGCCCCGCGGGACGTCAGCCGCACGGCTTCTCATCTCAGAGCAGCGCTGTCAGCCAGCTTTCTCCGGGTGGAGGGACGAAGAAGTACCCTCCGCCGGTGGTGAGGGTGTACTTGGTCATGGTCTCGCCCTGGAGTCGGTGCTGTACGGCTTCGAAGCCCTTTTCGAGGTCGCGTTGGAAGCAGGAGAAGATCAGGCCCTGGTCGTCCGTGCTGCGCTGGTAGTTGTAGCCGCGCCGGACCAGGGGAGGAGGATGGCGCCGGTCGGGCGCGGCCTTGCGGACGTGTGAGTCGAGCGGGGTGATCTTTCCTGCGGGGTCTGCGGCGAATGCGGGCTGTTCGGTGCTCGGAGTGCCGTCCAGCCATCGGCCGTCCCTGCGCCGGCCGATGACGCGTTCCTGCTCGTGGACGGTGTCACGGTCCCAGAAGTCGGTGGCGAGGCGGATGATCCGCACCACCTGGTAGCTTCCGCCCACCGCCCAGTCCGGTTCTCCCTGGTCGGCCGTGACCACTGCTCGCTCAGTGATCCCTGCGGTGGTGTCGGGGTTGCCGTAGCCCTCGGTGAAGTGGAAAGGGTTGCGGGCCAGTCCTTTGCCGTGTTGGACGTGGTTCTCGGGGCGGTGGCCGTCCAGGTGCCATCGCACGTCCCATTGAGGCAGGGCCCGCAGTGCCTGGCTGGCCGCGTCTGGCACTGCCCGGGCCGAGGCTGCGGTGATGTGGATCAGAAGGTCGCCATGCGAGCTGGAGGAGTCGAGCAGGTCACCGGCGAAGGAGGGCATTCGCTTCAACTGCCGTGGAATGATGGCGCTTTGAGGTAATCCGTCTGCGCCGACGGCCATCCAGGCGGCTGTCTGCCCGCCATCAACGGCTGCGACAGCCCGGCATGCGGCACCGAGGGCGTCAGCGCGGTGCTTCTCATCGATGGCCAGATTCAAGGAAATGACCCGGGCATACGGCAGCGGTGCTGCGCCACGCAGGTGGGCGGGCGCCTGAGTCCCGTGCTCGGATGCGCCTTTCAGAGCGGCAGCGCCCACAGCACCCAGCCCGGCGATGCCGATGGCGGCGGCCACAGAGGTCCGCAGGATTCCGCGTCTGCTTGTCATCGTAAGGAGAGAGTCCTTCAAGAGTGGCGGGCCAGAGGCGACGGCATGATGAGAACGTTCTTCAGCCGCGGTCCAGGACTTGGCGTGCCACCGCGCGCTCGAACTGGGTGCGGAGGCTGTCGTGCACTGCGGTCAGCTCTTCCTCGAACGTCGCGAGGTCGTCGGGCCAGTACCGGTCGCGGTAGTACAACTCGGCCTGGGCCTGGTAGACGGCTGCTTGATCGAGCGCGGACTGCACGGCCCGACGCTGAGCATCCGGGTCGGTCATCAGGTAGTCGTCGCAGATGGTGCGCACCCTCGTCAGCACAGTGTCCTCGGCCCTCCGCGGGTCCGCGGCGCCGGCCGCCTGCTCACGGAGCAACTCTGCGGCCAACCCGCCGGGCCCGCCGCGCAGTTGTCCAGGGCCAGCGTTGCCGTGCCGGATTTCGTCCTTCACCACGGTCTCGACCAGATGACGCAGCAGCACCCGCAGTTCGAGCGGCTCCCAGATGCGGCCGCGTACGTCGTAGAGTTCGGTGCGCTGTTGCACCCCCGGCCGCCCCCATTGGGCGATCTGACGGTTCAGTGCCAGATATGCGGCCATCTGCTGTGCGTGTTGCTGCTGGGTCTTGAGTTCTTCGGGGCCCCGGCGATCCCACACGTTCAGCCCGAAGAGCTCTTCGAGTTCGGCCGTGAACATCAGCTCCGCCGACGATGTGCCGCCCACCCGGGAGTAGCGCTGGAAGTACTCGAAGACCGAGACCGTGGCAGTGATCCACTGTGTGTCACTGGCCGGCATACCCTCCTTGGTCTCGATCGCCTGGAGCAGTCCTCCGTGCAAGCGCACCCCGGCGGGCAAAGTGCCGGAGGCCAGGGGGACCACGGCACCGTCGGCGATGTCGTAATCACGGCCCCGGGCGTAGCAGCCTGTGGCGGCGACCGCCTCCGTGACGCGTTTCTCCAGCAGCAGGGTCTCGACGTGGGCTGGATCGATCACGCCAAAGGCATCGTGCAGCCGTTTGCGCCCCTCCGCCGTGAGCCGTGCGACACCACGTGCCGTATCGACCGCGTAGTCCAGTCCACCGCGCAAAGCGGCTGCCATACGGGCCGACTTCCGCAGCTCTCCCGCCGGGGAGGCTTCGTCCTCCAGCAGCATCAGCGGTTCGACGATCGGGGCGATCAGCACGTGCCCCGGGTCCTTCACCACCGCCGCACACGGTGCCGGGCGCGCCCCGTCCCGCGGCTCCAGGGACTGCCGGTCGCGAAGCAGGTCCATACCGAACCTGCGATACGCCCCCACCGTGACATCGGCGGCGTAGGCCGTGCCGCGCTCGTCCTCGTCCATGCCGTCGCACAGCACAGCGACGCTGATACCCAGCGGCCCGTACACCGCTGCGGCCAGTTCCCCCTCTTCCCGCGCCTGCCGCTCGTCGGGCGTGATCAGATGGACCCCGCCGTGGGCCAGCACGTGCAGACACCCGGCCAGCAACCTGGCGCCGCGCAGACGTTCTTCCCCGGCGGCCCGGCCGCCGTGGATCATCGTGCCGTCCGCCACGCGGACGGCCATCTGCCGGGCATCCTCGTCGAAGGACACGCCCTCCACGGGGGCAGCGGATCGGCTGAGGAGGCCGAGTGCCGGATGGGAGAGGGCCTCCAACGGCTCTCCGGCGTCGGCCCGGCGCTTCAGTTGCCGTAGTGCGGCACGCGCATCCATGCAGGCCCCCACTTTCGTCTCAGCCGGCGCCCGGGAGGTGCCCGGGCAGGTGCATGTCGGGCAGCTTGTCAACGAAACGCGTGATGGCCTCTGTCGCCTCGCCCGTACGTGTCTGCGGATTCTTCTTCGGATCGAGTTCGATCCTGCCCTCGAACCTTCCCGATCCGACCCTGTTCTTCCCCGGCGGCCGGTACAGCGGGGAGTCCTCGGGGATGGTCCACGTGCCGTCGGCGTTGCGGACGGCTCCTGTGGTGAAGTCCGGGTTGACCGCGGCCGGATCCACGCCGCAGTTGTGGACCAGAAGAGGCGTCGTGCCTGCGAGCACATAGTAGGTGTGGAGGCCGTCGACGGTGAGGTTGTAGACCGTGGTCTGTTCGGTGTGCCGGCGGATGGCGGTGATCTGGACCCAGGTGCCGCTGCTGGTCTGCAGCCACTGGCCGACTTGGAGGTCGCCGGCATCGACCCACTGGTGCAGGCGGGGGACCCAGAAGGGGTGGCCGTCGGTGGCGGTGCTGGTCTTGCTGCCGGTCGGGCCGTCGGTGTCGAGGGTGACGTCGACGAGCTGTTTGTCGCCGCTTCCCTGGATCAGGGCGGTGACGGTGCGCGGTCCGCTCTCACCCGTGGCCGGGTCGGTGGCGATCACGCGGTCGCCGATGCCGAGGTCCCTGATGGGTTTGTGGGTACCGTCGGCCATCAGGACGGGGGTGTCGCCGGTAAAGCTGTTGGGCACGGCGCACTGGCCGAGTCTGCTTCCTGCTCTGGCATCGGAGGCGATCGTGCCGAGGCCTTCGCCGAGCATGCCGGCCAGGCAGCCGGTGGCGGCAGCGATACCGACCTGGCCCCAGTTGACCTTGCGGCCGGACAGGCGCTGGGTGAGCCAGTCCAGGCCGCCGTCCACGACACCGCCGATGACACAGGCGGCGATCAGGGGGTTCTTCCCGGAGGGGTCGGTGTAGGTGGTGGGGGAGGAGAGGGCGTACTGGAAGAGGTTGCTGCCGCTGGCCTGGCCGATGGGGTCCTGGGAGATGAAACGGCCGGTCTGGGGGTCGTAGTAGCGGTTGCGGTAGTAGAGCAGGCCGGTGCCGTCGTCCTCGCGGCCGGTGTAGGTGTGCGGGTTCGACGAGGCGGTGCCGGCGGCGGTGGTGGTGCCGTTCGGGTCGTAGGCGGTCAACTGGGGCCGCTACATACGGCCGAAGCCAACATCTGGTATCGCCGCTACCAGGCCGAGGGCATCGAGGGGCTGCGCACTCGCTCGAAGGCGCCCAAGCACAGCCCGAACGCCACGCACGTTGAGGTGGTCGGGAAGATCATCTATCTCCGGCAGAACTACCACTTCGGGCCCGAGAAGATCGCGATGTACCTCAAGCGGTACCACGACGTCACCATCAGCAAGTCGGGCGTGCGGCGGATACTCAATCGCCTGGACATGGGCCGCCTGCCGGCCTCCCAGCGGTACAAGCGCCACGACCGCCGATGGAAGCGGTACGAGAAGCAGCTGCCCGGCCACCGGGTGCAGATCGACGTGAAGTTCATCGAGCCGCTCGCCTCCATGCCCCAAGGCCGGCGCGGCGGCCGCAACAAGTACTACCAGTTCACGGCGATCGACGACTGCACCCGGCTGCGGGTCCTGAAGATCTATCCAACGCTCAACCAGGCCACCGCCATCCAGTTCGTCGACTACGTCCTGCAGAGGCTGCCGTTCCAGGTGGAGGTGATCCAGACGGACAACGGAGCCGAGTTCCAGTCCGCCTTCCACTTCCACGTGCTCGACAAAGGCATCGGCCACAGCTACATAAAGCCCCGCACACCGCGGCTGAACGGGAAGGTCGAACGCTCTCACCGTATCGACGGCGAGGAGTTCTACCGGCTCCTGGAGGGCGTCATCATCGACGACGCCGAGGTCTTCAACGACAAGCTGCGCGAGTGGGAGGACTACTACAACTACCATCGCCCCCACGGCGGCCTCGGCGGCCAGACTCCTTACGAACGACTCAAGCAGAAGACCGCGCCCCAGGCGTAAACGATCATCGTCGGTTGCACACCACACACAGATGGAGCGGCTGCACCCCTGGGCCAAGGAAACCCTCAACGGATACCTCTTCACCATGATCGACAATGCCGTGGCGGTGGACGGAGCGGAGGTAACCGAAGCCGACCTCGCATTTGTTGTCGGCCGGTCCCGCCAGGCGGACGGGAGCGTAGCCAGAGTCGACCGCCGGTCGCTGTCGGAGGGAACACTCCGGCTCACTGCAGTGCTCGCCGCGCTGTTTCAGCGCGCGGCGCTGGACGGCGCCATGCCCCTCATCGCGATCGAAGAGCCAGAGATCTCCCTGCACCCTCCGATGCTCGGAGCCCTGTACGACGCTCTTGTCGCCGCCTCCCACAACACCCAGGTGATCGTGACAACGCAGAGCGCGGATCTCCTGGACAATGTGGCCGCCGACCCGATGCATCTGCTGGTTGCCCGTGACGACGGGACAGGCACCGCCATCGGACCGATCGACGACTCCGGCCGTCACCTGCTGGCCGACGGAGTGCTCACCCTGCCCGACTCCTGCGCAGCGGCGAAATGCGACCGCGCGAGAGGACGACAGCTTAGCGTCTGCCCAGTACACCGTCCCAAGGCGTCCCCGGCCGCGGTTGCATCGTGCTGTACCACCAGGGGACGGGTGGCTCATAGTGGACTGGCATCAAATCCAACCTGAATGGAAACCGTGTGACGAGCGCGCACAGTGAAACCTCGACCGAACGAGTTCCCGGGCGGGCCTGGACTGTCCGGCTCACCGGGCACCGCGACCAATGGGCAGCGGTCACCTGCAGTACCCCGGGATGCCGGATGCCGGCCCGCTCCAGGAACCACGCGGACCTGCGTGCCTTCGCTGCCCAGCACGCCGCTGCCCACGCGAAAGCGGCCACCATCCGCCCCAACGCCTGGTGTTACTGCGGATCTCAGCAGTGCGCCGCCCACGAGGACACCAAGACCGACTGCGCGGGTTCTGTCGTGCTGATCCTGCAGCACGATCCTGCCGTCGGCCGGGTCTGGAGCGTCGCCGAGGTCTGCCAGATGTGCGCGCCGTTGATCCTCCATGCCACTATCACGGCCCGCGCACAACGTTCTGTGACGGCCGTCGGGCAGCCTTCCGCGTCCGTGCAGGTGCCAGCGCCTGCCCGCCCGGCCGTGCCAGGAGGGTTCTCCTCACCCGGCCCCGCTACAGATCAGGGTGCGCCCGTACGGCGTTCGCGGCGCAGCGTGCAACACCCGCGACGCCAGCGCCCAGGAAACTGACCTGCAGATGACCGCGGCACCTGTGACAGCGACCGTGCCAGCTTGACCGACGCCCACCAGGGCGGCAGAACCTTCTGGAGGGCCGATGGGCAATCGTACAGAGCGAGGTGCACAGGCTCGTTGGGGAGAGCTGCCGGAGGGCAGCTCTCATCAGAGGCCAGCCTCGATGAGACTCCCGCGCTCCACCAGCTCCTTGACCGTGCAACCGCGCCGCTGCGCGACCGCTTGAAGGGCTTCCCGTTCGCGCTGCCAGATCAGGGCTCGCTCGGCTGCAGCCTGGCGGATGTACTGATCGGGGGAGAGGCCCAGAGCGGACGCGTGGGCGTCAATCGCGTCGCGTTCGGCAGGCGTGAAGTCCACAACAACCCTCTCAAGCTGGGCAGTTTTGTCGGTGCGGCCAGGCAGTGGCACGGTTCGCATCGCTCGTGACGCTATCGCGGTATCCCTCTTGCGGAAGCCAGGAAGGCCGTTGCTGCCTCGGTAGGATTACCCCGACTACCGGCCGAACAAGCGCCCCAGGGCCGTCGGCGGCACAGTGACGCTGAAGTCGCCTATGGCCTTGATTCAGTCCGCCCTGAATATTGACCGGTCTGGATTCAGGCTGTGCTCCGGTCCGGCGGGGTCTGCAGACTGTCGGGCACTGACGAAACCGGCCGGCATGTGGTGACTCACGCCTGTGGCGTTGCCCTGCCGTGTTGCTAGAGATCGTTTTCCGGGGCTTTGCCCGCGGTCGTCCTTTCCTCGGTCAGCGGGCGGCCGATTTCAGCGAGTGCGGTTCGGGGGAGGCCGCTGCGTAGCAGTGGCTTGAGCCGGTCGAAGTCCTGGAGGAGTCCTCCGCCGTCGACGGGCCACATCTGGGGGTCGGCGATGGCGATGCCGACGTAGGCGCGCCCCGGCAGGTCGTCCCAGGTTGGGTCGAGGACTGTTCCGTCCGGGCGTACGGTCCAGGCGTGGGGCAGGGCGATGTCGAATTGGTGGTGGGTGAGGGCGAATCCCTCGGCGTATACCAGGTCTTCGTTGCGGTGGGTGAGGGCGTAGCGGGCGGCGTTGCTGTAGCAGAGCCGGTCCGGCATGCCGATGAGGTCATCGGGGCTGGGCGTGGGGGTGAAGCGGCGGCCCAGGGCGAGCAGGAGGTGGAAGGAGCTCGGGTAGTTCCAGTCCTCGGGGGTGCGGTGGGCGGCTTCGGAGAGTTCGGCGTGCTGTTGGATGTGGTGGATGAGGCCGTCCTCGGCAGCGGTCCGGGAGGCGCTGTTGGTCATGTCGCGGTGACTCTCCGATGGTTTCGCACGGTGCGGGTATCCATCATCCTCTACTCGGCGTTTCGCCGGTGCCCAGCCCGGGCTGCCGTCGGTGCTCCGCTGCCGGGGAGACGTCCCGTGTATCGCTCGCGCAGCATGGTGGCGGTGGCTGGTTCAGGTCTGGTGTTCGGCGAGGAGTATGGAGGTGCCGCGTTCCAGGCGGCGGTGCAGGACGACGCCCGGCTGGAGGGGTTTGACGGCGAGCTGGTGGCCGTCCGATCCGTCGTCGCAGGATTCGAACCCCGCGCGGGTGCGGAAGGCGAGGGGTTCTTGCTGGGCGGCGATGGTGTAGCCGCGTTTGCGGTACCAGCGCATGGTGGCGAAGGCGCCGATCCGGATCTTGGCGAGGGCCAGGTGGCTGCCGGCGCTGCGGGCCGTCTCCTCGGCCTCGGCGAGCAGC
This sequence comes from Streptomyces sp. NPDC048291, assembly GCF_043201715.1. Lineage (NCBI taxonomy): Bacteria > Bacillati > Actinomycetota > Actinomycetes > Kitasatosporales > Streptomycetaceae > Streptomyces > Streptomyces sp. NPDC048291. The sequence continues at coordinate 28,716 of NZ_JBICZC010000030.1, forward strand.
GCGCTGCCGACGCCCCGGCCACGATAAGGCTCGGCGACGGCCAGCAGCTCGATCTCGACGAGGGAGTGGACGAGAGAGGCCCGCTGCGCGGGCGGATGGTCCTGGATCCACCGGATGGGCGGTGTCGTGTACACCATCCCGGCCACGGCATCCCCGGCACGCGCGACCAGACAGCGGCCGTGTCCGTAGGGCAGCGGGACCTGCCCGCCGTGCGCGTCGATCGCCTGCGCCAGAGCCGGAGGAGGGGCTGCGCCGGGCGCGGGCATGAGGCCGTCCACCGCGAGGGCACCCAGCGCCACCGCCGCGGGCCCGTCGCCCGGGGCGGCGAGCGCGATCGTGGTGGTGCTGCTGGGCCTGTCGGTCATGAGCGCCACTCTACGAGCCCTCCCGGATTCCGCCCCTCTCCGTCCGGGGCCTGCGGTCCGGCGCTGCCCGGCGGCGCGCGGTAGCGGTCACGCCGGCGCGCTCTGCCCGTACGGCACCCATTCGGGCCGCGCGGCCTGTTACGCACTTTCGGGTGACGGCCCGCCGGCCGGAAGCAACGCGAGGCACCGGTCCCCTTCGGTGAGCCCGCCGCCTGCACGGCATCGCACAGTGACAGCCCGTCAACCTTGTGCATTCGCCGTATACATGGGTGTTGCAGGTGAGAGTCATAGGAATATGACCAAACTGTCATGACCTTCGCGTACCCATCACAACCCCTGCGCAGGGTGGGCAGGGTGTGGGCGTGCGGTCAATCCGGCCGCCGAACCCGCACGACGCACCGCGAGCGACCTGCGGCGTCACGCCGCCCGCTCGAGGTGTCCGGCCCCGAGAAGGGGGACTCCATGTCCGTATCTGTTTCCGCCCGTCGTCTGACCGCTGCTGCTGCCGTGGCCTGCGCCGTGGTGGGTGCGTTCGCGCTGCCCGCCGCTGCCGCGGGCCAGCACCCGGCCCGCCCGCACCACGACGTGGTCATCAGCGCCGTGCAGTACGACTCCCCGGGGCGTGACGACCGCTCCAACCGATCCCTCAACAAGGAGTGGGTGGACGTCACCAACACGACCCGCCGGGCGGTGAACCTGGACCACTGGACCCTCACCGACGAGGCCGGTCACACCTACACCTTCCGCCACTTCCGTCTGGACGGGCGGGCCACGGTCCGCGTCCACACCGGCGAAGGCCGCGACAGCGCCGCCGACGTGTACCAGGACCGCCGCGCCTACGTGTGGAACAACGACGCCGACACCGCGACCCTGCGCAACGACCGCGACCGCCTGGTCGACGAGGTCACCTGGGGCCACCACCGCGGCGACGACCGCGACCACCGCGGGGAGCACCGCAACGGCGCCAGCATGCGCCGCTGAACCTCTCCGGCGGCGCCGGTGACCGGCGACCCCGGGCGGCCGGCACCGCCGAAGAGGCGGCCCGCCCTGCCCCGGGGGCGTGCTGCCGGATGCGGAGCGATCCGCATCCGGCGGCACGCCGGTAGCCGGCCGCGGCATGCGAACCCCGTGCGCTGGGGGCTGTGGTGTGGGAGCGTGGCAGAGGCCGGGTCCACCGCTTACCCCCGTAGCGGATGGGCCCGGCCTCTGTATGTTCAGTGGGCGTAGGTGACGGTGATGGGCTGGTCGGGGCAGGCGGCGAGGCGCTGGGCGAGCGCGGCCTGCTCGGCGGGGTCGACGCTCAGCTGGTAGCGCAGCTTGTCGGCGACCCAGTTGGTGACGTAGGTGCACCAGTAGCCGGCGTAGGGCGGCAGCCATTCGGCCGGGTCCTTGTCGGCCTTGGACCGGTTGGAGGCCGCCGAGACCGCGATCAGGGCGCGGGGGTCGTCGAGGTCGTTCGCGTAGGCTTCGCGTTCCTTCGGGGTCCAGGCGGAGGCGCCGGAGTCCCAGGCCTCGGCGAGCGGGCCGAGGTGGTCGACATCGAGTTTGCGGGCGTCGTCGATGTATTGGTCGTCGTAGGGCGAGTACCAGACGCCGCCGGTCAGGGCGCACTTCGGGCCGACCTCGGGGGCGTTGACGGCTTCCTCCAGGAGGACTTCGGCGCGGGTGTTGCAGCCGTCCTTGTCCGCGTCGGTCCAGTGCTTGAACTTGTCGCGGGAGTAGCCGGCGCGGCTCTCGTCCGCGACGGTGAGCTCGGCGAGTGCGTCGCGGACCGGCAGCGTGATCGTCTCGCCGGGCGCGTGCCGTGCGGGCAGACGCTCGGCGGCCGTGGGGGCGGCGTGGGCGGTGGTGGGGGCGAGCAGGGCGAGTGGCGCGAACAGCGCGGCGATCAGGGTGTGTCGGGTACGGGCGAGGCGCACGGCCGGGTCTCCGTTTCGAAGATCACGAACAGGTTGTGATCTTCGTAGTCGCCGGGGCGGCGCTGCGCGGGGCGACCGGTCGGGGGTTCACCCGGTCGGCGAACTAGTCACACCGTCGAACGGGACCGGCGCGGTCTTGTCACAGCTCCCTGAGTGCCGGGCTGTCGGATGGGGAGCAGGCACTCGCGGGGTGAGCGGGTGGCCGGCCACGGTGTCGTTCTTGCCCGGCTGTTGCCCGAACCGGCGGCGGACACCGGCCGGCGAAGCTGCTGCCCCTGCAGAGGCCTTGTGCAGCACAGTCCGCGATGCGGTCCACGACCGTGTGGCGAGGAGGCGGTCCTGCCTACCCGTTGCCCGGTGACGTCGTGCTGCCTCGGGTCGCCGGGTCGGCCGGTGGAGCCCGGCAGGTCGCCCACGGCTACGGCATCGTGCAGGCCCGCGCACCGGGCGAGGTGAGGGGCTGCGGCGGCTACCGACGGCGAGGCGGCGCACCGGGAGCGGTTGGTGGCGCTCCGGAGCGCGCTGACGGTGCCGCGCACGAGGTGAGGCACGGGGCGCTCGGGGAGCGTATAGGCGCACGCCCGGCGGCGCAGGCGGCTCGGAGTGTGACGCAAGTTACTCCTTGTGTCTGATCGGTCATTTTCCGTGCATGAGGTGCCATGAACGTGCAGCTCCGGACGTCGACTCGCCTCCTCTGTAACAAAACTGACGGGTCAAAAGATGGGTGGCGCCTTCTGAGGTTGCGGACAGGAGCGCCGCGACTGCCGGCGCGGGGCGACTGAAGGCGGCATTGTGGATCAGTCGACATTCGGAAATCCGGGCGCTCACTCCCTCTGATTGATGGCCGATATCCCGCAGGGGGTGGAGGTCGCAGAATTATCTATCCGTCGTGCATTCCGGTTGATGTTGACTCGTGGAATGCCGGGAATCCGATTGCAGTGAAATGGGACACCTGTCCGATGACCGCACTGGCGGCCGACCGACCGGTATCTGCACGGGCGTCCGCTGATCGGGTTTGTTGACTCTTGAACGGAGATAATCATTTGATAGCGCTCTCACGGCCTCCGTGAGGCGGGGGCGTCTCGCTCCAGGGTGCACAAAAGGGGCGATCCCCGTAAGGTCACGGAGAGCCGCCTTGACAAGTCCTGTGGCATGTGCTGCGCATGCCAAAACCCCGCAGCTGGGGGGTTTCCAGCGCTAGTTGCGGCGGTAGAGACCCTCTGGCGGTGGATCGGGAGTGACCTTAGCGCGGTCGGTGGTGTTTACTGGACACCGGTCTGATCCTGGTGGGTCCGGACCCTTTCCGGGAGGTCCTGGGGGTGGTGCCCTGGGGCCTCCCGTTTTTGCTGCGCGTTTACATGTGGGCTGCCTGTTGGCCGCCTGGGGGATTTTTGTGATGCCGCCGCATGAATATCTGCATGCGATAGCCGGTGATTCATGAAAATGAAGAGAAAGGGCTTTTCCGTCCCGGTCGACGGCAGGCCGTAACAATCCCCTGCTCGTGGGGGTTTGCCGTGGCGGCAATCGCCCTCGCTGCTCCTCGGGAAACGCGACTAGCTCTTGCCTCGCGGCGGGGGGTAGCGTTATCCCGTCTCACGTCACTCCACCCCGCCCGGACCACACCACCGGGCACGCACCACCTCCCGGAGAGGCGAAGGACCCACCACCGGGGACCCCGCTCAACAGCGGGGTCCCCAAACGATCAAACCGAATAAGGAAGAACACCATGGCCACCGCCAACTCCCGCGGCGCCGTACCCCCGTGCCCTGCACGGCACCACGGCAGCCCGCCCATGACGCGCCGTCAACACGCCGCTCCCGACGGCCCATGTGCCGAGACGGACGCCCACGCCCCGGCCAGGACGGGGGTGTGAGCATGCCTCCCGCGATCGACACCTCCCGGCCCACCGACCTCCTGAACGCCCACGAGGGCAAGCCCGAGGGAAGCTTCCTGCACCACCTGCACGAGCGTTCCGCGGAGACCTGGCACCAGCTGCTCCAGGCCGGCCTGCACAGCCGCGCCTTCGCCCGCGACGAGCTGCTGCCCATGGGGCCGGGCAACCCCTACGTGTACATCGTCCTCGACGGCGTCGTCCGCCAGGACCGCTACCCGCTGGGCACCGGCGCCGGCATCCCCGCCGTCACCCGGTTCCGGGGCGCCGGCCAGCTGGTCGGCGAAGCCGCGCTCATCGAGCCCGACTCGTTCGTCGCCACCTGCTGCCTCACCAACACCGTCGTCATCCCCTGCCCCGCCCGGTACTTCAGCGCCCTCATCGAGCGCCGCCTGTACGAGGCACGGCTCGCCCTGCTGCACAGCCTCGAAGACCGCAACCGCACCGACGAGGTCGTCTACGGGATGGCCATCTGCCCACCCTTGGAACGGGTCAGCAGACTCCTGGCGCACCTCGCCGACACCGTCGGCGTCCCCGACCCCCGGACCTCCCGCCACACCGTCATCACCGGCCCGGGCCAGAAGGACATCGCCGCGGCCCTCCAGCTCGCCGTCTCCACCACGGAGAACGCCCTGCGCACGCTGCGCCACCACGGTGTCATCGAGGCCCGTTACCGGCAGTTCGTCGTCCGCGACGTCGACAGCCTGCGCCACTTCGTCGGGGCCTGACACCACCCCCGGCGTCCTTCGGACCCACCAACCCCCTTTGCCCGCCGCACACCCGCCCCGGGGGCGGCGCGCCCGTGAACGGACCGACATGACGACGATGAACAGCACCACGCTGGCGATCGGCACCAGCGCGGGCTCCCTCGCGGCGAGTATCGCGTTCTCCTTCCTGATGGGAGCGCTCGCCCTGTACACCCTCCTGCACCACCAGGAGGTCTTCGCCTGGATGAAGCAGATCCGCACCACCGACGCCGAGAACACCGCCTGCGACGAGCCCGACCAGTGGCTCGCCGACCTCTACAAGGCACAGTGCCGCAGGGCCAAGAAGCCCAGCCGCGCCGAGGACATGGAGGACATCTCCCAGACCGGCGACATGATCCGGGGCGTCACCGACCACGTCGAGGCGATCCGCACCGAGCTGGCCAAGGTCGTCGAACGCGTCGACGACTACCTGAACACGGCCCTGCCCGCTCCCACCGCCGCCCTCAAGGTGTCCTCCCAGGACCACCAGGCCCAGCTCGCCCAGGCCATGAAACAGGAAGCCGCCCGCGCCGACCTCGCCCAGGCCATCTCCACCGCCCGCCAGAAGATCACCCTGCTGCGCCGCGGCTGACCGAAGGTCACCTCGGGCGGTACACCGCCGCCCGCCCCAGACCATCTCCCCAACGGCACCGGATCCATCGCCACGGCCAGCACCCGCCGGCCGGATCCGGTGCCTTGCCGCTGCCCCGAACCCCACGATCCGCCCGTGGCGCCGGAGCCTGCCGGCGACCCGGTGAACGCGACCGGTCAGGCGGTCGGCCCGGACGGTTCACCGCACAACAGGTCGGGCGGGTATCGGCCAGGGCGAAGGCCCGCTGGAGCCCCGCCACGAGGACGTCGTCGATGCGGTAGCGCCGTGCGCGTTCGTCCCGCTGGAGGAGCGGGCCGGCGCCCTCCGGGCCGACGCGGCGCTGCACCGCCTTGACGCTGGTCAGGGTGCCGCCGATCCCCGACAGCGGGATCGGGCTGGCCGGATGGCTGGCGAAGTGGTGCTGCACGTCCTCGTAGGAGGCGGCGCCGCCCAGCTCGGTGATCCGGCGCAGGACCGCCCGCGCTCCGGGAGCCAGAGAGGCGATCATGTGGAACAGCAGCTGGTCCGTCCAGCCGTCGGCGAGGTCGCCGTCGGCGAGGTCCTGCGGGCCGGGGCGCGGCTCTACGGCCGGTGCGTCCAGCCAGACGGCAGGGATGCCGGGGCGCAGCCCGAACGCGGCCTGGACGGCGGCTATCGCCTGCTCGTAGGTGTCCGTCTCGGTGTCGATCGTCAGCCGCACCCGCGCTCCTCCTGTGACCGGTGTCCCATGATTCCTGTCGCCCGCCGTCCTCTGTCCACAGGGGGCCGGCGGACACCTCTGCTCGCGCGGAGCCGACCAGGAGGTCCAGTTCCAGGTGTAGACGCCGAACGGGACACCTCCGCTCGTGCGGAGCCGACGTCGGCGCGGCCGACGCGGCGAACTCCGACGCCGGCACACCTCCGCTCCCGCGGAGGTGTTCCGGTGAAGCCGGCTTCTTCGATGCTGGCCTTGAGGTCCGTTCCGCGTCCGCGGAGGTGTCCCGGACGCGTTCGGCAACCCGCTGATCGTGGGGCCGTTCGCTCTGCACCCCGCGGAGGTGTCCCGTTCACGGCGGGTCAGAACGGCACGACGGTCGCGTCCGCTCTGCGCCTGCGGAGGTGTTCCGGTCCAGGACCCCGAGACGGGTCGCTGGGGCACGTCCTTCCGTGTCCGCGGAGGCTGCTCTGTTCACGCGAGGTGGCGGCCTCGTCGACGCGTTCGCGGAGATGAGCCGACCCCTGCCCGTCCGGCTCTAGCAGCCGGACGGGCAGGAATTCCCAGCCACCCAACCGCGTTACAGATAGCAGTGGTTGTGGAGGGGACAGTGTCCCCGGGCCTCACCTATTGCCCATGAGGACGATCGTTCGGCTGAAGCCTCATGGAGCCTTTCGCCGCGTAGGCGACCGCCCTTCACGATCACGTACACGTCGGTGGTCCGGCCCGGGAACTCACGGGGTGGGCCACCGTCAAGTCCGGTGGGGGCCGTCTGTTCTCGGCAGACTCGCCGACCGGAACACCAGAACCTGCCAGGCTGGGCCGCATGGGGAGGAGCATGCCGGTGCGCCGGCTCGATCTGGGGTATTTCATCCGGCCGCGTTGGAGGTTGGCGGCCCGCAGTCACGGGTCGAACCTGTGCTCTGGCCGGGCGTCCCCGTGAACGGCCCGGTCCGAGGGCAGTACAAGGGGAGTTGGTGATCCGGCGCGAAGATGAGCTCCCGCTACGGAGGCCGATCGGGGCGGGCCCCGTGCCGGGGGTGGGCGTGACGGGTCAGACAGGGGTGTTCCGGTGTTCGTCCCAGGCGTGTGCCGCGCGTTGCATCGGCTTTGCCCAGTCGTCGTTGCTCTCGGCGGCGATGGAGTTCCAGAGCCGGTGCTGGACGCGGGCGAGCGCGTCGAGGCCGGTGGGTGGGGCGAGATCCCATGCGGGGTGTGCGGCGGCCTCGGTCTCGGCCTGGTTGGGGGTGTGGCCGTGGGCGATGAGCCACAGCAGCCACAGCGCCGGGTCGATCCAGGCGGCGCCGAGTGAGGCCCACCCCCAGTCAACGAGCAGGGCACTGCCGCCGCTCATGATCACGTTGTGGGGGTTCCACTCCGTGTGGAGCAGGCTGTTGCCCGCGAACCACGACAGGTCAGCGGGATCGTCCACGTACGTCCTCAGCCGGTGCGGCATGGTCTTCAGCTCGATGTCGGGCGCCGGGATCGCGGCGAGCCGCGTCATGGTGGCCATGACCGCGGGCAGGTCCGGCGACCCGGGCGTGAAGTCGGCGTGTCCCCCCTCGGCGTAGTCGAAGCCGAGGAGACTCCACCCGTCCGCTTCTACGTGCCAGCGCAGCTCAGGTGCGATGGCCTGCACGTACGGGCTGATGTCTGCCTCGCGTTTCTGGGTCCATACCCAGGGATGATCGAGCGGCAGGCCTTTGACGAACAGCGTGTGTCCGGTCGTGCGCACGCGGGCAGCGATGGCGCTGTTGCGGCCGGCGTTCACGGTCCCGACATCGGCAACAGGTCCGCTGGCCTTTTCGATCAGGTGCAGCACTGCGTTGGGGAGCTCGGCCAGGCGCTGGGTGGACATGGATCCTCCAAAGGGGGGAACGGCGCCGGGGCCGCGCGGCAGTGGGCGGCCCCGGCAGGGTGGTTCAGTTGTAGGGGTTGTCGTCTCCGCAGCCGGGAACGGTGCCCGTGGTCAGCTCGTCGATGTCAGTGACCAGGACGATGTCCTCCGGGTCCTGGACGACGGGCGGCGGCTTGCGCGTGAGCTCGACCATGACAGCAGTCATGCCGGTTACCTCTTTCCGTGTTGGCAGTAGTTGACCAGTGGTGCCTTCGCCTCCTGGAAGACCTTGGCCATCGGCCTGCACACCCGGCACGTGCCGGAGAGCTGGCAGCCGGTGCATCCTCCGGTGCGAAGCATGAGGGACTCGGCGATCTCGCCGAGCCGGGTCAGACCGTCCACGCCTTCGGCGATCAGATCGATGTTCGGTTCGCGGCCGACCTTGCAGATCGAGGCCCGGCCGAACGGGTCGGCGTGGAAGAACGTCACGCCGGCGGGGCATCCGGTGAACGGCGCCCGGTGGGTGAGGTACTGGGGGGACTGCGAGGGCAGCGGTTCGGCGGTGCCGTGGATCGTCGGCGAGATGTTCGCGTACTCGCGGTACGGCACACCGAGCTGCCTCGCCCAGCCCCGCATGGCTTCGACCTCGTGAACGTTGTCCTGGACAATGATCAAGCTCAGGTCGACGTTCAGCCCGGCGTCGACGGCCTTCTGCACGCCTTCCTCGAAGCGGGCGAATCCGCCGCGGCGGCGGGTCACCGTGTCGTACGTGTCGGCCGTCGCTCCGTACACGCTCAGCGTCAGCTTGGTCGGCGGGAACGTGCGCAGCAGGTTGAGGACGTGAGGCTTCCGCAGCCGGGATCCGTTGGACAGGAGTTCCAGCATCATGCCCATCTCGTGCGCGACCCGGTACGCCTCGGGGAAGTCCGGGTCGATGAGCGGTTCCCCGCCGGTGATCTGGAGCCAGATCACCCCGGCGTCACGCAGAACGGCCAGCAGTTTCCGCTTGCCGTCCAGGTTCAACCCCTCGAACCGCTTCTCGCCGAGGTAGCACATCATGCAGTCGAGGTCACAGCCGAGATTGATCTCCCACGTGGCGCGGTTGAAGTCGTACGGCCCAGCCTCGCGCACGAGAATCGCCTCGCCGGCGCTTTGACCGGCCAGGTCAACGTTCCATTGCGCGCGCACGGGGCTGATGAGCCACTGGGGCACGGCGCTGGGGGCCGATACCAGGGCGCGCAGCTCCTCGAACCTGGCGTGGGGGAGTTGCAACGCCTTGGTACTGCCGGGCCGGAGAACGAGGCGTCGCTCTTCGAACGGTGCCGCAACGAGCTGGTGCACGTGGACTTCCCTTCGGCTGGAAAAGCTCGTGGGGTCGGGGACCCCGGCGCGGGGTGAGGAAGATCGCCGTGGGGGAACGGAGGTCTCGCCCCCCGCGCCGGGGGCTGGTCTCGTCCGGCGGCCAGCACGGGACTGCGGCCGCCGGACGAGGTCTAGGCAGCCTCGGCGAGATCGGCCATCAGACGGTCGACGGTGGTGATCTCGTACGACGACAGTCGGCGTACGAGCTGGGAGGCGAGGAAGGTGCGCAGGTCCGGGTGCCCGTACGGCAGTGGGGCATCGGGCTCCGCGACGGCTTCGATGCCGTCTTCGCGGTAGCCGTAGAGGGTGCCGACCACGCCGTACAGAGGCGCGCTGCGGACGAGGAACACCGTCGGGTTGTCATCCAAGTGCGGGCACAGGCGGGCCGACGAGCGGACGTGCCGGGCGCACACCGGCGGTTGATTGGTCAGCAACGGCCCCTGATCGGGGACGGCGAAGTTAGGCCCGGCCAGGAACACGTACCCGAGCGGAGTTTGTGCGGGGGCAGCGCAGTCCTGGCAGTGCAGGGCCCCCATGGTGATCCGCTGCCGGAACGGGTGCATCATCTTCCATGGGTGTGGCTCGTTCTCGGGGAAGGGCTGAGCTGGGAAAACGCTGGTGGCCGTTAGGTAATGGTCAGCGGATTTGGTGGCTCCGCGAGCGACAG
>NZ_JBICZC010000031.1:0-36546 GCF_043201715.1 Streptomyces sp. NPDC048291
ATACCACGGCCCGCGCCGGTGACCAGTGCGACCTTACCGCTGAGCTTTCCCATGATCTCGAAACCAATCTTGCGATGGACCAGCGATCACCGAAATGACCGCTCCGTACACAGCGCCCCAGGACTGAGGGGCCAGGTGCCTGCACGGCTTCGCCTCAAGATCCTGTGAGCTGGCGACTGGAATGATCTGCATGCACTTTGTCCAGATGGCGGATCATCCAGAGTATGTCGTTTAGGGAAATTATTACATATTGTCCTGAAATTTTCGATAGCTGAGGGTTGTCAAGAAGTGTGAAGTGGACACACACTTACAGAGAAGTGTCCCTGCGTCGCAGTCTGTCGGTACCAGCGTTGCCACCCAAGGTCTGTGGCTCAACCGCCGTCAGGGCGGATGACGGCCCTGACGGGATCAGGAAGGTGGACTGATGCCTCCCTCGTCTCCGTGCCCGGACCTGGATGGCGTCACCGCGCTTGTCGTCGGTGGAACCGGGAAGGTCGGGTTCTTCGCCGTTGACGGGCTGCTGCGTGCTGGTGCTGACGTGCTTGTGCCTGTGCGTGACGCAGTCAAGTTCGACCGGCTCCGATCTCGCCTTGCGCCCTGCATGCTGGGCCGGCTCGTCGGGATCCCAGGTGACCTTGGTACCCCTGAAGGTGTGGAAGCCGTTGTTGAGCAAGCCGAAGCCCGGACTTTCGGCGGTCTGGACGCTGTCGTTTCGGCGCTCGCCACTTGGCATCAAGGAATGCCGGTCCTCACGGGAGGCTTCGAGACCTTCCGTTCCGTGGTCGAGGCCACGCTGTACCCCCATTTTCTGGTCGCTGAGTTCTTGGTGCCTTCGCTGAAGTGCGGTGGCTCGTATACGACAATCAGCGGTTCCGCCGGATTCGCCAACGCCGTTCGTGCCCGGAGCGGTGCGCTGGCGGCGACCACCGCCGCACGGAACCGGCTCACTCTTGCCATCGCTGACCAGACCGAGGGTGATCCGCGGGTCAATGACGTTGTCATGTGGGCCTACCCCGATGCAGACGGCAGCTGTCCCGGATCAAGCCTTAAGGGCCGGGAGATCGGCGATTTCCTTGCTTGGCTGGCCAGCAGGGAAGCTGACGGCGTCCACGGCCGTACCATTCACCTGCGCACCCCCGGTCAGGTGTGTCGGGCACTCAACGGCGTGTCCAGGCCGGAAGATCTGGCTCAGCGTGGGCTCATCGGGGCTGGTGGGCCTGCCGATTGAGTGTGTCACGGTCCGTCGAGAGGCCGAGGCACGCCTGGCATCACCGGGCAGGAGCACCGCGTTTTGCCGGTCTGATCGCCGGGTGAACCTCGTCGGCCGCAGGAACGGCCCCTCCGGCCGGCAGGGGAGGAGCAGCAGTGTCCGATGCCTGTGACCGCGATGCCTGAGGACGACCGCACGTCGATGCCGTCCCTTTGATCTGGAGCTCCGGGACCCGATCGCGGCGAAGGCGAGACCGATGGTGACGGAGATCGCGGAGCCGTTGCCTGCCCCGCCGGCGGACGCGACGAGCCCGGTGTTCGCGCAGGGCGCCTCGGTGCGGGGCTGGCGACGTCGGTACCCCGCTCGTGAGCCCCTGGGTGCGATCCTCAGTCCTGTGACGGAACCTACGCACGACAACGAGGCCCACGGGGGAGCGCTCGGCTCCCGGCTGAACTGGCTGCGGGCGGCCGTACTGGGCGCGAACGACGGCATCGTGTCGACGGCGGGCATCGTCGTCGGCGTCGCGGGCGCCACGGCCGACCGCAACGCCCTGCTGACCGCGGGCCTGGCGGGGCTGCTCGCCGGCTCCATGTCGATGGCGGCGGGCGAGTACGTCTCGGTGTCCACCCAGCGCGACTCCGAACTCGCCGCGCTGGCGCAGGAGAAACGCGAGCTGAAGGAGCAGCCCCAGGCGGAACTGGAGGAGCTGACCGAGCTGCTGGAGCGCCGCGGCCTGTCGCGCGAGGTGGCCCGCGAGGCGGCGGTCCAGCTCACGGGGCGGGACGCGCTGAAGGCTCACGCGCGCGTGGAACTGGGCATCGACCCGGACGAACTGACGAACCCCTGGAATGCGGCGCTCGCCAGCTTCCTGGCGTTCACCGTGGGAGCACTCCTGCCTCTGCTGGCGATCGTCCTGCCACCCGCCGACTGGCGGCTCCCGGTCACCGTGGGGTCCGTACTGGCGGCACTCGTCCTGACCGGCTGGGCCAGCGCCCGCCTGGGAGCCGCAGCGGTGGGACCGGCGATGGTAAGGAACGCGGTGGGCGGCGCGCTGGCCATGGGAGTCACCTACGGGGCGGGAAGTTTGTTGGGATCAGTCGGTGTTTAGACCTTTTATTCCAGATTGCCGAATGGATGGATGAAGATGCCTGTGATGCGCGGAGCGGACGGGTAGAGGGCGGTGGTCTTGTCGTAAGGGGGCGGCGAGCTCGCACCAGGGATCGGGCGCGCAGGGTTCCGGGCAACACGACTCAAGCAACCCCGAAGGCTTCGCAGGCGGGGCATCTCCGCTGATCGACGCTCAGTCTTCTCCGCCGATCCCGGAGCGCTTCGAACGTCTTGACTGCTGGTTGTCCTTGGCGTCGCAGATGTCCTGGACCGCCCGGTGCTGGGCCGGGGGGACTTCACAAGGGCATCGAGGACGTTGGCCGTTTCGTGAACCCAGCGCCTCTGCTGGCCGGTCTTCGGGAGGGCTCGGCCGGGGCCGTCCGGAGGCCGAGGCGCCGTCATTGGCTGACGGCGGGCATGGGGCGCGCTCCCCCGGCAGGAGCAGGTCGTGCAGCAGGTCGGCCCAGGATGCGAGCACGCCGATGAGCACGAGCATGCACGCCTTGGTCTCCTCCGGGCGGACATCGAGGTGGATGTCCTCGGCCCGCCCGTACGCGCAGCCGGTCTCCGCCGGGGCGCGGTTCATGAAGGCGAGGTGGTCGGCGTGTCACTCCTGGGGCAGCCGGGTGGCCATGGACGAGGAGACGAGGGGCGTGCTTGCCGTGCGCCTGCGGCGCCTTCACCGTGACCGCTTCGGTCGTGGTGGTGACCTTCCTGGGCTGGTGGCAGCCATTGCGGACACCACGAACCGGTGGCCGCGCTCGTCGCGCTGACCGGCCAACTCGGCTCTGCAGGAGTGAACTTCGGCCTCCAGCGCGGCGGCGAGCATGCTGGGTGCGCGCCCGTGGGTGATCTCGTCGACAAGGGAGAGCCGGCGGCGCTGGTGCCGTCGGCGTTCATGCCGCTGAGCACGGGGGTGTCCCCGGCCGGTGTCGTGAACAGCGGTCTTGCCCGGTGACCTGTCGATCAATTACCCAAGAGGTGCCTCATCCCCAAGTCGCTCCACAGGCCTTGATGACGGTTCGGCTTGCGGGAGATCGCCCGGGTGGTGCCGCGTTCATGGGGGAGAAGGTGAATACAGTCCCGGAATGGTTCGGGTTCGGCTGGTGACCGGCTGGTGGATTACGGTCCGGGTCTGGGCCTCTCTGATCCCATATTGGATACACTTTCTGGGTAGACTCCCGTTGTGAGCAGCGATACGAGTGAATTGCCAGAAGAGCGGGAGCCGGACGAGACGGTGGGCCCGGCAGGGAGCGCTCCCGTATCTGGCGGGAACTCGCAGGTGGCTCCGGCCGGACGCCGGCTTGCCCTCGATGTGCACGGCCGGCTGCGGGCCATGATCCTCAGCGGTGAACTGGCCCCGGGTTCTGCGCTGCTCCAAGCAGATATGGCCCGCAAGCTGGGCGTCAGCCGCACTCCGATGCGCGAGGCCTTCCGGCTCCTGCAGGAGGAAGGGCTCATCGATTCCAGGCCGGACCAACGTGCCAGGGTGCGCGCAGTGGATCCCGAGGATCTGGACGGCGTGTACGGGGCCCGCATCATGCTGGAGGCTCTGGCCGTCACCATGACGGCGAAGACGCTCACCAGCGAGGATCTCGACCGCATGAGGGACATACTGGAGCGGATGAAGCTTCTCGCGGATGACGAGAAGCCCGACGAGTGGTATGCCGCCCACCGGGAATTCCACCGCACGGCCACCCAGGCTGTCGGAGCGCAGCTCCAGCGCATGCTCGCCTCACTCGCCGAGCACAGCGAGCGCTACATCCGCCTCGCCCAGCTGGGCGTACCCGGAGCATGGGCTCGGGCTCGCAAGGAGCACGAGGCGTTGCTGGAGGCGCTGAAGGCGAAGGACGAGGCGGAGGCCGCCAGGGTGGTCGCTGTTCACCTGGCGCGTACTGCCCTGGGCGTACTGGCCGATGTCGCCCCGGAGTACGAGCCCGTCACTACACGTTCGGCCCTCAGGATCGTCGGCGGCCAGGCCTGACAGGCGGATGCGGGATGTCATCGTCGTAGCATCGGTGACGAGCCAGCCAGGACAAGGAGCAGGATCGTGCCCGCCGCCGATGCCAGTGAGAAAGTGCCGCAGCCGAAGGCCGGCGGCCCGGGTCTGCCGGAGAAGCCTGTGGCCGAGCCCGAGTATCTCCGTAAGGGCGAGCGCACGCGGATGCGCATCCTGCAGGCGGCACGTCGGAAGTTCGCTGAGGTCGGCTACGAGCGTGCCACCATCAGGGCCATCGCGGCCGAGGCCGCTGTGGACAAGTCGTCGGTCATGCAGTACTTCGGCAACAAGGACGAGCTGTTCCGGGAGGCCGTCCGCTGGGACATCCCCATCGCCGAGCTGACCACCGACGACCCCGCCCAGACCGTGGAGAACTACGTTCGGGCGATGCTCGGAGCCTGGGCCTCGGATCCGGACAGCCCCATGGCCGTGCTTCTGCGCGCCAGTATGACCAGCGAAGACGCCGCTGAGCTGCTGCGCAGCCACATCACCGCCCAGGCCGTTGAGCCGGTGGCCGCCACGGTCACGGCCGACGATGCCCGGCTGCGGGCCGCACTGTGCAGCGCGATGATGATGGGCATCGCCAGCCAGCGCTATCTGCTGCGCATGCCGGACCTGGCCGGCGCGGACACCGAGGACATCCTGCGTGTCGTCGTACCGGTGTTCCGCAGCCTCATCGCCCCCGACATGCCGCAGCGGCCCCGACCGCCCGCCGCGGCCGGGGCATGAGGGTCACCCACCCATCGGGTCGGTCCGGCAGCGCCGCCCCTGTACGAGCCGGATATCCGGCCGGGAACGCAGAAGGCGGTGTGCCCGGATCCCCGAAGAACTCACTCCTCGCCGCCGGATGTCCTACCGGGCGTCGTCCGGGAGCCTGACGAACTCCCGCAGCGCCTTCTTGTCGATCTTTCCGACTTTGGTGAGGGGCAATTCCTCTACCAGGACGAGGTGTTCGGGCAGCTTGTAGCGGGCGACCTCCATGGCGCCGAGGGCCTCGCGCACCGACTCCAGGGTGAGCGCCGACCCCGGCTCGGGGACCACGACTGCGCACACCCGCTCACCGAGTTCCTGGTCGGGACGGGCGACCGCCGCGACACGGGACACCCCGGGAAGGCGGTAGATGAGGTTCTCGACCTCCTCGGCGGAGATCTTCTCACCGCCACGGTTGATCAGATCCTTGTCACGGCCCTCGACGACGAGATTGCCGCTCGCGTGGACCCTGACCACGTCGCCGGTGCGGTACCAGCCGTCCGGGGTGAAGGACCGGGCGTTGTGCTCAGGAGCCCGGTAGTAGCCGCGCGGGGTGTACGGCCCGCGGGTGAGCAGGGCCCCCATCTCGCCGGGCGGTACCGGTTCGTCGGCGGCGTCGACGACCAGGATCTCGTCGTCGGGACACATGGGACGCCCCTGGGTCTGCGCCTTGATGTCATCCGGATCGGCCAGCCCTGTGTAGTTCAGGAGCCCTTCGGCCATGCCGAAGACCTGCTGCAGCGTAGCGCCGAGAACCGGCTCGACCTTCCGCGCCACTTCCGGGGCCAGACGGGCACCGCCGACCTGGAGCAGGCTCAGCGAGGCCGGGGCCGCATGCCGCCCGGAGGCGACGGCGTCGATCCAGCGCTGGGTCACGGCCGGTACGGCGGCGGTGGCGGTGACCCCTTCCGCCGCCATCAGCGGGAACACCTTGTCGGGCTCGGGGGTGCGGGCCATGACGACCCGCCCGCCGCACATCAGGGTGCCGAGGATGCCGGGACAGGCCAGCGGGAAGTTGTGTGCGGCGGGCAGCGAGACCAGGTACACGGTGTCGGGGCCGAAGCCGCAGACCTCGGCGCTGCGGCGCGCGTTGTACTCGTAGTCGTCGTGGGTACGGGTGATGAGCTTGGGCAGACCGGTGGTGCCGCCGGACAGCAGGAACACCGCGATGTCGCCGCTGTCCGGGGCGAGCCGGTCCAGCCGGGCGCGGGCGGCTGCCGGGTCGTCGGCCGGGCGGGCCAGCGCGTGCAGGCTGGTGGTCCCCTCCCGCGCCTCGCCGCCGGCGACCAGCAGCAGCCGCACGCTGGGAGTCGCCTGCGCGATGTCGTGCCCGAGCGTTTGGTGGTCGAAGTCGCCGATCCGGTCCGGGACGGCGATGGCCTTCACCTCGGCATGGGCGGCGAGGTAGCGCAGTTCGTGACCGCGGTGGGCAGGCAGCGCCATGACGGGCGCGATGCCCGCCCGCAGACAGGCGAGGGTGAGCGCCACGAACTCCCAGCCGTTGGGCAGCTGGACGAGTATCGCGTCACCCGGTGTCAGTCCGGCGTCGAGCAGCCCTACGGCCAGCCCGTCGGCCAGGTCGGCGAGCCGGCCGTACGTCAGCCGTGTGCCGCCGTCGACGACGGCGACCTTGTCGCCGTAGGCCTGTGCCCACTCGTGGAGGTAGGAGCCAAGTGGTGCACCGCGCCAGTAGCCGGCCTCGCGGTAGCGGTCGGAGGCTTCCTTGGGCCAGGGGACGAATCCTTCACGCATCGTCGGATCCTCCTTGATCGGATCGAGCGAGCTCGTCGCGGAGCAGCAGGACGGCGTCGAGCGCGACGACGTCGCCGTCGGGCAGAACGCGCAGGGGGTTGATCTCGCACTCGGCCACCGTGTCGTCGGCGGCGAGGGAGGAGAGGGCGAGCAAGGCATGGGCGAGACGGGCCCGGTCGACCGGTGCCGCCCCGCGGGCGCCCTGGAACAGGTCGCGGGTGGCGAGGTCGTCCAGCATGGAATCGGCTTCGTCCGCCGACAACGGCGCCAGGCGCAGTGACACGTCACCGAGGATCTCGGCTGCCGTACCGCCCGCTCCGAGGGCCACGACGGGTCCGAAGACCGGGTCACGGCGGACGCCCATGATCAGTTCGGGGCCTGAGGGCGCCATCTGCTCGACGAGCACGGCTGGGCTCACGGGCATCCGGGCCAGCGCGGCGTCGAGCTGGTCGTGCGTGGTGATCCCGACGTGCACGCCCCCGACCTCCGTCTTGTGCAGGACACGGGCGTCGAGGATCTTCACCACGACCGGCCCGCCGAGTTCGTCGAGTGCGGTGTGGGCAGCCTCCCAGTCGGGACACACCCGGCGCGCCGGCGTGCGGATGCCCAGCTCGGCAAGGACGCCTTTTGCGGTGTGCTCGTCGACCGGTCCGGTCAGGGTGAGCGGGAGAGCACCGGGTGGGGTGACGGCGGATGCGTCCAGACGGGCCCGCACGGAGGCGTCCTCGACGAGGGCTCGCAGCATCGCCGCTCCGGCAGCCGGGGTCGCAGCGGCCGGAATACCGGCCTTCCCGAGCCGTAGACGAGCCTTTCGGGCGGCCTCCGCCGGCCCGCCCACGACGGCCACCACAGGAGTTTTCGGGTGCGCGCTCGTGAGCGCGTCGGCGACATCGACGGCGGTCGGTTCCAGCAGGGCGTAGACGCCGGTCACCTGGATCCCCGGGTCCTCGGACACGCGCTCCACCACCTGGGTGAGGACGGGCGAGGGACGGCCGGTGTCGACCGGGTTGCGCTGGTAGGTGAGACCGGCCGGAAGCAGTTCGCCGATCTCCTTGACCGTTCGTTCGACCAGCGGGGGAACGGACACCCCCCGCGTGCGCAAGGCATCGGTCAGCAGCAGGCCGGGACCCGCCTGCGCGGTGACAAGACCGACTCCGGCGCCGGGGTGCCCGGGCAGCCGTACGAGTCCCAAGGCTGCCACCGCGTCGACGAGTTCTCGTTCGTCGTCGACCAGGACCGCGCCCGCCTGCCGCAGCGCCGCACGGGTCACCCGCCAGGAGGTGGCGAGCGCCCCGGTGTGCGACCTGGCGAAGTCACCGATGTCGCTGCGGCCGACCACGAGGGCCACCACCGGAACCCGGTCGACCAGCCGTCGTACAGCCTTGGTCAGCCGGTGCCCGTCGACGGCCGTCTCCACATGCAGGGCGACAGCGCGCACCCCGTCGTCGCCGGCCAGGTGCGACAGGACGTCGGCCTGCGTGACATCCAGGCTGTTGCCGAGGCCGACTCCGAGCCGTATCCCCACGCCGGTCTCCGCCAGCGCGAAGGCGAGCGCGTGGTTGACACCCCCGCTGGCCGCGACGACCGCGACCGGGCCGGGCGCGAGGTCGGCGACCCCGGGCACGAAACTCGCCGTCAGCCGTGCGTGCGGGGCAAAGAAACCGGACGTGTTGGGACCCAGAACCCGCAGCCCGGTGTCCCGTACGACGGCGGCCACGGCCTCCTGGTGGACGGCCCCCCCGGCGCCGGACTCGGCGAAGCCCCCGGCGCACACCAGCGCGGCGCGCGCTCCGGCGGTCGCGGCCTCCCGCAGTGCGGCCGCGGTCACGGCGGCCGGCACACAGGAGATGACGAGGTCCGGGGTGACGCCGTGGGCGGCCACGGCCGCAGCAACCGTCGGGTGGAAGCCGCGTTCCGGATCCGGGCGGCCGGCGTTGACCTTCATCACCGTCCCCGGGAAGCCGGACAGCGACTCGGTCATGGCCGCGCCCAGCTTGCCGGCGACGGGCGAGGCGCCCAGCACCGCGATGGCGCGCGGTGCGAACAGCGGGTCGAGGCCGTTCATGCGACATCTCCCACGAGGTCGGCTCGGCCGGACAGGACGAGCGTGGTGGCCTTGTCGTCGTCGTACGGGCCGAGGACCGCGGCAGGGATCTGGTGGGCGAGCCGGGCCTCCTCTGCGATCAGCATCCGGGTCAGTGCTGTGCCGCCGCGGGTGCCGATGAGCGGGACACTCACCTGCGCGGCCTCCCTGACCCTGTCGAGGGCGAGCGGCAGCCCGTCCTCGGTGTCCGGCGCGTCGATCCACACCCCGGCCGCGGACGGCTGTCCAGTGAAGACGGACATCGGGATCTGCGTGCCGTCACTTCCGACGAGGGCATCCGGTGTGGCCGTCACCCGGCGGCCGGGCAGCCTGAACGGGCCGTCCTGGAAGGGGGTGTCCAGAGGGGCTGCGCCGTGCCGGGACTGCCACCAGCCGTCGATCCGCTCCACGTAGGAGGCGTCGCGTACGGCGAGCTTGGCCCGCGGGATGCTCCGCGAAAGGAAGTGGAAGCCGAACTGTTCGGGGGCGTCGAAGGAACGGACGTACCGCCCGAAGTGCTCCCACCACGACAGACTGGGGCGCGCCGAGTTCTGGATCTTCTCCACACCGGGGCGGCGGCGCTCTTCGTAGATCTCCAGCGCGCCCGGCACACTGTAGGGCGACTCACCCAGCGCCTCGGCGAGCGCGACGGCGTCCTCCATGGCCATCTTGGTGCCCGACCCGACGGAGAAGTGCGCGGTGTGCGCGGCGTCGCCGAGCAGGACCCAGTGGCCGCGCCGCCACGAACGGGCCCTGCGGGTGGCGAAGTTGCCCCACCGGGAGTTGTTCCCGACGAGGCCCTGTCCGTCGAGCTGGTCGCGGAAGAGATCCTCGAGGTACTTCTTCGACTTCTCGTCGCTGGAGCCCGGGGGGGTTGCGGGATCGAAGGTGTCCAGCCCGGCCGCGGCCCAGGCCTCGGCGTTGGTCTCCACGATGAACGTGCTCAGGCCGTCGCTGATGGGATAGGCATGGGCGGCGAACACACCGTGCGGGCCGTCCTGGTGGACGAAGGTGAGCCCGTCGAAGAGATGAGGGGTGCCGAACCAGATGAACTTGGCACTTGCCACCTCCGCCGTCGGCCCGAAGTCCTCGGCGAACACATTCCGGAAGCGGCTGTTGGCGCCGTCGCAGACCACCACCAGGTCGAAGCCGTCGAGCTCCGCGGGGTCACGGACCTCGTGCTGGAAGCGCATGGTGACACCCGCCGCACGCGCCTGGTCCTGCAGCAGGGACAGCAGGGTCTTGCGGACCACCGCGGCCATGCCCATGCCGCCTATGCGCTCGCGCGCGCCGTGCACCCGTACCTCGATGTCGTCCCAGTGCCGCCCGTACTTGGCCAGGGCGTCGCTGAGGACCGGGTCGGCCGCGTCGATGGCGTCCAGGGTGGCGTCGGAGAAGACCACACCGAAGCCGAAGGTGTCATCAGGGCGGTTGCGCTCGAAGACGACGACCTCGGCGCCCGGCCGGTTGCGCTTGAGCAGGGTGGCGAAGAACAGTCCGCCGGGACCTGCGCCGATGCAGGCGATTTTCATGTCGTACCTCTGTCTTTCACAGCCAGGCCGGCAGCACGGGGAGCGGTTCGCCGCCGTCGGCGTGCAGTACTGCGGGAACAGGACGCCCGGTGGCGTACGCCGCCAGGCTCGGGACCTCTGCGGTCACGGTGACGGGGCGGGCGGTGCCGGGAGCGCCGAAGGCCCACTCCCGGTCACCGCTCACCGCGCGCAGCCTCACGCGAGGCGCGTCGGCCCGCGCGGTGAAGGAAGCGGTGACGTCGTCCAGGAGCGCGGCGCACACGTCCGGGGGGAGGTCGTCGAACGTGGTGTGCGCGTCCAGGTCGACGGCGTGCACCCAGACCTCGCGGACCCGCATCCACGCGGTCTGCGAGACCGGTACCTCCCGCCCCCGGGCCGTGCGCACCCGAGCGTCCCAGGCCGCCTCCGGCAGCGCGTCGGCCGCCTCGGCCAGCCGGGCCCCGGCCGCCCGCAGATCCGCCCGCAGCTCGTCCGGTGACAGGCCCGCCCCCTCCTCGATCTCCCGCGACCGCTGCTCCGGTGAGGTGTACATCGGTGTGGTGACGCCGGTACGGGCCCAGGTCAGGAGATTGACCAGGGCGTCGGCGTTGCGGGCGACATGGGCGACGACGTGTGCGCGGGTCCAGCCCGGCAGCAGCGAGGGGCGGGTGAAACCCGCGTCGGTCACCGTGCGGGCGGCGGCCTCGAAGACCGCCGTTCCCTCGGCGGCCCAGCCGAGCACCAGGTCCGGACGCGAGTTCACCGGGGATCCCGGCGGCAGACGTTGCGGCACTCGCCCAGACCGTCGATACGGGTGACCAGGACGGAGCCGTCCTTGAGGTAGCGGGCCGGCTTGCGGGCGTGTCCGACGCCACCGGGCGTTCCCGTCGCGATGACGTCACCCGGCACCAGCGTGACGATCTCCGACAGGTAGGCCACGAGGGTGGCCGGGTCGAAGACGAGGTCGCCGGTGTTCGACTTCTGCACCGTGTCGCCGTCGACCTCGCAGGCCAGGTCGAGTTCCAGGGCGCCCACCGCCGCATCGTCGGCCGTGACCAGCCAGGGGCCGATGGGAGTGGTGGCCTCGAAGGTCTTGCCCTGGTGCCACTGCGCGGTGCGGTACTGCCAGTCGCGGGCGGTCACGTCGTTGAGGACCGTGTAGCCGGCGATCGCCGCACGTGCCTGGGCGGGAGTGGCGTGGCGTACCTCCGCGCCGATGACGACGGCGAGTTCGGCCTCCCAGTCCATCTGATCGGAGGAGGCAGGCAGCACGACATCGTCGTACGCGCCCACGAGCGCGCGTGCGTACTTCGAGAACAGGGTCGGGTACGAGGGGAGTTCGCGGCCCATCTCCAGAATGTGGTTGCGGTAGTTGAGACCGACGCAGATGACCTTCTCGGGTGCGACGACCACCGGGGCGTAGTCCAGGGTGTCCAGGGCATGCCACTCGCCGCCGGCGGCGGCCGCGCGGGCGGCCCAGTCCGTGTGGCGCAGGAAGGCGGCGAGATCGGTCTCTCCGAGATCGACCGCGCCGTCGGTGTCGACGCGGACGGCGCGGGTGCCCTCTTCGGTGCGGATGGTGGCGAGCTTCACTGCTGTTCTCCTCGAGAGGTACGGGCGAGGCCGAGCGCCTCGTAGACGGGCTCGTCGCTGAAACGGAAGAGGTCGACCTGGGTACGGGCTGTCAGCGTCACCTCGCACCAGGACGGGACGGCGAACAGGTCGCCCTTGCCGACCTCGAAGGTCTTGTCGCCGACGGACACGGCGGCCTCGCCGTCGAACACCTGCCAGACCGCGGAGCCGACCGTGCGCACGGGGGTGGTGCGGATCCCGGCACGCAGCCTGCGCATCTCCGTGCGGATCGTGACCAGGGCGTCCCTGCCGGTGGTGGGGTTGGAGAAGCGCACTCCGGCATGGCCGGGCTCGATGGTGCCGGGTACGTCCTCCGACTCCAGTTCCAGCTGGGCGGTGAGCGCGGCGTCGGTGTGCTCCCAGCGGTAGGCGGCGAGCGGTGAGTTGGGGCGGTCCGGCTGGCTGATGGGGCGCAGGCCGGGGTGCGCCCACAGCCGTTCGCCGCGCGAGCGGTGCGGTGTCTGGCGGGTCGACAGCTCGTCGGGACCGAACTCGAAGAAGCCGGCGTCCAGCTTGCTGACGAGAGGGATGTCCAGACCGTCGATCCAGGTCATCGGGTGGTCGGTGACGTTCTGGTGCTCGTGGAAGGCCCAGCTGGGCGTCAGCAGCAGGTCACCGCGGCGCATCGCCACCGCGTCACCGTCCACGTTCGTCCACACGCCCTCGCCGTCGACGACGAACCGGAAGGCGCCCTGGCTGTGCCGGTGCGAGGGGGCCACCTCCCGCGGGCCCAGGTACTGGACGGCCGCCCACAGCGTCGGTGTGGCGTAGGGCTGCCCTGGCAGACCTGGGTTCGACAGGGCCATCGCCCTGCGCTCACCGCCGCGCCCCACCGGCACGAGCTGTCCGGAACGCTCGGCGATCGGCAGCAGGTCGCTCCACCGCCACAGGTGGGGGACTGCCGCGGACCGGGGGGACATGGGCATGAGGTCGTCGCGCTGGGTCCACAGCGGAATCAGCCCCGCGTCCTCGAAATCTGCATACAGCTCATCGAGCAGCTTCTGCTCGCTCGCAGCGTCGGTCATGTGGGCCTCCAGGGCAGGTGCAGGTCCGGTTGGCTGAAGTGTGCACAGTTTCCGGGCGTGATTGACGTTACGCCGCTGTTTCCCATAGGGGAATCTCTAAGAGGTAGTGTTCTTCTATGCAGAATCAGGAATCTCGGGAGCGCCCGGCCTATCCGGTGGGGGCTGCCGGGAACGCGCTACGTACCGTGCAGCTGCTGCACGAGAGAGAGGAACTGCGTGTGGTGGATGTCGCCGAGCAGCTCGGCATCGCGCGTTCCACGGCGCACCGGGTGCTGGCGATGCTCGTCTTCCACGGTTTCGCCCAGCAGGACGGGAACAAGGTGTACCGGCCGGGTCCCGCCCTGCGCGCGATCCGGGGGAGCCGTGCCCTGCCACCCGACCTGATCGCCACCGCCCGTCCGCACCTCCAGCGGCTGACGGACACGGTCCACGAGACCAGCCACCTCATGGTGCTGGAAGGCAGCGGCGCGCGGTTCCTGGACGGCGTAGAAGGACCCCAGGTCCTGCGCGTCAGCTATCGGACGGGCACAGTCCTGCCGGCCCATGTCACCTCGGGGGGCAAGGCCCTGCTGGCGGGACTGCCACCGGAACAGGTGGCGGCCCTGTATCCCCGTGGACTGCCCGGTCACTCCGCGGAGAGCGTGGAGCGACTGCGGGCCGAACTGGCCGTGATCCGGCGCCTGGGCTACGCATACAACCTGCAGGAGAGCGAGAGCGGTGTGAACGCGGTCGGGGCGTGTGTCCGCGACGGAGCCGGTCGTGCGCTCGCCGCCGTCGCCGTCGCGGCTCCCGCCTCACGCTGCCGCAAGACACGGCTCACGGAACTCGCTCCGACGGTGCTGGACGCTGCCCGGAGCATCGGCCGGGAGCTCTAGCCGGAGTCTTGCGGGACCTGGTCTGTCAGGCCTCCCAGTCGTCCGTACCGAGGATCAGCGCGACACGTCCGACATTGCTGTCGTCTTCCAGGTAGCGGTGCGCGTCGGCGGCACGCCCGATGGGGAACGTCCGGTCGACGACGGCACGGAACCCGTTCTCGGCCTGGGCCCACAGAGCCTCGACCGACGCCGGGTTCCCGGTGCGTACTCCGATCACGCGCTGGCAGTTCGAGTACAGGCGCAGCAGATCGAGCTGCACCCTGCCCCCGAGGAAGGCCCCGGAGGTGACCACCGTGCCGCCGCGCGCGAGTGAGTCCACCGTGGCGTCCCAGACGGCCGGGTCGCCCAGGTTGTCGACGGCGATGTCCGCGCCATGGCCCCCGGTCGCCTCGCGCACCCGGTCGGCGAAGTCCGGGGCGGTGGCGTCCAGGACCACTTCGGCCCCCGCGGCGGACAGCACCTCGCGCTTTTCGGGCGAGCGGGAGGTCGCGATGATCCGTGCGCCGAGATGCCGGGCGAGCGCGGCCGTGGTGGATCCCAGGGCCGAGGCGGCGCCCTGCACGAGCACCCAGTGACCGGCCCGCAGCCCCGCCTGGGCGAGCTGGTTGGCGGCGACCGGTCCGACCAGCGCGAGTGACGCGGCCATCGCGGGCGAAATGCCGTCGGGCACCGGATGGACGTTGCGCGCGGGGGCCACGCAGTACTGCGCGTAGGCGCCCGGGCGATGGGTGCCGATCAGGGAGAGGGCGGCGCAGGCCTCCTCGCGGCCCTGCGTACAAGAGGCGCAGACACCGCAGGTGACGACGGGGAAGACCGCCACCCGGTCCCCGACCCGGACCGAGCCGACGCCTTCGCCGAGAGCGGCGACGACACCCGAATGGTCCGCGCCCAGGACATGCGGGAACCGGAAGTCCGCGTACGGATGGCGGCCCGCACGGGCCGCCAGGTCCAGCAGACGGCCGATGCTCACCGCGGCGACCTGGACGAGGACCTCGCCGGGGCCTGGGCGAGGTGTGTCGGTCACCGCCCGCTCCAGTACGCCGGGCGGACCGAAGCGGTTGAAGACCATGGCCTGCATGGACCCGGGCACGGGCAGCGGTTTGGGCCAGTCCCGCTCCGTGCGGGCCGGTGCGCTGCTCACGACGCCACCACGGTGTTGTGCAGGCGGCCGATCCGTTCGATCTCCACGACGACCTCGTCCCCGACGGCCAGGAACTCGCCGCGGGGCACTCCGCATCCTGCGGGTGTACCGGTGAGGATCACATCGCCGGCTTCGAGCCGGGTGAGACGGCTCGCCGCCGCCACCACCTCATGCACGGGGATCATCATCTGCGCGGTGGAGGAGTCCTGCTTGACCACGCCGTTGACGGTGAGCCGGATCCGCAGATCCTGCGGGTCGGGCACCTGCCAGCCGGGCACGAGACCGGGCCCCAGAGGGCAGAAGCCGTCCTGGCCCTTGTGCCCCAGCCAGTCGAAGGTGAAGGGCTCGGCGACGGGCAGCGCGGCCTTGAGCCTGTCACGGGCGGAGATGTCGTTGGCCGCGAGGTAGCCGGCCACGTGGTCGGGAACCTGGTCGGGGGCGATGTCACGGCCGGGCCTGCCGATCACGACGGCGAGTTCGGCCTCCCAGTCCACGCGCGCGCCGGGGTAGCCGGGCAGCGGCACGGGATCGCCGGGGCCGGTGACCGTGGTCCTCGGCGGCTTGAGGAAGAAGAACGGCTCGCCCAGGGCGGCGGGGCGCTCGATGCCCATCTCGGCGATGTGGTCCCAGTAGTTGGCACCGGCGCACACCACCTTGCCCGGGTACGTCAGGGGCGGCGCGAGACGGGCGTCCGCGACGGCCGGGGCCGCCGACGGCGTCCACTCGCGCAGGGCAGGCGCGAGAACGTCCCACCGCTGCAGCACTTCCAGGAGCGTAAGGCCGGCCGTCCCGGGCGGGCCTTCCACGACCTTCTCCCCGACCAGCGCACCGACGGCGGTCTTCTCGGAGTCGTTGGTGCGGTACTGGACCAACGACCAGTCAGGTGACTGCATGGCTCTTCCTCCAGCTGGCGGCTCTGTAGAACAGCAGGACCATAGTGCATACACATTGCGTCGGGAAGGGTAGGGTGGTGGAAAGTGATGTGACCAACCGCGGGAGCTGGTTGCGGCGGAGAGGCGGTCGGCGCAGGTGATGCAGTCGGGTTCGGCGGATCCATTCGACGACGTGCCACGGCCGGTCATCTCGCATCCCAGGCGCACCAGCATCGAGATCCACGACCACCTGCGGTGGCTGATCCTGGACGGCGTCCTGCCGCCCGGCACCGAGCTGAAGCAGGCAGAGCTGGCCCGGGTCTTCGACGTCAGCCGCACCCCGCTGCGCGAGGCGTTCCGGATGCTCCAGGAAGAGGGGCTGATCACTGCCGACATCAACCACCGGGGCCGGGTCACCGGCCTCGACGTGGCTGATCTGGACTGCCTCTACGCGGCACGGATCTCGCTGGAGGCCATGGGGGTGCGGGTCACCGCGGGACACCTGACCAGGCAGGAGGTGCAGGAGGCCTCGGCGCACCTGCACGACATGGACCGCGCGGAGGCGGGGGCCGACGTGGCAGCCTGGCACGAGGCGCACCGTGCCTTCCACCGTGTGCTCGTGTCCCGGTGCACTCCTACGGTCCTGCGCACGATCACCTCCTACTCCGAACGCAGTGAGCGGTATCTGCGCGCGCTGCAGGACCGGCACCCGGGCGTGTTCCCGCAGCGCCGACAGGAGCACTACGACCTGTTCGCCGCCGTCATGGCCGGCGCTCCGGAGCGGGCCGCCGGCCTGATCGCGGGGCATCTCGCGCGCACGGCCCGCCGGGTGATCGGCGATCTCGCACCGGGCCGGGAAGCCCCTGCCGTCGGGCAGGCCACGGTCATGGTGTGCGGCGAGGATCTCGGGACGGCGCCTGTGGAGAACTGGACTCTCGCAACAAAAGGTGTACACACTTAGGGGTGGTGCGGCCCGTCGGGACGCGGCGCACCAGAACCGTGAGGAGAGTGTCATGCTGCGTGTCAAAGGTCTTCTGCACTACGGGCTCCAGGTCCCTTCCCTGGATACGGGGCAGAGCTTCTACGACGCGTTCGGACTGCGGACGGCCGAGCAGGGCAATTCCGTGGTGGTCCGCTGCGACGGCCGCGAGCAGGACCAGACCGTGCTGCTGGAAGGCCCGGTCAAGCGCCTGCACCATGTGGCGTTCGCCGTCGAGCCCGGCTCGCTGCCCGAATGGCAGAGCCATCTCGAGGGCCTCGGCGTGCGTCTGCTCGACGCGCCCGCGGAACTCTCCGGCGGTCTGTGGCTGCGCGATCACGAGGGCAACCTGCTGAACCTGCGCGACGAGGAGATCGGCGCCTGGCGGGACTTCGGCACGACGGACGCCCACGAGCCCAACTACGGCGACCGCATCCGCCGCGTCGACCAGGCCCGCTGGCTCACCGCGAGCGAGAGGCCCCGCCCCCGGCGGCTCGGGCACATGCTGATCTTCAGCACGGACCTGGACGCGTCCGAGGCCTTCTACGCCCGCATCCTGGGCCTGCGCCTGTCGGACCGCATCCCGTCCATGGCGACCTTCATGAACTCGGGGCCCGGTGACCACCACGTCTTCGGCTTCGTCCCCGGCACTCATCCCGGGCTGCACCATTCGAGCTGGGAGGTCGCCGACATCGACCAGATCGCCATGGGCGCGCAGTCCATGGCGGCCGCAGGACACAGCCAGGGCTGGGGACTGGGCCGGCACACCCTGGGCTCCAACTTCTTCCACTACGTCAAGGACCCGTGGGGGAGCTGGATCGAGTACTCCAGCGACATGGACTGCATCACCGAGAACTGGAAGGCCAACGACTGGGACTGCCCGCCGGCCGTCTGGAGCCCCGAGATCCCGGCCGACTTCATCGTCAACCAGGAGGAGAAGCCCTCCTGACCGACCCGCTCACGGGTGCCGATCGGGGGCGGGTGCATCGTGCCCGCCCCCGATCGGCGTGAACGCACGCCCGGGCGCCGACTTCGGCTGTCCGTGCGGCACCGCGCAAGCCGTGCGCGCACCGCGGGGGAGTCGGCGAAGGCGGCCGGGCCGGCCGGGCTGCGCACCCCCGCGCACCGAGGACGGGCGGATCCCGCCAGCGGAGCACCCGCATGCGAGGGGCACCGGCCGCCGGCGCCAGGGGCCCGTCCCGCCGGACGTCCCTGTTGCACCCCGTGCCGGTGCCGCCGGGCGCCCTCGCGGGCGCGGGCGCGGGTGCCGGGGGTGGACGGGGGTGGGGAACAAAACTCAACGCTTGTATATTTTATGTGGTGCATGTTCCGATCCAGTCCGTACCAGGAGTCCTCCCATGCCGACCGGCAGTACAACAGCGCCGCAGATGCGGAGCCCGTCTCCGCGCCCGGCCTCGGCATGAGCTTTGCCCCGGTGACCCCCGGCGCGGTCGGCGGCGTGCGCGACCAGGACGGCGCCGTCGCCTGCGCACTGCTCAACACCGCGCAACAGGCCGGCGGTGCTCACCGCGATCTCGACGGCGGCACCGGACGGCTCCCCGAGGCGGCGGGAGCCTTCTGCGGGCCGTCGCCGTTGAAGGACAGCGCCGCGGGGTCCCTGTTCCCGGGCGGCCGGCTGATCACACCGCTGGCCGTCAACGCCGGGAGACAAGAGCACGGGGAGTCCGCGCCGGCGGCCCGTCCGGGCTGGCCCGGAGCAGACGAGCAGAAGGAGTACGACATGAACGGGCCCCGGGTCCTGTCCACCGTCATGGAGATCGAAACCCACGAAAGGGGAGCGCTCTTCTCAGCCCGCGGGGCGCGCTTCGCGGTCGACCTCGATCCTTTCCTCAACACGGACCTCTTCCGGATGACCGGGCCGGTCTTCGCGCCGCATCCGCATGCCGGCTTCTCCGCGGTCACCTACCTGTTCGACGACTCCACCACCCGGTTCCACAACCGGGACAGCCTCGGCGACAGGAGCCTGATCGAACCGGGCGGGGTGCACTGGACCGTCGCGGGCTCGGGCATCGTGCACGACGAGGTCGTGGAGGAGGCCGGGCGGCTCGGGCACGGCGCGCAGATCTTCGTACGGCTGCCCGAGACCGCCGAGCAGGACGCCCCGTACGGCATGCACTTCACCCCGCAGGAGCTGCCGTCCTGCGAGCTCGCCGAGGGCGTGCGGATCCGCGTCGTGGCCGGGGACGCCTTCGGCCTGTGCTCGCCGGTCCGCGAGGCAGCCGGATCCCACGTCTACGACCTGGTCCTGGCACCCGGTACCCGTATCGAGATCCCCGTGGACCCCGGCTTCCGCGGCTTCGTCATGACGGTCGCGGGCGGGGGCCGCATCGCCACCCCCGTGAACCGGGGCGACCTCGGCCCGGCCGGCCTCGCCGTCTTCGAACCCGGCACCGGGGCCGTGGAGTTGGAGGCCGGCGGGCAGGGCGGACAGTTCCTGTTCGGAGCGGGCCGGCCGCTGCGCACCCCCGCCTACATGTACGGCGGGTTCTGCCTCTCCAGCCGGGCGCGCGTGGCCGAAGCCGTCGAGCGCTACCAGTCCGGCGCGATGCACGGCCTGCTCACAGCTCCGTGACGGCGTCCACACATGCAAGACATGAAGGAGTACAACAGATGTCCCCGACCGTAGTAGTCATCGGCGGCGGTTACGGCGGAAGCGCCGCGGCCAAAGCACTGGACGACGTCGCCGACGTCGTCCTGGTCGAGCCCAAGGACGCGTTCTTCCATGCCGTCGGGGCCCTGCGCGCCGTAGTGGACCCGGAGTTCCTTCCGCGTGTCTTCTTCCCCTACGACAAGCTCCTCACCAACGGGCGCGTGGTGCGCGACCGCGCGGTACGGGTGGAGCCGGGCCGGGTGACCCTGGCCTCGGGTGAGGAGATCGCCGCCGACTACATCGTGCTGGCCACCGGCTCCGGTTATCCCTTCCCCGCCAAGAGCGACGTCGACGACACCGCCGCGGCCCAGCTCAAGTACCGGCAGGCCCACGCCGCCCTCCGGGCCGCCGACCGTGTGCTGCTGCTCGGCGCCGGACCGGTCGGACTGGAGTTCGCCGGTGAGATCAAGGCCGCATGGCCGCGCAAGAAGGTCGTCATCGTCGACCCGGCGGCCGACATCCTGGGCGGGTACGAGCCCGGGCTCCGCGAGGAGATCCGCCGCCAGCTCACCGCCCTCGACGTCCGGCTCGTGCTGGGTACCGCCCTCAAGGAGAACCCGCCCACGGCACCGGGCGAGCACGGCACCTTCCACGTCACCACCGTCTCGGACGTCGACATCACCGCGGACATCTGGTTCCGCTGCTTCGGCGTCGTCCCCAGCACCGCCTACCTCGCCGCTGCGCTCACGGACGCGCGCCTGGCAAGCGGTGAGGTCGCCGTCACCGACACCCTTCAGGTCAAGGGACAGGACACGGTCTTCGCCCTCGGCGACATCACCGACATCCCCGAGGCCAAGCGCGGCGGTTCGGCAGCACGCCATGCGGCGGTGGTCGCGGACAACATCAAGGCCCTGATGGCGGGCTCGGGGGAACTCGTCACCTACCAGCCGGGTCCCGCCGCGATCCTCCTGCCGCTCGGCCCGTCCGGAGGCGCTGCCCAGCTCCCCGGCCAGGGCGTCCTCGGCCCCGAGGCTGCGGCCCAGTACAAGGGCGCGGACCTGCTGACGGGCAGGTTCGGCAAGCTCTTCGGTACACACACCGACTGACAGTTCCAGGAGCCGTCTCACCCCTGGTCCGGCGGGGCCGGGGGTGCCAGCCGGTTCGCCAGGCCGCGGAGGAAGGTCTCGTAGCGCTCGATGAACACGGGATCGTCGGCGCGCAGGCCTGTCGCCATGTGAACGAGCTGCCCGAATGCGGACGGGAAGGACGCCAGCGCGATCACGGCAAGCAGAGTCATCTCCGTGTCGAGTGACGGATCGAGATCGCCCGCGGCCTGGCGTGTGATCAGGTAGCTGAGGATCTCCGAGTACCTCAGGCTCCGCTCCTCCTCGCTCCTCGGAGGCTGGGCCCCTGAGGAGGCCAGCCCCTCCCACATGGCGAGCCGGACGAAAGTCTCGTTCTGTCGCAGACCTGTGAAGTGCCGGGGGATGAAGTCGGTCAACGGAACCGATATGTCCGACAGTTCCTCGGTGCGCCGCGCGATGTGCTCACGGAGCACCGTCTCGTACAGCCCGTCCTTGCTGCCGAAGTGGACGTACAGCATGCGGACGCTGACTCCGGCCTGCCGGGCGATCGATTCGACCCGAGCCCCGGCGCGGCCCTTGCCGGAGAACTCCTCCAGGGCGGCTTTCATGATCCGCTGCCGGGTCACATCGGCGTCTCTCGCCATGCGTCTCAACTTCCTTCGGGCTCATAGGGGCGGCGTGCTGCAGGCCGTCGGCACCCCATGAAAGCAGTTGACCCGGCAAGCAGGTAAGTATATTTTTACTTCACGTCTGAGCGGTGGCGAGCCGACCCGGGTCGGGTGTCGGGGGCCGGCTGCACACGACTCCGCCGGGGGGCGCCGGCGGGGGAGCATGCGCGTTCCGGGCTGGCGACCGGCGTGGTGATCATGCTCCTGTCGCGACAAAGGTGTGTACAGATGAATCCTGGCTTTGGGCTGCTCGCGCGCACCTTTTGCATGCCTTTTCGCCGCCTATCAGCGAAAACAAAGAATCGCTGATCGAGGGGTGGACGAGAGAACGGTCAATGTGTACACACTAATTAAGTGGCTTGGAGCATGAGGCGCACCCGGCAGCCCGGGTGGGCCCACCAGGACACCGCCGCTGTCGAGCCCGTTGCCCGTCGGACCCCGTTCTGCTGAGCCGCCGTCGAGGCGGGCGCGCCTGCCTCGACGGCGTGGAGCGTCGTGCCGAGGCACTCAAGGAGGTCGCATGCCCGTGCTTCCCACTGGATCACGCCCTTTTGCCGACCCGCCCGATTCCGTCCGGGCGCCCCGGCCGGACACCGGATCTGACGCGCCCTCTGATGGCACACCCACCCACCCCGCCGTCGAGTTCGTCGGCGTGCGGACGGCCTTCGCTGGCGAGACGGTCCTCGACGACCTTCACTTCACTGTCGAGGAAGGGGAGTTCGTCTGCCTGCTCGGCCCCAGCGGCTGCGGCAAGTCCACCACTTTGCGACTGCTGGGCGGCCTGCTCCGGCCGGACGCCGGCCGGATCCGGGTGGCCGGCCGCTCACCCGAGGAGACGTGGTCGGACCTCGCCTACGTCTTCCAGCAGCCCAGGCTGGTCCCATGGCGCGACGTGCTGTCGAACGTCATGCTCGGCATGGAACTGCGCGGTTCGTCCGGCGACCGTGGCACCCGCCGTGACAAGGCACTGAAGCAGCTGGAACTCACCGGACTGGCCGACGACCTGCACAAGTATCCCGGCGCACTCAGCGGCGGCGAACGGCAGCGGGTCGCCATCGCCCGCGCCCTCGCACTCGATCCGCGCATCATCCTGATGGACGAGCCGCTGTCCGCCCTGGACGTGTCCACCCGCAAACGGCTGCGCAGCGAGATACACGCTGTGCGGGAGAGGACCGGCAAGACCGTCCTGTTCGTCACGCACGACATGGACGACGCGCTGGCCCTCGCGGACCGGGTGCTGATCTTCTCCGGGAAACCGACGCGCATCGTCAGCGAGATGACACTGCCCGCCCAACGGCCCCGCGACCTCGATCACGACCCCGCCCTGCGCGAACTGCGGCTGCGGATGCGCACCGCCCTCGGCCTGGATGCCCCCTCCACGGACGACGGGCCGCCCGAGGGCGACGGCACGGCCGAGGAGAAGTGACCCGATGACGACGACCACCGCTCCACCGTCGCAGCGGCGCCGTCGGCGGCCCACGCCCGCCCGGACGGTTCCCGGTCCCGCGTCGGCCTCCCGGCCCGGCAGGGCATGGCGTACCGCCAATTTCCTGATCACCAACGGCGTGCCGGTCCTCGTACTGCTGGCCTGGTGGATCGCTTCACGCTACCAGCCCGAATACATCGTCCCCAGCCCGGTCGCCGTGCTCGCGCGGACCTGGGACCTCGTCGCCGGTGACAGCGACTACTACCGCAACACCTACATCTCGTTCGTGCGGGTGGGAGCCTCCGTTCTCATCGCGCTCGTGATCGGCACCGCGCTTGCCGTCACCGCCCGGTACGTGCAACTGCTCCAGGGCCTGCTGGTGGACCGGCTGCTGCCCTTCGTCAACGCGTTCCCCAGCATCGGATGGGCGATCGTGGGCATGTACTGGCTCGGCGTGTCCACCGGCGCGGTCATCTTCGTGGAAGTCGCGATCATCCTGCCCTTCACCGCGATCACGGTGTGGGAGGGACTGAAGGCACTCGACGCCGAAACGATGGAGATGGCCCAGAGCTTCACCCGCAGCAACCGGAGAGTGCTGGTGAAGGTCGTCGGCCCCTATCTCGGGCCCTACCTGTTCACCGCCCTGCGCCTGTCGTACGGAGCAGCCTGGAAGGTCGCGATCGTCGCCGAGATCTTCGGCGCCTCGACAGGGCTGGGTTATCTGCTCAACAACGCGCGCGAACAGTTCGACTCCAGCACGCTCTATGCGTCGATCCTCACCTTGATCATCATCGTCCACGCCGTGGACAAGCTCCTGTTGCAACCACTGGAGAACCGGCTCCTGCGCTACCGGACCAGCGGGACCTCCGCGCGCTGAACCCTTTGCACCCCATGACAAGGACGTCATCATGCGAACCTCAGGAGCGCGCCTCTCGCGCACCGTGCCGGTCGGCGCCGCCGCACTCGCCGTCTCCGCAGGACTCCTGACCGCGTGCGGCCCCGGCGGAGCCCCAGCCGCCGGCGGCTCGGCGATCACGGTCGCGGTACTGGACGACCCCACGCGGCACATGGCCTTCTGGGCCATCGAGCACGACAAGGTCGACCTGGGAGGCCTCAAGGTCAAGGTCACCTACGTGCCGACCCAGACCGCCCAGCAGGCCTACCAGTCACGGCAGTACGCAATCGTCGAGACCTCACCCGTCGCGGTCGCGCTCGCCGCGGACAAGGGACTGCGCACCCGCATCCTCAGCGCCGGTGTCCAGGACCGGGACGCGACCGTCGTCGATGTCGCGTCCGCCTCGGACATCAAGAGCCCGAAAGACCTCAAGGCCAGGACCGTGGCCATCAGCGCGCCCACCGGCAGTTCCACGATCCAGCTGCGCTACGTGCTGGACAAGGCCTACGGACTCCAGGCCAAGGAGCAGGGCGCAGACGTCAGGCTGCAGGTCACCCCGCCGGATTCCACCCTGACCCTGATGAGCAAGGGCGCGCTGGACGCGGCCGTCGAGCTCAACCGGCCCCGCTACCTCGCCGAGCACGACGCGCACCAGCGCCCGGTACTGCACGTCAGCAAGGAGGCGCGGGCCCTCACCGGTGCCGACCCCGTCCAGACCGTGCTGGTCACCTACCCCGACGTGGAGAAGTCACGTGCCGGCGAGCTGCGCAAGGTCGTCAAGGCCAAGGGGGAGAGCACAGCCTACGCGCGCAACCACAAACAGCAGGTGGCTGATTCCGTCGCCGGCGGCAACGCCGGTGACGCGGACTATCTGACGTGGTGGTGGTCCACTTCCGACCTGCGCTACGGCAGCCTCGACACCGACGACGAAGCAGGCGTCAAGGCGTTCTGGACCATGGCCCACGGCGTCGGCCAACTCGCCTCCGAACCGAGACTGGGCACGTTCCGGTCCAGCGCCGCCCCCACTTCCTGACGTCGTACCCGCCATCCAGCCGAAAGGCCGTTCCCCGGCATGGACTTCTCGCTCTACCTCAACCCGCAGACACCCGGGCCCGAGCACGACGCCCGCATCATCCGCGACACCATCGAGGCCGCGGAGTACGCCGACCGCAACGGCTTCCGGTCGATCTGCCTGACCGAACACCACTTCAGCAACTACAACACCTACGCCGATCCCTTCCTCTTCGGCTCGCACCTCGCGGCCAGACTGCGGCAGGCATGGGTGGTGCTCACCGTCGCCACGCTTCCGCTGCACCACCCCATGCGCTTCGCCGAACAGGTCAACCTGCTCGACCAGCTCACCGGCGGACGCCTCGTCGTGGGCATAGGAGCAGGCGGTTCCTCCATCGAGTTCGACGGCATGGGCCGGCCGCTCGGGACGCGGCACGCCGCCCTCTCCCGGCACCTCGACCTGGCCCGGCAGGCCTGGGCGATGCGCATGGGCGACCCACCCCTGGACTGGAACACCCCGCACGACGCCGGCACCGTGCACGCCCGCGTCATGCCCGCGCCCCACACGCACGGCGGCCCGCTGCTGGCCCGCGCCGCGCTGTCCGAGGAGAGCACCGTCGCCACCGGCAAGGAAGGCCTGGCCCTGCTCATGGGCCGCTTCGGCCCCGAGCACGCCGAACGCCAACTGCGCATCTACACCGATGCGTTGACCAGTGCGGGATACGACGACGAGCACGTCGGGCGCTGCCTGCACTGGACCGGGCTGGCCAAGATGATCCATGTGGCCGAGGACGACGCCACCGCCCGCGCCGAGGTCGAGCCGCTCGTCGACTCCTACATCGAGGCGGCGAACTACTCGCGCTCCGCCGACCGGGCCGAGGCCGGGGTCGCCCAGGCCGCCCGGTCCGCCGCGGAGAAGGGCTCCGGCATGATGCACGAGAAGGACGACTACCTGGAGCGGGCCGTCATCTACGGCGGCCCCGAACGCGTCGCCGAACAGCTCGCCGCCTACCAGCGCATCGGACTAGGCCACCTGATGCTCTGGTTCAGCTGGGGTTTCATGGACCAGGACACGGTGATGGGCTCCATGCGGCGCTTCGTCGACAAGGTCGTGCCCGTCTACCGGGACATCACCGGGGACCGGTCATGAACGCGGACCTGGACGTGGGACTCCTCGTCCTGCGTCTGTCCTGCGGGCTCATCCTCGCCCCGCACGGCCTGCAGAAGCTTTTCGGCTGGTTCGACGGCCCCGGCCTCGACCGCACCGAGGCCTACTTCGCCGGCCTCGGGTTGCGGCCCCCGCGGGCGCACGCCGTGCTGAGCGGCCTGTGCGAGTTCGGCGGCGGACTGCTGCTCGTCCTGGGCCTGTGCACTCCGCTCGGATCGGCCGTGGTCATCGGCACCCTGATGGTCGCCGTCGGCACGGTCGCCGGCAAGCGCGGCTGGTTCGCCAACACCGGCGGAGCCGAGTTCCCGCTCACCCTGTGCCTCGCGGCCTGGGCATCCGCGTTCACCGGACCGGGCCGTTACTCCCTCGACCACCTGATCGGCTGGGACCTCGCAGGCATCGCTGCGGGCCTGGCCGCCCTCGGCCTCGCCGCCGCGGCCGCCCTCGTCACCCTCGCCACCCGCCGCCCCCCGGCGGCCACCGCCGAACAGACCAGGAGCACGACATGACCTCACCCGACCACGACGTCGTCGAACGCAACAAGGCCGCCTTCCTCCGCCTTCAGGAGGAGGTGATCGTGAAGGGGCGCCTGGACCTCGTCGAGGAGATCTTCGCCCCCGACTTCATCACCGCGCGGGCCGGCACCGCAGCTCTGATGATCTCCCGGAACCGCCCCCCGTACCCGCAGTCGGGCAGCGTGTACGAGCGGTTCATCACCGGCTGGAAACACATGACCGAGACCTTCTCCGGCCAGCAGCGCACCATCGAGGCCATCGGCGGTGAAGGGGACACCGTCTGGGCCCGCTGGCGCATCAGCGCGGTACACACCGGCGACTTCCTCGGCGCGCCGCCGACCGGGAAGCGCCTGGAGTACACGGAGGTCGGGTTCG
The DNA here is from genome assembly GCF_043201715.1 of Streptomyces sp. NPDC048291. Lineage (NCBI taxonomy): Bacteria > Bacillati > Actinomycetota > Actinomycetes > Kitasatosporales > Streptomycetaceae > Streptomyces > Streptomyces sp. NPDC048291. Next base: position 26,691 of record NZ_JBICZC010000031.1, read on the forward strand.
TCCGCTTCGACGCCGACGGCCGGATCCGCGAAGGCTGGTTCCTGTGCGACGAGGTCAACCTCGCCCGCCAGCTCGGCCTGTCCCTGATGCCATGACGAGCACACTGACCGTGGCAGTCTTCCCCGGTGCCGGTGACGTGCATCTCTACCACGCTCTCGACTCCGGCCACTTCGCACGGGCAGGCCTGGACGTCCGACTGGTCGAGGTGGTCTCCTCCGACGAACAGAACGCCGGCTGGGACGACGGCAGCTTCGACGTGCTCCACACGTCCCCCGACCATCTCCTGAGATCACGCACGAGAGACCCCGTGGCGGTAAGGGCCGAAGGCATCGGTGAACTCGCTGTCTACCGCTCCCGCAAGGAGCCGGCCCCGGACGACCGGTGGGCGGTCGACAACCCGGGCAGCGCCTTCGCCTTCGTCCTGCGCGCCGTGCTCGCCGATGTCGCGGGCATCCCCGTCACGGACGGCCAGCTGGTCGCGGTGGGCGGCACTCTCCAGCGCCATCAGGGACTTCTCGGCGGCGCGGTGGACGGGACAACTCTTCATCCGCCCTTCGACGTCCTCGCCGCCAACCGGGGATTCACCCGCGTCGGCGGCCACCTGGACGTGTCCCCCCACCTGCTCACCGTCGTGGCTGTCGTGCCCCGGGACCGGGCGGCGGACCCGCACATCCGCTCCTATCTCGCGGTCTGCCGCGCAAGCACGCAGGAACTTCTCGCCTCCGGCGCCGCAGGCATCGAGCGGGCCCTCGTACGTCATGGCTGGGACACGGCCGGAGCCAGGGCCGCGGTCCCCGGCCTCCTCGGCCCCGCCGGTCTGCGGACCCCGCCCCAGGTGACCCTGGCCGGCCTGGAAGCGGTAGCGTCCCTGCGCCGCCGCTTCGGCCCTGCCCGGCAGACGCAGCCCTCCCTGGTAGAGCTCATAGGATACGACGTACGAAGCTGACCCTCGGTGCCACCACTGGGTTCCGCACGACTCTGGTATCCCGGCGGACAAGATCCGCAGGGCCATTCGTGTCGTCGCCGGCGGCTCCCGCTGTCGGCGAAGTCCGGGGAGTCGCCGTCGAGAACGGAGGTGCAACGCCTGCCGGAGCCGGGGCAGGTGCTGCACCCGCGGTGGCAGCGAGCCCGAGACCCCTAGTACTGCAACGGTGCTTGTTGTGACTGCTGGCCAGGTCAGGGGCTGTGTCCGCGTCGTTTGTAGTGGCTGATGCGGGCCTGGTGTTGGCGTCGTCGACGCCAGCTCGACCAGTGCAAGATGTGCTCGACGGCCACGGGCCTGCGGCTGGTCAGGCGCGTGATCAGGCGCCGGATCTCGGCGAGGCTGAGGTGGATGAGCTGGGAGGATCCGTTTCTGCTTTCTCCGTGTCCAGCTCCCGAGCCCGCAGGACGGTGAGGCAGGCGTGGGCGGCCATGGCCAGGGTGATGTGGCGGTGCCAGCCGGGGTAGCGGCGGACCTGGTAGTCGTCCAGGCCGCACTCCTGCTTCGCGCTCTGGAAGCATTCCTCAACAGCCCACCGGCTCCCCGCGACGCGGATCAGCTCGTCCAGGGTGGTGCCGGCGGGGAGGTAGGCGATGTAGTAGGAGACCTCCTCGGGTCGGCTGACGCTGCGGCGGGCGATCACCCAGTGCCGGCGGTCCTCGCGGTGCCAGGGCCTCACCTCGACACGGGCCCAGTCATAGACCCGCCGGCCGTGGGCGCCCTCGCCGCAGGAACGGCGCTTCCACTTCTGCCGTGGCAGGCCGGGAAACAGGTCCTGGACGGGGTGGTCGAGGGCCCATCGGGTGACGACCGTGTCGTGCCTCGTTGTGGCCATGACGTGGAAGACGTCTGCCTGTTCGAGCTCGAAGCGCCAGCCCTTGCTGAAGCCGTAGGCGGCGTCCGCGGTCACCCAGCCGAACGGAATCCGGTCCGCGATGGCCTTGCGGACCATCGCCTTGGCCATGGCCACCTTCGTTTCGAACGCGACCTCGTCACCGATACCGGCCCGTCGGCAGCGCGGGCGGTCGTCCGTCCAGGACGTGGGCAGATACAGCCGGCGGTCGATCAGCGTGCGGCCGCGGCCGGTGGCGTAGGCGAGGAACACGCCGACCTGGCAGTTCTCGGTGCGGCCGGCGGTTCCGGAGTACTGCCTTTGCACCCCGGCCGACCGGACGCCCTTCTTCAGGAAACCGGTGTCGTCGACGATCAGCACGGCCTCCCGATCACCGAGGTGTTCCACCACGTAGTCACGCACGTCGTCCAGGACCTCATCCGCGTCCCACTCGATCCGGTTCAGCATCCGCTGGATCCGGTCCGGACCGTCATGACCGGCCTCCTCGGCCAGCGTCCAGCCGTTCTTGCGTTCCAGCGGAGCAATCAGCCCCCGCATGTAGGCAAGAGCCGACTCCCGCGGCTCCGACCTGTTGAAACGGTGCACGAACCGCTCGTGCAGAGCGGCCAGTTCACCCGCCCACAACCTGACATCAGCAAGGTCCCCACCCATAACCACACCAACGACCGACCTGGCCAGCGGTCACGGCAAGCACCGTTGCAGTACTAGGACGGATGTCCTCGCGCGGAGTCTTGGCACCGAGTCCCGTCACAGTCCTACAAACGGATGCCTTTCCGGGAGCAGGCGCAGCCGGTGTCGATCCTGCGCGGGCGGACCAGGGCAGCCGCCGTGAATCGCCCAGCAGGCGGAGAGGGCCGGCCTGGATGTCGTCACCGTCCGGCACCGCTCGTACTGGTCGGCGTTTTATTACACCTGGACGCTGATCAGCTGCACCGTCGGCGCCCCCGGAGCAGTGCCGCCTTCGTGCTCACGGTCGTGGACCTTCCGCTCAGCCCGTCCGCGGTGCTCGCGGAGTCCGCGGCCGGTTTCGGCCGGCGCTCCCGGAGGAGCCGGCTCGGCGCCGGCGCCTTCCGGCACGCGATCGCGGCCCTGGAGCCGGGAGCTCCATGCGATGCCCCGAGGTATCTGCCCCGGACGACGCGGGAGGGCCTCGTGGCCGTGAGCGTCGTATGGGGGCCGGCGGCGGTCGGATCCTCAGTCCGCTGCCAGTAGACACTCCCATGACGCACCGATCGTCAAGCATGGACGGCTCCCGCCGGCCCCGGAATCGGCCGAACGGCCGAGCCGCAGCCCGAGGGACCGGCCTGGTCATGGCCTATCGGCCGAAGTGGGGGCTTGGGCACAGAACCGAAGCTTGCTGCGACCGACCCGCCGAGTTCCAGCAGGATTCCCGTGACCCAAGCAACTGCCTTTGCCGAGCCCGCTGCCAAGCACCCCATACCCGTGGCCCCCCGGGCCGCCCGCTGGCGGCACCACCGTACTCCGCTGTTCGCCACCCTGGCCGTACTGCCGCTGTACGTGGTGTGGTGGATCTGGCTTGCCACTGGTGGCGGCGACCTTGCCGCGCAAGAGGCCTGGGCGCAGTTCGTCGCACGAGACGGCGGATCGGCCTACAACCTCTCCTGGTTCGGTGGCGCGCACGTCGTCAATTACAGCGTGCTTTCCCCGTACCTGATGGCGGGTCTCGGGGTGCGTGTGGTGAGCGTCGTCTCCGGACTGGCGGCCACGTGGCTGACCGCTGTCCTTCTGCTGCGCTGCGGAGCGCGGCGGCCGCTGGGCGCGGCTCTGGTCGCCGCGCTGATGTTGTGGTGCGATGTCGCGGCGGGACGAACGACATTCGCGCTCGGCGTCGCGATAGGGCTCGCTGCCTGCGTGCTTGTGACCCGGCACAGAGGTGTTCTCCCTGCGAGCGCGTGTGCGGCAACGGCGGCAATGTCGAGCCCGGTCGCCGGATTGTTCCTGGTCGTCGTGGGGGCTGCGTACCTTGCCGTACGGGACTGGGGAAGGGCTGTCGCTCTCCTCGCGCCGCCGGTGGCCGTTGTCGCCGCCACGACTCTCTTCTTCCCCTACTACGGACAGCAGCCGATGCCGTTTTTGCGGCTGCTGGCACCGGTGCTGCTCGGCCTTGCGGTCACCGTACTGGCCCCCACATCCTGGCGAGTGGTCCGGTGGACAGGTTTGCTGTACGTGGCGGGGGCCGTACTCGTGTATCTCATCCCCTCGCCCATCGGTACGAACGTGGAGCGGCTCGCCTGGATCTTTGCCGCGCCCGTCCTGTTCGCAGCGTGGTCCGCCACGCCGAGCCGGGCCCGGGTGCGACGCCTGGCCCTGATCGTGGGGGTGGTGCTGTCGATCTGCTGGGTGGTGCCGGGGATGGTCGTCAGCCGTATGGGAGGAGATCCCGTACCGGCCTGGGCCAGCCACACCGACGGTGTGATCCAGGCTCTTGAGGATCTCGGAGCCGACCGCACTCGCGTGGAAGCCGTTCCGGCGCAGGACCACCGCGAGGCGTCCGTACTCGCCGCACATGTCACGCTGGCCCGGGGCTGGAACACCCAACTGGACATGCGGCGCGGGCGCCTCTTCTACGACGGCTCCTTCTCGGCGACGGCCTACCGTTCCTGGCTGCACCGTTGGGCCGTCGGCCTCATCGCCCTGCCGGCCACAGAGCCGGACCGGTACGCCAGACAGGAAGCCCGTCTCCTGCGGGAGGCTCCGCCGCACTGGTTGCGCCCCGTGTGGCACGACGCCTACTGGCAGGTCTTCCGGGTCCTGAACGCGACCCCGATGGTCTCCGGGGCCGCCCGGATCATCCGCATGACGAGTGCCGAAGTGGACCTGAGAGTGCCGACACCTGGCTCGGTGAGCCTCCGAGTCGTGTATTCGCCCTGGTTGCACGTGGACGGCGGCTGCCTCAGCCGTGACGGCGAATTCACGACGCTGACAGTGGCCACGCCCGGTGAATACCGGATCGGATCCAAGTACGCGGATGTTGCGGAGGGTCCCGCCGAATGTGCCGCAACCGGGCACCACTGACGGCGGAGCAGACCGCCGGCGCTCCCGTCGGACGAGATTCCTGCGGACCGCCGGGCCGGGAGCTGCTTGCTCCGGGCAGGTGAGTCCCACGCGTTCTTCGCGGACGGGCCTCCGTCGGTTTTCCCGGCGATGTCTCCTGCGTGCGCTCGGCGTGGCTCAGTCCGGTACGGCGGATTCGGGACACGCCGAAACGGCCTGTCCACACGTCCTGCGGGCTCTTGACTTCGGTAGGGACACCTCTTTACCCTCCGGTGTGTACAACGTTGTACGTGATATCGCCGGTCCCCTCGCGGCTTGTTCGTCGCGAGTGCGGGTAGCCCCGAGCAGAGCCTCCACAACGTCTGGTTCGGCCCCGGTCGCCAAGTGCTGAGCCATCTGGAGACTTGCATGGTCGTGACTGTCCCCGTCCGTCTGCCCGCAGGCGGACGCGCTGCCCCGGACCAGGCCTTCCGGCTCGCGGACGAGACTGCCGAAGCAGGGCGTGACTAGCGGTGCCGGTCGCCTCTGCCTACCGGGAACTTCTGCGTGTGCCCTCGGTTTCCTGGCTGCTCGCCACTTCAATCGTGGGGCGGTTCAACCAGGGCATGACCGGGCTGGCGCTCCTCCTGCTCACGACGCAGCACGCCAGCTACACGGTGTACAGCATCGTCTCCGCAGCCAATGCGGCCGGCAGTTTCATCTCCGGTCCGCTGCTGAGCCGGCTGGCCGACACGCACGGCCGACGCGGCGTGCTCGCCTGGACCGCCGTGTCGTACGCGGTGACCATGGCGGTCTTCGCGGTGACACCGCCGCGTCCGGAACTGCTCGTGTGCCTCTCCTTTCTGGCAGGCTTGTGCACACCGCCGATGCTCTCGGCGGTCCGCGCCGCCTTGCCGGCCCTCCTGCCCGCAGAACTGAGGAGAACCTTCTTCGCCGTCGACGCGACGGCACAGGAACTCGTCCTGGTTCTCGGCCCCACGGCCACGGCTGCGCTTGCCGCAGTCGGCGGGCCGAGGCTGGCCGTAGCGGCATGCGGAGGTCTCGTACTCGCCGGGACTCTTGCCTACGTGCGGGACCGCAACGCCGAAGCCGGACGGTCGACCACGCCGCGCGTCAAGGGCGAACTGCCCCTCCGGGGCCTGGGGCTTCCTCGCCTGTGCACAGCTGGTGCCCTGCTCACCTGCGCGCTGGGGGCACAGGTCGTCGGCGTGGTGGCCCTCGTAAGCGGTCAGCACGCATCGGCGGGAGCCGGACTCGTGCTCTCGTGCGGGAGCTTCGGATCGCTTCTGGGAGGGGTGGCTCACGGCCTGCGCAGAGGCCGCAGAGTGCGGCTTCGGTATCTGATCCTTTACGTGGCGGCAGGGCTGGCAGCCCTGCCACTGGCTCCCAACACGGCCGTACTGGCGGTCATCTTCTTCTGCTCGGGCTTTGCGGTCGCTCCGACCCTGTCGACACTGTTCGAATGGCTGTCCGAGAGGGCGCCGGAAGGCAGCGCTGCGGAGGTCTTCGGCTGGGTGGGCAGCATCCTGTTGGTGGGAAACGTACTGGGCACAGTTCTCGGTGGGGCGCTGGTATCGGCGTACGGCGCTGCTTTCCCGAATGTGGCAGGATGCGGACTCGCTGTGCTCGCAGCTCTGTTGTGCGAGAGGAAGAGCGACTCCGGGGGACACCCCGCCGGTCTGCCTGCGGTTGCCGAGGGCGGTCCATCTCGTCTGGAGCCGGGATACGACCGCTCGCCACAGCCCCCGGCGCGGCCGTGATGCAGCCTGTTACGCGTTCGGGTCAGCCTTCGCCGTTGCCCTCATCTCCGCGAAGGCCGATGGAGTGCCGGTGGCCTGTTCTCCAGCCCGTCGAGGAACGGACTCACTACAGCGACAACCGCTGCGTCCTCGGAGTTGGCCAGGCGGAGACGGGCCGAGGCGCTCTCGCCGCCATCGCCATCGCGGCCTCCGGTTCCTCCCTCTGGGCGGTCGGAGCATCAACACCGAATTCGGCCGTGGCCTGTTCTCCCGGACGCCTCGTTGTACGCATGGTCCTTGTACCGGCCCTGGTGCACCAACTCGGCCTCTCCCATTGGAAGTTGCCTCGATGGCTGGACAAGGGCCCGCCGGAAGCCGCTCCCAGTGCTCTCGGTGATCCGCAGGTCGTGGGCGAAGGGGAGTGGGAGGCACCGATTGGCTCTGAACAGCACATGTCCACAGGCACATGAGTAAGGATGCGGGCGGGCGCCAAGACGAGATCATCGCCTCGCACGCCCGCCTACGGTGAAAGAGCGCGAGGGATGTTGAATCGTGCGCAGCGTTGGCTCGCCGCCCATGATCGGGCCAGGGACACCGTCCCTGCGGTGCTGGTCCTCCTTGTGGCACTGGCCGCGACCGCCGTCACGGACGCCGGCTGGTCGTGGCCGAGGCCAGGGGCGGTCGGCTGGGTCGCCCTGGCCTGCCTCCCGTTGGTGTTCCGCAGCCGGGCGCCGTTTGCCGTGGCAGCCGTGGTTGTCGCTACCGAACTCGTCGCCGAACTTGTCGCAAAGAACACCACGATGATTCCAGGGGCGAGCCTGGTCGCGGTATACACAGTGGCCTCCCTGCGCCCTCGGCGTACGGCCTGGCTCACCGGGAGCGTGGTGGCTGTGATCATCGCGGTCTGCGGTCTGAGGGTGAGCGGCGAGACCGCTGTGTCCGTCCAAGCCCTGGTGCGATTCGACGTGCTGATCCTGGTCACAGCAGTCGGAGACGCCGTACGCAGCCGCCGTGCCCAGCTGGCCGCGGCGGAACGACGGGCCGTGCGCGCCGAACGGACCCGGGAAGAGGAGGCCCGCCGCCGCGTCACAGAGGAACGCATCCGTATCGCCCGCGAACTGCATGATGTCGTGGCCCACCACATCACCCTCGTGAACGCCCAGGCGGGTGTGGCCCAGTACCTGGTGCGAACAGACGCGGAGAAGGCCTATCGGGCGCTGGGCGACATCAAGGAGACCAGTCATGTCGCTCTGGAAGAACTCCGCTCCACGGTCGGGCTGCTGCGCCAGCCCGACGATGCGCCGCTCTCCCTGACTCCGGTCCCGGACCTGGACGACCTGGACAGCTTGGTCGAGAGCTTTCGCCGGGCCGGCATGACGGTGGAGGTGACCCGCACCGGAGACCGGAGGCCACTCGCGTCGGCCGCCGGTCTGGCGGCCTACCGCATTGTTCAGGAGGCCCTGACCAACACCCACAAGCACGCGGGGACCGCGACCGCCAGCGTCACGCTTGCCTACGGCACGGAGATGCTGGAGATCACCGTGGCTGATGACGGCAGCGGCACCGCACCGCCTGGCCTCGGCACCGGCCACGGGCTGATCGGCATGCACGAGCGTGCCGCAGCCTTCGGCGGCACCCTCACTGCGGGCCCCTGCCCACAGGGAGGTTTCCGCGTCCACGCCGAACTCCCGTTTCCATCCCGCCCGAAAGACAATCGATGACCATTCGTGTGCTGCTCGCCGACGACCAGGCACTGCTCCGCGGCACCTTCAGGCTGCTGATCGACAACGAACCGGACATGGAGGTCGTAGCGGAGGCGTCCACCGGACGCGAAGCCGTGGAACTGGCCCGCACTCAACGCGTGGACCTGGTCCTGATGGACATCCGGATGCCCGAACTCGACGGTATCGCCGCCACCCGGCTCATTGGTGAGGACGACGATCTGGCGGGGGTCGGAATCCTGGTCCTGACGACCTTCGAAGACGACGAGTTCATCTTCGAGGCGCTGCATGCCGGTGCCAGCGGCTTCCTGGGCAAGGGCATCGACCCTGCTGAACTGCTTGACGCGATCCGGGTGGTCGCAGCCGGAGAAGCCCTCCTGTCCCCTGCCGCGACGCAGAAGCTCATCGACCCCAAGAGAACGGGAGGTCGTAGTCCTCGTGGCGACCGGATTGTCCAATGACGAGATCGCCGAACGGCTCTTCATCAGTCCGCTCACGGTCAGGACCCACGCCAATCGGGCCATACTGAAACTCGGTGCCCGAGACCGCGCCCAACTCGTCGTCGCCTACGAGACAGGCCTGGTCCGAGCCGGAGGTATCTGACATCCGAGGCGGCCAGGCGACCGCCGAACTCGCCTGCATCGAGGGCCACGCGAGCCGAAGGAACCACCGTCTTTGTCGACCGCGACATGGATCTCGTCGTGAGTCAACGAACACATCCCTGTCCTGGACGCGGGCCGGGTCCTCGCCGCCTTCGTCGAGACCGAGTACGGCCACGACGGTGCTGTTGACCGGACGGCGACCGTTTTCAGCGCTCGACATGATCGATTGTGGTGTCGGAGCCCGCATCGCCGGGCCGCATCAGACCCGCCACCGGCTCCCCGGACCCGCCCCGGCCATGGCCGATGAAGCCTGTCAAAGGGTGGTGGCCGAAGATCTTCTTCCAGGTCGCCGTGGCGTCCTGTCTCTCGAAGTGCGCGATCACGAGGACACCGCCGATGCCGACGGTCACTCGTCCGCCGGCGTCCGGCGCTCGATGCCTGGCCAGCTGCTAGACCCATGCGTGCACTTCGGCACGATCCGAGCGGAGCACGCCCAGGGCCTGCGTCCCGTCCTGGGCGAGTGTGCCGGTCAGGCGCGGGACGGCCAGGGCGGAAGCCGCCTCGAACACAGCTGGCTCCGCCCGCAGCGGGTCGCCACCGGCTGGAGAGTCACCGCCGAGTGTGCCTTGGCTGACGCCGGAGTGGTGACCTATAGCGATCAAACCGCTCTCAAGTGTTACAGGACTGAGGGCTTGTGTGGCATAAGGCCTGGTGGGATGCCCCCTGAAGAGGAAATGAAGCATTTCCTGCACTTGTGTTAGCGTGGGATTCAGCGGTCCTGAGAACGGTCGGCGAACCGGCCGGGAGAACTCTCTTCTCAGTCCTGGGGCGCTGTGTACGGAGCGGTCGTTTCGGTGATCGCTGGTCCATCGCAAGATTGGTTTCGAGATCATGGGAAAGCTCAGCGGTAAGGTCGCACTGGTCACCGGCGCGGGCCGTGGTAT
>NZ_JBICZC010000032.1:0-24765 GCF_043201715.1 Streptomyces sp. NPDC048291
CAGGGGCAGGCGTCCCTGTGGGATGTCGCGTTCGCGGCGCTGGACTGCATACCCGGCGGCAAGGGCATCACCAGCCTCGGCAAACTCGCCAAGGGCGTGCGGGGACTTGGCAAACTGGGGCTCAAGGGCATGGCCGAGGCCGTGCGTGGGCTCGGAACTCGTGGCCTGACCAGCCTGCGCTCCGGGATGACGGATCTGGTCGCCAGAGGCAAGGCACTTGCAGGGCGCTGCCCGGGCGGCGATCCGATCGACCTGGTGTCGGGCGAGATGCTCATGGTCGCTTCAGATGTGACGTTGCCGGGCATCCTGCCGCTCGAAGTCAAACGGACTCATTTGTCCACCTACAACTACGGCAGGTGGTTCGGTCCGTCCTGGGCATCAACGCTCGACGAACGACTGGAGATGGACGACCAGGGGATCGCCTTTGCCTCGGACGACGGAATGCTGCTCGCCTACCCCCGTCCGACGCCTGGCGATCCCGTGTATCCGCTGGAAGGGCCCCGCTGGCCGTTGGAGTGGGACGGAAAACCCGGCGGGCCGATGACCATCATGGATCCGGAGACCGGGGTCACCCGCGTGTTCCAGCCGGACGGTGCGCCGGGTGCCGACGGCAGCACGGTGTTCTCCCTGCACAGCCGGAGCGACCGCAACGGACATCGCCTCGACATCGAGTACTCGGATGCCGGGGAGCCGGTGGCTCTGCACCACAGCGGTGGGTACCGCGTCGCGATCGAAACGGAGGCCGGGCGCATCGCATCGCTGCGACTGGCGGAAGCGACCGGCTCGGACGACGCGACTCTGGTGCGCTACGCCTACCGTGACGGTGACCTGGTCCATGTGTACAACTCCTCCGGCCTGCCCTTCCGGTATGCGTATGACGACCGAGGGAGGATCACCAGGTGGGAGGACCGGTGCGGTTCCTGGTACGAGTTCGAGTACGACGAAGAGGACCGCTGCGTACGCGGCGCGGGTGCGGACGGATTCCTCGACTGCCGGCTCACGTACGACCGTGATGCGCGCCGGACCGTGTACGCCGACTCGTCCGGACAGGCCACCGTGCACGAGTACAACGAGCGGCTGCAGCGTACGGCGGTCATCGATGCGCTCGGGAACATCACGCGATACGAATGGGATCGCCGGGACCGGCTGGTGGGGCATATCGACGCGCTGGGCAACAGCACCCGCTATGCCTACGACGCGGCCGGAAACCTGGTCAGCATCACGAGCGCCGACGGCACCACCGCTCGGGCCGAGTTCAATGAGCAGCGCCTTCCGATGCTGACCGAGGCCGCCGACGGCTCCTGCTGGTCCTACGCCTACGACGACCGTGGCAACCGCACGTCGGTCACCACTCCACTCGCGGAGACGACCCGGTTCGCCTATGACGGCAAGGGAGCGCTGGCCGAGATCACCGACCCGGCCGGAGCGGTCACAAGGGTCGAGACCGATGCACGTGGGCTTCCCGTCAAGTCGGTCGACCCCCTCGGCGGCACCGTGCAGCACACCCGGGACGCTTTCGGCCGGGTCTCCGAGATCCGCGACGCCCTGGGCAATGTGACCCGCCTGACCTGGAACGTCGAGGGCAAGCCCCTGTCGCGGACCACGCCCGACGGCGGCAGGGAGGTCTGGGAGTGGGACGCCGAGGGGCGTCTCGTGCGCCACACGGATTCCGCCGGCTCCGTCACTCGTTTCGGGTACACCCATTTCGATCTTCCTGCCTGGCGGTCCGATGCCGACGGCGGGCAGCGGTATTTCCGCTACGACACGGAACTCAGACTGGTAGGCGTCACGAACGAGCAGGGTCTCGCGTGGGAGTACCGATTCGGCACCACGGGGCTCCTGGAGTCGGAGACCGACTTCAACGGCCGCACGCTGATCTATTCGTACGATGCCGCCGGCCGACTCGCCCGGCGCACCAATGGCGCCGGGCAGGTCACGTCCTACGACCGTGACGCGGTGGGCAGGGTCGTAGGAAAGCGCACCGCGGAGTCCTCGACGACGTTCTCCTACACGTCGAGCGGACAGGTGTACCGGGCCCGATGCGGCGATGTCGTCGTGGAGGCGGAGCGCGATCGGCTCGGACGGGTACTGAGCGAGACGACCAACGGCCGAACCATCAGTCACGCCTATGACCGGCTGGGCCGCCGCACGGTGCGCAGGACGCCGTCCGGAGCGGAGAGCCGGTGGGATTACTCGAAGCGGAGTCTGCCGTCGAGGCTTTCGAGCGCCGGCCACGAGATCGTCTTCCGGCACGACGAAGATGGCAAAGAGGTGGTCCGGGACTTCGGCGATTCCCTCCGCATGGAGCGTCACTGGGACGAATGCCGCCGCATGACGTCCCAGGTGCTGCGGGCACCTGACGGCCACGGCCTCGGCGACGGGAGCCGGGTCGTCAGCCGTCGCGACTATGTGTACGGAATCGGTGACCGACTGACCGAAGCACGCGACCTGCACGGTGGCCGGCAGCAGTTCCGGCACGACGAGCGCGGTCGTGTCGTGGCGGTCGACGGTGATTCCTGGCAAGAACGCTACGCGTACGACGCCGCGGGCAACCCGACGTCCTCGTCCTCGTCACTCACGGGCCGAGTGGACGGAGAGCAGGCCAGGCACACGTATGCCGGGAACCAGGTTCGTCGAGCGGGCAGGAGGTCGTATTCGTACGACGGCCAGGGCCGGGTCACCCGACTGGTGCAGCGGACACTGTCCGGGGGCCGCCGGGCGTGGTCGTTCAGCTGGGACGCGGACGACCGGCTCACCGGCATGACCGGCCCCGACGGTCGTCGCTGGAGCTATGACTACGACCCGTTCGGACGCCGCACGGAGAAGCGGTGCCACGCCGAGGACGGGCAGGTCATCGAGCGGACCGCGTTCACCTGGGACGGCCAGCGCCTGGCCGAGCAGTCCCGCTGGAGCGACGCGGGCGAGCACACTGTCACGTGGGAGTACGAACCAGGTACGCACCGACCGATGGCACAGGCGGAGCGGACGCGGTCGCGCGAACTGCCGCAGGAGGAAGTCGACGAGCGGTTCTTCGCCATCGTCACGGACGTCGTCGGCACGCCTGTCGAACTGATCGGTCTCGACGGCGCGGTGCGGTGGCGGGGCAGATCCGGTCTCTGGGGCGACGAAGACGACCTCGACACGACCGCGGCGGGCGGGCTGTCGTGCCCGCTCCGCTTCCCCGGGCAGTACGCGGACGAGGAAAGCGGCCTCCACTACAACTTCCACCGCTACTACGACCCGCACAGTGTCCGCTTTCTGACCCCCGACCCGCTCGGGCTCCAGGCAGGGCCCGACCACTACGCCTACGTCTCCAATCCCCATCTCTGGGTGGATCCGCTCGGCCTGCAGCGGTGCCCGACGTTCGTGGGCATCCAGTGGATGACCGACAAAATGCTGCAACGCGTTTCATTCCGCTACCAACGGTTCGTCACGCACACGGACTACGAGCAGGTGTGGCGCCTCGGCGACGGCCGGGAGGTGCACGTGGACGGTGGTCCCACCGCGGACGGCTTTATCGTCGAGGCGAAGTGGACCGGTGGTGACCATCCGGGTGAGTGGGCGGCGTCTCAGTACAATCCTGCGCATCGTCACTACGACGAGGACCGGATCACCAGTCAGGCCGAGAAGCTTCTGGCGCTGAACGAAGGACTGGGCGGCAAGGGGGTGCGGTATGCCACCTCCTACCCGGAAGGAGCCGAGCACCTCCGGGATCTTTTCAGCAGCAAGTTCCCAGATGAATTCGCCGATGGAAGGCTGAACGTCTTCCACGTGCCGGGAAACGGAATGGATTAGGGCGTGGACGAGGTCGTTGCAGTTCTGGAGCTCCTGGCCGACGACGAGAGCCTGACGGGAGAGGGGGTCGGTGCCGTCCTGGAACGGCTGGGCTGGGGCGTGGCGCGCCAGGTGCCGGGTGCCGCGTTCCCCCGGGTCTGGCGCAAGAACGACCTCCTGGCGGGCATTGAGGGGGACGCCCCGCAGGTGCGCCTCGCTGTCACCCTGTGGGAGCGCGAGGTCGACGAGGAGGCCGGCTTCGACGCGCTGGAAGCGCTGTACGACGAGTCCGTGCAGGTGGTCGGACGGATCGCACACGAGGTGGAGACCGGTGTCCTTGCCGGGCGCCTCGTCCGACTGGACGGTGGGCAGACGTTGGGCATCGACTACATCGAGCAGTGGGCCTGGGGCCTCGGGCGCCGGTCGCTGCTCGTCGGTGCGGTCCAGGACGACACGGAACTCCCGGTGAGGGTCGACGTCGTCGTTTCATGAACTGGGGCGTGCGGTGAGTACGGGCGCGATGTCTGGTGTGCCGCAGCGGAATCCGGCGGTCTACCGGCTCCTGCCAAGCCTGGGCGACTACGAGACGCTGCGTCTGGACGGTGCCGACCGGAGCAGGCTCATGCGCTGGCAGCGGAGCGGGGACGAAGCGGACCGGCCGACCGGGCTGCGTGCCGAATGGATGGACGACTCCGCGCCCAGGAGCGAGTTCCCCGGCGGCAGTCCCGGAGCGCCCGTGCTCAGCCGCCGTCTGGCCGAGGGGTTCGGGGACGAACTGCTGTCGGCCGGGAGCCTGGTCCCCGTCGAGATCCGCAACGGCAAGGACGACGACTACGTCCTGTACCTCGTCGACCAGGTGGTCGACTGCCTCGATCTCCGCAGGTCGTCCAAGCCGAAGCGGAACGGTGAGGTCAAGAGGCCCGTGTACCTCTCCGAAGCGCTGCCCGCCCGGCTGCCCGCCTTCCGGCTGCCGCAGTTCCCCCGTGCCGTCCAGTGGAACGGCTGGGCCGTCGATCGGCTCCTCGGGCTTACCGGGGACCAGATCGAGGCCCGTCTGACCTGGTCGGAGGAGCCCGCGGCCAAGACCCATCCCGACCCTTGGGGATTCTGACCGTCCGCCCGTCCGACGCGGAGTGTCAGTGCAGGGTCGGTACCCCGCCGCCTTCGGCCCCGGTCAGCGTGACCCCGGTCAGACCGCGCAGGCGGCGTTCCGCGAGAGTCGCGAGACGGTCGGCGGTCGGTGGGGTGGAGCCGAGGCCGATGGCGTAGCGGAGCGGGTTCGTGGTGAAGGGGCGGGGCCAGGCGTGGCAGTCGGGGGCCGACGTCGAGAGGTCGGTGACGAGAGCCCGCATCCTGCCCAGCTCGCGACGGCGCGAGACCGCCTGCGCGGGGTCCGTCGAACCCGTGGTGACCACGACCAGGTCCACGTCCAGCCCGTCGATCCGCAACCGCAGACCGGGTACGCGGGCCCCGACCACCTCGCGCACATCCGTCGCCTCGGGGAGGGCCGCGGCCAACCGCGCCTGCACGGCGGGGAGTTCGGTCGTGCCGGGCAGCACCGCCACCAGGTCCAGGTCCGCCCCCGGCAGCGCGCAGCCCATGCGCCGGGAGCCGACGACGTGCACGACGGCGTCGGGGAGCGCGTTCTCGATGCGGTGGGTGGTTTCCTCGGCCGGTCGCGCCACTACGTCGTGCGCTCCGTCCCGCGCGGCCTCCTCGGCCCACCGCACCTCGCCCGTTCCCAGCGTCACCGTGGCCCGCACCCGCATCGGCTCGTCGCCGCGCCGTGAGAGCAGCGCCAGCTCGCCGACCCTGGCCGGCATCGGGGCGAGCCGGGCCGCGCAGGCGGCGGCCAGGGTGTTCGGGTCGGTGGTGCGGCCCAGGCTGAGGTGAGGGGTGAGGCCCGGGTGCCGGCCGCCGCAGCGCGGGAAGTGGCGCAGGAGCGTGCGGTGCAGGTCGGCCCAGGGCTCCTCACCCGCGGCCGCGGGGTCGAGCCAGACGGTCGCGTCGTCCCGGTGACCGAACCACTGCACCCCCTCCAGCCGGGCGTCGAAGGGTGCGGTGGCGGCCGTCGCGAGCACCGCCGCCGCCCGTTCGAAGGTGTGCTCCGGTACGAATCCGAAGAGCAGGTTCACATGCGGGGGCCAGCGGTGGATCTGCGGGTCGTGGTCCCGGCGGATCTCCTGCAGCGGGGGCCACAGCTCCTCGGGCGGGAGCCACGCCAGCGCCGTACGGGGCGTCGGTCTCTCGGCGAGGGACTCCAGGGCGTCCGCCTCCGGAGCGCCCACCGCGAGCTCGGCCAGGACACCGTAGTGATCGGAGATGTACGTCCCCTCCGGCGACGGCATGTCACCGCACAGTTCGGCGTGCCGTACCCGCAGCCCCGCCCCGCGCAGCAGTACCCGGTCCAGCCGCGAGGCCCGGCCCGTCAGCGACGAGATCGCGGCCAGCGGATTGCGGCCCGGGTCGAAGGTCGGGGTCGTGTCGTCGGTGCCGTGCACCTCGCTCCACGCGTCCCGCAGGCCCAGCGTCAGCTGCGGTGTGCCGCCGCCGTCGTTGAAGTCGCCGAGCAGGAGCAGCTCGGCGTCCACGCCCGCCAGGCCCTCGGCGACGCGGGCGAGTTCCGCCGTGCGCCGGTCGGCGCCGTTCTCCGAGTGGTCGCTGCTCAGATGGGTCGCCGCGACGACCACGGGCCGTCCGCCCGCCTCCACGACGAGGGCGGTCACCGCCTTGTGCGGGCCCAGTTCGTGGTGCGCCGCCTCGATGACGGGGAGCCGGGTCAGGAGCAGCAGACCGCACGCGTCGACGTCCCGCCCTCGCGGGTCCGTGCCCAGGGCCCAGCCCGCCCGCACCCACTCCTCGCCCAGCAGCAGGGCGAGGAGTCCCGCCTCGACCTCCTGCAACGCGATCACGTCCACGTCCGCGTCGCGCAGCGCCTGCGACAGGAGTGGCCTGCGCCCGGCGGTGTCGATGCGGTCGGCGTCGTACCGGTCCCAGAGCGTGTTCCAGGTCAGCACCCGCACACCTCCGGATGCCCGGACACCGTCGGACGCGTCACCGCTTCGCGAGCGCGCGGGCCCCCACTCCGCGCCGTCCCACGCGTACGGCGTACGGGCCGTGAAGAACGGCGCCCGGAGCAGTCGGGCCGCCCGAACACGCCCCGCCTCCGTCGCGTCGATCCGGTCCGTCCCCGTGGCCCGGTCCCACACCAGCTCGCCGTCGGCCTCGATGAACAGCACCCGGTGCCAGGGGATCTCGCCCCCGGGCACGAACGCGGGCAGCGGGACCCGCTTCGGCGCGGCGCCGCGCTGGAGGACGCCGAGGACGAAGCGGGCCGGGTCGAAACGCGCGTCCCAGCGCACCCGGTGGTAGATCTCCTCGCTCGTGCGCACGGGTCAGACCTCTTCCTCGACGGTCCCGTTCGCGCCGATGTACCAGGTGCGATGGGCGTCGCCGGGATAGGGAGGGGCGAAGCGCCGCAGCTGGTGGGTGAGCACGTCGGGCGGTACCGGGTGCTCGCGGCGGGTGTTGCGGCGTACCAGCTCGTCCTCGTCGACCAGGACCACGGCGTGCGTGATCAGGGCGTCTCGGCGGTGGGCGATCGTGTGTACGAGCGAGCGCTGCTGCTTGGTGAGGGACGTGGCGTCCCACACCGCGGTCCCGCCGGCGGCCAGCGCCCGGTGCAGTCGCCCGAGCCCCTCGCGGAGGACCTCGCCGTTGGCCCGCTGGTCGGCGCGTGAGCCGCGTGCCTCGCGCAGGTCGTCCAGTGAGACGTACGCGTCCACGCCCGGGAGTCCGCGGGCGAAGGTGCTCTTGCCGCTGCCGGCCGGACCGACCGTCTGGACCAGCTTCGGGAACGCGCCGGGCCGCCAGCGCCAGGTCGCGGCGACGGCCTCGTCGGCACTGGCGATCCGCCCCAGCGCGTACGCCTCCCGGGCCTCGGCCCGGCACCGGGCGGCCGGGTCGGCCGGCAGCCCCGCGAACGCCTCCCGCAGTTCGAGGCTCCGTACGTCCTCGGCGTGCAGCGCCGACCACTCCACCTGCTCGCGCGCGGCGTCCGTGTCCGCGGTGGCCCGGGCCACCGCGTGCAGCAGCCCCAGGTCGGCGGCGTACGACAGGCGCACCAGACCGGCCCGCCGGTCCTCGTCCGGATACGGCCGGTGCAGCGCCGGGTGCAGTCCCACGAGGTCGGCGACCCGGCGGGCGAGCGGTACGCCCGCCACCGTGGCGAGCCGCGCCGCCAGCCGCCCACGGCGCACTCCGTGCAGCAGCGCGGCCAGGACGCCGGCCAGCAGGTCGTCCCCGGACCGCCCCGCCGGATCGAAGCGGGCGACGGCCCGCGCGTCCCCCGCGCCGGGCAGCCCCACGGCCTCCTCCAGCGCCCGCACGTCGACGGCCGCTCCCGAGCGCACCGCCCACAGGGCCGCCCCGGCCCCGAGCCCGTTCTCGACGACGGCCGCGTGCATCCAGTGCGTGTCCGTCTGTACGTGTCCCTCGCGTACCCACTTGGCCACGCGGTCCCCGAACTCCCGCGCGTCGAACCCGTCCGCGACCCGGACGACGTACCCCTCCTGCCGCCCGGTTTCCAGCCGCAGCGCGCGCAGCGCCCGCTCGTCGAACACGCCTCGCCACAGCACCCGGGGAACGGGCACGCCGAGCCCGCGGAGGAAGACCACCGTGCGGTCCCAGTCCAGGCAGCGGCCCTCCCCGTCCCAGACCGAGAAGCCGTAGAAGTAGCTCTCCAGGCCGTCGTAGGCGATCGAGTGCCGGGCGAACATGTTCTCCCCGCACACCCGCCACCCCTCCGGGACGGCGTGGCCGATCCGGGCCTGGAGTGCCTTGACCCAGGTGCGGGAGGGGTGATGGGCCGAGTCCGGCGAACGGGCGTGCAGGCCGTCGGCGTAAAGGGTGGTGTTCTCGCCGTCCAGCTTCTCGGTCACCACGACCTCGCGGCCGCGCAGGCCGGACAGGTCGGTGACCCGGAGATCGTCGGCGCTCGCGCCTGGCGACCAGGGCAGATGCCGGGTCCGTGGATAGTGCGTACGCATGGTGAACGTCCCCCGTGACAGCCGTCGTGCCTGCTCAGCGTAGGGGCGGGGGTGGTGGCGGGCGAGCGGATTACGGTGCGGCCGGGACCGGCCGGGGAACCCGGGAACGCCGCTGGGGAGGGGCCGGGTTTGACCTGCGTCACTCCGGGGGTATGCTCCCCGGCCCGATTGGCCAGCTCCCCGCCCCGTATGGCAGACTAGCGGGGTTGCTCGGTCGAGTGTTGATGCTGCGCGCCTCCCGCCGGGAGGACTGGAAGCGAGTCCCACAGTACTCGTCGTCCTACCTGCCATTACGGCAGCACTGGGGCGGACGTACGGGAATCTTCCGGGAAGTGCGGTGCGGCACCGGCCAGGCACCCGGTGGGCCTTCCGCCCCTGGCTTGCGGTTCCGGAAGGGCCGTGCTTTCCCAGCAGGGATGTTCGAACAAGGGGCATCTGTGTCGGTGAGGGCGCGACACACCCGACCGCGTGGGTCGGAGAAGTGAAGCAGTCACCGGGTTCCAGAGCGTGCAAAGACAGGACTACTGAGTAGCCATGGCGGGACAGAAGATCCGCATCCGGCTCAAGGCCTACGACCACGAGGTCATCGACTCCTCGGCGAAGAAGATCGTCGAGACGGTGACCCGCACTGGTGCGTCGGTCGCGGGCCCGGTGCCGCTGCCCACTGAGAAGAACGTGTACTGCGTCATCAAGTCGCCGCACAAGTACAAGGACTCGCGCGAGCACTTCGAGATGCGCACGCACAAGCGCCTGATCGACATCCTCGACCCGACGCCGAAGACCGTTGACTCCCTGATGCGACTCGACCTCCCGGCCGGTGTCGACATCGAGATCAAGCTCTGAGGCCGGTGATCTGAGAATGGCTAAGCAGATCAAGGGCATCCTGGGCGAGAAGCTCGGCATGACGCAGGTGTGGGACGAGAACAACCGTGTTGTTCCGGTCACCGTCGTCAAGGCCGGCCCCAATGTCGTCACCCAGGTCCGTACCAACGACGTCGACGGCTACGAGTCGGTCCAGATCGCCTTCGGCGAGATCGACCCGCGCAAGGTGAACAAGCCCCTCAAGGGCCACTTCGCGAAGGCCGACGTCACCCCCCGTCGCCACCTTGTCGAGATCCGTACGGCTGACGCCTCCGAGTACACGCTCGGCCAGGAAGTCACCGCCGAGGTCTTCGAGGCCGGCGTGAAGGTCGACGTCACCGGCAAGAGCAAGGGCAAGGGCTTCGCCGGTGTCATGAAGCGTCACAACTTCAAGGGCCTCGGCGCCGGTCACGGCACCCAGCGCAAGCACCGCTCGCCCGGTTCCATCGGTGGCTGCGCCACCCCGGGCCGCGTGTTCAAGGGCCTCCGCATGGCGGGTCGCATGGGCAACGAGCGTGTCACCACCCAGAACCTGACCGTCCACGCCGTTGACGCGGAGAAGGGTCTGCTGCTCATCAAGGGCGCGGTTCCCGGTCCGAACGGCGGCCTCGTCCTGGTCCGCACCGCGGCCAAGGGGGCCTGAGGTACCGATGAGCACTGTTGACATCCTTTCGCCTGCCGGCGAGAAGACCGGAAGCGTCGAACTCCCCGCGGAGATCTTCGGCGTGGAGAAGGTCAGCATCCCGCTGATCCACCAGGTCGTCGTCGCGCAGAACGCCGCTGCCCGTCAGGGCACGCACAAGACGAAGACCCGTGGCGAGGTCCGTGGTGGCGGCAAGAAGCCGTACCGCCAGAAGGGCACCGGCCGCGCCCGTCAGGGCTCGACCCGCGCGCCGCAGTTCGCCGGCGGTGGCGTCGTCCACGGCCCGCAGCCGCGTGACTACTCGCAGCGCACCCCCAAGAAGATGAAGGCTGCCGCTCTGCGTCACGCCCTCACCGACCGGGCGCGTCACAACCGCATCCACGTCGTCACCGGCGTGATCGAGGGCGAGACCCCCAGCACCAAGGCCGCTCGCACGCTGTTCGGCAAGATCTCGGAGCGCAAGAACCTGCTCCTGGTCGTCGACCGCGCCGACGAGGCCGCGTGGCTCTCCGCCCGCAACCTGCCCCAGGTCCACATCCTGGAGCCGGGCCAGCTGAACACGTACGACGTGATCGTCTCGGACGACGTGGTCTTCACCCAGGCCGCTCTCGAGTCCTTCGTCGCCGGCCCGAAGGCCAACGACACCGAAGGGACCGAGGTCTGATGGCCACCCGTCACCCGAGCATCGCCTCGAAGGCCGCCAAGGCCGCCAAGGCCGCGCGCGTCGCCAAGGCGCGCCGCCACGAGGCCGAGGGCAAGAACACCGTCGAGACCCCGATCAGCAAGTCGTACACGGACCCCCGTGACGTGCTGCTGAAGCCGGTCGTCTCGGAGAAGAGCTACGCGCTCCTGGACGAGAACAAGTACACGTTCGTCGTCGCCCCGGGCGCCAACAAGACCCAGATCAAGCAGGCCGTCCAGGCGGTCTTCTCGGTCAAGGTCACCGGGGTCAACACCCTCAACCGCCAGGGCAAGCGCAAGCGCACCAAGACCGGGTTCGGTCAGCGCGCGGGCTCCAAGCGCGCGATCGTGACCCTCGCCGAGGGCGACCGTATCGACATCTTCGGCGGTCCGACCGCGTAAGCGGGTCGGATCGTCCGATATCGGACGAGGACTGAGAAATGGGAATCCGCAAGTACAAGCCGACTACGCCGGGCCGTCGTGGCGCCAGCGTCGCCGACTTCGTCGAGGTCACGCGGTCCACGCCGGAGAAGTCGCTGGTCCGCCCGCTGCACAGCAAGGGCGGCCGTAACAACGCCGGTCGTGTGACCGTTCGCCACCAGGGTGGCGGACACAAGCGCGCCTACCGAGTGATCGACTTCCGTCGTCACGACAAGGACGGCGTGCCGGCGAAGGTCGCGCACATCGAGTACGACCCCAACCGCACCGCGCGCATCGCGCTGCTGCACTACGCGGACGGCGAGAAGCGCTACATCCTCGCCCCGCGCAACCTGCAGCAGGGCGACACCGTGGAGAACGGTCCCGGGGCCGACATCAAGCCGGGCAACAACCTGGCCCTCCGCAACATCCCGGTCGGTACCACGGTCCACGCGATCGAGCTCCGTCCCGGTGGCGGCGCCAAGTTCGCCCGTTCCGCGGGTGCCTCGGTGCAGCTGCTCGCCCGTGAGGGCGCCATGGCGACCCTCCGTATGCCGTCCGGCGAGATCCGCATGGTGGACGCGCGCTGCCGCGCCACCGTCGGTGAGGTCGGCAACGCCGAGCAGTCGAACATCAACTGGGGCAAGGCCGGCCGCAAGCGGTGGCTGGGCGTTCGCCCGACCGTCCGTGGTGTCGTGATGAACCCGGTCGACCACCCGCACGGTGGTGGTGAGGGCCGGACCTCCGGTGGTCGCCACCCTGTGTCCCCGTGGGGCAAGAAGGAAGGCCGTACTCGTTCGCCCAAGAAGGCGTCGAACAAGTACATCGTCCGCCGCCGCAAGACGAACAAGAAGCGCTAAGGACGGGTTGAGATGCCGCGTAGCTTGAAGAAGGGGCCCTTCGTCGACGACCACCTGATCAAGAAGGTGGACGCCCAGAACGAAGCCGGCACCAAGAACGTCATCAAGACCTGGTCCCGCCGCTCGATGATCGTCCCGGCCATGCTGGGTCACACCCTGGCGGTGCACAACGGCAAGACCCACATCCCGGTGTTCGTCACCGAGTCGATGGTCGGCCACAAGCTCGGCGAGTTCTCGCCGACCCGCACCTTCCGGGGCCACGTCAAGGACGACCGGAAGTCGAAGCGCCGCTAGTAGCGGATCGCATTCAGACACGTAAGTAACTGAGAGGGACAACCATGGAAGCCAGGGCCCAGGCGCGGTACATCCGCGTTACGCCCATGAAGGCCCGCCGCGTGGTGGACCTTATCCGTGGCATGGATGCCACGGAGGCTCAGGCTGTTCTGCGATTCGCTCCGCAGGCAGCCTCCGTGCCGGTCGGCAAGGTGCTCGACAGCGCCATCGCCAACGCCGCGCACAACTACGACCACACCGACGCCGACAGCCTCTTCATCTCCGAGGCGTACGTCGACGAGGGCCCGACCCTGAAGCGGTTCCGTCCGCGTGCCCAGGGCCGTGCCTACCGGATCCGCAAGCGGACCAGCCACATCACCGTGGTCGTCAGCAGCAAGGAAGGAACCCGGTAATGGGCCAGAAGGTTAACCCGCATGGGTTCCGGCTCGGTGTCACCACGGACTTCAAGTCCCGGTGGTACGCCGACAAGCTGTACAAGGACTACGTCAAGGAAGACGTCGCCATCCGTCGGATGATGACGTCCGGCATGGAGCGCGCCGGTATCTCGAAGGTGGAGATCGAGCGCACCCGTGACCGTGTGCGTGTGGACATCCACACCGCGCGTCCGGGTATCGTCATCGGCCGCCGTGGCGCCGAGGCCGACCGCATCCGCGGTGACCTCGAGAAGCTCACGGGCAAGCAGGTCCAGCTGAACATCCTCGAGGTCAAGAACCCCGAGACGGACGCTCAGCTGGTCGCCCAGGCCGTCGCCGAGCAGCTCTCCTCCCGCGTCTCCTTCCGCCGCGCCATGCGTAAGAGCATGCAGTCGGCGATGAAGGCCGGCGCCAAGGGCATCAAGATCCAGTGCGGCGGCCGCCTCGGCGGCGCCGAGATGTCCCGCTCGGAGTTCTACCGCGAGGGCCGCGTGCCCCTGCACACGCTCCGCGCGAACGTGGACTACGGCTTCTTCGAGGCCAAGACGACCTTCGGCCGCATCGGTGTGAAGGTCTGGATCTACAAGGGCGACGTCAAGAACATCGCCGAGGTCCGCGCCGAGAACGCCGCAGCCCGTGCCGGCAACCGCCCGGCCCGTGGTGGCGGCGCTGGTGACCGCCCGGCCCGTGGTGGCCGTGGTGGCGAGCGGCGCGGCCGCAAGCCGCAGCAGGCTCCCGCTGCCGAGGCCCCCCAGGCCGAGGCCGCCGCCGCTCCGGCTGCTGAGAGCACCGGAACGGAGGCCTGACCGACATGCTGATCCCCCGTAGGGTCAAGCACCGCAAGCAGCACCACCCGAAGCGTCGCGGTGAGGCCAAGGGCGGTACGACGGTCGCGTTCGGCGAGTACGGCATCCAGGCCCTCACGCCGGCGTACGTGACCAACCGCCAGATCGAGGCGGCCCGTATCGCGATGACCCGCCACATCAAGCGTGGCGGCAAGGTCTGGATCAACATCTACCCGGACCGCCCGCTCACGAAGAAGCCCGCCGAGACCCGCATGGGTTCCGGTAAGGGTTCTCCGGAGTGGTGGATCGCGAACGTGCACCCGGGCCGGGTCATGTTCGAGCTGTCCTACCCCAACGAGAAGATCGCCCGTGAGGCCCTGACTCGCGCAGCCCACAAGCTGCCGATGAAGTGCCGGATCGTCAAGCGCGAGGCAGGTGAAGCGTGATGTCGGCCGGTACCAAGGCGTCCGAGCTGCGCGAGCTGGGCAACGAGGAGCTTCTTGGCAAGCTCCGCGAGGCCAAGGAAGAGCTGTTCAACCTCCGCTTCCAGGCGGCGACGGGTCAGCTCGAGAACCACGGTCGGCTCAAGGCCGTCCGTAAGGACATCGCGCGGATCTACACCCTGATGCGTGAGCGCGAGCTGGGCATCGAGACGGTGGAGAGCGCCTGATGAGCGAGAGCAACGTGACTGAGAACACTGAGGCGCGCGACAGCTTCCGCAAGACCCGTGAGGGTCTCGTCGTCAGCGACAAGATGGACAAGACCGTCGTCGTCGCCGTCGAGGACCGCGTCAAGCACGCGCTGTACGGCAAGGTCATCCGCCGTACGAACAAGCTCAAGGCGCACGACGAGCAGAACGCCGCGGGCGTCGGCGACCGTGTCCTCCTGATGGAGACCCGGCCGCTGTCCGCGACGAAGCGCTGGCGCATCGTCGAGATCCTCGAGAAGGCCAAGTAATTCTCCTGCGGGGCATCCCTCGCAGGACAGTTCCGCCAGGCTCCGGGCGGGTGTGCAACTTTCGCACCCGCCCGGGGAACCGGCAGACACACAGGAGATAGACGTGATCCAGCAGGAGTCGCGACTGCGCGTCGCCGACAACACTGGTGCGAAGGAGATCCTTTGCATCCGTGTGCTCGGTGGCTCCGGTCGCCGCTACGCGGGCATCGGTGACGTCATCGTCGCCACCGTCAAGGACGCGATCCCCGGCGGCAACGTGAAGAAGGGTGACGTCATCAAGGCGGTCATCGTTCGCACCGTCAAGGAGCGCCGTCGTCCGGACGGCTCGTACATCCGCTTCGACGAGAACGCCGCCGTCATTCTGAAGAACGACGGCGACCCTCGCGGCACCCGCATCTTCGGCCCGGTCGGGCGTGAGCTGCGCGAGAAGAAGTTCATGAAGATCATCTCGCTGGCTCCGGAGGTGCTGTAAGCATGAAGATCAAGAAGGGCGACCTGGTCCAGGTCAT
Organism: Streptomyces sp. NPDC048291; assembly: GCF_043201715.1. Classification (NCBI taxonomy): domain Bacteria; kingdom Bacillati; phylum Actinomycetota; class Actinomycetes; order Kitasatosporales; family Streptomycetaceae; genus Streptomyces; species Streptomyces sp. NPDC048291. The sequence goes on from NZ_JBICZC010000032.1 coordinate 15,243, forward strand.
CACCGGTAAGGACAAGGGCAAGCAGGGCAAGGTCATCGCGGCCTACCCCCGCGAGGACCGTGTCCTGGTCGAGGGTGTCAACCGGGTCAAGAAGCACACCAAGGCCGGCCCGACCGCTCGCGGTTCCCAGGCCGGCGGCATCGTCACGACCGAGGCGCCCGTCCACGTCTCCAACGTCCAGCTGGTCGTTGAGAAGGACGGCAACAAGGTCGTCACGCGTGTCGGTTACCGCTTCGACGACGAAGGCAACAAGATCCGCGTTGCCAAGCGGACGGGTGAGGACATCTGATGGCTACCACCACTGCTCCGCGTCTGAAGCTGAAGTACCGCGAGGAGATCGCGGGCAAGATGCGTGACGAGTTCAAGTACGAGAACGTCATGCAGATTCCCGGTCTCGTCAAGATCGTGGTCAACATGGGTGTCGGCGACGCCGCCCGTGACTCGAAGCTGATCGAGGGCGCGATCCGCGACCTGACCACCATCACCGGTCAGAAGCCGCAGGTCACCAAGGCCCGCAAGTCCATCGCGCAGTTCAAGCTGCGTGAGGGCCAGCCGATCGGTGCCCACGTCACGCTCCGTGGCGACCGCATGTGGGAGTTCCTGGACCGCACCCTGTCGCTCGCGCTGCCGCGCATCCGCGACTTCCGTGGTCTGTCCCCCAAGCAGTTCGACGGCCGTGGCAACTACACCTTCGGTCTCACGGAGCAGGTCATGTTCCACGAGATCGACCAGGACAAGATCGACCGTACCCGGGGCATGGACATCACCGTGGTCACCACGGCGACCAACGACGCTGAGGGCCGCGCGCTCCTTCGTCACCTCGGCTTCCCGTTCAAGGAGGCGTGAGCGAGATGGCGAAGAAGGCTCTGATTGCCAAGGCTGCTCGCAAGCCCAAGTTCGGTGTGCGTGGCTACACGCGCTGCCAGCGCTGCGGCCGTCCGCACTCCGTGTACCGCAAGTTCGGCCTGTGCCGCGTGTGCCTTCGTGAGATGGCTCACCGTGGCGAGCTGCCGGGCGTGACCAAGAGCTCCTGGTAATCCCCGCTTTTAGGGATTCCAGAGGCTCTCGGTAAGCAATGGGCGTGTCAGGCGCCCTCCCTTCCATGGCTTAGGCTTGGAGGGTTGGGCGCCTGACAGTCGCCCGTACGACTTACTACGCCGTAGGTCCACCGCGCCGCACCCGTCCCGTCTCGGATCGGGGAGAGGGATGGCGCACCAGGAAACCCCGGCGAGAGAGGCCGAAGGCCAATTCATGACCATGACTGATCCGATCGCAGACATGCTGACGCGTCTGCGGAACGCGAACTCGGCGTACCACGACTCCGTGACGATGCCGGCGTCCAAGATCAAGTCTCACATCGCGGAGATCCTCCAGCAGGAGGGCTTCATCACGGGCTGGAAGGTCGAGGACGCCGAAGTCGGCAAGAACCTCGTCCTGGACCTGAAGTTCGGTCCCAACCGTGAGCGCTCCATCGCGGGCATCAAGCGGATCTCCAAGCCCGGTCTCCGGGTGTACGCGAAGTCCACCTCCCTGCCGAAGGTGCTGGGCGGCCTCGGCGTGGCGATCATCTCCACGTCGCACGGGCTCCTCACCGACAAGCAGGCCGGCAAGAAGGGCGTAGGCGGAGAAGTCCTCGCCTACGTCTGGTAGCAGAAGGGAACGGAGGAAACAGCTATGTCGCGCATCGGCAAGCTCCCCATCGCGGTTCCCGCCGGCGTGGACGTCACCATCGACGGTCGCACGGTGAAGGTCAAGGGCCCCAAGGGCGAGCTGACCCACACCATCGTGGCTCCGATCGACATCGCCAAGGGCGAGGACGGCACTCTCGCGGTGACCCGCCCCAACGACGAGCGTCAGAGCAAGGCCCTGCACGGCCTGTCCCGCACGCTGGTGGCGAACATGATCACCGGCGTGACCCAGGGTTACGTGAAGAAGCTCGAAATCAGCGGTGTCGGTTACCGCGTGACCGCCAAGGGTTCGAACCTCGAGTTCGCGCTCGGTTACAGCCACCCGATCCTGGTCGAGGCCCCCGAGGGCATCTCCTTCAAGGTCGAGGCTCCGACCCGTTTCTCGGTCGAGGGCATCGACAAGCAGAAGGTCGGCGAGGTCGCGGCCAACATCCGCAAGCTGCGCAAGCCCGACCCGTACAAGGCCAAGGGCGTCAAGTACGAGGGCGAAGTCATCCGCCGCAAGGTCGGAAAGGCGGGTAAGTAAGCCATGGCATACGGACAGAAGATCCTCAAGGGCGACGCCTACAAGCGCGCCGCGATCAAGCGCCGTCACATCCGGATCCGCAAGAACATTTCCGGTACGGCGGAGCGTCCCCGTCTGGTCGTTACCCGCTCCAACCGCCACATCGTGGCCCAGGTGATCGACGACATCAAGGGTCACACCCTGGCGTCGGCGTCCACCCTGGACACCTCGGTCCGTGGTGGCGAGGGTGACAAGTCCGCGCAGGCCAAGCAGGTCGGCGCCCTGGTCGCCGAGCGTGCCAAGGCCGCCGGTGTCGAGGCCGTGGTGTTCGACCGTGGTGGTAACCAGTACGCCGGCCGCATCGCGGCTCTGGCGGACGCCGCCCGCGAGGCCGGGCTCAAGTTCTGAGCCGCTTGTAGCTAGCGGAAAGAGAGAGGTAATCCAATGGCTGGACCCCAGCGCCGCGGTGGCGGTGCCGGTGGCGGCGAGCGGCGGGACCGGAAGGGCCGTGACGGCGGCGCTGCTGCCGCCGAGAAGACCGCGTACGTTGAGCGCGTTGTCGCGATCAACCGCGTCGCCAAGGTTGTGAAGGGTGGTCGTCGCTTCAGCTTCACCGCGCTGGTCGTGGTGGGCGACGGTGACGGCACCGTGGGTGTCGGTTACGGCAAGGCCAAGGAGGTGCCGGCCGCCATCGCCAAGGGCGTTGAGGAGGCCAAGAAGCACTTCTTCAAGGTCCCGCGTATCCAGGGCACCATCCCCCACCCCATCCAGGGTGAGAAGGCTGCCGGCGTCGTGCTGCTCAAGCCCGCGTCCCCCGGTACCGGCGTTATCGCCGGTGGCCCGGTGCGTGCCGTGCTCGAGTGCGCCGGTATCCACGACGTGCTGTCGAAGTCGCTCGGCTCCGACAACGCGATCAACATCGTGCACGCGACCGTGGAGGCCCTGAAGGGCCTGCAGCGTCCCGAGGAGATCGCGGCCCGCCGCGGTCTGCCGCTCGAGGACGTCGCCCCCGCGGCTCTGCTTCGTGCGCGTGCGGGAGCGGGTGCGTAATGGCTCGCCTCAAGGTCACGCAGACGAAGTCGTACATCGGCAGCAAGCAGAACCACCGTGACACCCTGCGGTCCCTTGGTCTCAAGGGGATCAACACCGTGGTCGTCAAGGAGGACCGCCCCGAGTTCCGCGGCATGGTGCACACCGTCCGCCACCTCGTGACGGTTGAGGAGGTCGACTGATCATGGCGGAGCAGAACCCGCTCAAGATCCACAACCTCCGTCCGGCCCCGGGCGCCAAGACCGCCAAGACCCGTGTGGGTCGTGGTGAGGCGTCGAAGGGTAAGACGGCTGGTCGTGGTACCAAGGGTACGAAGGCCCGTTACCAGGTTCCGGAGCGCTTCGAGGGTGGCCAGATGCCCCTCCACATGCGTCTTCCGAAGCTGAAGGGCTTCAAGAACCCGTTCAAGACCGAGTTCCAGGTCGTGAACCTCGACAAGCTGGCCGCGCTGTACCCGGAGGGTGGCGAGGTCACCGTCGAGGGTCTCGTCGCCAAGGGTGCCGTTCGCAAGAACAGCCTCGTCAAGGTCCTCGGCCAGGGTGAGGTCTCCGTGGCGCTGCAGGTGACGGTCGACGCCGTCTCCGGCTCCGCCAAGGAGAAGATCACCGCCGCCGGCGGCACCGTCACCGAGCTCGTCTGATCGTTTCGGACGTCTCGATGACGTAAGCGAATCCCGACCGGGGATACCTCACAATGGGGTATCCCCGGTTGGTCGTTCCTAGGGGGGCAGTGCGGCCGGTAAGGTGGCCAGCACTGTTCTTTTTCCCATTCGTCGAACCTCAAGACCGTCACCCTTGACGCACTTGCGCGGGGGTCGCAGGAGGCACCGTGCTCACCGCGTTCGCCCGGGCGTTCAGGACGCCCGACCTGCGCAAGAAGCTGCTCTTCACGCTGGGCATCATCGTGGTCTACCGGGTCGGTACGCACATCCCGATCCCGGGTGTGAACTACACGTCTGTGCAGCAGTGCGTGAAGGAGGCCTCGGGCAACCAGGGTCTCTTCGGCATGATCAACATGTTCAGCGGCGGCGCCCTGCTGCAGATCACGATCTTCGCGCTGGGCATCATGCCGTACATCACGGCCAGCATCATCCTTCAGCTGCTGACCGTGGTGATCCCGCGCCTGGAAGCCCTGAAGAAGGAGGGTCAGGCCGGTACGACGAAGATCACGCAGTACACCCGGTACCTGACCGTGGCCCTGGCCATCCTCCAGGGCACGGGCCTGGTCGCCACCGCGCGCAGCGGCGCTCTCTTCAACGGCTGCTCGGTCGCGTCGAGCATCGTCCCGGACCAGTCGATCTTCACGACGATCACCATGGTCGTCTGCATGACCGCCGGTACGGCCGTCGTGATGTGGCTCGGCGAGCTGATCACCGACCGCGGCATCGGCAACGGCATGTCGATCCTGATGTTCATCTCGATCGCCGCGACCTTCCCGTCCGCGCTGTGGGCCATCAAGAAGCAGGGCACCCTGGCCGACGGCTGGATCGAGTTCGGCGCGGTCATCGCGATCGGCCTGGTCATGGTCGGGCTCGTCGTCTTCGTCGAGCAGGCCCAGCGCCGCATCCCGGTGCAGTACGCGAAGCGCATGATCGGCCGTCGTTCCTACGGTGGTACGTCCACGTACATCCCGCTCAAGGTGAACCAGGCGGGTGTGATTCCGGTCATCTTCGCCTCGTCGCTGCTGTACATCCCGGCTTTGGTGGCGCAGTTCGCGGGCGGCAACTCGGGCTGGAAGAGCTGGATCGAGCAGAACCTGACCAAGCAGGGCGACAGTCCCACGTACATCGCCCTGTACTTCCTGCTCATTGTTTTCTTCGCGTTCTTCTACGTGGCGATCTCCTTCAACCCCGAGGAAGTCGCCGACAACATGAAGAAGTATGGTGGCTTCATCCCGGGCATCCGGGCTGGCCGACCGACCGCTGAGTACCTGTCGTACGTGCTCAACCGGATCACCTGGCCGGGTTCGCTGTATTTGGGGCTGATCGCTCTCGTACCGACAGTGGCGTTGGTCGGCTTCGGGGCGAGCCAGAACTTCCCGTTCGGCGGGACCAGCATCCTCATCATCGTGGGTGTCGGTCTCGAGACGGTGAAGCAGATCGAGAGCCAGCTCCAGCAGCGCAATTACGAAGGGTTCCTCCGCTGATGCGTATCGTCCTCGTCGGGCCGCCGGGTGCCGGTAAGGGAACGCAGGCCGTCCGCCTCGCAGAGATGCTGGCCATTCCGCACATCTCCACGGGCGACCTGTTCCGCGCCAACATCAGTCAGCAGACCGATCTCGGCAAGCTCGCCAAGTCCTACATGGACGCCGGTGACCTCGTACCCGACGAGGTCACCATCGCCATGGCCAAGGACCGCATGGAGCAGCCGGACGCGGCGAACGGCTTCCTGCTGGACGGGTTCCCGCGCAACGTCTCGCAGGCCGAGGCGCTGGACCGGCTGCTGAGCGACGAGGACATCGTGCTGGACGCCGTCCTGGACCTGGAGGTCCCGGAGGCCGAGGTCGTCAAGCGGATCGCCGGCCGGCGCGTCTGCCGCAACGACTCGTCGCACGTCTTCCACGTGACGTACAGCCCGCCGAAGCAGGAGGGCGTCTGCGACGTCTGCGGCGGCGAGCTGTACCAGCGTGACGACGACTCCGAGGACACCGTCCGCACCCGGCTGGAGGTCTACCACACGCAGACCGAGCCGATCATCGACTACTACAAGGCGCAGGGGCTGGTCGTGACGATCTCCTCCCTGGGCCCGGTGGACGAGATCACGCAGCGGGCGCTGGGGGCGCTGAAGCGCGAGAAGGCCGAGAACAACTAGATCGCGGTTCTTCCGGCCGCGGCGCCCTCCCCCCGGACCTCGTCCGGGGCCCCGGGGTGCCGCGGCCGTAGTGTTGTACAGGAAACCCAGTCGACGTGAGTGATGGAGAGCGCAGGCCGCCCATGGTGCAGATCAAGACCCCCGAGCAGATCGCCAAGATGCGGGCGGCGGGCCTGGTCGTGGCCGCGATCCACGCGGCGACCCACGAGGCCGCGGTGCCCGGCGCCACCACCAGGGACCTGGACGAGGTCGCCCGCAAGGTGCTCGCCGAGCATGGCGCCAAGCCGAACTTCCTCGGGTACGGCGGCTTCCCCGCGACGATCTGCACCTCGGTCAACGAGGTCGTGGTCCACGGCATCCCCTCCGACGAGGTCGTCCTGAAGGACGGCGACATCATCTCCGTCGACGCGGGCGCGATCGTCGACGGCTGGCACGGTGACGCCGCCTACACGGCCTTCGTCGGCTCGGGTCACGCCCCGGAGCTGATCGAGCTGTCCCGGGTGACCGAGGAGTCGATGTGGGCCGGCATCGCGGCCGTCCGGCAGGGCAACCGCCTGGTCGACGTCTCCCGGGCCATCGAGACCTACATCCGCCGCCAGCCGAAGCCCGGCGGTGGTCGCTACGGCATCATCGAGGACTACGGCGGCCACGGCATCGGCACCGAGATGCACATGGACCCGCACCTGCTGAACTACGTCGACCGGCGCCGCGGCAAGGGCCCCAAGCTGGTCAACGGCTTCTGCCTGGCGATCGAGCCCATGGTCTCCCTCGGCACCCCCAGGACCGAGGTCCTGGAGGACGACTGGACGGTCATCACGACGGACGGCACCTGGTCCTCGCACTGGGAGCACTCCGTCGCCCTCACGGAGGAGGGCCCGCTGGTGCTGACGGCTCCCGACGGGGGCCGGGCGAAGCTGGCGGAGCACGGGGTCACGGCGGCGCCCGACCCGCTGGCCTGAGCGCCGGGCCGGCCGCCGGCCCGAAGATCGCAAAGAGATCACAAAGCCCCCCTTCGAATCGATCCTGTGTTCGACCTTTGAGGATAAGATCATTGGCGACCGGCAGGGGGGCGGTCGTGCACCGCTGCGCGGTGCTGTGCCTGCTGCCCTGTCATGCACATGATGAAAGGGAAAACGGTGGGTTCCACTCTGAAGCGAACGGTCGGCATCCTCGCGGGGGCGGCCGCTCTGGCCATCACGACGGGCACCGCGCCCGCGTTCGCGTCCGCGTCGGGCTGTCACGGCGGCGCCTGTGTCCGGGTCGACGGCTCCGGCCTCAAGGTCAACTGGATCCAGGCCTACTCGGGCGACGAGACCTTCCACGGCAAGTTCAAGATCTACGCCGAGAAGATGGGGTACGTGAAGTACTCGCCGCTGACGACGTACTACAACAACGGCAACCACTTCACGTACTACCGGGTCGCGATCGACGCGAACTGGAAGGACGGCACCGACATCTGCGTCCAGGCTCTCCTGGACGGCACGCACGATGACGGCACCGCCTGCGAGACCGTCGAGAAGTAAGCGGCGCGAAGCAGGCGTCGAGAAGTAAGCAGTAACGAGGGGCCGGGGGAACGGCCGCTCGCCCGCCCCGTCCGTCGCGCATAACCCGCCGACGGGCGGGGCATTGTCATGGGCAGGTGCGGAGGACGGGTGAGTTCGTCTTTTTCAGGGCGCTGACGTAGACTGACTCGTCGGCTCTCGTGCACCCGCATGTCCGCATGCCCCTCGTGAGTCGATCAAGGTAGTCGATTCGAAGGGCGAAGCGTGGCCAAGAAGCAAGGTGCCATCGAGATCGAGGGCACTGTCGTCGAGTCTCTTCCGAACGCCATGTTCAAGGTCGAGCTCCAGAACGGCCACCAGGTCCTGGCACACATCAGCGGCAAGATGCGTATGCACTACATCCGCATCCTCCCTGACGACCGGGTCGTGGTGGAGCTGTCTCCGTACGACCTGACGCGTGGCCGGATCGTCTACCGATACAAGTAGATCTTGCCCAGGTCCCGTGTGAGCGGGGCTGCCGGCAACTGACCCGGAGAACCTCAATCCCATGAAGGTCAAGCCGAGCGTCAAGAAGATCTGCGACAAGTGCAGGGTGATCCGCCGTCACGGTCGGGTCATGGTCATCTGCGAGAACCCGCGCCACAAGCAGCGCCAGGGCTGACGCACGACCGATCCCTCTGCATCCATCGCAGAGATTCACGCGACGCAAGCTGAACATGTTCATACGCAGAGCCCAGGTGCCACGGCGCCTGACACCCCCGGTTCGGAGGCCGGGGACCCAGTACGTACCTGATACGGCGGCTGGGAACCGGTTCTGCGGAAGACCTCCGATGATCACCAGGAGCCATTGAATGGCACGCGTTTCCGGTGTTGACATCCCGCGCGAAAAGCGCGTGGAGGTCGCGCTCACCTACGTGTTCGGCATCGGCCGGACACTCTCGCAGCAGACGCTGGCCGAGACCGGCATCGACCCGAACACCCGCGTTCGCGACCTGACCGAAGAGCAGCTGGTCGCCATCCGCGAGTACGTCGACAACAACATCAAGACCGAGGGTGACCTCCGTCGCGAGATCCAGGCCGACATCCGCCGCAAGGTCGAGATCGGCTGCTACCAGGGTCTGCGTCACCGTCGCGGTCTGCCCGTCCGCGGTCAGCGCACCAGCACCAACGCCCGCACCCGCAAGGGCCCGCGTCGCGCCATCGCCGGCAAGAAGAAGCCGGGCAAGAAGTAGTCCACAGCGGACAACGCTTCATCAGCGGTCTTCGCTGTAGGACCGACCACCTCCCCGTAGGAGTAACTAGATGCCCCCCAAGGGTCGTCAGGGCGCTGCCAAGAAGGTGCGCCGCAAGGAAAAGAAGAACGTCGCTCACGGCCACGCGCACATCAAGAGCACGTTCAACAACACGATCGTCTCCATCACGGACCCGTCCGGCAACGTGATCTCCTGGGCCTCCGCCGGCCACGTCGGCTTCAAGGGCTCCCGGAAGTCCACGCCGTTCGCCGCGCAGATGGCCGCCGAGTCGGCTGCCCGCCGCGCTCAGGAGCACGGCATGCGCAAGGTCGACGTGTTCGTGAAGGGCCCGGGTTCCGGTCGTGAGACCGCGATCCGCTCCCTGCAGGCCACGGGCCTCGAGGTCGGCTCCATCCAGGACGTCACCCCGACCCCGCACAACGGCTGCCGTCCGCCGAAGCGCCGTCGCGTCTGACTTCGCTTCGCAGGGCTGCTCGGGCGGTACGGCTCCGTAAGGGCCGTGCCGCCCGTACCCTTGCAGTACCCGCGCCTTCACGGGCGCGGCTCCGTCGGGCGTCAAATAGCGGGCGTCCACGAAAGAAGGATCTGATCCACACATGCTGATCGCTCAGCGTCCCTCGTTGACCGAAGAGGTCGTGGACGAGTTCCGTTCCCGGTTCGTGATCGAGCCGCTGGAGCCGGGCTTCGGCTACACCCTCGGCAACTCTCTCCGTCG
>NZ_JBICZC010000033.1:0-18687 GCF_043201715.1 Streptomyces sp. NPDC048291
GCGCCGCATCCAACGACGCACCGACCTCATCGAGGGTTGCCTCGCCGAAACCGGCCTCTCGCTCAACACGACAACTCAACGGAAAGGTCAGTAACGACACCGACCAGCCGAGTTGGATGTATGCGCGAGCGGCAGCAGCCGGAGCGCGGGTGTTGATCGGCTCCATCGGCCGACGCCCCCAAGTGATCACATAGGTACGGATCGTGACGACCATGAGGATGGAGCCCGGAACGCACCGCGCCCCCTAGATTTTCTAGGGGGCGTTTCAGCACGGGTGGCGACGGGTCAGTGCACGAGCTCCATGTGGCGGATGAGCCCGGAGAGCGCGCTGGCCTGGGAGGGCACGCCGACCCGGGCGAGGTCACTGACAAGAGCCCTGGCCATGGGGTCCGAGTGGACGTAGAACGGCGCCTCCGCCGCGGCTGCCCGAAGCTTCGTGACCGCGCTCCCGCTCTTGCCCATGCGGTGCAGGGCACGCGCCTCGTCGATGGCGAAGTGCGTGCGCCGCTCGCGGCTGGGGACGTCTCCGACGTTGACGTTCGGCACCTTCTGCAGGCCCGTGTCGGGCTGGTCGACCTCGACGCCGGCCTCCGCTGCGTGCACGGCCACGGTGCCTCGGCCGAACACGGTGTGCGCATCGACGTCGTACCAGCGGTCGCCGAGCCGGTCGGCGTCCTCGAGGGCCGCGTCGATCCGGGCCCAGGCGTCCGTCTGTTGGTTGCCGCGCGCGTGGGCGATGGCGCACCGCAGGTGGAGAGCGCCCCGCAGGGAGACCGCCGCATCTTGGGTCCCGCGACCCGACGTGTACGGCTCCAGGTCCTGCAACGCGGCGTCGGCGACCGCCACCGTCTCCCGCAAGCTCGCCTGATGAAGCAGGGCCCCACATCGGTCCCACGCCACCGAGGCCTTGACGACCGGGTCGTCGAGCTGCGCGGCGGCGCCGGCCGCGACCTCAGCGGCGATCCACGCCAGATCCGGGTAGCCCAGCTGGTTCAACGTCATCCGTGCGGTGCGGGCCGCGTCGACCAGGAGGCGCAGGACGTCCTCGCGGATCCGCTCGTCGGCGACGAGCAGCGCGGTGTTGAGGTCCTCCACCGTCGGGGGCAGCAGAGTCGCGACCTTGGGCAAGTCAGCCGCCTGGCGCGCGACGTTGGCGTTGCGGGAGCGGACCCGCAGGGCATCAAGCTCCACGTGCGGGCCTTGCGGACTCAGACCGGGGTGTCCGGACAGGATCAGTCCGGCACGGCGCAGGCCGGTACGAAGTGCTGGAATGTGGGCATGGGCGAGATTGCCCTCGTTGCGCTGGAGACGGTAGGGCTGGCCTAAGACGCCATCCGCTTATCGATGGCGGGGCTGGTCTGGTCGAACAGGGTTCCTGTTCGGGTGATCGCGCGAGAGCCGGCGCATGACAGCAGGGCCTCTTGGTAGGTCGGGGGTGCGAACCAAACCGATCACCAGGAGGCCCTGTTGCCGCAGTCTTTCGCGCTCACCCACGTGGAGTCCAACTCGCCGTCCCTGTCGTGTGACTGCCTCGCGCACAGGTTCGGCAACGCGGCCGACGGGCCAGAGCGCGTGCGGTGTTACGGCTCGGACATGACGGATACGGAATGGCAGGTCATCCGGGCGGTGCTGCCGGTGCCCGCGTGGCTTGAAGGACGGGGCGGCCGGCCGGAGAGCTATTGCCACCGTGTGATGCTGGATGCCGTCCGCTACGTGGTCGACAGCGGCGTCAAGTGGGCCAATCTGCCTGTGGACTTCCCGCCGTACCGGCGTGTGCATGCATTCGCCCGCCGCTGGCAGGTGACGGGTCTGCTCGCCGAGCTCCACGACCGGCTGCGTGACCGCGTGCGGGACAAGGAGGGCCGTTCACCGGACCCGACGGCCGCAATTGTGGACTCGCAGTCACTGCGGGCAGCGGCGAACATCCCGCGCTCCACGTCCGGCTGGGACGGCGGGAAGAAGGTGGGTGGCCGCAAGCGGCACCTGGTGGTGGACTGCCTCGGCCTGGTCCTGGCCGTCGCGGTGACCGCGGCGAGTGTGCAGGACCGCGACGCCGCCGTCCCGCTGCTTGAGCGGCTGCGACAGATGTACTTCTCCATCCGCCTGGTGTGGGCGGACGGCGGCTATGCCGGGCGGCTGGTCGACTGGGCAGCCGAGAAACTCCACCTCACCCTGGAGATCGTCAGACGCACCGACGACACCATGGGCTTCGTGGTGCTGCCGCGCAGATGGGTGGTGGAGATCTGTCAAGCACAGTGCACTCATGGAGTCTGTTGCTCTGTTGTCTCGGCGGTCTCGGTCCAGATGCGGCGGCTGTACCAGCCAGGCGGACGGGTGCGGCGTTCGCGGAGTTCGGCGAGTTCTCGCTGGTCGGCGTGGGCGATGAGCCGGTGGGGCCAGCTGGTCTCCCGGCGGGTGGTGATCCAGCCGCGGTTGATCCAGGCATAGAGGGTGGAGGTGGTCATGTCCAGCTCGGCGGCCAGGTGCTTGAGCCACCACTCGTCGGGGCCGGGCTCCTCGCCGGGGGATGCGGGGCGGTGACGGTGGACACGGCCTGCGGGGCAGGCGAGGCGGCGCATGAGGTCGCGGATGGTAGCTGCGGAGATCCGTTTGCCGCCCTTCGCGGGCCGGAAGCCCTCGGCTTCCAGGCGGCCGGCGATCCCGTTGGCGCCGATGCCCTGGTCTGCGAGTTCGCGGATCCGATCGGTCAGTTGCGGGTAGTAGCTGAGCTGCTCCAGCCGCTGGACCGGACGGGTCACCGCTCCCGCAGTCGTCGTCCCGCCAGCCCAGACGATCGTGACCTGCACCTGCTCGCTGGTGCCGAGCACGGTGACGACGACCTTGTCGACGACCGCGCGGACGATCTCCTTGCGGTCGACGGAGGTGGTGCTGTCCGCGTGCCACAGTCCCTCGATGTCGCAGGCCAGGGCCGTGATGGTCTGCCGCTCGGCCGAGGTGAGGGTGCGGGGGCTGCTGCGGGTGAAGCGGTCGTAGTCCTCCTGGAGCCGCTGCTGGGCGGCGAGTGCGTCCTCCCACTCCTTCTCCAGTTGGCGGACGACCAGGCGGTTTTCCGGCTCGGCGAGGTGGTGGCTGCGGCGGGCGCGGTCTGCGTCCTGCGCGGCGCGTTCCAGTCGCAGTGACCACAGCCGTTCCAGCTCGGCCCGCTCGGCCAGGACCTGGTCGGCCGCGTGCAGGGACACTTCGACGGCGGCGGGCGTCAGCGCTGCGAGGACCTGTTGCTCGACGAAGGCGTCCACGCAGGCGGAGTTGAGCAGTTGGCAGTTCTTCTGCGCTCCGTAGTCGGTCGCGTCCCGGCAGCACACGTACTCGGGCAGGGCCTTGCTGTGCTGGGTGTGGTAGCGCATGGTCATGCGCCTGTTGCAGCGTCCGCAAAAGACCAGGCCGGCCGCGAGCGCGGGGCCGCCCCGGACCGCGCCCATCGCTTCGGAGACAGCGCGGTTGGCAGCCAGCTTCGCTTCGTTCGCCTCGAACTGGGCGACGGTGATGTAGGCGGGCAGGACGTTCGGGATCATCACATGCCATCCGTCCCGGGAGCGGACGACCCGTCCGGTGCTGGGGCGGGCCGGGTCCTGGCGGCGCGAGTCGACCCGGCGCCGCCCGTAGGCGTAGATGCCGGCATAGGCGGGGTTGTGCAGCAGGCTGTGCAGCGTCATCCGGTTCGGCCTTCGCCACTCCACAGTGCCCTTGTCCGGTCCCTCGCGCAGCCGGATGCCCAACTGGATGTCGTGGTCGACGAGATAGCGAAGTACTGCGTGCAAGGTGCCGAGCCGCTCGAACTGCGTGAAGACCAGGCGGATGACGGTCTGCACCTGCTCGTCCGGGTCGAAGGCGACCTCCCCGGACGGACGCCGGATGTAGCCGCTGGGTAGCGGGAAGGCCAGCTCGCCGCGGCGGGCCTTGTTCAGGCGCCCGCTCCACATCCGCTGCTTGATGAGGTGGAGCTCGGCCTCGCTCATCGTGCCCTTGAGGCCCAGCAGCAGCCGGTCGTTGTACTCGCCCGGGTCGTAGACCCCGTCGGTGTCCGCCAGCACCGCTCCGGACAGGGCGCACAGCTCGATCAGCTGGTACCAGTCCCTGCCGGAACGGGCCAGGCGGGACATCTCGATCCCCAGCACGAGACCGACGTGGTCCAGACCGATCTCGGTCACCAGTCGCTGGAAGCCGGTCCGAGCCGTCGCACTCGACCCCGACCTGCCCAGGTCCTCGTCGATCACCAGGACGCGGTCCGCCTGCCAGCCCAGCGCGACCGCCCTGTCGACCAGGGCGTACTGCAACCGGGTTGACTCCTGGTGGTCGACCAACTGCTGGCGCGTCGACTGCCGGACGTAGACCACCGCAAGCCGCTGCAGGTGACGGTCATCGATCTTGCTGCCGGGACGCTCCCACGGCATCACCGAGGTCATCGCGGGTCCCGTTCACTCACCGTAGCGGTGAGCGTCAAAGCGCGGCTCGCCAGCCGCACCAGCTGCCCGACCACCGCCTGCCGGTTCGCCTCCGGCAACGCAGCCCACACCTGCCCGTCCGGCACCATCCGCATCGTTGTCTGGGGCCGACGTCACTGTCGTCGGGCATGACGGCTTGTTCCCCTCGTCGTTGATCCGGCCCCGCAACCGATGGGCCACAGCAACCAACCGCCGCAGACCCTCACGGCCGATTATCGGTGTCCCCGCACTGCCTTGACTATCCATAAGCGCAGTGTGCTTGTGCGATTGAAAGAACGCTCAGCTGGCTGATGCGTTCGCGCCGCCTGGTGCGCGACTACGAGACCCTGCCCGTCATGCACGAGGCCATGGTGCTGTGGTCGATGACGATGCTCATGAGCGGCCGCCTGGCCGGACGCCGCCCCAGCGCCTTCAGCCGGCCGGCACCACGAGCGCGGTGAACACTCCCGGCCGCGCCTGCCGAACCCACCCCCGCTCCACCAGGCGCTTCGCCTTCGACCGCAGCCCCTCGACCTTCGCTGGAACCACCTGAAGCCCCAGAGCCCTGGCCAGCTGCTGACAGCGCATGCCCTCCCTGCCTGCTTCCGACTCCAGCACCGACACGATCCGCTGGTAGTCCGGCGCCAGGACCGACACCGCCATGCCGTCGGTCCGGTGGGGCACCACCGAGCCAGCCACTGAACCCCGCTGCGGCTCCTCGACCACGGAAGGCGGATCGGCCAGCACCTCGGCCACCATTGCACGGGCATCCACCAGCCTCTGAAGAGCCCGTTCCGCCTCGCCGAACGCGGCCTGCACCCGCTCGGCTTCCCCCTGCAACCGTGCGACCTCTTCCCGCACCTTCTTCTCCTGGGCTTCCAACAGACCGGGCACCGACGGCATCAGCCACCTCCACGAGCGACGCGAGCGAACCGTCCGCATCTCTCCCGCCGAGAGCCGGAGTTCATGCCCACCCAGCCCGAACCAAACGATCACGTTCGGAATGCGGATGGCGTCTAGAGAACACAGCGAGCCTCTTCTGCTGACCCTGGACAGCGACGGCCTGGAGCATTTGAGACCGACAGACATCGACTGGATACGACCCACCGTGCACGACCCAGCCCTGCGCGCCCACCTGGATCGCATCGAAGCCCGCTGGCGCAAAGGCTGAGAAGCTCCCGGCCGCAAGACCATGTTTCCGAACGTCTGCGTGATCAAGTCGTGCGACGCGCCCAGTCTGGCTGGCACTTCCAGCGTCTGCTTCAGGTCTCTCCTGAGTAGGTCCCCCCAGCCTTGTGGATTCTGGTCCTGCGAAGACGACGCGTGCCTGGCCGGACAACTACACGCAAGGGGCCTCTGTGGCCGAATTGCCCAGGAATTGGGCCGGAGCATGGGGGCATGACGTTCCGTCTCGTCAGCACCGGCGTGGTTGGTTACACCGTTGAAGAGTCCCGGGAGTACCGAGGGGTGGACGCCCTCGGCCGCACCCGTCGTACTTGGCCGGCGGCCCACGACGTGCGCGCACTCGTTCAGGCGAGACCTACGCCAGCGCCTCGTCCTCAGGGTTGTTGGCGGAGGTCCTGGCGGCAGGACCCGTCACGCCGTCGTCACGGCCACCCGGCTGCGAGCTACGTGAGTCGGGCCGGGCATCTCGGTGGTGAAAATCTGGTTCGGCTTCCTGTCGTGCCGGACGTCCTTCTTGCCGGGGCCGACGGTCGAGCGACCGCACGCCCCGGCGAGGGGACCCGGAGAGTACCTTTCAACACTCGGGGGAGATGGAGGATGACGAGCATGTGGGGACGGCGGCGCCAGTGGCCGGACCGGACGTACTCGACGGTGTGGCCGCCCACCCGAGCGCCACGAGGAGCCCCGCCACGACCACGCCAGTACCGATCGCGGCAGCCAGGTCGCCCGTGGCCGGGACCGTGGTGCTGTTCTTCTTCGTGTTCTGGTAGACGCCGACCCCGACGGCTCCCGCCACCAATGCGATGAGCAGCAGGCCGGGGGTGATCACGAGCATGGTCATCGGATGGCCGGCATCCCCATCGGCTCGGCACCGCCGTCGCCGGGCGGTCCGTACGTGCCGACGACTCCGGCCGCTGCTGTTTCCCCTGGTCGGGGGCGTTGTCGGAGGTGTCGTGTAGCTTCGGGAATGTCAGTCAAGGGTTTCTCCTTCTGTCGGTACGAGGGGGTTGGGGTACCCGGGACACACTGGGAGCCCTGGGGTGCGGCCAGCCGGCAAGCAAAGTCCGCACTTCCAGGGCCTCTTGGTCGTGCACAGAGTGCTGCCCCCGATGCTGCCGCCAGGGTCTGACGATGCCGTGTCCGTACTCGGCACGAAACCGGCGAACAACCCGGTGGCGTCCTCTGCTCACTGAACGCGTCGTCGTCACGTTCAGTGAGAAGCCAGAAGGCGCTGTGGATCACCGGCGAGTCCGCCCGGTACAGCGCGGCGAAAGAGTGAGCGGGAGATGTGCCAGCCGCCCTGCCGAGCCCAACAGATCCTGGGGCGGAACTCCAAGAACTCTTATCGGTCCTCTTGTCGATCGTGTCGCAGCATCTGCAGATCAACGGCTCCTCGGACCCCGATGCCGGCATGGCCAGGACCGAGTATCAGAGTTCGGCGACGTCTTGGATGGTTGCGGTGCCGGACCGGATGATCCAGACTCCGCTGCCCGCCTGTGTCTCCTTCGAGTGGGTCTTAAGGTCATTGATGTCTACGGCTGGCGGCCACAGGGTCGTGTGTTGTGACCAGTGGACTCCGGCGAGGTCGGTGCCTTTCAGATCGGCGTCACGCAGGTCTGCCTGGGTAAAGTCGTCGAGAAAGGTGTGCAGCGACTCCAGGTCGAGAGCGGGCGGTGTGCAGTTCAGCGCCAGTCCGATGGCCCGGCAGACTTCCTGAATGCGGATGATGACGATCATGTGGCGCGCGCTGTCGAGGTGATGTGTGAGGTCCTGGTCGGAGAACTCGCCGACTTTTCCGCGACCGAGAAGGCCGAGAATGTGCTCCAGGAGGGAGCGCAGGGCGCGGGCGCGATCTAGGGCTCGGGCGAGGCGGTGGGCGCGTTCTCGTTCGAGGGCGTGGCAGAGGCTGTCGACGTTGGCGATGTCGCGGGCGCAGGCTTCGGCTTCGGTCTGGCCGAAGTAGGGATCGCGGGTGAGGCCGAGGCTGCGAACGAGCTCGCGTGCCAAGGCGTGAGCCTGGTCGAGACCGGGGTGGCTGACGTGATTGACCACGGCGGAAATGTCCCGGCCGAGAGCGAGGGCCAGGTCGAGGGCAACCCGGCGGGCGTGACTGCGGACGAGAGTTTCTGTGTTGTCGACGCCTGCGGCTCCGCCGATGCCGAGATATTCGTCAAGGTCGCGGGTGAAGGCGAGCGCGCGGTCCAGCCCGAGGCTCGCGGTCCGGACGCTGAGGCTGTTGCGCAGGGCAATACGGTCTGCGGGGCTGACGGTGAGCAGGAGATCCTGGACACCCGGGGAGCTGTGGGCTACGACAGGGCGGGGAGGAGGCCCCGTGTTGAGGATGTCCGCAAGGCCCCCTTCGATGTCGAGGACTGTGTCGAGGCTGTCCACGGCAGCGCCGCACCGGGAGGCAATGAGGATCTCGCGCAGACCGGCCTTCACATCGAGCAGTTCATCCAGGGCGGACGCGAGAGTGTGATGCTGCTGGACGAGCCAGTGGTCGACGGGGTCGTGCCCAGGGCGGACGGTCATTGATCCTCCGCCCGTGTTTCGAGATGGGCGGCGGCAGCGCGGCGGGCCTTCTTGAGGTTCGCGCGCACGGCATCGGCGCTCAGGCCAAGCTGTTCAGCGATGTCGGTGGGGGTGAAACCGTAAAGGGTCCAGGCCAGCACCTGACGTTGTCTCGGTGGCAGCCTGCGCAGTACGGGAAGTATGTCGTGTCCGGTCTCCCACTCTGTGACGGCATCCGACTGGGGCACCAGGGACGTGGGCTCGGGCACCTGCTCAACGAGGTTCTCTACCGAAGCGATCCGTCGGGCGAGTGCGCGGGAAACTGCCCTGTATACCCAGGGTTTCGGGTGATCGATGCCGTCCCAGCAGTGGTAGGCGTCGGTCATGGCCTCCTGGGCGATGTCGGCGGCGGTGTGGACGCTGGCACCGTTCATGACCAGGAAACCGACCAGCGCGCTGAGGTTGCTTTGGTAGAAGGCGGAGAACTCCGTGTCCTTCACCTGTCGCAGGAGCTGCCGTGGGTACCGGTCGGATATCGGGGCGGCGGATGCGGCGGCGCGGTGGTCGGTGCCGTCTACCGGATCTTGCTCGTTCATGCCGCCTCCGCGCATTTCCGAACGCTGGAGATCTTCGCCTGCAGGCGCTGACCGTCACGACGTCGGCCGGGCGGCTCCGTCTGTCCGTCGGCCTGGATCTCTTCGGCGAGGCCGAGGCCGCAGGCGAGGTACCCCCGCCCGCGGGTCATCCGCCGCGGCCGTGGCCGGGGTCCTTGAATTAAGGAGGTCTTCTCACTGGTGGCCCAGCTGCCCAGCAGCGCTGTGGTCATGTCCATCCGGTGTCTCCATCGTCTCTCTGTTCGGGCTGAGTGAAGTTAAGGGGAAAGACAGGCCTTGATCGTGAACTTCCCAGCTCAGGTTGTCCGATCTGCGTCATATCTGACCATGTGAAGTCTCGCCATGGGTGGGTGACGGAGCTATTGGGATGGGGGCAGGTCGGCTTTACGATCGGCGAGCTTCTAGGGCGGCTGACGTCCGGGCCCGGGCAGGGGGGACCGGGCCGCCCCTTGATCCCGTCATGAACCGCCCCGCTGCGATTCTACTGACGGTAGAATCGGGGTATGAGTAAGCCGACCAGTATCAAGACGAGCGAGGCAGTGCGTGACCGGCTGCGCGTTCTCGCTGAGGAACGCGGCACCACGATCACGGAGCTGGTGGAGGAACTCGCCGCTCGCGAGCTCACAGCGGCGGAGCGGGAGCAGCGCGCTGTCGTGGCCGCCCGGGAGCTCGGCATCGAGTACACCGACCAGGTCCAGCAGGCCGGCCAGGACGCCTGGGCGAGGATCCGCGCCCACCAGGGCGACGCGGCCGCATGAACCTGACGGCTGTCCTGGACCACACCGCTCTGGCCGCTCTGTTCCGTGCGGATGCCTTCTTCACCGGCCTGTACATCGAGGCCTCGCGAGGCACGGGCCGGGTGATCATCCCCTCGCTGTCGGTCCTGGCGGCCGAGCGGCGGGTCGCTGGCGCGGGCCGGCACGCGGCGTCGCTGCGGTTCGCGGTGAACGTGCCGTTCACCGCCGCGCACGCGGTGGACGCGATGGACTGGGCGCATGTGGAGTGGCCGGTCGCGCACGCCGCGGCGATCGCCTGGCAGTCCGTGAAGGCGGGGGACCCGCTCACGGTCCTGTCGCTGGACCCCGGCCTGTATGCGGGCACCGGCATCACACCGCTGAATCCAACGTGACCTGGCCTGACCGCCGTTCCCTATGGCTGGAGTCGCACGTGCCCGAGGGCACCGTCGCCGCCGTCACCGACTCCCTCTCCGACACCGGCGGAGCGCCGGGGACCGGCCGATCGCGCAGCGTCTGGACGCGATCAGCGCTGCCTCCTTCGCGAACCGCTTGCGTGGCGTGAGCGCGAGCTTCGGGCCAAGGTGGTCGATGATGCGACTGGCTGCGGACTTCGACACACCGAACGGCGGCGCCAGTTGCCGTAACGTCAGGTTGGTCCGCCAGTATGCGGTTACCAGCGGCACACGGTCCGCCAGCGACAGCCTCCACGGGCGCCCGCGACTCGGAGCGTCGGCTCCCTCTCTCCGCAGCTGGGTCACGAACTTGCCCAAGGTACGCGGACTCAGCCCCGTGAACGGGGTTATCCAGGACGGCTCCGCCGCCGTGATCACGCCAGCCAGCCAGAGATCATTTGAATTGCCGACGCCCCTGCCCACGGTTGATCCTGGGCACCGAGCAAGTAGGGGGGACGAGATGGGACTGATGCTCTTCCCAGGTGACGACGACGTGGCGGGCCCAGACGTCTCCTGGTCCCACACCGGCTTCAGCATGTTCAGGAAGTGGTTGGCCCAGACCGAGGGGTTCACGCTCGCCGAGATGGACGGCTTCGGCGGAGATCGCCAGTGGTCCAGCGTCTCCACCATGCTGGTGCCACTGCTCAACCATCCAGACGACGATGGCCCCGACCTCACGCCTGCTCAATGCGCGGCGATGTTGCCCCGGCTGACAGCAATCCTCGACCAACGTCAGCCTGACGACGGTGACCCTGGTCACCGACGGCGCATCGAAGACGTCATGCAGCTGGTCACTGTCCTGCGGATCTGCGTGGACAAAGACGTCGAGCTCATCTTCGGCTAAGAACCTGATTTGGAAGCCCTCTACACGTAAGCCTTGGCCATTGGTTGCTATGGATCTGACTGCGGGTTGAAGCTCGTGCAGTGGGGCCGGGACCTGTCGCCGGCGGTGGGAAAGCCGACGTCCCGGGCCACAGGGGGTGAGCCTGATGCCCGTGAGCACGAAGGTCGGGAGCGTCTCGCGCGCGAGGTACGACGAACTCGTGGGTGAGGACCGGCAGCTCGTACTGGACGAGACGAAGATCCAGTTCAAAATCGGGGACGACGCCTTGGAGATCTGCCCGTTGCGCGACTGGGGCGGTTCGCAGCCCGCGGCGAACGAGGATCTGTTCGGGGTGCGGGAGACGCTGGAGATGTTCGCTGACGATATCGGCGTCTCCTACAACCAGGTGCGGACCTACCGGTACACCGCCGGCCGGTGGCCGCGTGAACACCGGGCGGGGGGCGTCCCGTTCGAGATCCACCGCATCCTGGAGAAGCTCGACGACCGCTTCGAGCGGATCGCCAGTCCGCCGAAGCACCCGCGCAACGGGAAGCTGCAGTGGTCGGGGGACGCTGCGAAGCGGCAGGTGGGCTGGCAGGTGGACACGCCGGTGTCGGTCCAGGAGAAGGTGGAGGCGATCCACGACCTGGCGGCGGACGAGCAGGTGGCCGCCCGGGTGGCGACCGACTTCCTGCGCCGTCCCGGGGTCGCCTTCCGCGCTGCCGGCGACACGACAGCCCGGCACCTGTTCAACAAGGCGCAGTCCGACCGGTGGCAGCAGGCGGAGGAGGCCGCCGCGGAACCGCTCACCGGGCAGGAGGAGAGCCCGGTGGCCCCGGCGATTAGGGCGATCGACCGGACGCTGGAGTTCCTGGACCTGGTGGGGGCCTGTCACAAGTTCGTGGCCTCCACCAGCAGGCTGGTGCCGCTGATGCGGGACCGGACGCTGGCTCCGGACGCCCGGGAGGTCATCGGGCACAACCTCGCACGGGTGCGGGCCGCGTGTGACTGGGTGGAGCACGCGGTGTCGACCGGCGAGACCGACATGGACGAGGAGCTGGCGAAACTGCTGCGGGGTGAGTAGCGGTGGCCCGCTCACGCCGTAAGGGCGATACGGCACGGGAGCACGCCCGCTGCATCAGCCGCATCCTGATGGAGGCCCGCCCTGCCGGGCTGCACTTCCCGCAGCTGCGGATCGCGTGCGAGCTCAGTCCCGCCCAGGTCCGTTCCGGGCTGGCGATGCTGCGGGACATCATCACCGAGATGGGCTGGCCGCCCCTGGTGCACACCAGGGCGGACGGCTACATGTTCACGGCCGACCCCGACGAACTGGAGCAGTACGAGGTCGCGAAGATCCACGAGAAGCTGACCGAGGTGCGGCGGCTGATCACCGCGACGGTCGGCCCGCACGCCAGGCTGGCCCCGGACGACAAGCGGGTCCGGCACATGATCACCCAGCTGAACTCGGTCGAGTCCACACTCGACCTGATCGCCTGAGGAGGGGGTGCTCATGAGGCAGCGCCGCTACCCCTCGGACGTCACCGACGCGGAATGGTCGCTGATCGAGCCTCTCCTGCCGCCGCCCGCATGGACGACGCGGCGCGGCGGCAGGCCCGAGAAACACCCGCGCCGCGAGATCGTGGACGGCATCCGGTATGTGTGCTCCGAGGGCTGCCGCTGGCGTGCTCTGCCCGTGGACTTCCCTCCGCACCAGACGGTCTACGGCTTCTTCAGGCGCTGGACGAGATCCGGGGTCTGGAACACGGTCCGTGACCACCTCCGGCGCGAAGTCCGCTGCCAGATGGGCACCTCCCCGCACGCGGTGGCCACCGTGCTCGACTCCCAGTCGGTCAAGGCGTCCGAGACCGTCGGCAAGGACACGCGCGGCTGGGACGGCGGGAAGCTGATCAACGGACGCAAACGGCACCTCCTGACCGAGACGCACGGCCTCCCGCTGGACGTCATGGTGACCTCGGCCGGTCTGCACGACAGCAAACCGGCCAGAGACCTGCTGACCCGCACCCGCCGGCTCCACCCCGAACTCGCCATCGTCTGGGCCGACTCCGCCTACCGCGGCCCCTTCGCGGAATGGGCCAAGACCGAACTCAAGCTCACGATCAAGACCGTGAACAGATCCAAGGACGCCAAGGGCTTCGTCGTTCTGCCGCGCCGCTGGGTGGTGGAACGGTCCTGGGCGTGGGTGATGCACGCCAGGCGCCTGGTCCGGGACCACGAACGACTCCCCGAAAGCTCCGAGGCGATGATCAACCTCGCGGCGATCCGGCTGATGACCCGCCGACTCACCCGCCCGACCGTCCATCCCACCGCAGCCCGCCCACGACCGGGCGAAACGCTGAAAGCGGCCTGACCAGAGCAGACCTACTCCTCGTCCCAGTCGTCAAAGTCGTCTTGCGGATCGTTCGCCTCGGCCGCGTCGACAGCCCGGTCAGCGAAGCCGGAAACGGCAGTCTCGCTCTCGGGATCCCGTGCGGCCGCGGCCGCGATGCGGTCGGCTGCTTCCCAGTCCATCGGTGTCCCTCGTCCCATACACCGAGCATCACGCCGTGGCGAGATCCATAGCAACTACTGGCCACGACTTACTGATCGTTTCAGAATGCTGTCGCGGAGGCGCTGGCTGCCCCATGGAACAATCCGTTCATTCACGGGCTCAGGGGGATGACGTCGTATGGAACGGGTTGGGGCTGCTCGAGACCTCGTGCTCGGTTACGTCCGCGCTCTGAACGCGATTGACGAGGCCATGAGGGCGGCGATCCCCTCGCTTGAGCGACTGGTGGACGTCCTCGGCCTGGCCCGTTCGCGCCGGATCAGCCGGAGTGGTCACATCGGCACCTACTCCTACACGGTTCATGGGGCAGGCTGCCGCTTCGTGAGCGACAACGGCACTGAGCTCGATGTGGACTTCGCAGCCGACGGGAATGAAGTCTTCGACCTCTGGAGGCTGCGCTGGTATGGGCAGAGCCTGCCAGAGTCTGTTGACGTCACGGACGAGGACCTGCGGTCCGCAGTGAGTTCACTGCAACCGCTTCTGACCGAGGTGCGGCCGGGGTGGTTCAGCGTAGCCAACTGATCGCTTCAGGATGCGGTTCGTAGGCGGCGGAGGCATATGAGGCTGCAGGCCAGTTCGAGCAGGCCCTGGTGGAGCTCGGCGCGTCGTTCGTAGCGGGTCCGGAGCCGTTTGAACTGGTGCAGCCAGGCGGTTGGGTCGGCCGCGCGGCGAGGTGCTCGCCGTGAGGGCGAGTCCTGTTCCGCGCGGCCTCCCGCCGAACCGGACATGACGGTTTCCCGGTCATCCGGCTCTCCAGTGACTACTGCGTGAATGGTTTGGCCGACCGTTCCGAATGGATACGGTCGTGGCAGATGTCGCAGGCCACGACAGTTTTTCGGCGCCGATGGAGCATGACGCGCGCCCAGTCAGAAGGCTGCCATCCGGCATGTGCCAGGTCGGCGAGAGCGCGGACGTGGTGCACTTGCACGTTGCCCTTGCTTCCGCAGATCTCGCAGGTATCCGCCAGGAGTCTCGCAATGAGTTCCTTCTGCGGATAGTCCACCCGGACAGGCTCACGATCGGCGAGTTCCGCCGCCCGCTGCCGTTGGAGGGGAATCCCACCGAATCGGGCCACCAGTGGCGTCCTGTTCTTCCGCTCGATTCGGGCCTCGAAACAGACTCGGGGTCCGTTGGGGGTGTCGATTCTGGCCTTGTGCTTGGCTGCCATCTTCGACACTGACGAGCGGTGCTTGGCTGCAAGAGTCTTGAGCATGGAAGTCTCCATGACCCATTGCAGCCGATGCAGCCGGAAGACATCTCCGGCAAGCAGGTAGTACTGGACGACGCCCCGATAGACGGTCCCGAAGGTCGCCACGATCGCGTGATCGCTGCTGTTGATCAGGGCCGTCTTCTTCGCGGGTTTTCCGCGATCGGTGTAGGGGGCGCACTTGGCTTTGATCACGTCCCGTGGGACACGTAGTGCTATCTGGCCGTTGACCCGACGGTAACGGCCGGTCTTCTTCGTGTCGTTGTGCTGGGTCGTGATCTCGTAGCCGAGAAACCTCGCTGCCCGGGTGCGGGCGTGAGTGAGCAGTGTCTTTTCCTGGGACAGTTCCAGCTTGAGTTCGTCACGCAGGAACTGCCCCAGGCGTTGTTTGATCTGCTCGGCCTCGGCTTTCGGTCCGGTGAAACCGAGGAGGTGATCATCCGCGTAGCGTATGTAGCGCAGCCTGCGGTATCCCGGATCGTTAGGATCCGCGCTCGGCAGGCTGACCATCTGCTGACGCAGCGCACGGGCCTGGACCCGGTCGCTGCGCCGGCGGGCTTTCGCCAGCAGATTCTGCAACTCCAGATAGGCCGGGTTGCGGGCCCGGCGCTTCCCTCGGGTGTACTCCGGAATCAGAACTGTCTCGACGAACTCATCCAACTTGTGCAGGTAGATGTTGGACAGGATCGGGGAAGCCACCCCGCCTTGCGGCGCTCCGGAGAGTGTGGCGCCCCACCTCCAGTCCTCCAGGTATCCGGCTGTCAGCATGTTGCGCACCAGTCGCAGGAACCGCTGGTCATGGATCCTCTCGCCGAGGGTCGACAGCAGGACGTGGTGGTCCAGGCTGCCGAAGCAGTCGGCGATGTCCCCTTCGATGAACCAGGAGGTCCCGGTCCAGGTGTGGTCCACCTCCCGCAACGCGGTATGGCAGCCACGACGGGGACGGAATCCATGGGAGCGGTCGGAGAACGTCGGCTCGTAAAACGCCTCAAGTAACAGGCGGACCACCTCACCGACGAGCTTGTCCGACCAGGTCGGTAGCCCCAGCGGACGCGTCTTCCCGTTCTCCTTCGGGATATGGACGCGCCGGACCGGACGGAAGCGGTAACGCTCGTGGCGCATCGCCTCGATGATCCGGTCGATCTTCCGCTGTGACATGCCGTCCACGGTTTCTGACGTGACCCCGGGTGTCATCGCACCATGATTGGCATAGATGCGACCGTAGGCCAGCAGATACAACTGCGGGTTGAACATTTGCCGATACAGCTCATCACACGGCAGGCCTCGCCTGCCGCGTTCACGCAGGACACCCAGCACCGTTTTGGCGTTCTGCATTCCGCATACCTCCCGGCTTCGGGTATCCGAATCACCTGGCCCCCTTCGCCCGATGTGGACGGCTTTCCCGTCCCCCCTGGCCGGTCGTGACTCCGGCGACTACTACGGGGCCTCCGTCGCCATAGGATTCGCATCCCGTAGGCGATCCCACGTTCGTCTCTGTCTGTACGTTCTAGCGCGAGTTAGGCGTCCCACTCATCTCCTTGAATGTCCTCGCTGGACATCGCTCCGCACTCGGGAAGTTGCTCCGGCCACAGCAATCGAAGCCAGGGCAGAGTGCGGCACCGGTTTCAGATGTCTTTCCGGCGGATGGGAACTTGCATCTTCTGGAGATTGGGCTTCAAACAATCCAGTCTTCGCCATATCGCGCGGGCCACCCTGCGCACCGTGCCCGACAACTGGCCCCGGCCGCAGGTTTTCTGACATGCTCTTGTCCCCTTCACCTTTCGGATCCAGGTAAGTCATCGGGCCCAGGAACCTCCTTCCGAGTTCCTCCCGGCTGAGCCGGGGATACAAACAGAGCGCCTCGTGGCGCACAAGCCGCGCTCGACCACCCAGCGCACCTTGCCCAGTCCGGAGCCGTGGGCGGCGCCGCGTCGGGCGATCAGCGGTTTGATGCCGCGCTTCCAGAGCAGGCGGCGGTACTTGTCGAAGTCGTAGCCCCGGTCGGCGTACAGGCGCCGGGGCTTGCGGCGGGGGCGTCCCCGCAGTCCCCGGATCGGTGGGATGGCGTCCAGCAGCGGCAGGAGCTGGGTGACGTCGTGCCGGTTGCCGCCGGTGAGCGTGACAGCGAGCGGGGTTCCGTGCCGGTCGACGATCAGGTGGTGCTTGGAGCCGGGGCGGGCCCGGTCGACGGGCGAGGGGCCCACATGATCCCCCCTTTGAGGGCTCGGACGTGCGACCCGTCCACGGAGCAGTCGTCCAGGTCCAGCAGGCCAGCGCGGCGGAGCTCGGCCAGTAGAGCGGCGTGCAGGCGTGGCCAGACGCCGACCTCGGTCCAGTCCCGCAGCCGGCGCCAGGCCGTCACACCGGAGCAGCCCACGGTCTCCGCAGGGACATCGCGCCACGCGACACCGGTCCGCAGCACGTACAGGACGCCGGCGAGTGCAACTCGGTCGGGAACGCGTAGCCGCCCGGGGTGGCGACGGCGCCGCGCGGGAGCAGGCGGCAGCAGCGGGGCCACCCGCTCCCACAGGTCGTCAGGAACAAGATCAGCACGCACTCCGGACACCTTGCCGACCAAGATCGTCGAGCACAAGGCCCGCAGCTCAACTCATTCTGAAACGATCAGTTATTAACTGGGCTTCGCGAGTATGACGAGTCGCTCTGTGCCGAGATTGAAGGTGGCAGTTTGCGGGCCAGTCCCGACGGGAGCTGGTGGCGACCGATGTGTGACTGGCTGTGCCACTTTCACGGGGAGTCATTTCGAGTTGACCTGGGGAGTCGTTTCACGGCGCCGGGCAAGATCAATTTCACTGGCTTTTGACGTCACTCTCGACTGTCAGCGCCGGGTGGAAGACTGCCCGGCATGATCGAACCGAACCCGAAAACGGACCATCTCCGATACCTGCAAGAGGCGCGTGATGCCCTGGTGTGGAAGCTCGATGGGCTCTCGGAGTACGACATCCGCCGTCCGCTGACCCCCACGGGCACGAACCTCTTGGGACTGGTCAAGCATGTCGCTGGCGTGGAACTGGGCTACTTCGGCGACACGTTCGGGCGGCCGTTCTTCGACGAGAAGCCGCCGTCCTGGTGGTATACGGAGGACACAGAACCCAACTCGGACATGTGGGCCACAGCGGGCGAGTCGCGTGAAGACATCGTCGGGCTGTATCGGCAGGCGTGGAAGCACTCCGACAGCACGATCGCGACACTCACGCTGGACGCGATCGGCCGTGTCCCCTGGTGGCCGGAGGGACGCCGGGAGGTGACATTGCACCACATCCTCGTGCGCGTGATCTCCGATACCCAGCGGCATGCCGGCCACGCGGACATCGTGCGAGAGCTCATCGACGGATCCGTCGGATACCTACAGGGCAAGGACAACATGCCGCCAGGGGACCAGGCATGGTGGGAGGGCCACCGGAGCCGCCTGGAGCGCGTGGCGCGGGAAGTCGACGGCTGATCTTGCCCTGCTGCCGACCCCGCTGACTCCGGAGTCGGCCATGCGGACTCGTCCAGGGCCCGCCGGACCGTCCTCCAGATCACGTTGTGCGTGCGCTGAAGCGCCCGCAGCGACATCCCCATCCGGTGATCCCGCCGGATCGCCGCGTACAACTCGACCTTCGACTGCGAGTTGCCCAGGAGGCCCCCAGCGGGAGGGGCATACCCCGCAGTCCCACCGCAAGCCCCCAAGTGGCGTCAAAGCAAACTGACATCGCAAACTAGGCCAGATGGTGACTCCCACAGTCACGTCCAAACGGCTCCCACGGTCACGGTCACGCACATAACCATGTGGCTGGGCGCCCGAGTGGCCATTCCCGACCAAGGGGCGGGGTTGATCAGTCCGGCTTCCGCAGTGTCCGTCGGAGTGTTTCAAAGGCGGTGGGACGCGGTCGGTCCGGCAGGAAGTCGCGGATGCGAAGGGCGCTTTCCCGCGGGCTGCGGAGGCTGGTGTCGACGTCGAGGTCATGCAGTCCGTGGGAGTGCACCTCGCCGTACTGCATGGCGGCCAGCCCCAGCTGTCGGTCGCCGCGCGCGATCTCGCGGCGTTCCAGCTCAGTAGGTGTTTTTCTACTCGCTTCCTTGGACTGTGTTCCGGCAGTCCGGGAGCGAGTGATCTTTGTTCTGGAACAGAGTGCGCATGCCGCAGGGA
>NZ_JBICZC010000034.1:0-18437 GCF_043201715.1 Streptomyces sp. NPDC048291
GCGGAAAGAGCACGAACGACTCCATCCCTTACCCGACCAGCACATACACGCACTTCAAGCCTGACGCGGGAACTCACTCAGACAGAGCCGCACCCGAAGGTAATGGGGGGCTGAGTGGAGCGGTCGTGGGAGGCCTGGGCGAGGAGTACGGTCATCCGCTGGAAGTCCTCGCGGATCTGCGTCATCAACCCGAGTTGGCCGCGGTAGTCGCCGGCGGCGGCACGCGCGCCGACCAGTCCTGCCAGCTGTCCCGCAGCGGTCAGGTTCTGCATCTCCTGTTCCAGCGCGGCCACTTCGGCCGACGCGACGTCGACCGCGGTCTGCAGCGGAGTCCGCAGCCCCTCGACCGCCCGACGCACTCTCTTGCGCGCCGCTGTCAGGTTCTGCCATGTCGGCTTGGCGTGGGAGATCGCGGAGCGGACCGCCTGCGTCACCAAGACCAGTCCACCGAGTCCGCCGAGGGCCGGCAACCCGGAGGCGTGCGGCCACACCCACCGGATGCCGAAGAACAGGGCTGCGCTCGTCACCAGCGCCAGGACAAACCACAGCCGCGCGCGCCACCCCGCGGAGCGTATGAGTGCCCAGGCGTTGCCGAGGGCGGCGCGCACCACCCGGAACGTGCTCACGCTCTCCCGGTACAGCGCCTCGGCGGGCAGCTCACCTCCGGCAGCCTCCACGATGCTGCGACGGCCGTCGCCGGCCAGGCTTTCCCAGGGAACCTTCACCCGGGACAGGGCATGCTCAAGGTCCTCGCGGCGCTGCCGGGCGGCGGCAAGACGCTCCCGTACCTGGCGCTGGCCGACCAGGTCAGCGGTCAAGCGGGACAGCTGCCGCTGCGCGGTACCCGGATCAGTGTCCGGGGCCGCAGCGAGCTGCGTGAACAACTCGGTGACCAGGCTCGCCCACAGACTGGTCTCGGCGTAGTGCCAGGCGTTGAAACGGACCTGCCGCACATACCTGCATGCCAGCTGACTGCCGCTCACTTCCTGGACCTGCTGGGCCACCAGGTCGAGGAAGTGGCTCTTTCCCTCGCCCCAGTCGCCGAACAGCCCCACCGCCAGCGGGGGACTGGCCGAGCGCGAAGTCACCAACTCGGCGATAGCGCGCGCCTCGCCGTCCCGGTCCAGTGCGTCGGCCGCCCGCTCCCCGAACCCGTCCGAGCGGTACCCAGGGAGCCAGGACACCGTGCGCTCTTCCCTCAGCTGCAACAGATACAACCCGCCAAACATCCCGGCGGCAGCGAGGAACAGCCGGTTCCCGTCCCGCGCCCACACTACCGAGCTCATATGTGCGGAGCGGGCAACTAGGTACGAAGTGAGTGGTTCGGCGTTGTCGGAGTTCTGCGGTAGCTGCCATAGAAGTACGCCGTTGTTGTGTCCGGCGGCGAGGAGCAGCCGGTTTCCGTCCCGCGCCCACGCCAGCGATGTCACGGTGCCGGTGGGGGTGGCGATGGGCGTGAGTGGTTCGGCGTTGTCGGAGTTCTGCGGTAGCTGCCACAGAAATACTTCGTCACGGCCTCCGGCGGCGAGGAGCAGCCGGTTCCCGTCCCGCGCCCACGACAACGTCGAGGTGCGGCCGGCGACTGGCTGCCCCGGACCCAACGGCGACCAGAGGACAGAGGCGCTCGGTTGCGGGGAGTTCGAGGGTGAGGGTGTGGGCACTGCCCGATGATGCACCAGCGCCCACGCCGCGATCCCCTGAACGTACACAGCGCATCCGACTGCACCGCGGTGCTGGTGGTCATGCCCGACCAAGGGCAAGGCGCCAAGCGCGTGAGAGCGCCTGCGCCGGCCGGGCCACGGCGCCAGCGCGACGCACCGCGCCCGGCCCGCCATGAGTGCCTCTGGACGTCATCCGGGCGGCCGGACCTCGGCGTCGTGAAGACGAGGGATCCTGCCGCTGTTCGGTGGGGAGGCCGGCGAGGTATCGGGTGGAGGCCTCCAGGAAGGCGACGAGATCCTCGCTGACCTGTTGTTTGCCGTCCCGGGCCTGAGCGAGCGTGTCGTGGGAGCCGCCGGCCCAGTCCGCTGCCAGAGCGGACAGCGCGGTACCGGAGATCGTCAGGAAATTTCGGCGTTCCATGGCGATCAGCAGGGCCTTCCTCAGGGCGGGCACGGAGCTACGGGGGCCAGGGGCACCAGCCCTGTGTTCAGGGGATGTGGGTTGTGCTGAGGGCGACGGCGTGGTGGGCACGGCGGGAGAGGTCGGAGACTCGGGGGTCGCGGTGCCAGGGAGCCATGTCCCGTACGACGCTGGTGAGGTAGTCGGTGGCGCGGGTGGAGCGCACGCTGCTGAGGATGACGACGGCGCGTTGTCCGTGGGCAAGGGCCTGGTCGAGGTCACCGCGCTGCAGGTGCGCGGAGGCTACGAGGGTCATGCGCATGCCGACGGACCGGGTGAAGTCGTCTGCGGACATGGGCGCGGCCTGTTCGTTCCAGCGCAGGGCGGCGTCGGGAAGGTGGAGGTCGCGGTGGATCTCGACGGCGTCGGCGCTCATCCGGGCGGGCGTGTAGTAGCCGATCCACGAGGGTTCGTTTCCCGGGGCGGTCTCCGCGCGTTCGAGGAGCCGCTCCGAGTCGGCGAGTGCGGCCGCAGCGGCGCGGGCATCGCCGAGACGGGCTTGTGCGCGGGCCTCGATCAACTTGGCGAAAGCGAGGACGCGGGGGGCCGCCTGGTGGCGAGCTCGGTCGTAGGCGCCCTGCGCCATGTCCACCGCCTCGTCGGGGTAGCCGCGCAGGGTGGCCTGCAGGGCCATATTGGTCAGGACGTGGCAGCCCACATTCATGCTGCCGGCAGCCTTCGCCATCCGCAGGGCTTGGACGAAGTGCCGTTGCGCAAGGGCGTGTCGGCCCATGTCGAGCGCGCTCCAGCCAGCGACGCGGGCCAGCTCGGCGGTGCCGGCACGCAACTCCCGGCCTACGGCGTCGGTGTAGCCGCCGTGCAGGAGAGGGATGGCGTGCTCGCGCAGGATGCGGTCGACCTGCGAGGCCTCGCGGGTGCCTCCGCCGTAGCGGGAGTCCTGGCGCTGCGCGCTGGCGGCAGCCGCCCACAGCGCGTCCAGGTCCTGGCGGCCGACGCGCCGGCGACCTGTGTGGGCGGCGTCCGGGTCTGCGGGGACGGCGAGCCACCGGGTGAGCGGTGTGGCGTATGCGCCAACTGCGAAGGCGGCGCCGGTGAGGACCTTTCGGCGGTGCACGGGGCTCCAGTTCCAGAAGCGTGTGGCGGTATGGATGGCGGTGTGGCTGTCCCGGTGGAAGTCCAGGCCGACGTCGTCGGCCTTCGGGCGGGAGACGGGCATGCCGATCTCGTCCGGGGTGACGGGCCGTCCTAATCGCTCGGCCAGCGCGGTGGCTATGAACCGCGGTACGGGCCCGCGGGGGACCATGCCGCGGTCCGTCCAGTTCTTGACGCTGGTCTGGGTGTAGGAGCGGGAGTCGCCTGCTTCGTCCGCCAGGGCGTTGACCCGGCGGGCTAGCTCGTGCTTGCTGATCTTCGCCGCCTCGATCAGCTCAGTCAGGGCCGTGTTCGCGATATCGGCTCCATGATCACTGAGTGTCATGACAGATGCCTCCCCGGGACCGGATTCGGCTGGATGGTCCGCCCCCGCAGTACGAGTTGGTGCAACTGAGCGTAGGGGGCGCGGTGCCGCCGCCGGGGCTGTTCTGCGTTGTGAGCCCCCTTTGTGAGCCTGTGCCGGCCGGGGGCTCGGTCTTTTATTTCGGTATCGCAATCCCGTTCGACTTATCGACTCGTCGCCGTGCGGACGGCTGCCGCCGTCGTGCGCGGAACGAGGAGCAAGGAGGGGGAAAGTGGAGCAATCTGCCGACGAGATCGCCGCCGCCTGCGAGGGCGTGGCCTCTGCGCAGCGGGTGCAGTCCCTGGTGCCGCCGGCGGGCAGTTCTCTGCCGGGCCCTGGGCGGAGGTTCGCCGCCACGGGCGCGGGCATGGCGCTCGACGACCGCTGGCACGCCCAGAGTGCCCGTACGGATGCGCGGGCGGCCACCAGGGGGGACGTGGTCGGACCGTGCGCGAGCGGGCAGACCCGCTACCCGCGCTACGTCAGCCGTGCTGCCGGACCCTACCTGTGGGACCTGGAGGGGAGGCGGTACGTCGACTTCACCCTCGGGTACGGGCCCGTCGTCCTCGGGCACGCCGATGAACGGGTGACCGAGGCGGTCCTCGCCGAGCTGCGCAACGGCCACTGCATCGCACCGCTGTGGAGCCGCCGCCAGAGCGAGCTCACCGACCTGCTGACCGCGGTGGTGCCCGGTGCGGAGATGGCGTACCTGCTCAAGACCGGGTCCGACGCGACGAGTACGGCGGTACGGCTCTCCCGGATCTTCACCGGGCGGGACAAGGTGATCCGCTGGGGCTACAACGGCTGGCACGACTGGGCCGCGGGCATCCCGGCGGGCATTCCGGAAGCGACCCGTGCCGACACGCTGCTGTTCGACTACAACGATCTCAGCACGCTGCGGGACGCGTTCGCCCGTCATCCCGGCCAGGTGGCGTGCGTGCTGATGATGCCGTTCGGCGACGAGACGGCTCCCGCAGGCCACCTGCAGAAGATCCGCGACATCGCCCACGAGCACGGGGCGCTGTTCGTACTCGACGAGATGCGCTCGGGATTCCGGGTGGGCCTGTCCGGTGCTCAGGGACTCCTGGGCGTCCGGGCGGACCTGAGCACGTTCAGCAAGGCCATGGCGAACGGGCATCCGATCTCCGCCGTCGTCGGACGGGCCGACGTGCTGTCGACGTTGGCCCGCACCCGGATCTCGTCGACGTTCTACGCGGACCCCGCCCCGATGGCCGCGGCACTGGCCACGATCCGGATCCTGCGGGACACCGACGCGCTGGAGCGGATCTGGACGGCCGGCGTCGCCTTCCAGGACGGCCTGTCGGCGCTCGTCGACCGGTATCGCGTGCCGGCCCGGGTGGTCGGGTACCCGCCCATGCCGTTCCTCCAGTTCACCCACCCCGATCCGGTCATGCGCGAGCGGATGAGCACGGCCTTCGCCGCCGAGGCGGCACGGCACGGGGTCCTGCTGCACCCGAGCCACCAGTGGTTTCTGTCCGCCGCGCACACGGCCGACGACATCGAGTTCGCGCTGCACGGCTGCGACCAGGCGCTGACCGCGCTCGAACCGGAACTCGCGACGCAGACCGCCTGATCAGCGCCGAGGCACTTCCCTCATGGGCGGGCCTCGGCGCGCCCCCACCGCCAGCGGATGCCCGCCGGCGCCGGCACAGGTCCCTTCGCAGCTCGCCGACGAGCTCGGCCCAAGCACTGAGGAGTCGCACGAATGACGACAACCCGGCTGATCGCACCATCCGACACGGAGCAAGCGACCCGGAACCGGCTCATGCAGCTGTTCGCCGAGCGGCCGATCCCCGAGGACGCACTGCTCGACCACCTCGAAGTCTTCATGCGCCCGCAGCGCCTCAACGAGATCCTCACGCTCGACCAGCTCTATCAGCACATCCTCGGCGTCCACGGGATCGTCGTAGAGTTCGGTGTCCGCTGGGGCCGCCACCTGTCCGTGTTCAACGCCTTGCGCGCCCGCCACGAGCCGACCAACATGTACCGGAAGATCGTCGGGTTCGACACCTTCACCGGTTTCCTCGACCCGGCTCCCCAGGACGGCGACTCCGACCGGGTCTTCGCGGGCAGCATGACCGTCACGTCCGGCTACGAGAGCTACCTGGAGCAGGTCCTGCGCCTGCACGAGGCCGAGGCGCCGATGGCGCACATCCAGCGGTTCGAGCTGTGCAAGGGCGACGCTCCGCAGCAGCTCGCCGCCTACCTGGAACGCAACCCGCAGACGCTCGTGGCGCTCGCCTACTTCGACATGGATCTGCACGATCCGACCCGCGCGTGCCTGGAGCTGCTGCGCCCGCACATGCCCGCCGGCGCGGTCCTGGCCTTCGACGAGCCCACGCACCCGGACTTCCCCGGCGAGACCGTCGCGCTGAAGAACGCGATCGACATCTCCAGCCACCGGGTCCAGCGGTTCCCGCAGTCCCCGTACCCCGCGTTCGTGGTCCTGTGATGGGTGCCGTCACGCAGATCCTGCGGTGGGCCGCCGGCGCGCCCGGTCTCCCGCAGGACCAGGACTTCGACGACCGCGTGCTGCTCGATCTGATCGGGCAGCACGCGCTCAGCGGCCGTCTGGCACGGCGCCTTCCTGCCGGGCCGGCCTGGCTGCGCGACCGGCTCGGCGGGCCCGCGGCGGCGATGCATGCCGACACGCTGGCGCTCGCCGAGACCCACATCCGGGCGGTCGGCCGGATCGTGGCCGCGCTCGGCGAGCAGCCACCCCCGGTCCTGATCAAGGGAGTCGCGACCGGGCTGCTCACCGGCGAGAAGCACCTGCTGCGGTGCGGGGACATCGACCTGGTCTGTGCCGACGGAGGGCCGCTGATCGAGACCGTGACCCGGCTCGGGTACGAGCGGACCCGGGCACCGTTCCTCCACGAACTCGGCGAATTCACCCGCGAGGGCGTCGAGATCGACGTCCACGCCTACGTGCCGGTACCCGGCTACGGTGCGGTGCGGGACGCGGACCTCACACCCCCGGAACACGCGACGACCTGGTATCAGCCGCGGCGTGCTCCCTCGATGCACCCGATCCGGCACGGCCGGCTGATGGACGGCGGCACGGTCGCGGTGGGCCGGGTGACGGTGCCCGACCCCTGCCTGCTGGCGATCGTGCTCTGCGCCCACGCGTTCCTCAACTTCACCAACATGTGGTCGCTGTCGCATCGCGCCAAGCCGTACGTCAAGCTGGCCGAGCTGGCCGACCTGCACGCCCTGGTCCAGCACCAGGCCTTCGACACGCAGCGGTTCCTCACACTGGCCGAGGACCTGGACGTGTGGGACGCGGCGCGGTGGGCGGGCTGGGCATCGACCGTGCTCCTCGGGAGGAATCCGCTGCCCGTGTTTGCCGGTACCGGCCCGTTTCCCCGCTGCCTGTGGTGGGATTTCTGGGCGCGGCTTCCGGTCGATGAGGAGGCGCTGCTCCTGCCCGACTGGTTCGACCTCGCCGCCGTGGCCCCCCTGCTCGGGAGCCGCATCGAGCTGGACACCGGCCGCCCGGCGCCGCCCTGGACGGCCGAGGTCCGCCGCGACGGCGACGGCGTGACGGTCCTGATCAGTCTGCCGGAACGCACCGATGCGGCGACCGAACGCGGCCGGGTCGACTTCGGAGCGAGCGGAACCGAGTGGGTCCTCGCCGGTGAGCAGCTGAGCGCTGTCGGCGGCCATGACTCGTGCGAGCTGCTCTCCGGGCGGCGCGTCCGGCTGCACTACCGCGTCCCCGGTGCGGACGGCGTGGTCCTGATCGGCGTGGCCGAGCAGGACGCCTCCGGAGCGCTGCGCTCGGCCGTACTGCTGCCCGCCACCTGGCAGCCGGCGGATCCGGCAGGTGCCCGATGACCAGCGCCACTCACCTCCCCGGATACTCCTGGGACATGACCGGCCGGGTCGAGGCCGGCATCCAGGCCCTGATCGGCGAGCGGCTGGCGGGACTGCCGCCGCGCGCCGCCGCGGTGGCCGCCCGGCTGTGCGAGGTCTCGGGGGACTGCCGTCTCGCCGCGCTCTACCTGCGGCCGGACTCGCCCGACGCCGTCGTCCGCCTGTGCGAACGCCTGGCGGCCACCGAGAGCACCCGAGATCGCGGTCGGCTGCACCACGAGATCGGATGGCGCCGCTTCGCCCGCCCCGGCACCGTGCAGGTGCGTCTCACGGGCGACCTGGAAGAAGTGCTGACGGCCGCCGGCCACCGCACCCTGGCCTACGTTCCTGATCCCGGACACCAGGACCTGATCGCTGCCCTGCTGGACGAGTTCGGCACCGGCTTCGCGGACTTCGTGGAGAGCCAGCACGAGGTGCCCGGTCCGAACGCGCGCCTGCGCCAGGGCATCGTCAAATCGTGGCACCTGCCCGACGGCACCCGCGTGATCAGCAAACGCGCCAACCCGGCCAAGCCCGGCCGGTTCGCCCAGGAACAGGTCGCCTACCGTGCCATCGCCGCCCGGCTTGCCGGCGGCATCACCTTCGGCCAGTCCAGGCGCCTTCGGCTCGCGCCCCTGATCGCGACCATCCGGGATGGCGCCACCGGGCACGTCTACGCCGTCTGGCAGTGGGTGCCCGGCGAGACAGCCGAGTCGATGCTGCTGGCACCGGGCGAGCACACATCTCTGCTGCGCGACTACCGCGACCTGTTGGACGCCCTCCTCGACCGCGGCATCCTCTGGCGCGACCTGAGCCCCCGCAACATCCTCGTCCACGGCCAGACGCACCATCTCGTCGACTTCGAGAAGACACAGGTCCCCGTTGAAGCCCCTGTACCGCACGGGGACCGGGTCGCCTACTGCCGCGGTCAGATCGGCGTCGAAGAACTCGGCGTCCTGTGCTCCGAGGACCAGGTCCGCGACTGCCTGCACGGCTACCTCGACCCCGACACCTGGGACGTCGACACACCGGGCCCGGTGCCGTTCCCGCCCCGCCCAGAGGTGACGGCGGTGCTCGCCGGCCGCGGCATCACCGACCCGGACCTGGGCACCTACAACCAGACCGACCAGGAGATCTGGCAGGTCCGGTCCCCGGACCGTCACCCCGTCACCGGGAAGCCCCGCTACCCGGGCCTGGTCAACTTCCGCGTCGAGCACTACCTGAGCTGCGCCGGGCGCACCGACGCGGACGACTACGACCGCAAGACCACCGAGATCCTGATCGCCGGCCGCCGGCACGGGTGCTTCGACGACGCTCTGCTGGCTGTCACCGACGTGGTGGACGAGACGGAGCGGCAGTTCGTCGTCGCCGAAGTCGCCGAGCTCCTCGCCGGTAACGACACCGGGCCCGTCCCCGCGCCGCACGCGGCGATCCGTGCCCTGGTGGACCGCATCGACGCCCTGGACACCGCCCGGCAGGATTCCGACCGTTTCCGGGCGGCCTGCACGAACCTGCGAAAGGGCTGCCGATGACGCAACCACCCCTGCTCGCGGCCATGCGCTTCCGCACGGACCAGGTCGTCCGTATCGGACCACTCGCCCTGCGCATCGCCAGCGACGTGCCCGTCTTCCCCGCGCTGCACTACTTCAGCCGGGCCGCCCGGATGCCCGACGCCACCGTGCCCGACATCGAACTGTGGTGCCTGTCGGACACCGATCCCGGCCTGCCCGCCGACACCACGGCACGCGCCCGCAACCTCGCCGCCGGCTACTACGTGACCGACCACTTCGGGCCCCCGGTGCGCATCTCCAGCTCCGGCAACCGGATCGTGCTCGTGGGGGACCGTCTGGAACGGCTGGTCTGGCCGTACGTCGTGAAGTATCTCCTCCTCAGGCACACCGTCAGCGCCGGGGGGCTCTTCCTCAAAGCCGCTGCCCTCGCCGCCGGCGACGGGGCGACCCTGATCGTCGGCCGCGGTGGCGGCGGCAAGTCCGTCCTGGTCACCGGACTGTGCCGCAACGGCGCGACGTTCATCACCAACTCCCACGTGATCCTCACCGACGGCGCTGTCCAGGGAGTCGCCAGCACCATGCGGATGCGGCCCGGCCCCTGGCTGGACCAGGCGGCGAGTACCGCGGCCCTCGACCCGAGCGAGCGCCTCGTCGACCCCTACGACGCATTCCCCCGCCGCGCGGGCGCCGCGGTGCCGCTGCACGCCGTGTGGATCGCCGGCTTCCGTGCCCCGGGCGAACACGACGTGCAGCAACTGCCCCCCGACGAGGCGGTCGGCATCGTCGAACAGTTCGCGTTCGGACTCAACGTCTACCGGCTCGAAGAGGACCTGCTGGATCTGTGCGGCGGCGACTACCGCGCCTTCGCCGCGCAGTACGGACGGATGCGCAACCAGCTGCACGCGGCGGTCCGTAGCTGCCCCACCTACCGCGTGCGCTCGGACGTCCAGCACCCCGCACACCGCGACCGGCTTCTCCGACTGCTCTCTCAGGAAGGTACTTCATGAACGGCGCCATCATCGGCTACGGCACCATCGCAACCGGCCACGCCATCGGATACCGCCAGACCGACGGCATCAACGTGACCGCCGTCGTCGACCCCACCCCAGCCCGCGCGGAGGCCGCCCGCAGCGCCGGGCTGCGCGCCTACGCCACCTACGCGGAAATGACCGCCCACGAGAACCCCGACTTCATCGACATCTGCACCCCGCCCGACAGCCACGCCGGCTACATCGAGCTCGGACTGCGCGACGGCCTGCACGTGCTGTGCGAAAAGCCGGTGCTGATGCCGCACGAGGGCGGCTACGACCGGCTCCTCGGCCAGATCGCTGCGGCTGACACGGTCTTCTACCCGAGCCACAACTACAAGTTCGCGCCCATCCTCACGACCATGCAGCAGGTTGTGCGCGACCCGGGCTTCGGCGACGTCCTCAGCGCCCGCTTCCGTACCCTGCGCCAGGGCCACGCGGTCGGCGTCCCCGAGTGGAACCCGCACTGGCGGCGCGATCCGCTCATCGCCGGTGGCGGGATCCTCCGCGACCACGGCCCCCACAGCGTGTACCTGGCGACCCACCTGACCGGACGCACTCCGCTGGCCGTGTCCTGCCTGACCGGTGCCCTGCGCCACGACGGCTACAGCGGCACGGAGGACACCGCGATGCTGATGATCCGGTGCGACGACGACGTCCAGATCGAACTCGACGTGACCTGGTCGGCCGGCTACCGCAACAGCTACTACTCGATCACCGGCAGCGGCGGCAGCGTCACCGTGGAGAACGACGACGTCCAGTACAGCCTGGCCGGCCGGCTGCACCGCACCACCCTGCCGTCCAACTTCGACGCCCCCCGGCACAGCGACTGGTTCGCCGCGATGTTCGCCGACTTCCTGACCACGACACAGCACCCCGAGCGGGCGGCACCCCTGCTGGCCGAGACACTGACGACCTCCCTGGTGATCGACGGCGCCTACGCCTCGGCGGCCGACGACGGCCGCTGGGTCGAGCTGACGCCGGCAGAAGAACTCCTCACGGGCGTCGCGCGATGACAGGGCCTCGCCGCAGCACCGGGCCGGCAGGACTCGACGAGATCCGTGACTGGCTCAGCAGCAGGCCCGGCCGCGTCGTACTCGCCACCGGCTGCTTCGACCTGCTGCACGCCGGACACCTCTGCTTCCTGGAACAGGCCAGCCAGCTCGGTGACCTCCTGGTCGTCGGCGTGAACAGCGACCAGTCGGTCCGGGACCTCAAAGGCCCCAGCAGGCCCATCGTCGGCGAACGTGAACGCGCCACCCTCGTGGGCGCCCTGAGGTGCGTCGACCGGGTGTTCCTCTACGACGAGCCCGCCGCCGACCGGCAGATCCGCTTCCTGCGTCCGCAGGTCTTCGCCACCGCGCGGGCGAGTATCTCCGCGTACCCCAGCGAAGTGGCGACCGCCGCCGAGGTCGCGGCACAGGTGCACGCGATCGACCGGATCGCCCCGTACTCGACGACCCGGCTGGTGGACACCCTGCGAGCGCACCCATGACGGAGACGGTCATCGCCACCGGCAGCGCCCCCTGGATCCCGGTGCCACATCTGATGGAGGTGGTCAGCGCGGACCGCTTCCCCCCGCAGCAGCTGACCACCGCGGCCTTCGGCCTCGTCACCGAAGCTCAAGGCCACCTGCTGCTCACGCACGTCAACCTTCCCGGACGAGGCTGGGACGTGCCCGGCGGCCACATCGATCCGGGCGAGGACGCCCGGCGGGCCGCAGCGAGAGAGATCGGAGAGGAGACCGGGCTGCTCGTACCCACCGATGCGCTGACGCTGCTCGGATGGCAACGGTTCACCCTGCACGAGAAGCCGCCGGCCAGCTACCCGTACCCCTTCCCGGTGTCGTACACGCTGATGTTCACCGCGCAGACCGGCCTCGAAGACCCGCCGGCGGAGGCGCCCCCGGACTCGGAGTGCGGGCCGGCCGGATGGTTCACCCCCGCGCAGGTCCGGCACCGGTGCGCGACCTGCACCTGGCTGCCGTTCCTCGCCCTGCTGACCGAGGCCCGCCGCCACGCCGATGTCTCCTCAGACTGAGAAACCCTCCGCGTCGAGCACGAAGAGACACCGATCGGGCAGGGACACCTGCGTCTACGCCGGGCCGCTGGGGGAGCGCTCCTCAAGCGGCCCGAAGCCCTCAGGAAGGGGGATACCGAACCGCTCGCACAGCAGCGGCACGTCGTGGCGATCGACTTCACGAGCCGGGTAGCCGGTGTGCCAGCGCACCGCCCACTCAGCCGACTCGCATCGCACCGCCGTCCCGGCAATGGACCCATGTCCGGCGAGTGCTTCAGCCGGAAAGGGGCCGCCCTCCAGTACGGATCCGTAGTGCAGTGATCCATCCGGGAGCGGTTCGTAGAGGTGCAAGTCGACCCGGCGCCGAATGCCGTCGTGCAGGACGAAGTTCCACGGCCTGTCACCGGGCCACGGGAAGATCCGGTCGACGCCAAGTTCCACGAACGCCTTGAACAGCTGCTCAAGCTGGGCGATCGGCGCCCATACGTCGAGGTCGGAATGTGCTCGCGTCTGCTCGCCGAGCAGCGCATCCACGGCCCACCCGCCCCCGATACACGCATCGACACCGTGGGCGTTGAGCCGTTCCACAAAGGCCACTACGTCCTTGGCGGACATCGAAAAGTCACTCACAGCATCAGGGTAGAGCCAGCTCGACCTCACCCCTGGCCCTCAGTTCTAAGCCTCACTCGGCACGTGAGGGTGGGCAGCACGGATGGATTGCTGCGAGGGAGGGCTGGCACCGGCGGGACGGCAACGGGCGACCGACGGACCAGTCGGGAGCTGGGGCAGTTGCAGAACCCCGATAATCCGCTGTGCCGGTGACGACCGGATCTCTAACCTCGCTGTATGACGTGGAACGAGCGCGTCGGCATGGTCAGCCGCGCCTTTGAGGACTGGAAGTGGAACGACAGGGAGAACCGAGCCTTTCTGCGGCTGTCCGCCCAATGGTCCGGCAAGGCCTACCAGCAGACCTGGGACGAGGCCGAAGAGTCCTTTGCGTCACGCTTCGACCCGTATCGTCACTACGGGGACGAACACCTCGACATTTTCGAGGATGCAGTCGACGGACTCTGGCCCGACGCCTATGCCTGGATCACCGAATCATCGGTCGTGAAGAACGCCGTCACCGCGTTCGAGGTGTACCTGGAGAAGGCGGTGGAGGAGGCCTTCGGCTCGTCCCTCACCATGGACGGCAAGAAGTACAACATCAACCTCGCGACCCCGCGGAATTTCGAGTCCCCAGGGTGGAAGACCCTGGTCACCGCGCACAAGGTACTCGGCACCGAAGTAGCGACGGATGAGGTGATGTGGGCCAGGGACCTGCGTCACCTGCTGACCCACCAGAACGGCGTACTGCGCAGCGAAGACGCCGTGAAACGATTCCGGGACCTGGACGCCGAGCGTGACCAGGACGAGAGCAGCTGGTCCCGTACCGGGAGCAAGATTCCCCTCGGTACTCCGCGCGTACTGAAGATCCTCGACTCCCTCGCCGAAGTGATCAGGACGGCGGACGCACCAGCGTGGGCGATGTGCTGGTCACCGTCCGGCCGACAGAACTGGGCGGAGGCTATGACGCAGCTCTACCAGCAGAAGTGCATCGTCATAGAACCCGCTTGCGAGTCGCAGTCCAGCTAGGAAGTCCCAGCACCCAACGCACCTCGTGAACGGCCAGCCTCTCCACCAGGACGGTGCTGTCGGTCCTCCCTGACAGGATCAGCATCATGCTCATAACACCTCGCCCGGGGGCTGACCGGGAGAACATCCGCCGCGTACTCGGAGAGATCCACTCCAACGCCCTCAACCTCCGGCTTCCAGAGGCCAACGCCTTCAAGCGCCTCCTGCAGTACCTCAACTGGGCCACGGACACGGCGGCTATCCTGCGCTCCCAGGTCAGTGACAAGGACATCGACGCCCTTGTCTTCACCAGCCGCTACCAGGTTCTCCTCGCCAGCTGCGGGACACTCGCCGGCACGGCCCAGGAGCGACTCGTCAACGGCCTGGTCGACCTCGAAATCACCGAACGCGTCCAGGCGTTCGAGGAGGCTCAGGCGGCCCTCGACGCGCAGATCGGCCGTTGGAACGGCCGGGAATGGTTCGTCGTCGCGGACTCCAGCTTCTACGTCCACAACCCCGACAAGCTGGCGGAAGCCGACCTGCACAAGGTGCTCGGGCTTCCCAGCGGCGAGCACATCCGGCTCCTGTTCCCGATGGTCGTGGTCGACGAACTCGACGCACTCAAGGAGGCCGGTAAGCAACCGGCCCGTTGGCGCGCCTCCTACACGCTCAGCCTCCTCGACCGCACCCTCTCCGGCTCCACGTTCGGAATCCTGCACCGCCAGGAGCTCGTCTCGCAGGAGGGCGAGGTACGCGGCGAGGTGAACATGGAGATCGTCCTGGATCCGCGCGGCCACGTACGTCTCCCCATCGCGGATGACGAGATCATCGACCGGGCCGTGGCCATCCAATCGCTCGCCGCACGCGATGTACGGCTTTTGACCTGCGACACCGGTCAGCACACCCGCGGACGGGCAGCTGGCCTGCAGGTCACCAAGATTCCCACGAAGGATCCCGGACCGGAACCCGACTGGGAGGCACTGGACAAGCCCGGCACGGGAACGCGGGCCCAGCGCCGAGCAAAGCAGGCGGCCCGCGAGGCCCAGCCCGACACCTCACCCGACACGTGAGGCAGACGCCCGCCGCCGGCGTTGGGCAGTCGGCCCCGGCAGCAGGCGCCACTCAAGCCCGGGTTCGGCATGAGCGGACACCCGCCGGACGGCAACGAACCAGCTGGGGAAGGGCGGTTAGCGAGTACGAGGCGGAGTCATCCGGGCATGCAGCAGGGTGCTGCGACTGAGCTCCGTGCCCTGCTTGTGTTGCTCGTCGAACAGAGCGGTCAGGCCCTCGGGGGCCTTCCAGTGCTCACGCAGGTCAACCGCGGTACCGAGATCGTCCAAGAGAGCGTCGGTGACGAGCGCGGCCTCGCTCGGCCGGTCGCCCCAACCGTCGCCCCACCACAGGTGTTCGTGGGGCGTGCACGGTGCCGGATGCACCTGGCCGCCGCTCGTGACGATCCACAGAGTGTGGTGCAGGACGACGGCGGCGAGTTCCTCACCAGCGGCCGGCAGCGACAGCGGGGCGTAGAACCGCCAGATGTTCTTGCTGCTGGCGATGCGGAGCACGGGCATATCGGTGAGCGGGTCGATGAGGAACGACTGGGCCCTCTCGCCCTGGGCGAGGACGGCATGAGCGGCGGTGGGGTCGCACAAGGTCAATCGCTGTGCCCACCGGTCGTAGACCGTTCCCGAACGGACGGGGACCTCGGTGACCGCTCCGAATGGCAACAGGCTGGGATCGCGGACAGTGGCGACCTCCAGCGCGGCGACCGCGTCCGGGTGGCTGCTCCCGGCCAGCGCCCGCCACCCCGCCCGAAGCGTTCGCGGGTCTGTGTCGCACGGCAGCGGGTGCCCAGCGGTGTCGGGGACGGCACCGATCACGACCGGGTTCGGCTTCGTGCCGTGCCCCCGCTTCCCGAAGATCTCGTTGTCGTGCCTGGTGTGGTCGATCCGGTTGTTGCGGATGTCGTTGGCCACGTCCGTCACAGCCGCCCGCGCCGCATCGTCGAAGGCCTTGTTGTCTGCTGCTCGCCGCAGAACAGTCTCCTGCTCGTTTGGTGGCACAGCGACGACGGTGGCCTTCGTCCCCGGCTGCCACAGGCGG
Source organism: Streptomyces sp. NPDC048291 (assembly GCF_043201715.1). Taxonomy (NCBI): domain Bacteria; kingdom Bacillati; phylum Actinomycetota; class Actinomycetes; order Kitasatosporales; family Streptomycetaceae; genus Streptomyces; species Streptomyces sp. NPDC048291. The sequence goes on from NZ_JBICZC010000034.1 coordinate 15,729, forward strand.
ATCACCTGCGGCAGCCGCAGCAGATCGGGCCACCAGGGAAGATCCGTGCCTGCGAGCGCAGCCACATCACCCCAGCTGGCCTCGTACTCGATATCCGGGTGCGCGGTGTCGGCCGCCACCAGCGCCGGCCCGGTAAAGCCCATGTCCCCGAACAGCGCGCACACGCTGACCACGGACTCCAGTTTCCCGCTCTTCACGACGGCGGAGGCAACGTCCGAGGCCGCTTTACGCTCGTCGCTGTGCACGATCCGGATCGTGCCGAGACCTGTGTGCCAGTCCAGCGCCGGGCCCCGCACGGTGTCCCGGTAGCCAGCCCACGCGCCTGGCGCCAGGACCTCCGGCAGGGGGCGCAGTAACAGGGCACCGCGATGAGCGAACTCCGGTATCTCCGCTGCCCACTTGTATACGTGGGTACCGTCCCAGACCTCCTCTGATTCCTCATCCCCGAGCGCTGCGAACCCGACCGGCCTCTCCTCCGGCTCGGGGAAGCTCTCGTACTTCCGAACCAGCCGCCACCAGCCGAACCCGTTCACACCCAGCAGTCGCTGGACCTCTGCCTTGGACAGGTACCTTTTGGCCACACCCATGTGAAGGCTCCCCACCGTTTCGCCGCCCGGATGACGGCCACGGCCAGATCCTGGGGCAGCTCGACTGCCCTTACACCGCAGGGCATCGCATCCTGCCCTGATCCCCACGGCCATTGGCCGAGAAATATCTCCAGCGGCGGCGGCGTGCCGTCGCGGCCGGAGCGCCGTTGATCACGGAATGAGCTCGCCCTCTTCTGGAACCGACCAGAGCCCTTCGCGCGTCGCGGCGCTGCCGCCCATCTGCCACCTGTGCGGCGAACTCGCGGCCGTCACGGGGTGCTCCCTCCCGTGGCGCGGCGGGCGGCCTTGACGGTGCGGGCGGTGGGAGCGATGAAAGCGTGCATCAGCTGCAGGGCGCCGTCGCACTGTGTGCCGACGGCTGCCAGGTCGCGGTGTCGGCGGCCGCGGCTGCCCTTGCCGGAGGGGTCGACGAGGTCGAGTTCGTGTACGACCTCGTGCCGGGCGTCGAAGAACGACTGGTGACCGTCGAGTATCGCATCGTCCAGGGCGGGGTCCTTTTTCAGGCCGAGGGCGTCACGGCAGCGGGCCAGGTCCTTGGCGCCCTGGATGCTGGAGCCGGTCAGGTCCTCGACGTAGAGGTCGATCAGGGCGGAGCGCGGGTCGATGTTGGTGACGGCGTCCTTGGTCGCCTTCGTCAGCGGGCCGTTGAGGCGCTGGGCCATGAAGTGCCCGACGAACGCACCGTGCGCGCCGCCGGGCACGGCCAGCAGGGTCGGCAGGCAGTCGCGCAGCAGGGTGCGCAGGCAGGCGTCGATTCCAGCCGCGGTGAACACGATCGCCGCGCGGGCTTGGTCACGGTGCGCCTCGGAGATGGCGCCGCGCATGTCGTCCTGGCCGGCGCGCAGTTCGTTGAGCGTGGTGAACAGCCCGGCTACGGACTTGTGCGCGGCGACGAGCCGGTTCCAGCTTCGGTGGATCTCGTCCCCGCCACCGCGGGGCTTGGCCGGCAGGTCGGTGAGCTCGACGGTGGTCAGCTTCGACAACGTCTTCTCCTTGCAGTTCCCCCGCGCAGTGCTCGCGGCCTCTCTCGCGTCGAATTATGCGATCCGAACGTGGTGGAGCCCCCAGCTGGGTCAGGTGGGCGACCGGGCCGGGGGCTCCTGGCGGCCCGTGCCCTCGGGGGAAAGGCATCGGGCTGTCTCGGGGTGGTCAGACCGGGGACGGTTCCGGGGCGCACTTGGCCCAGTCGTACAGAGTCACGATGGCCCTGCACTGAACAGCCATGTCCCAGAGGTAGGTGGGTGTGTTCCTCGGGAGCTGCAGGCGTCGTTCGGTCTCTGCCAGGACGTGCGCCGCGACGTCCTGGTCGTCCGCCGAGAGGCGGGAGGTGACCGAGCTCAGCTCAGGCACGAGCAGCTGGATGTGCCCGAGGACCAGGCTGTTCAGGCGCTCGGACTCCTCCGTGGAAAAGCGGCTGGGGCTCCAGAGCACGCGCTCGCACGTCGCCCGGATCGTGGCGACGTCGATTGCGTCCGCGGGCCGGGGCGTCGTCGCGCTCACCGCAGAGCCCCCTCGGTTTCCGAGGTCCCTATGGCCATCCTGTAGGCGGCCGTCACCTCGCGGCCGACATCCTCACCGTGCATGAGGGGGTGCGGGGTGTTCGTCGACTCGTCCCAGGGCGGTGTGTCCCAGATGGCGCCGTTGCTCGGCGGGAGGGCGATCCACCCTTCCGGGCCCGTACGAACCTCGACCCCGTCATGGACGGCCGCGTACCGGCCCGTTGCCGGCAGCACCAGCAGAGCCGTAGTCCGCCCGTGCGTGACCAGGCATGGGACGCGACCGATCCGGTCGAGCTGCAGCATGGCCACCATCCCCACCCGGAAGGGCAACAGCACCGCGTCGAAGTGGGTGGTGGACGCGATGAGCGAGCCCCCGGGCGCCGACTGCAGCATCTCCTGGACCGAGTCCTCGACGAGCCGGGGACCGGGAGGAACCATCGGATGGGCGCCCGGGGTCGGGCAGTCTCGGTTCTCGCAGGTGCAGCCCTGGCGAGGGCGTAGCCGGTGGCCTACTGACCTTTCCGTTCAGTTGTCGGGGCTGACATTGCTGGATCCCTGCGGTACGCCGTGGGCATGAGATATGCGCAGGGCGGTGGTCTTAC
>NZ_JBICZC010000035.1:0-9920 GCF_043201715.1 Streptomyces sp. NPDC048291
TCCCGTACGGCGGATCGCGGTGCGACCTGGCCAACTGCCGGTTGGCGTCGGCGGTACGGCTCTGCACAGTGCCGAAGGGGACCCCGGCGCCACCGCACCCCGGCCGCGGCGGGCGGTCCCGGAAACCGGAAACCGGAAACGGGAAAGGAGAACGTCGTGAAGCGTGTCCCGGACCTCCGGCACGCCCCCTCGCAGGGCACCGTCGGCTGGAAGGAGGTGCTGCTGCCGGCCCAGGGCCATCAGGTACCGGCACGGGTCTACCGGCCCGCCGCCGGGCCCGTCGGCTGGCTGGTCTGGGCGCACGGCGGAAGCTGGCAGTACGGTTCGGCGGCCCAGTGGCACGAGGTCACCTCGGACCTCGCCCGTTTCTCCGGCAGCGCCGTGGTCAGCGTCGACTACCGGCTCGCCCCCGAGCACCGGCACCCGTCCGGACTGCTGGACGTGCTGGCCGCGGTGCGCTGGGCCCGCCGCGAGGCGATCCGGGAGAACGGCGCCCCGCTGGTGGCCGTCGGCGGCGACAGCTCCGGCGGGACGCTCGCCGCCTCGGCCGCCCTGGTCCTGCGGGACTCCGGTGAACCGCTGGCCGGGCAGTTCCTCGCCTACCCGCCGTTCGACCCGGCCTGCCGCAACCCCTCGTACGGGGCGGACGCCACCGCGTACCCCTCCGCCGAGCAGTTGCGCACCGCCTGGCTCCGGTACCGGGGCAGCGCGCCGCTCAACCGGCGGACCGGCGGGAACGTCCTGTACTCCACCCCGCTGGAGGCCGCGGACGTCACCGGGGTGGCCCCGGCCGTCCTCGCCGTCGGCGACCACGACCCGGTGCTGGACGACGTCCGCGGGTACGCGGAGACCCTGCGGCAGGCGGGGGTGCGGACCTCCCTGCGGCTGTTCCACCAGACCCCGCACGCCGCGCTGGTCATGCCGTCCCGGCAGGGGGACGCCGACCGGGCGCATCCGATGCGCCAGTGGCTGGGCCGGATGGTCGCGGCCCGCTTCGCCGAGACCGCCGGCCACATCGCACACCAGGAGGACAAGTGACCACGCACCCTGTATCACCGCCGGTCCCCGGGGCGCCCGCCCATCTGGCGGCCCTGGGCCGCCACTTCGGGGACCTGCGCGACGGCACCCACGGGGACGCCGTCTCCCGGCAGAGCAAGGAACGGCTGTTCCACCAGGCGGTCACGCTGCTGGACCCGCACGCCCGGCGGGTGCTGCGGGAGTTCGACCAGGAGATGCTGCGCGGCACCGGGACCGTCGAGGCCACCGGCGCGGGCCGCACCCCGGACGGCGGACTCGCGGCGCTGTGGACGCTGTCCTGGCCGGAGCAGCGGGAGACGGACATCCGGCCGATCACGCTGATGGCGCACTACGGACGGGGCTTCCACCATCCGCATCTGCGCGGCGCCACGGTGGCCGACTGGCCGCTGAACGTCTTCACCGCGGAACAGGCGGCGGCCGAGGTGCCCACCCTGCGCGCGATCGCCTCCGCCGACCTGCACAACCTGGTGTTCCAGCGCGACTACCGCATCGTCCCGGCGATCGTCGAGGACCGGCCAGGGCCGGACGACCGGCACGGGCAGGACGGCCGGCACGGGCCGAGCAGCCGGGAGGAGGCGTGAGCGGCGTGCGGATCTCCGTTCTCGACCAGTCCCCGGTCGGCGAGGGGCACACCGGCGCCGACGCGCTGCGGGCCTCGCTCGACCTGGCCCGCGACGCCGACCGGCTGGGCTTCACCCGTTACTGGGTGGCCGAGCACCACCACTCGCCGGGTTTCGCCGGGAGCGCCCCGGAGATGCTGGCCGGAGCCGTCCTCGGGGCGACCGACCGGATCCGGGTCGGCACCGGAGGGGTGCTGCTGCCGCGCTATCCGGCGCTGAAGGTCGCCGAGGTGTTCGCGGTGCTGTCCGCCCTCCACCCGGGCCGGGTCGACATGGGCATCGGACGGTCCGGCGGACCGGCCGGGGACTTCCCGGAACGGCTGCGGGAGCTGCGCGCGCTGCTGCGGCCGGGCGGCCCGGACGACGGCCCGCGCGCCGTGACGGCGGTGCCGCCGGTACCGCCGGAGCTGTGGCTGCTGGGGGCGAGCGCCGGTTCGGCCACGGCCGCCGGTGAGCTGGGCGTGGGCTACGCCTTCGCGCACTTCCTGGTACCGGGACCGGGCGTCCGGGCACTGCACGCGTACCGGAGCGCCCGGGCCCGTGCGGTGGCCGGGGACGGGCACGGCGGGGTGCTGGCCGTACGCGCGGTGCTCGCCGACAGCCAGGCGCGGGCCGAGGAGCTGGCCGGGGCGATGCTGTTGTGGCGGGCCCGCAAGGACCTCGGCGACGACCGTCCGCTGCCCTCGGCGGCGAGCGTACGGGCGCACCGCTGGACCGGACTCGAAGCGGAACGGGCCGCCGACCGCAGGCGGTCGATGGTCTACGGCACGCCCGAGGAGGTCGTCCCCCGGCTGCGCGCGCTGGCCGAGGAGCACGGGGTGTCCGAGCTGATGGTCAACACCCTGACCCAGGACCCGGCCGACCGGGCGCGCTCCTACCGGCTGCTGGCCGAGGGCTTCGGACTGTCCGGCACGCGGTCCGGCGAACCGGTGGCGGCTGCCGCCGGCTGAGACCGCGTACGCGTGCGAAGTGCCCCGTCCTCCGGGAGGACGGGGCACTTCGCACGGCTGGGTGAGAAAGGGCTTCCCACCCCTGGACTCAGGTCAGTTCCCGCTCGGCGTCCGGTGCGGCGGCGGACACCGTGCGCCGGGCCGGTACGGGCGCCGGGGCCGCAGGGGCCGGGGTGGCCGCCGTGGGCGCGGGGCGCCGGGCGCGGGCGAAGCGGCGCATGGCGGGCATCTCCACGAAGCGGTAGAGGAGCCAGCCGGCGAGCAGCGAGGCCGCGAAGAACAGGACGACGACGGCCACCGCCACCGGGGTGCCGAACGGCTCGGAGCCCAGCAGGCTGCGCAGGTAGAAGATGGTGACGCCCTGGACCAGGTAGAAGCCGAAGGAGACCTCGCCGAGCCAGACCATGGGGCGGCTGCTCAGCCAGCCGCCGCGGGAGCGGGCGTCGCCGTCGGCGACCGCCGCGATCAGCAGGCCGATCGGTACGACGGTGGCCGTGACGAAGGTGTACTGGAACGGCACGAAGTAGGTGGCCCCGTACCCGGCCGCGACCAGGACGAGCGAGAGGCGGATGCCGATCCGGCGGGGCCAGCGGCCGGTCAGCACGATCCGGGCGAGCAGCGCGCCGAGCACGAACTCGAAGAGCCGGCCGGGCGGGAAGAGGTACCCGAACCAGAACTGCGCGTCGGAGACCGGGGTGATCGCCGACTTGGGCGTGTCGGGCACCAGGTACGTGGAGACGAGCTGGACGGCGACGGTACCGGCGACCGTCACGGCGGACCAGGCCCACAGCGCGCCGCCGCGCAGCCTGCGGATCGGGACGATCAGCAGCGGGAACAGCAGATAGAACAGCAGCTCGCTGCCGAGGGACCAACTGGGCGGGTTGAGGCTGAGGTTGATCGACGCCTGCGGGAAGAACGTGTGGATCAGCAGCAGGTTCGGCAGCCACTCGGAGACCCCGGTGACGGCCGCCCCGGCGAACAGCACGGTGACCGCGGCGGCGACGACCAGGTGGTTGGGGAAGATCTTGGTCATCCGGCGGCGCCAGAAGGCGGTGACCCGCTCACCGGGCCGTGCGGACCAGGCCAGGACGAAGCCGGAGAGCACGAAGAAGAACGAGACGCCCATGTAGCCGGTGGAGACGAAGGTCCTGGCGTACACGCGGGCCAGGGTGTGGTCGGCGAACGGGTTGACCGGACCGTTCGGCGGGACGGGGCTGTTGGAGAGGGAGGAGTGGAAGAAGAACACCAGGAGCGCGGCGAAGAACCGGAGCCCGGTGAGCGAGGGCAGCTTCGAGGGTCTGCTCCCGGGGCGGGAGGTGCCCGGCGGTACGACGGCGGAGGACATGGCGACGCTTTCTGCTGAGGGCGGTGCCGCCCGACCCGGCCGGGTGGGACGGGCGGGCCGGGCGGCGTCCGCGGAGGTCGGGGCAGGGGGTCTACTCGGCGTCGCCGCGCGGCGTCCGGTTCCGGTAGAGCATGATCTTGGCGTCCTTGGCCACGTAGTAGTTCTGGACGGAGTAGGCGATGGTCGCGAAGTCCAGGCGGCCGTCCCCGTCGAAGTCGCCGGTGGCGATCCGGGCGACGGACTCCTCGCCGACCCGCCACTTGGCCCAGACGCCCGCCGCCAGGTCGATGGCCTTGTAGTACATGACGCCCTGCCAGGGCCACGGGCCGCGCAGCGCCACCAGGAACTCGTCCTCGCCGTCGCCGTCGAAGTCCGCGCAGACGATCTGGTGGCCGGGTCCCTCGCCGCTCTCGTTGGGGTCGCCGTAGACGTCCAGCAGGGTGCGGGTCCAGACGGGTTCGCCCCGCTCGTCGGTGCCGGTCCTGGCGTAGACGGCGACGGTGTTGCCGTGGAAGGGCTCGACGGCCGCGACGTACGCCATCGGGTCGCCGCCGATCCGGCCCGCGTTGACGTCGCCGCTGCCCCGGAACCCGGTGGCCTCGAACTGGGTGGTCTCGCCGCTGCCGATGAGCCTGCGCACCCACTGGCCGGTCGCCTCGTCGAAGTAGAGCCAGGTGACGCCCTCGTCGGAGGCGAAGAGCAGCGAGTCGAGGTCCGAGCCGGGTATCAGCCCGGCCTTCTTCTCGGCGCCGTGGATCATCCGGAAGTGGCTGTCGTCGATGGTCTCCATCGGCCATTCCGCGGCGGTGTGCACGTCGTCGGGCTGGGTGAAGACCACCACCGGGAGCACCGCGTGCACGTCGGCCTCGGCGACGATCGGGACGCCGACGATCTGGAGCCGGTCGGTGCGGGTGAAGTGCCCGACCCGCAGCCGGTGCATGCCGGTGGCCCGGCCGACGTAGTGCCGCTTCCAGCGGGACTCGTCCTTGTCCGGGGCGCCCGGGTTCTCCAGCCAGTCGATCTTGCCGCCGGCCGGGTCCGGGTCGTGGATGGTGCCGATCGGGCCGTACAGCTCGTAGCAGAGGACCACGTCCGGGTGGCCGTTGCCGCTGATGTCGGCGAAGTCGGCGCCGACCGGCATCCGGATGCCGTCCGCGATCAGCCGGCGGATCCAGTGCTCGTCGTTCTGGTACCAGTAGATCTCGCCGAGGCGCAGACCGTAGCCGAACAGGTCGGGGCGGCCGTCCTGGTCGATGTCGGGGGCCTCCAGCCAGTAGCCGTCGCGCAGTTGCTCGGCGACGACCTCGGGGGCGAAGACCGGCGGGATCGGAGCGGGGCGGTGGTTCTCGGTCATGGCGTGGGTCCTCTCGGGAAGGCGGGTCGGCGGGCGGGGCCGGCGGGCGGGGTCAGCGGGCGGGGTCAGCGGGCGGGGCGGTGGTACTCGACGGCGAGCCAGACACAGTCGGTGTCGGCGCGGTACTGGTGCCAGGGGTAGCGGTAGCCGCCGCCGGGGGCGGTACGGCAGAAGGGCTGCGGGGTGGTGTAGCCCGGGGCCATCGGGATGTCCTGGTAGAGCGTGCGGTGGTCGTGTGCGTGGAACTTCTGCATCCGGCCCACCCCGGCGATCTGGGTGTGGACCTCGATGAAGTCGTGCCGGTTGTGGATGGCGCAGTCCGTGCCGGCCGGGGCGTACCAGAGGTTCACCCGGATCTCGTAGGTCTCCTCGGCCCGCCGTTCCGGGTGCTCGCCGAGCAGGTGGGGCGCGTCCAGCCGGGCCGTACCGGCACCGTCCTGGGGGCCCTTCCACAGCGGGGTGTGCCGGGGGAACTCCGTCGGGTCGGCCGGGTCCGGCGGCGGCAGCAGTGCGCCCAGCGGATGCCAGCCCGGCGCCCGGACCACCTCGGCGGCCGGCCGGTCCGGGAGGCCGAGGACCAGCACGGAGGGCGCGCCGACGATCGTGGTGTCCGCCAGGATCGTGGAGGACAGGGCCGGGATCGTCACCCGCGGTTCGACGTCGAGCAGGACGGGATCCGGATGGGGGTTGACCACTACGGCGGGCCCCCGCACCCGGTAGTGGTCGACGTTCTCCACCAGCAGCGACGGGATGTCCTCGGCGCCCAGCTCCAGGGTGCGGACGGTGTTCCGGTTCATGACGGGTCCTCGGTGCTCAGAGGGTGGGCTGCTCAGGGGGTCGGCTGCTCAGGGGGTCGGCTGCGGCGCGTGGCGCTGGTAGTCGGCGCTGCGGGCGAGTTCGGCGGCGAACTGGTCGACCGGGGTCTCGGGCACGAACGGCTCGGGACCATCGCCGAGACCGAGGAAGCAGGCCACCGCGTCGACGGTGCGCCGGGCGGCCCTGCCGTCCCCGTAGGGGTTGGCGGCACCGGCCATCCGGGCGTAGGCGACCGGGTCCCGCAGCAGTTCGAGGGTGGCGGCGACGATCCGCTCGGTGGTCTTGCCGACCAGCTTGGCGGTACCGGCCACCACGGCCTCGCTGCGCTCGGTGACCTCGCTGAGCACCAGGGTCGGCTTGCCGAGCGCCGGCCCCTCCTCCTGGGCGCCGCTGCTGTCGGAGACGATCAGATCGGCCCGCTTGAGCAGCTTCATGAAGCTCAGGTACGGCAGCGGGTCGGTGACGGTGATGTCCGGGTGGCCCGCGACGACCGGCAGGATCGCCTGGCGCACCGCGGGATTGCGGTGCAGCGGGATCACCACCCGGGTGCAGGGCTCGTCCGCGATCCGGCGGAACGCGGCGGCGATCTCGGGGAGTTGGGGCCAGGCGTCCCGGCGGTGGGCGGACGCCAGGACGATCCGGCGGGGGTCCTCGTCGAGGTCCCGCAGGGCGGGGTCGCCGTACTCGGTGGCGTGTTCGCCGGCCCAGCGCAGGGCGTCGATCACGGTGTTGCCGGTGACGACGACGGTCTCCTCCGGGATGCCCTCGCAGAGCAGGTTGGCGCGGTTGGCCGGGGTGGGCGCCAGGTGCAGCGCGGAGATCTGGCCGACCAGCCGCCGGTTGCCCTCCTCGGGAAACGGCGAGGAGAGTTCGCCGCTGCGTAGTCCGGCCTCGACGTGGACGACCGGGACCCCGTGGTGGAAGCCCGCCAGGGCGCCGGCCAGCGTCGTCGCCGTGTCGCCGTGCACCAGCAGGGCGTCGGCGCCGAGGCCGGGGAGCCGGGCCTCCAGTCCGTTGAGGATGCGGGCCGTCACCTGGGAGAGGGTCTGCCGGGGGGCCATCACCTGGAGGTCGATGTCGGCCGCCAGACCGAAGGCGTCGAGGGTCTCGTCCAGCATCTGCCGGTGCTGCCCGGTCGAGATGACCACCGGGTCGAGACCGGGATGCGCCTGGAGCGCCCTGATCACGGGAGCCATCTTGATGGCCTCCGGCCGGGTGCCTATGACCACCGAAACAGTTCGCATTTCTTTCTCACCATCCAATCCATCAGCACGGTCGAATTCCTATTCCTGAAGTCCTGCACTGACGGGAAATAGAATTCCACCGGGGCGGGCGGAGGGTCAACGCGTGCGATTTCCCGGTTGTACGAGGCGGTGGGCGCCGGGCACGAAAAAGGCCGACCCCGCTCCAGTGAGCGGGGCCGGCCAGGGGCGTTGCGGGCGTCTTGTATCAGCTCCGCGCGGGAGCCACGGACATGGAGTGCCGGAACACGTCCGAGGGGTCGTAGCGCCGCTTGACCTGCTGAAGCCTCGGGTAGTTGCCCTTGTAGTAGAGGGTCGTCCACGGCGTGCCGGAGCGGTTGTACCGCGGGTCGGTCATATCGCGGTCCGGATAGTTGATATAGCAGCCGTCGGTGGCATCGTTGATTTCCGGTACACCGCCGCTGGCCGCGAAGAATTCACCGTAGAGATCCCGGAGCCAGCCCAGATAGAAGTCGTCCTCGGCGGGGTCGTTCCAGAAGGTCTGGAAGCACATCTTGAACACGGCGGACCGCTGGGCGTTGGCGGTGGCGTGCTCCTCGACGGCGTTCACCCGGCCGCCGAACGAGAACAGCACCAGCATGGTGTCCGGGTTGGTGAAGTCCGGCCGGGTCATGTACCGGTACAGCGCCGTGAGCTGGTCCTCGCTGAAGTTGCGGCGCATGTACGCGGACTTGTGGCCGCCGCGCGAGGTGGGGTTGGTGATCGTCGGGTTGTCGGTGCCGACCAGCCGGGTGGCCTGGAGCCAGGGCAGTTCCCGGGGTTCGTGCAGCCCCGGCATGGCCGGCAGCTCGCCGTTGCCGCGGTCCAGCGAGCGGAGTCGCACCCCGGTGCCGCTGGTCACCGCCGCCATGAAGGAGTCGAGCATCTCCCGGGCGCCGGGCACCGAGGCGTCGATCTGGGTGAACATCCCCAGGCTGCCGTGGGCCTTGGCCGAGACGTTGAACAGGCTGCTGAGATGCCGGTAGGGACTGTCCGGGGCGCTGTGCTGCTCGTGCCAGGCCCCGAAGTTGTACACCAGCCGCTTGAACGTCTTCTCGTCCAGGCCGTCCCAGGGGATGTCGACGGCGCTGACCAGCACCGTCGCCGGCGCCTTCACCAGCAGGTCGGACGGCTCGGGGCCGCGGGCGTCCGGCGAGCGGAACCAGTAGCGGGTGACCAGCCCGAAGTTGCCGCCGCCGCCTCCCGTGTGCGCCCACCACAGGTCCCGCTCGGGGTCGTCGGCCTCGCGGGTCGCCCGGACGGTACGGGTCCGGCCGGCCGCGTCGGCCACCACCACCTCGACCGCGTAGAGGTGGTCGACGACCAGGCCGTGGGCCCGGGACAGCAGACCGTACCCGCCGCCGGCGATGTGGCCTCCGGCGCCGACGCTGTAGCAGATGCCGCCCGGCACGGTGACGCCCCAGCCCTTGAACAGGGCCTCGTAGACATTGAGCAGCCGGGCGCCGGGCTCCACGTAGAAGGCGCGCATGGCGGGGTCCCAGCCGACCCCGGTCATCTCGGAGAAGTCCAGGATCACCTCGACGTCGGGGTTGCTGGTGAAGTCGGCGAAGCAGTGGCCGCCGCTGCGCACCGAGATCCGCTTGCCGCTCCGTACGGCCTTGGCCAGCGCCTGTTCGGCGTCGGCCGGGGAGCGGATCATCTTCACGTAGTCCGGGGTGGCGACGAACCGCTGGTTGTTGCCGGTCTTCAGGGTCGGATAGCGGGAGTCCCCGGGGGTCACCGTGCTGCCGATGCCGGTGCCGGTCCCCTTCCCGGTGCCGGGGGCGCCCGGCCCGGCCGCCGCGTGGGCGTCGGCGGGCAGCAGGGCTCCGGCCACCGCCGCGCCACCGGCCACGGCGGCACCGCGGCCGAGCAGGGTACGTCTGTCGATTGCGTTCATGTCAGGGGCTCCTTCGCAGGGGTGGATGGTGCGGGACCGGTACGGCGTGGGTCGAGTTGGGGCAGCAGCTCCCGCATCCGGCGGCGTCCGCGGTGCACCCGCGAACCCACCGTCCCGGTGGGGACGCCGAGGATCTCGGCGATCTCCTGGTAGGCGAGGCCCTCGATGTCCGCGAGCCGCAGCACCGCCGCGTACTCCTCGGGCAGCGAGCGCAGCGCCCTGCCGATGTCGGGATGCGCGAACCGGGCCAGGTACTGCTCCTCGGCGGAGGCCGGCGGGCCGGTGTCCGGCCGGAAGTGCAGGTTCTCGTCGAGGGGTTCGGCGCTGTGCGGCCTGGCTCGGCGGCGGCGGTGGTCGTTGATGAAGGTGGTGATCAGGATCCGGTTCAGCCAGGCACGGACGTCGGTGCCGGGCCGGTACTGGTGGAAGGAACGGAACGCCTTCAGACAGGTCTCCTGGAGGAGGTCCTCGGCGTCGGTGTGCGAACGGGTCAGGCGCCGGGCCGCGGCCAGGAGGTGGGCGCGGTGCGGCAGGGCCTCCGCCTCGAAGGCACCCGCCAGGTCCGGCTGCTTCGCCGTCGGGGTGACGGCCATCGGTTTCCCTCGGGCAGGGGCGGGGAGACCCCGAAGTCGCCTCCCCGCCCTGGTGGTCGGTTG
>NZ_JBICZC010000036.1:0-4833 GCF_043201715.1 Streptomyces sp. NPDC048291
CGGGAGGCGGCGCGGGTGATGATCGCCCAGGGGCTGGGCGGGGACGTCGTCTACATCGCCTCGAAGAACGCCGTGTTCGCCGGTCCGAACAACATCGCGTACTCCGCGACCAAGGCCGACCAGGCGCATCAGGTGCGGTTGCTGGCCGCCGAGTTGGGCGAGCACGGCATCCGCGTCAACGGGGTCAACCCGGACGGCGTGGTGCGCGGGTCGGGGATCTTCGCCGGGGGGTGGGGGGCGCAGCGGGCCGCCGTGTACGGGGTGGAGGAGTCGAAGCTGGGTGAGTTCTACGCGCAGCGGACCATCCTCAAGCGCGAGGTGCTGCCCGAGCACGTGGCGAACGCGGTGTTCGCGCTGACGGGTGGCGAACTCACCCACACCACCGGACTGCACGTGCCCGTCGACGCGGGTGTGGCGGCCGCGTTCCTGCGATGAGCGGTGGTGTGAAGGCGTACGCGGCGGTCGACCTGGGCGCGTCCAGCGGGCGGGTCATGGTCGGGCGGGTGGGGCCGGACTCGCTGGAGCTGACCGAGGCGCACCGGTTCGCGAACCGGCCGGTGCGGGTTCCCGAGGGGCTGCGCTGGGACGTACTCGCCCTGTACGCGGGGGTGTTGGACGGTCTGCGGGCGGCAGGCGCGCACTGCGGTGGAGCACTCGGCTCCGTCGGTATCGACAGCTGGGCCGTGGACTACGGCCTGCTGGACGCCGACGGGGCGCTGCTCGGCAACCCGGTGCACTACCGGGACACCCGCACGGAGGGTGTCGCCGAGAAGGTGTGGGCGACGGTGCCGGCGGCGGAGCTGTACGCCCGCACCGGGCTCCAGTACGCGCCCTTCAACACCCTCTACCAACTGGTCGCCGCCCGGTCGGGCGCCCAGTTCGCCCATGCCGAGCGGCTGTTGCTCGTCCCCGACCTGCTGTCGTACTGGCTGACGGGCGAGCAGGGCACCGAGTTGACCAATGCCTCCACCACCCAGCTGATCGACCCCAGGACGCGCGACTGGTCGTACGAGGTCGCGGACCGGCTGGGGATCGACCTCGGGCTGTTCGCTCCGCTGCGGCGGCCCGGGGATCCCGCGGGGATGCTGCTGCCCGGGGTGCTGGAGGAGACGGGGCTGACCGGGCCGGTGCCGGTGACCGCGGTCGGCTCGCACGACACGGCGTCGGCGGTGGCCGCCGTACCGGCGCTCGGCGAACGGTTCGCCTACATCTGCACCGGTACCTGGTCGCTGGCCGGGCTCGAACTGACGGAGCCCGTGCTGACCGAGGAGAGCCGGGCCGCCAACTTCACCAACGAACTGGGGCTCGACGGCACGGTCCGCTATCTGCGCAACATCATGGGGCTGTGGCTGCTCCAGGAGTGCGTACGGGCCTGGGGCGACCCGGACCTGGGCGGGCTGCTGCGGGAGGCGGCCGGCGTGCCGGCGCTGCGCTCGGTGGTGGACGCGGGGGACGCCGGGTTCCTGGCACCCGGGCGGATGCCGGAGCGGATCGCCGAGGCGTGCCGGGCCTCCGGGCAGCCGGTGCCGCGGACGCCAGGCGAGATCACCCGGTGCATCCTCGACTCGCTGGCGCTGGCCCACCGGCGGGCGGTCGCCCAGGCGCAACGGCTCGCCGACCACCCGGTGGACACGGTGTACGTGGTGGGCGGGGGCACCCGCAACGCGCTGCTCTGCCAGCTCACCGCCGACGCCTGCGGGCTGCCGGTGGTGGCGGGGCCGGCGGAGGCGGCGGCCCTCGGGAACGCGCTGGCCCAGGCTCGTGCGCACGGTGTCGTCGGCGATCTGGCCGACATGCGGCGGCTGCTCACCCGCACCCAGCCGCTGACCCGGTACGCGCCACGCGGCGGCACCGCCCGCTGGGAGGCGGCCGAGGCACGACTGGCCGCCCGCTGACGGGGCGGCGGCCGGTAGGTCGGGGACGACTCCCGCCCCGCCACACCGTGACCGGGTCTCCCCCAGACCGAACCGGCCCATTAGTCTGCACTCATCCGATGATCGACCTCTAGGAGCCGCGATGCGTGTCGCTCTCTTCCTGACCTGCGTCAACGACACGCTCTATCCGGACACCGGCCGCGCCGTGGTGAAACTCCTGACCAGACTGGGCGTCGAGGTCGACTTCCCGATGGCGCAGACCTGCTGCGGGCAGGCCCACTACAACACCGGATACCGTCATGAGGCGGAGCCGCTGGCCCGGCATTTCTCCGATGTATTCGGTGAGTACGAGGCGATCGTGACCCCGTCCGGGTCGTGCGGCGCGATGGTGCGGGAGCTGTATCCGAGGATGGGCGACCGGGCACGGGCGGAGGGGCGCGGCGGCGGGCTGGCCGCGGCGCTGGCGCCGGTGGTGCCGAAGACGTACGAGCTGACGGAGTTCCTGGTGGACGTCCTGGGGGTGACGGACGTCGGGGCATATTATCCGCACTATGTCACATACCACCCGACCTGCCACGGGTTGCGGAGTCTGGGGCTCGCCGACCGCCCCCGCCGCCTCCTCCAGGCCGTGCGGGGGCTGGAGTTGGCGGAACTGCCGGGCGCCGAGGAGTGCTGCGGGTTCGGCGGCACGTTCGCGGTGAAGAACTCCGACGTGTCGGCGGCCATGGGTACGGACAAGGTGCGCAACGCCGAGTCGACGGGCGCGGAGGTGCTGTGCGCGGCCGACAACTCCTGTCTGATGCACATCGGCGGCACCATGACCCGGCTCGGCAGCGGGCTGCGGCCGGTGCACATCGCGGAGATCCTGGCCAGCACCGAGGAGGACCCGGCCGTATGAGCGGGACGTTCGTAGGGATGCCGGCCTTTCCGGCCGCCGCGCATGAGGCCGTCAATAACCGGACCCTGCGCGGGAATCTGCGCCATGCCACCCACACCATCCGTGCGAAGCGGGCCAAGGCCGTCGCCGAGGTGTCGGACTGGTCGGCGCTGCGCGAGGCGGGCAAGCAGATCAAGGACCACACGCTCCGTCATCTCGACCGCTATCTGGTCCGGTTGGAGGAGTCGGTGACGGCGGCGGGCGGCACGGTCCACTGGGCCGCCGACGCCGACGAGGCGAACCGGATCGTCACCGAACTGGTCAGGGCGACCGGCGAGTCGGAGGTCGTGAAGGTCAAGTCGATGGCCACCCAGGAGATCGGCCTGAACGAAGCTCTGGAGGCCGCGGGCATCCGGGCTTACGAGACCGATCTCGCCGAGCTGATCGTGCAGTTGGGCCACGACCGGCCCTCGCACATCCTGGTCCCCGCCATCCACCGCAACCGGGGTGAGATCAGGGACATCTTCGCGAGGGAGATGGGCGAGTGGGGGCGCCCCGCGCCCGAGGGCCTCACCGACACCCCGGCCGAGCTCGCGGAGGCGGCCCGGCTCCACCTCCGGGAGAAGTTCCTGCGCGCGAAGGTCGGCATCTCCGGCGCCAACTTCATGGTCGCCGAGACCGGCACCCTGGTCGTCGTGGAGTCCGAGGGCAACGGCCGGATGTGCCTCACCCTCCCCGAGACGCTGATCTCGGTCGTCGGCATCGAGAAGACCGTGCCGAGCTGGCGGGACCTGGAGGTCTTCCTGCAGACCCTCCCCCGCTCCTCCACCGCCGAGCGGATGAACCCGTACACCTCCACCTGGACCGGCACCACCGACGGCGACGGCCCGCGGACCTTCCACCTGGTCCTGCTCGACAACGGCCGCACCGACACCCTCGCCGACGAGGTGGGCCGCCAGGCCCTGCGCTGCATCCGCTGCTCCGCCTGCCTGAACGTCTGCCCGGTCTACGAGCGGGCCGGCGGCCATGCCTACGGCTCGGTCTACCCGGGCCCGATCGGCGCCATCCTCAGCCCGCAGCTGCGGGGCACCGCGAGCGAGATCGACGCCTCGCTGCCGTATGCCTCGTCGCTGTGCGGGGCCTGCTACGAGGTCTGCCCGGTGGCCATCGACATCCCCGAGGTACTGGTGCACCTGCGCGAACGGGTCGTCGAGGGCGGCGAGGCGGTCCGGAACGGCAACAAGGTGCTGCTCAAGCCTGCCAAGGGCCACGCGGCCGAACGGGCGGCGATGCGTGCGGCCCGCTGGGCGTTCTCCCACCCGGCCGCCCTGCGCACCGGCCAGCGGCTCGCGTCCCGAAGCCGCCGCCTGCATCCCCGTACGCTGCCGGGCCCCGGCCGGGCGTGGACCGCGACCCGGGACCTGCCCGCCGTACCGGCGGAGCCGTTCAGGGACTGGTGGCAGCGGACCGGCGGCGGAAAGGGCGGAGCCAAGTGAGCAGCAGGGAGCGGATCCTGGGCCGGGTGCGGCGGGCACTGGACGGGGTACGGGACGAGGACCCGCCGGTCGAGCGGGCGTACCTGCGCGAGCACGGGCAGCGGAGCATCGCGGAGACGGTGGACCTCCTCGCCGAGAACCTGGCGGACTACCGGGCGCTCGTGCACCGCTGCACGGACCGCGAACTGGCCGCCACGATCGGGCGGTTGGTCGCCGAGCGCGGTTCGAGGTCGGTGGCCGTGCCCACCGGGCTCCCCCCGGGGTGGCTCGCGGCGACCGAGGCCGAGCAGGTCGCGGACAGTGCCGGGAGCACCCCGCACGAACTGGACCGGGTCGGCAGCGTGGTCACCGGCTGTGCGGTGGCGATCGCCGAGACCGGCACGATCGTGCTGGACGGCGGCCCCGACCAGGGCCGCCGCCGGCTCACCCTCGTCCCCGACCACCACATCTGTGTCGTACGGGTCCCGGACCAGGTCGTGTCCTCCGTGCCCCAGGCCCTCGAACGGCTCGACCCGGCCCGCCCGTTGACCTGGATCTCCGGCCCTTCGGCCACCAGTGACATCGAGCTGGACCGGGTCGAGGGGGT
>NZ_JBICZC010000037.1:0-4420 GCF_043201715.1 Streptomyces sp. NPDC048291
CTGTCGCTCGCGGAGCCACCAAATCCGCTGACCATTACCTAACGGCCACCAGCGTTTTCCCAGCTCAGCCCTTCCCCGAGAACGAGCCACACCCAACGGCGACCTCGTCGGCCCGGTCTACAAGGACGGCGCGGTCGAAGGCGTGACCTACACCCGTGGCTCTGTCTTCCGGCCCCGCTCCCGCATCCGCCCCGACCTCCCGCTGCGCCCTGAACGCCGTACCGTCTACCGGTTGCGTGACACCGGGACCTCGGCTCCCTGAGAGCTTGAGTTCACGAGCCGCTGTCCCGCACGAGGCCGAGTGGCTCAAGGAGTTCACTGAGTTCTGGCAGGACCGGTTTGGGATGCGTCCCGGCGGACACCGGCTTCGACGACACCCTGTGGCTGTCGCTGATGGAGGCGGGCGCCGGGGTACTCCCCGGCCCTGACGGACGTGGACGGTCGCCGAGCGCGCCGGCGCCCGCCCCCCCTGGCCAGGACGCGCTGCTCTTGGCTGGGCAGCTGGTCACCCACCCCGCCGGGCAGCCGCTGAGGCTCGTACGGTGCCGTTGCCCGGGCCGGGTCCGCCGGTCGTCCGTCGCCGTGCGCGAGCCGACCGCGGCGGACGCTCTGGCTGATGCCGGTGGTCTCTTCCGGAACCGCCTCCCAATATCAATGTCAGTGGGGCCTGGCATGGTTCGGATCATGTTCGACGGACTTCATGACATCGACTGGGCGTCGATGGAGCACGCGTACGGCTCGGCCGAGGAGGTGCCGGCGCTGCTGCGGGCGCTGTGCTCCCCGGATGGCGGGGAGCGCAGCGCGGCCCTCGATCGCTTCTACGGTGCGGTTCACCATCAGGGCGACGTGTACCCGTCCACGGCAGCCGCTCTGCCCTTCCTGTTCGAGTTGGTCGCTGATGGCGCGGCGCCCGGGCGGGCGGCCGTGGTGGCGCTGCTGGTCAGCATCGGCCGGGAGTCCCTGGAGCGGGGCTTCGCGGACGACGGCACTGAGATCGAGTACTACCCGCCGACAGGCTTCGGGCAGGCCGTCGCCTTCCTGCGCGAGCGGGGAGCGGAGTTCGCCGAACTCGCCCGCGACGCAGACCCGGACGTACGCCTGGCCGCGATTCCCGGCCTCGGGCTCTTCCTTGACGACGCTGACCGGGCCGCTGCAGTATTGCGCGAGCGGCTGGCCGCCGAGCAAGGTTTGGTGGCCCGGCTGCGGATCATGGAGGCGGCGGCCATTCTGGCACTGCGCCTGCCGGCGGCCGCGCACCAGGTGATGGACTGGCTTGCCGGGCTCGCTGCCGATCCCACCGGGGGCCCGGTGGCCCGGCTCGCGGCCCTGATCCAGCGGGCCCGCTGCGCTCCGGATGCGATCGGCGAGGACGTGGTGCCGGCAGCCCTCGGCCTGCTGCGCGAGAGCGCCCGCGTCCTGCCTGTGCTGCCTATCGCGCCGAGCCCGAACCGTCCGGTGACATCCGCGGACACCATCGCGCCGCAGGTTGTCGCCGCCTTCGAGGATCTCGACCGGCGCACGCGCGTGTTCGCGCCCACCACCACGCTGCTGCGGACGCTTCACGACGTTCTGGGTGCCCGTGTGCTGGAGCGCACCGCGGTGCTGACCGAGCAGCTGTGCAGCCCCGATCCCGGCTCGCGCCTGGACGCGGTGCGTATGAGCGGGGAGCTGATGCGGACCTGGCGCGGGGACCACACCCGCCTCCTCCTGCTCGTTGCCGACCAGCTCTCCACAACCGACGAGGAGGTTGCTGCCGAGGCTGCGGCCGTCCTGGAAGCCTGCCACCCGATCGCCGCCCCGGCCCAGGAGGCACTCGCCGCGCGCATCAACGCTCAACGCGCGGCGCACGGCCCCAACGTGTGGGCCGCTCCGGATGCCCTGCTGCGCAGGAGCCACCGGGACGCTGTTCGGGCCCTGGCACGCCTGGGCGACGCTCGCGCGCTGCCGAGTCTGCTGGCCGGCCTGGACAGCGGCGTCGACGCCTGGCGGGCGATCCAGGTCGCCGGGCATCTGCCGCAGGCTGCCGGCGAGTTGGTGCCCCGGCTCTGTGACCACCTGCGCCGGATCGACCTCTCCCAGCAGCGGAACGAAATGAGCGCCAACGCGATCCTCTCCGCCTTGGCCACGCTCGGCGACCCGGGCGCGGTCACTGCGGTGGTGGACGCCCTCGGTACTGCGATACGCCATGAGCAGCACGGTGTCACGCGATCAGCGCTGAAGGCGCTGGCGGCGTTCGGCCGGGCAGCGGCCTGCGCACGAGACACCATCCGGTCGCTGACCACCGCCGGTGACGCACACGTACGCCCCGCCTCTGTCACCGCCCTTTGGGCCGTGGGCGGTGACTTGGCCGAGGTCATGCCGCTTCTGCTGGGTCTCCTCGACGACTACACCGGGGACGCGGCGGATCTGGTCGGCGAGATAGGGCCGCCCGCATCCGCCGCTCTGCCGCGCCTGCGCAACTTCCTGACGCACGACTACGAATGGGTGCGGGTGCACTGCGCGACGGCGCTCTGGGAGGTCGGCGGCGAGGCGGAGGCACCGGCCGTCTTGAACGCCCTGCTGCAGTCCATGGTCAAGAACCCCGCGACGGCCAACCACGTCGTCGGCTGCCTGGACCGCATGGGCGCTCTCGCGGCACCGGCACTGCCCCTGCTCCGCGAGCAACTGGCCCTGCCCCGGCGCGGCGGCAGGTTCCAGAGCATCGACCACGACGAGGAACTCCAGCGGGTCGGCCGTACCCTCATCGCCCGCCTCGCCACTCCCGACGAGTTCGCCACCCCCGTCGCCGGCTAACTCATCTGACACCGCCACAGGAGAGACATGTCTTTTCCCGAGTTTCCGAAGCCGGCGCCCGGTGAGGTGCTGTTGGTCTGCACGTGCCACGCGGAGGGCAGGGCGTTGTGGGGCGGGCTCCTCGACGAGATCGCAGCCCGCTGGGAAGACGACGGGCTCGTCCTCGGAGACACGGGAGTGCGGCTGCGTATGGTCGAGGACAGCGGATGGGACTTCCTGCATGCGGGAAACGTCCCGGTGCTTGTTCCCGGCGGCAGTCCCGTGCCGCCGGTCGTCGTCCTGGCGGACATCCCGGTGGTGTACGGCGGGGACGGCCCGCTGCTGGTGGACCTGGCGTCGATACCCGGGCGTGGCGTCCGGATCCTGTCGGCCCGGCTCGGCGAGATCCTCGCCGACCTGCTGGGCGGCACACTCGCCTTCGACGACCTGGTGCAAGACATGGACCGGTGCGGGACGTACCAGGGCGACGGCGGCCGGCCGGCCTTCCCCACGCCCACGTCGACACCGCCACGCCGGTCCTTCCCGTCGCTTCCCTCTACTGCCGCGGCCCTGCTGGTCCGCACCTGCTTCGACGACGAGGCGGGCTGGCAGGCCCTGCTCGGCGAACTGGGCGGGACAGACGTGGACGGCTGGGTCGGCGCGGACCTGGACTTGGACGAGATCGGTGTGGAGCACTACCCGCTGACAGCGCTGGTCGTCGACAATCCTGCCTTCGAGGGCCTGCAGCCGGGCCAGGTCCCGGCGCTCGTCCCGCCCGAGGAGCACACCACGTTGGTCGCGCTCGCCGACGCCCGGACCTTTACCGAGCCCGGACGACCGCTGACTGTCGTCGACCTGTACGACAGCCCGGGACTGCAGGCCGTCCTTCCCTGCCGCGAGGTCGGATCGATGGCGTGCAACCTGGAGATCGCCAACATGGACTTCTATGAGTTCGTCGCCGAGGAGCAGTGATCCCGCTGGCATGGTGCGTTTCACGGCGGAGACGGAGGCTGGCACGCTCTGCAACCGTATCCCCGACCACCGCGAGCCGACGGGCCGGCCGATCCGCCCTGGAGGCAGACCCACAAGGCCTGGCTGAACCCACCGGCAGCCCAGGGCGCCTCCGGCGTCCTGCCAGCGCAGCAGGTCGCCGCCGCGGGCCGCCTCGCCTTCGACGCGTTGCTTGGCCTGGCGGCAGGCAGCTGGGACGCCGCGACGTTGCCCAGGTCCAGACTCTGCTGGTTGGCCCCGGTGCCCGGGAAGGTGACGGCCTGTAGGCAGGGGGCGATGCTGCGCTTGACCGCGTGGTGGGCCCGCGTGGTCAAGCGTGCCGAGCGGACGGGGCAGTGGATCGGCGGGGTGGAGAGACTGTCGGCCAGCGTCGTCGAGGACGAGCACACCGGCCAACTGGCGCGCGACGCGGTCGCCGAGCGGGTGAACGCTCAGATGAAGGCTGTTGGCCTCCTCGACGATGGCGACGAGTACGTGGCGGACGCGGCGGCTGGTACGGACTGGGTGGCGACCTTGGGGGAGATGTGCGGGCTGATCGCCCTTGGGTGCGGCTCTTCCTCAGTGAGCTGGTGATGCCGTGCGCCGTTGCCGTGCGTGCGCGGACGGTGGATCGTCGTGTCCTGGGACGTGGTCTTGG
>NZ_JBICZC010000038.1:0-3801 GCF_043201715.1 Streptomyces sp. NPDC048291
GATGGCTCCGTACTTCGCGATCCGAGTACCGCATGCACGGTGCGATCGGCCGGCGTCGACGCCGGCGGCACACACGTCGCGTTCATGGGCGAAGGGCGTGACTGCTTTGGCCGCACGACCAATTCACTCGAAGAAGTATGTGTTGCGCGATGGGCAGCCCGTGCTCGCCCAAAAGAACAGCACGGATTTCCGGTGCTATCCGGTCGATGAACTCGCGGACGCGCAGCTCGCGCTACGCCTCGATTTTTGGCTCCCACTGGTTACGTGTGTCCGTTTCCTCGAATGCGTCGACTTGAGCGAAGATGCAAGGAATTGAGACGCGAACAACTCTGGATAACCTCACGATGCCATCCCGGGCGCATCCGTCTTCATTCGCTCGATGGGGAAACAGTCGCTCAGCGCTCGCGGCAAGAACACGTCCAGAACGTCCGATAGAGGCACCCCGTTACCCGGGTCTTGCTGACGGTTCACGCGGTAACGGAGGTCGCGGAACATGTTCGATCGGCACGGAATCGCAATGGTGATTTTAGGGCGTGGATGAGCTCAATACGCCGATGAACGACGCCCGATAGCCGGCAATCGAAAAGTTGGCGATGCCACATCGGGCTACATCCCGCGATGCTCAAATCTACGCGGAGAGGTGCAGCGGAAGGGCGGATGTTTGAATGTGGGCTTCGGCCAGCGCCCGCCACGAGTGCGGCGCCAGCTCGATCGATTTGATCAGCGGCGCAGAGCTGTGAATTGCTCGAGAACGGCAGACGCCTAGATCGGCGCGTTCGGCGCCCCGGCTCCAGGCAGGCCGCCCGCCTCGATCCCTTGTGCATTTCCGCCGCGCCAATGCAAAAACCCCCGCCTTTCGGGCGGGGGTTTCTGGCTTAGGGAGCCTGACGATTACCTACTTTCACACGGGAATCCGCACTATCATCGGCGTAGAGTCGTTTCACGGTCCTGTTCGGGATGGGAAGGGGTGGGACCGACTCGCTATGGTCATCAGGCAAAGAGGGTTGTTGCGCTGGCTTCGCAGCACAACCAATCCTGGAAGAAGCAGTAATCTTGAGTTGTGTGTATCACACACGAGAATCCAACTTGTCGCTTTGGATCGCAGCCGGTGCTGTCGCACGGCGCCGATCTACAAGGCAGACTTGTTATAGGATCAAGCCTTACGGGCAATTAGTATCAGTTAGCTGAACGCATTACTGCGCTTACACACCTGACCTATCAACGTCCTGGTCTCGAACGACCCTTCAAGGGGATCTAGTCCCCAGGGATATCTCATCTTAAGGCGAGTTTCCCGCTTAGATGCTTTCAGCGGTTATCTCTTCCGAACATAGCTACCCGGCGATGCCACTGGCGTGACAACCGGTACACCAGAGGTTCGTCCACTCCGGTCCTCTCGTACTAGGAGCAGCCCCCTTCAAATATCCAACGCCCACGGCAGATAGGGACCAAACTGTCTCACGACGTTTTAAACCCAGCTCACGTACCTCTTTAAATGGCGAACAGCCATACCCTTGGGACCGGCTACAGCCCCAGGATGAGATGAGCCGACATCGAGGTGCCAAACACCGCCGTCGATATGAACTCTTGGGCGGTATCAGCCTGTTATCCCCAGAGTACCTTTTATCCGTTGAGCGATGGCCCTTCCATACAGAACCACCGGATCACTATGACCTGCTTTCGCACCTGCTCGACTTGTCGGTCTCGCAGTTAAGCACGCTTATGCCATTGCACTATCAGCACGATTTCCGACCGTACCTAGCGTACCTTCGTACTCCTCCGTTACGCTTTGGGAGGAGACCGCCCCAGTCAAACTGCCTACCATGCACTGTCCCCGACCCGGATCACGGGCCAAGGTTAGAACCTCAAACAAACCAGGGTGGTATTTCAAGGACGGCTCCACCGAAACTAGCGTTCCGGTTTCATAGCCTCCCACCTATCCTACACAGATCGGTTCAAAGTCCAATGCAAAGCTACAGTAAAGGTTCATGGGGTCTTTCCGTCTAGCCGCGGGTAGATTGCATCATCACAAACACTTCAACTTCGCTGAGTCTCGGGAGGAGACAGTGTGGCCATCGTTACGCCATTCGTGCAGGTCGGAACTTACCCGACAAGGAATTTCGCTACCTTAGGACCGTTATAGTTACGGCCGCCGTTTACCGGGACTTCAATCAAGAGCTTGCACCCCATCATTTAATCTTCCGGCACCGGGCAGGCGTCACACCCTATACGTCCACTTTCGTGTTTGCAGAGTGCTGTGTTTTTATTAAACAGTCGCAGCCACCAGTTTATTGCAACCCCTTCACCCTTCTGGCGCAAGCCAGTCAAGCTACAAGGGCGTACCTTATCCCGAAGTTACGGTACCAATTTGCCGAGTTCCTTCTCCCGAGTTCTCTCAAGCGCCTTAGAATACTCATCTCGCCCACCTGTGTCGGTTTGCGGTACGGTCATCGTTAGACTGAAGCTTAGAGGCTTTTCTTGGAACCACTTCCAATTGCTTCGCTCCCTAAGGAGCTCGCGCCACACCCTTGAATTCCGCACCCGGATTTGCCTAAGTGCCTTCTCCAATGCAGCGACCGGGACTTCCAACACCCGGACAACCTTCCGCGATCCGTCCCCCCATCGCATCTAACAATGGTGCAGGAATATTGACCTGCTTCCCATCAGCTACGCATTTCTGCCTCGCCTTAGGGGCCGACTCACCCTACGCCGATGAACGTTGCGTAGGAAACCTTGGGCTTACGGCGAGGGGGCCTTTCACCCCCTTTATCGCTACTCATGTCAGCATTCGCACTTCCGATACCTCCAGCACCCTTTACAAGGCACCTTCGCAGGCTTACGGAACGCTCTCCTACCATGCGTGCTAAGCACGCATCCGCAGCTTCGGTATATAGCTTAGCCCCGTTACATCTTCCGCGCAGGACGACTCGATCAGTGAGCTATTACGCTTTCTTTAAAGGGTGGCTGCTTCTAAGCCAACCTCCTGACTGTTTTAGCCTTCCCACTTCGTTTCCCACTTAGCTATATTTGGGGACCTTAGCTGGCGGTCTGGGTTGTTTCCCTCTTGACACCGGACGTTAGCACCCGATGTCTGTCTCCCGTGATTGCACTCTTCGGTATTCGGAGTTTGCTATGGCGGGGTAATCTGCAATAGACCCCCCAACCATGACAGTGCTCTACCCCCGAAGGTGAGACACGAGGCACTACCTAAATAGTTTTCGGAGAGAACCAGCTATTTCCAGGTTTGTTTAGCCTTTCACCCCTATCCACAGCTCATCCCCTAACTTTTCAACGTTAGTGGGTTCGGACCTCCAGTACGTGTTACCGCACCTTCATCCTGGCCATGGATAGATCACCTGGTTTCGGGTCTACGCCCAGCAACTGAACGCCCTATTCGGACTCGCTTTCGCTACGCCTGCCCTATACGGTTAAGCTTGCTACTGAACGTAAGTCGCTGACCCATTATACAAAAGGTACGCCGTCACCCCTTACGAGGCTCCGACTGTTTGTATGCATGCGGTTTCAGGATCTATTTCACTCCCCTCCCGGGGTTCTTTTCGCCTTTCCCTCACGGTACTGGTTCACTATCGGTCGATCACGAGTATTTAGCCTTGGAGGATGGTCCCCCCATCTTCAGACAGGATTTCACGTGTCCCGCCCTACTTGTCGCACACCTAGTTCTTTCATACTGTTTTCGCCTACAGGGCTATCACCTGCTATGGCCGCACTTTCCAGAGCGTTCGGCTAACAATACAAATAAAGAGTGCAAGGCTCATCCCATTTCGCTCGCCACTACTTTGGGAA
>NZ_JBICZC010000039.1:0-3656 GCF_043201715.1 Streptomyces sp. NPDC048291
AGTAGGTGTTTTTGATCCCTGGCCGTGAGCTGCGCGTACCTGGATGATCTGGGGTGTGGGGGCTGGCAGGACGGCTCGGCGGTACTGCCGAGAGTGTGGTGATCCGCTGCCGCAGACGATGGCGGCGGAGGCGGTGTTCTGCTCGGGTCGGTGCAGGTCACGGCGGTGGCGGAGGCATCAGCGGACCCGTCAGCGGGTGGCCGCGATGCAGCGGGGAGAGCAGGCGGAGTGCCCGGTGTGCGGGCGGTCGTGGACAGTGGGGGTGGAGCGGTCGAAGGCGGCGGTGTACTGCTCGGACCGTTGCCGGGTGCGTGCCTGCCGCCAGCGGAGGGCGTCGCGGAACGGCGTTACAGAAACGCCATAGCCGAACGCCTCGCGCACCCCTCCAACACCCCGTGCTTTGCAGGGTAGTTGGGAGCGATACCTGTGTGCTTCGAGCGCCCCTGGTTCACGCTCTGCCCCGGCGTGTCGCGCGCGCGTCACGGTGGACGGTGACCGGGGCCGGCGCCCCTTTGACCGGTCACGTCCTGGTGGCCGGGCCGGACCCGGGCGAGGGCGGTGGTCTTTATGGCCGACGTGGTCGACCGGATCGGGAACGTCACCCGGCAGCGTTACGAACAGCTCGTCACCCAGGCCAAGGAACTGATCGCGCAGATCGCCCGCTCGCAGTTCGCCTTGGGCGACATGGCGCTGGAGATCGAGCCGATGAGGGCGGTGGGCGGGTCGATGCCGAACGGCACGGACGACCTGTTCACCGTGACGGAGTCGTTGCAGATGTTCGCGGACGACATAGGCGTCGAGCGGAGGACGGTGGAGGACTGGCGCTACACCGCCAACCGCTGGCAGAAGGAGCGACGCAAGGAGGGCGTGTCGTTCACCGTTCACCGCATCCTGGCCTCGGTGGCGGACGAGGACGAGCGGTGGGCGGCGATCGAGGACGCGCCGTTCAACCCGCGCACCGGGGCCCGGCAGTGGACGCCGGACGGCGCGAAGCGGGTGGTCGGCCAGCGGGTCGACCGGCCGGTGACGGTGGATGAGAAGGTCCAGGCCGTGGCCGACCTGACCCGGGACGACGAGGTCGCGGCCCAGGTCGCCACCGACCTGCTGAAGCGGCCGGCGGTCACCGAGCACGTCACCCCGGCCGAAAAGGTGCGGGTCGTCACGGAGCTGACCAGGGACGACAGCGTCGCGCAGGAGGTCACCACCAGTCTGCTACGTCGTCCGGCCGTTGCCCGGACGACGATGCGGGACGACACCACCCGAATGCTCGTCAACCGCGCCCAGTTCGACAACTCCAACGAGACTCGTGACCGGATCCGGGAGCGCACCCCGGCCGTCCGGGCGATCGAGCACACCATCGAATACCTCGACCTCGTCGGCTCCTGCCACGGCTTCGTGGCCACCCTCGGCCGCCTGGTCCCGCAGCTGCGCGGACAGGAGTTCACCGAGGACGAGCGAGAGACCGTCCGCCGGCAGATCGGCCGCGTCCGCGCCGCGGCGGACTGGCTCGAAGGAGCGCTCGACAATGGCGAGTTCACTCTGGATGAGCAGCTGGTCCAGCTGCTCAAAGGCGAGTAGGCCATGCCGCGACGCCGGGAGGCCCGGCCGCTGGCAGAGCACTACGGCGACCTGGTCCGCGTCGCCCTGATGGAAGCACGCCCCGCCGGCCTGCACACCTACCAGCTCATGGCCGCCACCCGCCTGACCCGCTCACAGATCGGCCGCGGCATCCGGCACGTCCGCGACGTCGTCGCCGCGGAGAACCTGACGCCGATTACCTGGACCCGCCGCGACGGGTTCATGTTCTCCGACGACCCCGCGGACTGGATCGAGTACGACAAGCGGCAGTTCCGGCAGATCCTCGGCCGCCTCACCCGGGTGATCACGGGCACGCTCGACCCGCACCTCGCCCGCTACCCCGACGACGAATGGGCCCAGCTCGCCACCGCCCAGCTCACCGGCGTCCGCGCCACTCTCGCCCAGCTCTCCAAATAGCCCTGCCCGCCCCGCCGATTACCTCTGCCGAGCCCGCCATGCCCGCTGCCTCTCGTCGCCGCCGCTACCCGTCCGACACCTCCGTCGCCGAATGGGCCCTTCTCGAACCCCTGCTGCCCGTCCCGGCCTGCCAGACCAAGACCGGCGGCCACCCGGAGAAGTGGCCCCGGCGGGAGATCGTCGACGGCATCCGCTACATCGTCGACAACGGCGCGAAGTGGCGAGCCCTGCCTGCGGATTTCCCTCCGTGGGAGACGGTTTACGGCTTCTTCTGGCGGTGGAACCGGGCTGGGGTGGTGACCTACATCCGTGACCAGCTCCGCCGCCGGATCCGTACCGGCAAGGGCCGCTGCCCGCACCCGGTGACGCTGATCGTGGACTCGCAGTCGGTCAAGGGAGCCTCCACCGTCGGCAGGAACAGCCGCGGCTACGACGCCGCGAAAAAGATCAACGGACGCAAGCGACATATCACCGTGGACACGCTCGGCCTGCCCGTGATGATCACGGTGACGCCCGCCGACATCCAGGACCGCGACGCCGCCCGCGACGTGTTCTGGCGGCTGCGCCTGACCCAGCCGCAGATCACCCAGATCTGGGCCGACCGCGGCTACGCCGGCGACCTCGTGGACTGGGCCCGCGAACGCCTCTGGCTGAGCCTGCGCATCGTCTCCCGGCCCAAGGGCACCAAGGGCTTCGTCGTGCTGCCGCGCCGTTGGAAAGTCGAGCGCACGATCGGCTGGTGCATGAACGCCCGCCGCAACGCACGCGACTACGAACGTCTGCCCCAGCACTCCGAAGCACATCTGAACTGGGCACTCATCACCATGATGACCCGACGCCTCACCCGCAAGAGCCCCCGCACCGACACGTGGTCGAGGAAGCCACGGGCCACTCAGGGCTGATTCCATACAAGCGTATAGCGCCAGAACAGCCGTCGTCGCAGCCGTGCGCCAGGGAGGATGTCTCTGGCTTCATGGGCGATGTCGTCAAAGGTCATGTCCGATGAGCGAGTAGGGGCCGTCATGGAGACGGGGCGCTGCGAGGGGCGCCCCTTGTTCTTCAGCCAGCCCATGGCAGCGTTGGCCGGAATGGCGATGGCACCGAGCAGGTGGTCCACGGGGGTTTGGGCGCGAGACAGGCCGACGATCACCAGGGTTCCTCCCGGAGCCAGATGACGGCGGAAACGGGTGAGCGCCTGGGTGAACGGCAGGTGGTGGATCGTGGCGACGCACGTGATGACGTCGTAGGGGCCGGCAGGAAGCTCGGCTATTGCATCCGCGACGGTGAAGGTGACGGGGAGCCCGGAAGGCGTCAGCTTCTGGGCCTGGGCCGTGATCACCGGATCGGAATCGACGGCCTGCACAGCGTCGGCCCGTCCGGCCAAGAGCCTTGCAAGATCACCGCTGCCGGCACCAACGTCCAGGGCGCGGTCGAAGCGCCTCGGCAACTGCCGCAGGATCCAGCGATGGTAGTGGGCGTTGTGATCCCAAGGATAAGCGGCGTTGAACCGTTCAAGAGTCCGCAGGACACGAGGCGACAAGATCTTCATCGCCCCAGTCCATCAAGTCCCTGCGGCATGCGCACTCTGTTCCAGAACAAAGATCACTCGCTCCCGGACTGCCGGAACACAGTCCAAGGAAGCGAGTAGAAAAACACCTACT
>NZ_JBICZC010000040.1:0-1373 GCF_043201715.1 Streptomyces sp. NPDC048291
GTCCCCCCTGCAGTACCATCGGCGCTGTAAGGCTTAGCTTCCGGGTTCGGAATGTAACCGGGCGTTTCCCTCACGCTATGACCACCGAAACACTATGAAACTGTCCAGCCGCACCACGCTGTGGCAACGTGGGGCTGTTCGTGGTTTCAGAACCAACACAGTGGACGCGAGCAACTGAGGACAAGCCCTCGGCCTATTAGTACCGGTCACCTCCACCCATTACTGGGCTTCCAGATCCGGCCTATCAACCCAGTCGTCTACTGGGAGCCTTACCCCATCAAGTGGGTGGGAATACTCATCTCGAAGCAGGCTTCCCGCTTAGATGCTTTCAGCGGTTATCCCTCCCGAACGTAGCCAACCAGCCATGCCCTTGGCAGAACAACTGGCACACCAGAGGTTCGTCCGTCCCGGTCCTCTCGTACTAGGGACAGCCCTTCTCAATATTCCTGCGCGCGCAGCGGATAGGGACCGAACTGTCTCACGACGTTCTAAACCCAGCTCGCGTACCGCTTTAATGGGCGAACAGCCCAACCCTTGGGACCGACTCCAGCCCCAGGATGCGACGAGCCGACATCGAGGTGCCAAACCATCCCGTCGATATGGACTCTTGGGGAAGATCAGCCTGTTATCCCCGGGGTACCTTTTATCCGTTGAGCGACGGCGCTTCCACAAGCCACCGCCGGATCACTAGTCCCGACTTTCGTCCCTGCTCGACCCGTCGGTCTCACAGTCAAGCTCCCTTGTGCACTTACACTCAACACCTGATTGCCAACCAGGCTGAGGGAACCTTTGGGCGCCTCCGTTACTCTTTAGGAGGCAACCGCCCCAGTTAAACTACCCATCAGACACTGTCCCTGATCCGGATCACGGACCCAGGTTAGACATCCAGCACGACCAGACTGGTATTTCAACGACGACTCCCCCCGAACTGGCGTCCGGAGTTCACAGTCTCCCAGCTATCCTACACAAGCCGAACCGAACACCAATATCAAACTGTAGTAAAGGTCCCGGGGTCTTTCCGTCCTGCTGCGCGAAACGAGCATCTTTACTCGTAGTGCAATTTCACCGGGCCTATGGTTGAGACAGTCGAGAAGTCGTTACGCCATTCGTGCAGGTCGGAACTTACCCGACAAGGAATTTCGCTACCTTAGGATGGTTATAGTTACCACCGCCGTTTACTGGCGCTTAAGTTCTCAGCTTCGCCACACCGAAATGTGACTAACCGGTCCCCTTAACGTTCCAGCACCGGGCAGGCGTCAGTCCGTATACATCGCCTTACGGCTTCGCACGGACCTGTGTTTTTAGTAAACAGTCGCTTCTCGCTGGTCTCTGCGGCCACCCCCAGCTCGAACAGCAAGTGTTCTCACCAGGTG
>NZ_JBICZC010000040.1:1470-3028 GCF_043201715.1 Streptomyces sp. NPDC048291
CGTGGCCCCCCTTCTCCCGAAGTTACGGGGGCATTTTGCCGAGTTCCTTAACCATAGTTCACCCGAACGCCTCGGTATTCTCTACCTGACCACCTGAGTCGGTTTAGGGTACGGGCCGCCATGAAACTCGCTAGAGGCTTTTCTCGACAGCATAGGATCATCCACTTCACCACAATCGGCTCGGCATCAGGTCTCAGACTATGTGCTGCCCGGATTTACCTGGACAGCGTCCTACACCCTTACCCCGGGACAACCACCGCCCGGGCTGGACTACCTTCCTGCGTCACCCCATCACTCACCTACTACAAGTCTGGTCCGTCGGCTCCACCACTTTCCTTTCCCCGAAGGGTCCGGAACGGCTTCACGGACTTAGCATCGCCTGGTTCGATGTTTGACGCTTCACAGCGGGTACCGGAATATCAACCGGTTATCCATCGACTACGCCTGTCGGCCTCGCCTTAGGTCCCGACTTACCCTGGGCAGATCAGCTTGACCCAGGAACCCTTAGTCAATCGGCGCACACGTTTCCCACGTGTGAATCGCTACTCATGCCTGCATTCTCACTCGTCAACCGTCCACAACTCGCTTACGCGGCTGCTTCACCCGGCAGACGACGCTCCCCTACCCATCACGATCCCCGTTGGGGGTATATATCGCAATGACACGACTTCGGCGGTACGCTTGAGCCCCGCTACATTGTCGGCGCGGAATCACTAGACCAGTGAGCTATTACGCACTCTTTCAAGGGTGGCTGCTTCTAAGCCAACCTCCTGGTTGTCTCTGCGACTCCACATCCTTTCCCACTTAGCGTACGCTTAGGGGCCTTAGTCGATGCTCTGGGCTGTTTCCCTCTCGACCATGGAGCTTATCCCCCACAGTCTCACTGCCGCGCTCTCACTTACCGGCATTCGGAGTTTGGCTAAGGTCAGTAACCCGGTAGGGCCCATCGCCTATCCAGTGCTCTACCTCCGGCAAGAAACACACGACGCTGCACCTAAATGCATTTCGGGGAGAACCAGCTATCACGGAGTTTGATTGGCCTTTCACCCCTAACCACAGGTCATCCCCCAGGTTTTCAACCCTGGTGGGTTCGGTCCTCCACGAAGTCTTACCTCCGCTTCAACCTGCCCATGGCTAGATCACTCCGCTTCGGGTCTTGAGCGTGCTACTCCAACGCCCTATTCGGACTCGCTTTCGCTACGGCTACCCCACACGGGTTAACCTCGCAACACACCGCAAACTCGCAGGCTCATTCTTCAAAAGGCACGCAGTCACACCACAAGGATGCTCCCACGGCTTGTAGGCACACGGTTTCAGGTACTATTTCACTCCGCTCCCGCGGTACTTTTCACCATTCCCTCACGGTACTATCCGCTATCGGTCACCAGGGAATATTTAGGCTTAGCGGGTGGTCCCGCCAGATTCACACGGGATTTCTCGGGCCCCGTGCTACTTGGGTGTCTCTCAAACGAGCCGTCAATGTTTCAGCTACGGGGGTCTTACCCTCTACGCCGGACCTTTCGCATGTCCTTCGCCTACATCAACGGTTTCTGACTCG
>NZ_JBICZC010000041.1:0-2952 GCF_043201715.1 Streptomyces sp. NPDC048291
CCGCTACGGCCGCGCAATCTGGCGTTGATGATTTTCATGAGGATTCCTGTGGTTCGGGAGGCGGGCGGGTGTGCAGCGGAATCATTCACCCTGGACGGACGGCTCGCGCGTGAACGCACGGGCAATCTGCAGCAGCACGATGTAGGCGCCGGCGGACGCCCCGATGCCGACGATCGGCGCGATCCACGGCGAGGTATAGGCGAGTGCGGTGTTGATGTCCGGGCAGAACTGACCCACTAGAGCTGGAAATTTTCATCGAATTTTGACCCACGTGATTGAATGCTCTGCTCAATCTTTGAGCAGGGGATACAAAGGTGATCACGGTGGGTATATTGGCCAAGATCAGGCGGATGTATTTCCGCGAGAAGGTCCCGTTGCGCGAGATTGCGCGGCGTACGGGCCTGTCCCGAAACACGGTGCGCCGCTGGCTGCGGCAGACTGATGCCGTCGAGCCGAAGTATCCGAAGCGCGTCAGCCCGAGCGTCATCGACGACTGGGCCGCACAGCTGACAGGTTGGCTGCGTGCCGACAGTCATCGCCCGAAGCGTGACCGGCGCACCGCCCGGTTCATGTTCGAGGCGATCCGCGCCGAGGGTTACGCCGGCAGCTACGGCCGGGTGAGCGCGTTCGTGAGGCGTTGGCACGAGGAGCAGGCTGAGGCGCCTCGCAGGCAGGCCTTCGTGCCGCTCGCCTTCGAACCCGGCGAAGCCTTCCAGTTTGACTGGAGCTGCGAATACGCTTTTATTGGCGGGCTGCGGCGACGCCTGGAGGTCGCCCACGTCAAACTTAACTCCAGCCGCGCGTTCTGGCTCGTCGCCTATCCCACACAGAGTCACGAGATGCTGTTCGATGCGCACGCCCGCGCGTTCGCCGCGTTCGGCGGCGTGCCGCGGCGCGGCATCTACGACAACATGAAGACCGCCGTGGACAAGGTTGGCCGCGGCAAGGAGCGTGCGGTCAACGCGCGCTTCGAAGCGATGTGCAGTCACTACCTGTTCGAGCCGGAGTTCTGCAACCGGGCTGCAGGCTGGGAGAAAGGCATCGTCGAGAAGAACGTTCAGGACCGGCGACGTCAGATCTGGCACGAAGCAGCGCTACGGCGCTGGGAAACGCTGGAGATCCTGAACGAATGGGTCGCTGGTCAGTGTCGTGAGGCGTGGCACATGCGGCACCCGCAGTGGCCTGAGCTGACGGTCGAGGATGTGCTGCAGGACGAGCGTACCCGGCTGATGCCCAATCCACGGCCGTTTGACGGCTACATCGAGCAGACCCTGCGAGTCTCGTCGACCAGCCTGATTCACTTCCAGCGCAACCGCTACAGCGTGCCCACCGAGTACACGAACCAGCTGGTGAGCGTGCGCTGCTATCCGGCATATCTCAGCGTCGTCGCCAACGCCCAGGAGATCGCACGCCACGAACGCAGCTTCGAGCGGCACATGACCTTCTACGATTGGCGCCACTACGTCACGTTGGTCGAGCGCAAACCCGGCGCACTGCGCAACGGCGCGCCGTTCATCACGATGCCGCAGCCGCTGCAACTGCTGCAGCGGCATCTGCTGAAACACCCGGGCGGCGATCGCGTCATGACGCAGGTGCTCGCTGCGGTGCGCGAACACGGGCTCGATGCGGTGCTGCTCGCCGTACAGGCTGCGCTGGATTCAGGACGCCCCAGCGCAGAGCACGTCCTGAACGTGCTGAGCCGGCTGAAGGCGCCCGTCACGAATGGCAGCCTCGCCACGACGAAACTCCAGCTCAAGGAAGAGCCCGCGGCCGACGTGAGCCGTTACGAGACGCTGCGCGCCAACCCACCGGAGGATCGTCATGTCTAACGATATCGCGGCCCAGCTCAAGGGTCTTAAACTGCACGGCATGGCGAGCACGTGGCCGGAGCTGCTCGCGCAGTCGCGCCACACGGACTTCGAGCCGGAGCGCTTCATGAAGCAGCTGTTGATGGCTGAAACCGCCGAACGGCAGGTGCGCTCGATTGCCTATCAAATGACCGCTGCGCGCTTCCCGGCCCACCGCGACCTGAAGGGCTTCGACTTCGCGCAGGCACACGTCGACGAAGCGCTGGTGCGCGAACTGAGCGAGCTGTCGTTCCTCGAAAGCGCGCACAACGTCGTGTTCATCGGTGGTCCGGGCACTGGCAAGACGCACCTCGCCTCAGCGATCGGAATCGAAGCCGTACAGCGCCACGGCAAGCGTGTGCGCTACTTCTCGACCGTCGAGCTGACCAACGCCCTGGAGCAGGAGAAGTCCATCGGCAAACAAGGCCAGGTCGCCCACAAGCTGATGTACGTCGATCTGGTGATTCTCGATGAGCTGGGCTATCTGCCGTTCAGCCAGACCGGTGGTGCATTGCTGTTCCATCTGCTCTCAAAGCTTTACGAGCACACGAGCGTCGCGATCACGACCAATCTCAGCTTCGGCGAGTGGGCGAGCGTGTTCGGGGATGCAAAGATGACGACAGCGCTGCTGGACCGCGTCACCCATCACTGCCACATCGTTGAAACGGGCAATGAATCGTGGCGCTTCAGGACCAGTTCTGCCAAGGCGAAGACGACAAGAAAGAGAGCAGCAAAACCAGCGGGTAACGAAGAGTTATCCACACCGGAATAGATGTACTACGCTGTCTCGGGGTGGGTCAGATTTAGATGAAATCGGTGGGTTAAGACTCGGTGGAAATCAACAATCGCTCGTATGACCGTATGAATGCTCGGTTCCTGCGTTGCTTTCGGCGTGCCGAATTCCCGGATGTCCGCTCCGGCCGAGAAGCCGCTGTCTGCCCCAGTAATGACAATGGCCCGTACACCCGCGTCGGCTGCTGCTGCGGCCATTGCCTCGACGATGGCGAGACGTGTCGTGTGCCCGAGCCCATTGACCGGTGGGTTGTCGAGCGTGATAACCGCCACGTCATCGTGCACCCTGTAGTGCGCTGTCATGTTCCCTTCC
>NZ_JBICZC010000042.1:0-2918 GCF_043201715.1 Streptomyces sp. NPDC048291
TGGGTGTGGCTCGTTCTCGGGGAAGGGCTGAGCTGGGAAAACGCTGGTGGCCGTTAGGTAATGGTCAGCGGATTTGGTGGCTCCGCGAGCGACAGCTTCTTCCTGCATGAAGTGATCCTGGTCCCGGCCCAGTCGTGGACCGCCATCGTGTCGTGGGCGATGCCCGAGATGTGGTGAGCCGTCTGCTGTGCCTGCTGGATCCAGTCCGCGATTGGGTCTTCGTGCCGGACCCGATCGAGTCGTTGACGGGCCACTTCGGGCTGTCCCACCAGTGCGGCGGCCACGCCGGCGTTGAAGTCCTCCCACAGGTAGCCGGGCCGGCTGGGCCGTCCCATCAGTGCCTCGGCGGTGGTGCCGAGGTCGACGAACCGGGCCCTGAGGTCCTTGACCCGCTGTTCGGCTTCATGGGCGAGTGCGGTCGCGACGGTGGTGAACTGTGCTTCGTTGCGGAAGTCCTCTGTCGGCCGGACCTGTTCGGCGAAGTCGAAGGCCAGGTACCCGAGGTCCCACCACAGCCACATTGCCCCCACGGTGAGTCCGCTTCCCTGGCTCCAGCGAGGCGAGGGGAACTCCACGATGCCGATCCACCATCCGTGATCATCGATCCAGATACGGGACCTGCCCTGCTGGCGGAGGCCAAGCGGACGCAGCCGTTCCCGGGCTGCTGCGGTGATCAGTCTCGACGCGGGAGAGATGGCTGCCATGCTGGCCATTGTGAACAGAGCCTGACCGCAGTGTTCGGGTAGGGGGCATGGATGGTGTCGTTGATCGAGGAGTTGGAGGCGCGGGAGGCGGCGGCCCGGGCCCGGGTGGAGGCGCTGGAAGCGGAGATCGTGGAGTTGACCGCTCGTCTTGAGGGTGAGCGGGAGGCGTGGTCGCGGTTGCGGATCACCCGGGAGACGGTGACTGAGGTGATCATGGATCTGGGTGGAACCGGGACGGCTGCACCGGTGGCCGGGGGCGCGGAGCCGGAGGGTGTGGTGGAGTCCGGGGTGCGGGTGGTGGGGGCGATCATGGTGCCGCACTGGCGTGAGGGGCTCTCGGTGGAGGCGCTGCCGGATGTGTACCGGGACATCGTTGAGGTCGTCACGGACGCTGCGAAGCCGGTGCAGGCGAAGCAGATCGTGCCCAGGATCGGGCTGCCCGCGGTGACCGCGAAGATTGAGGGGACGCGGGGGAAGCTGAAGCGGTTGGTGGAACGAGGCTGGCTGGTGGAAGACGCGCCGGGGCGGTTCACGGCGGCCCACCCGGGCCGGGACGTGAAATTAAGTGAACTCGCGGAACGATAAAGACTCTTCTCTCTAACTTCGGAGGTACCACCCAAACCGAAGCGCGGAAGAAAGAAGAGCCGTTGTGGAACCGTACGACGCCTTGCATGCCATCGATCCGTTCGCCGCCGCGGCAAGTGCCTTCGACCGCCTGACACAGGTGCTGGCTGGCCCGGCCTCGGCCGTGCTGCCCCATCATGATCTGGAGGATCTGATCGAGGTGCGGGGCCGTGAGCTGCTCCGGTTGCTGTTCCAGGCCCATCTCGATCTGCGGGAGCGGCAGGAGCGGGACCGGACGGGTCGGGCCGGCCGGGAGGTGGTCCGGGGCGCGGACGGAAAGGTTCGCCCACATCGTGAACCAGGGCATTGTCGGCGTCTGGCCTGCGTGTTCGGCACGGTCACGGTGACACGGACCGCATGGCGGGGCACGTCGATGAGCAACGTCCATCCGCTCGATGCGGACCTCTCGCTGCCCGCCGGGCTGCACTCACACGGCCTGCGCCGGCTCGCTGTCGCCGAGGCGGTGCGTGGTTCCTACGATCAGGCGAGGGAGGCGATCGAGGGCCGGTGCGGGAAGGTCCTGGGTAAACGGCAGGCCGAACACCTCGTCGTGGCCGCGGCCTGTGACATCGACAGCTTCTACCGGCACCGCGTTCCCCTGCCGGCGACCGCGTCCACGACGCTGGTCCTCCAGGCCGACGGCAAGGGCATCGCGATGCGGCCCGAGGCCCTGCGGCCCGCGACCTTGAAAGCACACCTGAACACCGAGCGGGCGATGCGCACCCGGCTCGCGCCGGGCGAGAAACCGCACCGCAAGAGGATGGCCACGCTGGCCTGTGTCTTCGACGCCGATCCCGCCCCCAGGCGGCCGCACGACATCATCGCCCCACCGGACGGCCGCAGCGGCACCCGCGCGCCACGGCCGGGGCCGAAAGCGCGGGCGAAGTGGCTGACCGGCTCAGTGATCCACCCGCCCGAGCACACGATTGCCGCCGCCTTCGAGCAGGCCGAGGCCCGCGACCGCGATCACGTCCGGACCTGGGTCGCCCTCGTCGACGGCGCCCGCCACCAACTCGACCTGATCCAGACCGAGGCCGGCCGGCGCGGCATCACCGTCCATGTCCTGCTCGACATCGTGCATGTCTCGGAGTACGTGTGGGCGGCCGCGCACAGTTTCCACCAGCCCGGCACCCCGGCGGCCGAAGTCTGGGTCGCTGGCCACCTGACCACGATCCTCCACGGCCAGGCCGCCCGAGCTGCCGCTGAGATCACCGCGCAGGCCGAGCAGAGCGGACTACGCGGAACCAAACGCGAAGCCGCCGACGCCTGCGTCCGCTACCTCACCGGCCACCTCGATCAGCTCCACTACGACACCGCCCTCGCCAAGGGCTGGCCGATCGCCACCGGCCCGATCGAGGGCGCATGCAGGCACCTCATCGGCGACCGCCTGGAGATCACCGGAGCAAGGTGGGGACTCGACGGCGCCGAAGCCGTCCTCAAACTCCGCGCCGTGAAGGACAACGGAGACCTCGACGCCTACTTAACCTTCCACCTCGCCCGCGAACACGAACGGCTCTACCCCGCCCCTGACCAGCACAACTACGACCTCACGGCCTGAGCAGCAATCATCCCTCGGGAAGAGCCACACCC
>NZ_JBICZC010000043.1:0-2302 GCF_043201715.1 Streptomyces sp. NPDC048291
GGGTGCGGCTCTGTCTGAGTGAGTTCCCGCGTCAGGCTTGAAGTGCGTGTATGTGCTGGTCGGGTAAGGGATGGAGTCGTTCGTGCTCTTTCCGCGCGTGGAAGATCCAGTAGTCGGGGAAGTCGCCGTTGTTGATGACGGTGCGGAGGGTGAGGACGGCTTCGGCGCCGGGGACGGTCCACCTGCTGCCGGTGATGTCGAGTCTGTCGGCGACCAGATGGCGGGCTGCTCCTTCGACGGCGCCGCTGGCGATCGGCCAGCCCGCTGCCAGGGCCTGGTCGTAGTGGACGAAGTCGGCGTTGTTCTCGAGGTATCGGCATGCTTTGTCAGCGGCGGCGCGCTGGTCGTCGCTGAGGTGGTGGCGGTCGGCTTGGGTGCGGATGTCACGGGCGGCGCCGGGGGCGTCGCCGGCCAGGATCCGGGCGGCCTTGATGCCGACCCAGTTCTCGGCCGCGGGATCGGTGGGAGTGTGGAAACACCGCGAGGCCGCCCACAGCTTCTCGATCACGTGGACGATGTCGAGGACGATGTGGATCGTGACGCCGCGTCGGGCGGCCTCGGTCTGGATCAACTCCATCTGGTGGGCGGCGCCGTCGACCAGCACCACCCAGGTCCGGTGGTGTTCGGGGTCGCGGGCCTGGGCCTGGTCGAACGCGGCGGCGATGACCGTTTCGGCGTCCTCGCGCACGGAAGCGGTGAGCCATTTCGCCCGCGCGTTGGGTCCTTTGCGGACGGTGCGGTCTCCGGTGCGGCCGCCGGGCGGGGCGATGATGTCGTGCGGGCGGCGGATCGCGGGCTCGGCGTCGTGGACGACGGCGAGGGTGGCCATCCTTTTGCGGCAGGACTTCTCGCCGGTCGACAGCCGGGTGCGGAAGGTGTGCCGGGCCCTGGCGGCGGCTTTCGCGGTGGCCTCGCGCAGGTGGCCCGGGCGCATCACGATTCCCTTCTGGTCGACACTGATCACCAGCAGCGTCCCGGCCGGGGCCGGGTGGGGAGCGCGGGCCGTATAGAACGCGGCGACGTCCACGGCCGCGGCCGCCACCAGATCCTCCACCTGGCGTTTGCCCGCCACCCGGCCCCCGCAGCTGCGGTCGATCGCTTCCAGCGCCGTGTCGTAGGAACCGCGGGCCGCCTCGAGGACTGCGAGGCGGCGCAGTCCCAAACTGTGCCGCCCGTGGGGCAGGCCCAGCATGGCGTCGGCGGGGTAGAGGTTGGTCATGCCTGCGCCGCGCAGAGCGCATCGGGTCACGGTCACCGGCCCCAGCACGGTGGCCAGTTGCCGCCGGTGGCCCTTCTCCAGCCGGCTCCGGCCGGCGGCGAGCGCAGCCCGCTCCTTGGGGCCGAGGGCGGACAGGTGGTCCTCCTCGTGGCGGGCCCGCCACTGGAGATGGGCCTGCAGGAGCAGCCGCCCCAGTTCCCGGGAACCCGCTTCGACGTCGGCCTCAGCCTGTTCATGCGTCACGGTGAGTGCTTCGGGGCTGGAGAGGCGGGTGGCCAGGGAAGTGAGGGAAGAAAACACGCGGGCAAAGGGGTCAGCCGCCGCGGCCGTTTCGTACGCTGCGTTCATCGGGCTCTCGTCTTCGGACAGTGGCGATCTGGTTGGCACCATCGACGCTAGGGACGAGAGCCCGGCCCCACACCGGCGCGAGGCCGCTCGCCGGCCGCGGCTTCCCGCTCCGGCGCACCCGCGCCCGCCCGCCGCGCACCATCCCACGCGAACAGGCCCGGCTCGTCCTCGGCCAGCCAGCCCCGCTCCACCAGCCGTTTCAGCTTCGAACGGAAGCCCTCCACCTTGTTCTTGTCCGTCGACAACCCCAGCGCGGCGCACAGATGATGCGCCCGCATCGGATGCACCGCGTCCTGCATCACCTCGACGACGTCCCGGTACGAGCGCGGCAGCACATCCGCCTCAGCCCCCGGCTCCCACTGGGGCACCAGCCGCACCCCGACCGGCGATCCCGCCCCGCTCCGGTCCACCGGCAGCGGGACTTCCTCCGCGGCCTCGTCCACGGACACCGTCACCGCCCCCTCGCCGGACAGGATCTCCGTCATCGTCTCCCGTGTGATCTCCAGCCGGGACAGCACAGCCTCCCGCTCGGCAAGACGACCAGCCAACTCCTCCATCCGCGAGCGAAGTTCACTGATCTCGGCCCGGGCAGCCGCCTCCCGCCGCTCGATCTCCTCCAGCCACGACACCATCGCCGCCTCCAAGACCACGTCCCAGGACACGACGATCCACCGTCCGCGCACGCACGGCAACGGCGCACGGCATCACCAGCTCACTGAGGAAGAGCCGCACCCA
>NZ_JBICZC010000044.1:0-2230 GCF_043201715.1 Streptomyces sp. NPDC048291
CCCTGCTTGCAAAGCAGGTGCTCTCCCAGCTGAGCTATGCCCCCATGAGTACAGATAACCTCAGGTACTACAGCCTATCGGCATGGGTTGCTCGTAATCGCTAAAGCGCTAACGATCACCGACACGTCAGACAATGGTGGGTCTGGTTGGATTCGAACCAACGACCCCCGCCTTATCAAGACGGTGCTCTAACCGACTGAGCTACAGACCCCTGAGTCTGTCTTTAAATTTACAGCCGATAAGCGTGAGCGCTCAACTTTGCGAGATAGCTCTGGAAAGGAGGTGATCCAGCCGCACCTTCCGATACGGCTACCTTGTTACGACTTCACCCCAGTCATGAATCCTACCGTGGTGACCGTCCTCCTTGCGGTTAGACTAGCCACTTCTGGTAAAACCCACTCCCATGGTGTGACGGGCGGTGTGTACAAGACCCGGGAACGTATTCACCGCGGCATGCTGATCCGCGATTACTAGCGATTCCAGCTTCATGCACTCGAGTTGCAGAGTGCAATCCGGACTACGATCGGTTTTCTGGGATTAGCTCCCCCTCGCGGGTTGGCAACCCTCTGTTCCGAC
This sequence comes from Streptomyces sp. NPDC048291, assembly GCF_043201715.1. NCBI lineage: Bacteria > Bacillati > Actinomycetota > Actinomycetes > Kitasatosporales > Streptomycetaceae > Streptomyces > Streptomyces sp. NPDC048291. Next base: position 577 of record NZ_JBICZC010000044.1, read on the forward strand.
CATTGTATGACGTGTGAAGCCCTACCCATAAGGGCCATGAGGACTTGACGTCATCCCCACCTTCCTCCGGTTTGTCACCGGCAGTCTCCTTAGAGTGCTCTTGCGTAGCAACTAAGGACAAGGGTTGCGCTCGTTGCGGGACTTAACCCAACATCTCACGACACGAGCTGACGACAGCCATGCAGCACCTGTGCGCCGGTTCTCTTTCGAGCACTCCCACCTCTCAGCGGGATTCCGACCATGTCAAGGGTAGGTAAGGTTTTTCGCGTTGCATCGAATTAATCCACATCATCCACCGCTTGTGCGGGTCCCCGTCAATTCCTTTGAGTTTTAATCTTGCGACCGTACTCCCCAGGCGGTCAACTTCACGCGTTAGCTACGTTACTAAGGAAATGAATCCCCAACAACTAGTTGACATCGTTTAGGGCGTGGACTACCAGGGTATCTAATCCTGTTTGCTCCCCACGCTTTCGTGCATGAGCGTCAGTATTGGCCCAGGGGGCTGCCTTCGCCATCGGTATTCCTCCACATCTCTACGCATTTCACTGCTACACGTGGAATTCTACCCCCCTCTGCCATACTCTAGCCTGCCAGTCACCAATGCAGTTCCCAGGTTGAGCCCGGGGATTTCACATCGGTCTTAGCAAACCGCCTGCGCACGCTTTACGCCCAGTAATTCCGATTAACGCTCGCACCCTACGTATTACCGCGGCTGCTGGCACGTAGTTAGCCGGTGCTTATTCTTCCGGTACCGTCATCCCCCGACTGTATTAGAGCCAAGGATTTCTTTCCGGACAAAAGTGCTTTACAACCCGAAGGCCTTCTTCACACACGCGGCATTGCTGGATCAGGCTTTCGCCCATTGTCCAAAATTCCCCACTGCTGCCTCCCGTAGGAGTCTGGGCCGTGTCTCAGTCCCAGTGTGGCTGGTCGTCCTCTCAGACCAGCTACTGATCGTCGCCTTGGTAGGCCTTTACCCCACCAACTAGCTAATCAGCCATCGGCCAACCCTATAGCGCGAGGCCCGAAGGTCCCCCGCTTTCATCCGTAGATCGTATGCGGTATTAATCCGGCTTTCGCCGGGCTATCCCCCACTACAGGACATGTTCCGATGTATTACTCACCCGTTCGCCACTCGCCACCAGGTGCAAGCACCCGTGCTGCCGTTCGACTTGCATGTGTAAGGCATGCCGCCAGCGTTCAATCTGAGCCAGGATCAAACTCTTCAGTTTAAACCTGTTACTGTTTTCGGTTCAGTTAAGAACCGGTCGCTCACTCAAAGCTGACAGGAATATGAATCACTTCATAAACCTGACTTACTTTAGTGTGAGACTCTTGATACTTTCGCTATCTGATCCGAGGATCAGCTCGCTGCCATCAAGCGCCCACACTTATCGGCTGTTAATTTTTAAAGAGCATTCTGCGAGGAACTTCGTGTTTCCCGGCAGCGCTGCGTTTTCAGCAGCAGAGAAGCGAGATTATCAACCGTTTTTTTAAATCCGTCAACAACTTTTTTAACTACTTCGTTGCGACGACTGCGGTTTAATTTCGTCAGCACTGGAATCGATAAAACCGACTTCAACAGCACCGCTTCCCTTCTCCCGCGCCGCGTTTCCGTTAGCGCGAAAGAGGCGTGATTCTAAGCACCTGCCTC
>NZ_JBICZC010000046.1:0-1394 GCF_043201715.1 Streptomyces sp. NPDC048291
TGAGCTTGAGGATCGTTGTCACTGTGAAGTATGTGCCCGACGCCACTGGCGACCGGCATTTCGCCGATGACCTGACCGTCGACCGTGACGACGTGGACGGTCTCCTCTCCGAGCTGGACGAGTACGCGGTCGAGCAGGCGCTGCAGATCTCGGAGAACTCCGATGACGACGTCGAGGTCACCGTTTTGACGGTGGGTCCGGAGGACGCCAAGGACGCGCTGCGCAAGGCGCTGTCCATGGGTGCGGACAAGGCGATCCACGTCGAGGACGACGACCTGCACGGCACCGACGCGATCGGCACCTCGCTGGTTTTGGCGAAGGCGATCGAGAAGGCCGGCTTCGACCTGGTGGTCTCGGGTATGGCCTCCACCGACGGCACGGCCGGTGTGGTTCCCGCGCTGCTGGCGGAGCGGCTGGGCGTTCCGCAGGTCACGCTGCTCTCCGAGGTGTCGGTGGCGGACGGTGTCGTGAAGGGCCGTCGTGACGGGGACGCGGCGTCCGAGCAGCTGGAGGCCTCGCTGCCGGCGGTGGTGTCGGTGACCGACCAGTCGGGTGAGGCGCGGTACCCGTCCTTCAAGGGCATCATGGCGGCGAAGAAGAAGCCGGTGGCGGCCTGGGACCTGTCCGACCTCGGTCTGGAGGCCGGGGAGGTCGGTCTGGAGGGCGCCTGGACCAAGGTCGAGGATGCCACCGCGCGTCCGGCCCGTACCGCGGGCACGATCGTCAAGGACGAGGGCGAGGGCGGCAAGCAGCTCGCCGAGTTCCTCGCGGGCCAGAAGTTCATCTGAGCCCCGCACGCGCCGACCGCCCCTCATCTGATCCAAGCAGGAGAGCATTCCCATGGCTGAAGTCCTCGTCTACGTCGACCACGCGGGCGGTGCCGTCCGCAAGCCCACCCTGGAGCTGCTGACACTGGCCCGCCGTATCGGCGAGCCCGTCGCCGTCGCCCTGGGTGCCGGTGCCGCCGACACCGCGCCCGCGCTCGCCGAGCACGGCGCGACCCGTGTCCTGACGCACGACGCCTCCGAGTACGCCGACTACCTGGTCGTCCCCAAGGTCGACGCCCTCCAGGCCGCCGTCGCCGCCGTCGCCCCGGCCGCCGTGCTGGTCCCCTCCTCCGCCGAGGGCAAGGAGATCGCCGCCCGCCTCGCGCTGCGCATCGGCTCCGGCATCATCACCGACGCCGTCGACCTCGAAGCCGGCGACGAGGGCCCGGTGGCCACCCAGTCGGTGTTCGCCGCCTCCTTCACCACCACGTCCCGCGTCTCCCAGGGCACCCCGGTCATCACCGTCAAGCCCAACAGCGCCGCCGTCGAGGCCGCCCCGGCCGCCGGCACGGTCGAAGCCCTCGCGGTGACCTTCTCCGACGCCGCGACCGGCACCAAGGTCACCGG
>NZ_JBICZC010000047.1:0-1361 GCF_043201715.1 Streptomyces sp. NPDC048291
CAGGGCTTCGGCGTAGTCGCGTGACGCCCGGTTCGTGGTGGTCCGTCAGGTCAGCGGCAGGGTCCGCAACGTGACAGGCACGGCTTCCAAGATCATGGAGTTCTCGACGCCCCGTGATCCGAGTGGAAGACCGTGCCTGCCGACGCATCATCGCTGATCCCGCTTGCCCTTGACCAGCTCCGCGAGCATCCCGAGGCCGCATCCGGGGAGGTCCCGGGCCTTCTGAAGCGGTTGGCCGAGGTACCGGATCCGCGTGATCCACGCGGGGTCCGCCACCGCCTGGCCGTCGTCCTCGCACTCACCGCGTGTGCGGTTCTGGCGGGGGCGACCTCGCTGCTGGCGGTCGGCGAGTGGATCGCCGACGCTCCGGCGCATGTGCTGGAAGAGGTCGGCGCCCGCCCCGATCCGCTGCTGCCCAGGCGGGTCCTGCCCGCCGAGACAACGGTCCGCCGGCTGATGGCCCGCCTCGACGGCGACGCGCTGGACCGAGCGGTCGGCGGTTGGCTCGCGGACCGCAGACCGAAGGCGACCGGGACCGCCGGGCTCCGCGGCCTGGCCGTGGACGGCAAGAGCCTGCGTGGCGCCGCCAAGGCGAAGGGCCGGAAGGTCCACCTGCTCGCCGCTCTGGAACACACCACCGGCCTGGTCCTCGCCCAGCTGGACGTCGGCGAGAAGACGAACGAGATCACCTGCTTCCAGCCGCTGCTGAACACTGTGGCCGAACTGGCAGGCGTCGTGGTCACCAGCGACGCGATGCACACACAGCGCGAGCACGCCGACTACCTCCTGGGCCGCGGTGCCCACTACATCGTGATCGCCAAGGGCAACCAGAAGAAGCTGCGCAGGCAGCTCAAGTCCCTTCCATGGAAGGACATCCCACTACAGGGACGCACCAAGGGCGTCGGCCACGGCCGCTCGGAGATCCGCCGGATCAAGGTCGCCACCGTGAACAACCTCTTCTTCCCCGGAGCCCGCCAGGCCGTCCAGATCAAGCGCCGCCGCACCGACCGCAAGACCGGCAAAACCACGATCACGACCGTCTACGCAGTCACCAGCCTGACCGCCGGGCAAGCCACCCCGGCCCAACTCGCCCGACTCGTCCGCGACCACTGGACGGTCGAGGCCCTCCACCACGTCCGCGACACCACCTTCGCCGAGGACGCCTCCCAGCTGCGGACCGGCAACGCACCCCGCGCGATGGCCACCTGGCGCAACCTCGCCATCGGAGCCCTCCGGACAGCCGGAGTGAAGAACATCGCGGCCGGCCTCCGCCACAACGCCCGCGACCCCCGTCGCCCCCTCGCACTCCTCGGCCTCGGATGAGCACAAACCCGGCGTCACGCAACTACGCCGAAGCCCTG
>NZ_JBICZC010000048.1:0-1353 GCF_043201715.1 Streptomyces sp. NPDC048291
TGATCTTGGAAGCCGTGCCTGTCACGTTGCGGACCCTGCCGCTGACCTGACGGACCACCACGAACCGGGCGTCACGCGACTACGCCGAAGCCCTGACTCCTCCGGGGCTCGCTGCTGTGCTGCGAGCACGGATCTTGGCCCGACGGGGCGCGTCATCCAAGATGACGAACGAATTGATCGTGAGTTCCGGTTCGCTCAATTCACCCGGGTCAACCTGCTCGGGAAATACCTTGTCGAGAATTGCGGCGGCCTCGCACCATCCTTCCCACCACACGCGTGCGGCGGTAGGGTGCCGGAATTCGATGATGGCGCCCGGGATCTTGAGAAGGGGAATGAGCGTCAGACCAATGGATGCGTCCGTCTCGTGCGCTCCTGGAAGAAGGATGGTGAGTCGGCTTACCGCGTCGACGGTTTCGGTTGCCAAGGGAACTCCTCCGGTTGGTGATTGAGTGCCGATCAGGTTGCCGCCCGACCGACAGAATCAATAATACACTCACCAGGGAGGGGGGAGACTCGAAACGCCGGAACTTGCGACAACTCTTGCACCAACTCTTGCGCCTACTCCTGCACCTACTCTTGCGACAACTCTTGCGGGAGCCTCTCGGTACGAGCAGACATACGCGCAGGTCAACCAAGGGTTTTGGGCATGGTCGGGGGTCTGACATCCCCTCTGCTGCCACTTTTCCCGCTGCCGTTTGAATGATGAGTGAGGAATGGGGGCGGGGTGCTGGGGTGTGGGTGGTGGCTTCGGGGTAGGGTGTGGGGTGGTGTGTGGTTGCGCGTCGCCGGTGGGCGTCGCGCGGGTGGGGGTGGCCGGCTTGTGGGGGCCGGTGTGGGGGTGGAGCAGGTGGGGGCGGGCCCGAGCTCCTCTGGCATGGTCTCCGGGCTCTGTATGGGCTGTGTGGGTCCGTGCGTCGACGTGTCCGCTGTGTGTGGTCGTGGTCCTGCCGGAGGCAGGCCGCTCCCTCGGGCTGGACGGTGCCCGGGGGGGTCCGGTAATTCGGGGTTTCCTTTTTCCTGTTTTCCGTGCTGTACTTGTTTCATCGAACACCAATCAAATACCCTCGCCCGTGCGGGAATCCGGGAGGATTCCTCAACCCCTCACCCTCCTCGGACCCCTGATCTACCCTCACCCCAGTACCTATCCGGGAACCCGAAATGACGCACCCTCAATTCCCCCCGGCGTTCCGGAGGAACGCTCATGCCGCTTCTTGTCCGTGCCGGAGGCACGCACGTTGTTCAATTCGGCCGGAGGCCGTATTGAACAACGCCCCGCCGGAGGCGGGCTTTTCGCGCGGGGACGCGCGAAACGAGCGTAGCGAGTATTCGGCTGCCGGAGGCAGAGCGAAGCGG
>NZ_JBICZC010000049.1:0-1152 GCF_043201715.1 Streptomyces sp. NPDC048291
TGGGCGGTCTGGCGGTGTTGGGGCTGGCGTCGTTGGCGGGCGGGCTGGCGACCGGTCCTGAGGTGCTGATCGTGGCGCGGGTGATGCAGGGGCTGGCGACGGCGGCGGTGACGCCGGCGGGGCTGTCGCTGTTGACGACGTCGTTCCCGGAGGGCCCGCTGCGGCAGAAGGCGCTCGGTCTGAACGGGGCGCTGATGTCGGCGGGGTTCACCACGGGCGCGGTGCTGGGCGGGGTGCTGACGGACCTGCTGTCGTGGCGGTGGTCGTTCTTCCTGAACGTGCCGGTCGCGGCGGCGGTGCTGGTGATCGCGCCGATGGTGCTGGCGGAGTCGCGTCCGGCGGAGCGGCCGCGGCTGGACGTGCCCGGTGCTCTCGCGGTCACCCTGGGCCTGCTGGCCGTCGTGCTGGGCTTCACGCGGGCCGGGGAGCACGGCTGGGGCGAGGTGTCCGCGTGGGGGGTGCTGGCGGCGGGTGCGGTGCTGCTGGTGGTGTTCTACTTCGTGGAACGCAACGCGGTGGCGCCGCTGGTCCCGGTGAGTGTGCTGGGCCGGCGCACGGTCGCGTTCGGGAACATCGCCGGGGTGCTGGCGTTCGTGACGGAGACGTCGCTGGTGTTCCTGATGACGCTGTATCTGCAGAAGGTTCTGGGGTTCTCGCCGCTGGCGGCGGGTCTGTCGTTCGGGGTGCTGGGCCTTGGCACGGTCGTGGGCGGGGTGATGGCACCCAGGTTCATCGGCCGGGCGGGAACCAGGGCGGCGCTGGTGACGGGTGCGCTGGTGCAGACGGTCGCGACGGGTGCGCTGCTCGCTCTGGGCACGACGCAGGCGAGTCTGGGGCTTCTGCTGCCGGCCACGTTCGTGGGCGGGGTGGGCAACATGCTGCTGATCGTGGGGTTCATGGTGACCGCGACGAGCGGGCTGCCCGATCACGAGCAGGGCATGGCGACCGGGCTGGCCACGATGAGCCAGCAGATCGGTATCACCATGGGCACCCCGGTGATGAGCGCGATCGCGACCGGCGCGATGACGACCGCCACGGCCACCGGGATCCTCCACGGCATCCGCACCGCCGTCGCGGTCAACACCGCCCTCGTCCTGGCCACCGCCCTCATCGCCGCCCTCTTCCTGCGCACCCCCACCCCACAGGACTGAG
>NZ_JBICZC010000050.1:0-1064 GCF_043201715.1 Streptomyces sp. NPDC048291
GCCGCCGCCCTCACGCCCGAGGCCGAGAAGGTCCTCGCGCGGTATCCGTTGCGGGAGTTGGTGACGGTCTCGGAGCCGTTGCCGCTGCTGGTGGAGCGTGAACGGGCCCTGTACGGCTCCTGGTACGAGTTCTTCCCCCGCTCGGAGGGCACCCCGGAACGGCCGCACGGCACGTTCCGGACCGCGGCCCGCCGGCTGCCGAAGATCGCCGACATGGGCTTCGACGTCGTCTACCTCCCGCCGATCCACCCCATCGGCACCACCTTCCGCAAGGGCCGCAACAACACCCTCACCCCCGGCCCCGACGACGTCGGCGTGCCCTGGGCGATCGGCTCGCCCGAGGGCGGCCACGACGCCGTCCACCCCGACCTGGGCACCGTCGAGGACTTCCGGTGGTTCGTGGCCGAGGCCGGCCGGCACGGCCTGGAGATCGCCCTGGACTTCGCCCTGCAGTGCTCGCCCGACCACCCCTGGGTGGAGAAGCACCCCGAGTGGTTCCACCACCGCCCCGACGGCACCATCGCCTACGCCGAGAACCCGCCGAAGAAGTACCAGGACATCTACCCCGTCGCCTTCGACGCCGACATGGACGGACTGGTCGCCGAGACCGTGCGGGTGCTGCGGCACTGGATGGACTGCGGGGTGCGGATCTTCCGCGTGGACAACCCGCACACCAAGCCGGTGGTGTTCTGGGAGCGGGTGATCGCCGAGGTCAACACGGCCGACCCGGACGTGATCTTCCTGGCCGAGGCGTTCACCCGGCCCGCGATGATGCGCACCCTGGCCCAGACCGGCTTCCAGCAGTCGTACACGTACTTCACCTGGCGCAACACCAAGCAGGAACTCACCGAGTACGCCACCGAACTCGCCGGTGAGACCGCCGCCTACATGCGGCCGAACTTCTTCGCCAACACCCCCGACATCCTGCACGCCTACCTCCAGCACGGCGGGCGGCCCGCCTTCGAGGCCCGGGCCGTGCTCGCCGCCACCCTCTCCCCGACCTGGGGCATCTACAGCGGCTACGAACTCTGCGAGAACACCCCGCTCAAGGAGGGCGGCGAGGA
>NZ_JBICZC010000051.1:0-1006 GCF_043201715.1 Streptomyces sp. NPDC048291
CCCTTGGCGAGTTTGCCGAGGCTGGTGATGCCCTTGCCGCCGGGTATGCAGTCCAGCGCCGCGAACGCGACATCCCACAGGGACGCCTGCCCCTGGGAGTATTTGTAGAGCGTGTCCGCGAGGACGACGAGCGCGGCGATGAGGACGATCGCACCGAGGATCGGCCCGCCGATGATCATCGCGATGATCCCGACGACCGCGACAACGACCTTGCAGACGGTGACGATGGTGTCCCAGTTGTCCTCGAACCAGTGCCCGACGTCCTGCCACCAGTGCCGGTTCGGAATACCGGCGTCGGACGCCTCGTCGATCTTCCGCTTCGCCTCGCCCGCCGCGTCGTCCCGCATCCTCCGGGCGTCCTCGGCCATCTTCTTCGCGGCGTCGAGGGCACTCTGCGCCGTGGTGACGTCCGACCGGGCCCGGGTGTGCGCGGACTTCGCGCTCTGCACGTCCCGGGTGGCCGCCCGCACCCTGCCCTCCTCGGGCTTGTCGGCGTCCGACGTGCTGCCGGTGGGATCGTCCCTGTACTTGTCCGCCTCCTTCGTCGCCCGGGTGACCCAGGAATCGGCGGAGGAGAGACGGGACTTCGCGGAGGACAGGTCGGACTGGGCGTCCTTCGCCTTGGCCAGGGCCTTGTCGGCCAGGGCCTGCGCGCGTTCCAGCTTGGGCCAGTAGTCCGCGAGGGCGTCACCGCACAGCTCGTAGGACTTCTTCAGCTTCTTCAGGTTCTTCGGGACGTCCTTGAACTGCTCCTTGAACACCTCCGCCGACTTCCCCGCCCACTGGAGCAGGGTGTCCTCGCCGGCCATGCCCCTGACCAGGCCGAGCGCGTCGGACACATCGTCGGCGAAGGCGTGCAGCTGCGCGGCGAGGGTACGGACACGCTGCGGATCACCCGGAGTCGGGTCCCGGTCGAGATCGAGTGGCTGCCAGTCCGCCGGTCGGTACCCCGCCATGATCCCGCAACCCCCGTCGCGTACGCCCCGTCAACAAACCTGTGCACACG